>NZ_AMQU01000010.1:0-96918 GCF_000307675.1 Paenibacillus sp. ICGEB2008
CATCACTCACGCGGCGTTGCTCCGTCAGGCTTTCGCCCATTGCGGAAGATTCCCTACTGCTGCCTCCCGTAGGAGTCTGGGCCGTGTCTCAGTCCCAGTGTGGCCGATCACCCTCTCAGGTCGGCTACGCATCGTCGCCTTGGTAGGCCTTTACCCCACCAACTAGCTAATGCGCCGCAGGCCCATCCACAAGTGACAGATTGCTCCGCCTTTCCTCCTTCTCCCATGCAGGAAAAGGATGTATCGGGTATTAGCTACCGTTTCCGGTAGTTATCCCTGTCTTGTGGGCAGGTTGCCTACGTGTTACTCACCCGTCCGCCGCTAGGTTAGTTAGAAGCAAGCTTCTAACTAACCCCGCTCGACTTGCATGTATTAGGCACGCCGCCAGCGTTCGTCCTGAGCCAGGATCAAACTCTCCATTAAAGACCAGCCGAAGCTGGTTATAGAAAGAGCGATTAGCTCATTTTGAAACTGACGAGATAAAATATCTCTTTGTTTGATTTTGCGAACAAAATCAGTTTACTCACTCGTTGTTCAGTTTTCAAAGATCAAACATTTCTTTCGTTGAATCAACTCATCGCCTCATCAACTCTTATATCATATCACTTCCGAACCAACTTTGCAAGCATTTTTTAAAACATTTTTTTGTATCTCTCGCTCGCAACTACTATGTCTTCTTGGCCGGAATTAGAGTATATCATTCTGGATTTTTAAATGCAAGTTTTTTTTATTAAATTGTTTTCACACCTATATGTTTGTAGCTGGGCCCTAGGCTTTTGTTCAAATGGTTCCTAGATTGTATATTCATTTTTTCTTTAATATTGATGATTTGACAAACAAAGGATGGGTATAAATGATAAGGAACGCCCGCGCCATTCCCCTCAGCCTTTAATAGTGAAAAGGTAGATACTACGGAATTCCAACTTAATGTTTACATGAAAGTTCATCATGGCCCAACCACACCAAAGCAATTTTACCTCATATGAAATAGATGTTGTGAATTGAATAATGACCTTATAGAGGAGTAGATGTTATATGAAACAACGAAGGCTGACCTGGACGAAAGTTGTGTTTTGGGTTATCTCCTGCTTACTGCTTGTCGTTATCTCTGGATTTGTGTATGAGTGGATTGCATCCAAACATGATAAGTCGCAACATCCTCCTCTGGGGAGAATGGTCGACGCTGGAGGTTATCGTCTCCATATTCATAAAATGGGTGCCGGCTCTCCAACGATAGTGCTTGAATCAGGGAGCGGGGAAAGTAGCCTTTCTTGGAGAGATATTCCCGAGAAGCTATCATCCTTTGCCACCGTTGTATCCTATGATCGGGCAGGCTATGCATGGAGCGAAGAGGCAAATACTCCACGTACCGGCGAAAACATCGTTCGGGAGCTTCATACCGCTCTAAAAAATGCAGACATCCAAGCTCCATATATCCTTGTAGGCCATTCCCTCGGGGGGATGTACTCAAGACTCTATGCACAGACGTACAGAGACGAAGTCGCAGGATTGGTTCTGGTGGATGCTAGGCCTGAGAATGATGCCCGGCGGACAAATAAGATCTATGCCAAAGAACGGCCTAAGGTCAATCCCTCGCCGCTCATATCCATTCTCCTAGAAAGATCGGGGGCTTTTCGTCTGTTCCCCAACTTAATGCTAAACGGTCGGGTGGAGTATCGAGATAGAAAATCTTTCGTGAACATTGTTGCTTCCCCCAAGTACTTTCGCTCTGTTGCCGAGGAGGGTGATCTGGCGAGCACTACCGAAGATGCCATACGCGGCCAGCATTTGGGCAACCTCCCTGTACGCGTAATTGCCCGAGGCATTCAGCAAAATTTGACTCAGTTCGGTATAAGTAAGCGTGGAAATGATCAGATCGAACAAAGCTGGCAAATCGGGCAGCGCGAGATGCTCCACATCTCTAACAACAGCAAGCTTATTGTCGCCAAAAAGAGCGAACATATGATTATCCATGATCAACCTGAGCTCGTCATTCAAGTCATCCGTGATCTCATCTCCAATATCCATTATTCTCGGTCAACCATTGCTAAAACAAACACTGATCATTAAGGGCACTACTCTCTGCATGTTGCGGATTTCATAAAATAAAAAGGACGCCCGGGTTCCTTTATAAAGGAACCCGGGCGTCTTTGTTGCTCACTACTATTCTGGTTGATTGATATTAAGACAAAATAGGCTTGTTTTTAGATGAGGCTTCTGCAATTTTACCAAGTATCTGTCTCAGTACTTTAGCATTCTCCCCAACAAAACCGGAATCAAGCAGCACATCGTGCGTTCCGATGACCCCGTATTCTTTGTATTGGCCAAGTGTTGCCTGTTGCCATAACAATTTATCTAATGATGTATCCGGACCAACACTATCATCCTCTGCAATCATAGCATGGATATTCGCATGAACTTCACCTGCGTTAATAAGCTCATCGCGGTAGCTGGAGTAAACCAACATTTTGTCCATGACTCGCTCCCTGTCGGCTGGATCGGCCAGGAATGCTTTGTACTGCTCCCTAATGCTGTCCAGCACCGTCTCGACAATCTCTTCAAGCTCCTCAGGTGTCGATTCATCCTTGGACATCTTTCTCATAGCATCTACCATAATAATGTCCCCAACATGGTAACCTCGGCTTTCCATGGCTTTAGCTACCTCAAAGGCAAGATTTCCTCCAAGTGAGTATCCCAAGAATATATATGGACCCTCTGCTTGAATATCTACGATGGCATCGATGTATCGATCCAACATATCTTGACCCTGGAAACGGTCGCCGATAAATTCCATCCCATACACCTCGCAAAGCCCATCCAGCTCCTTGGCCATCTCATAGTACCCCAGAGAGTGACCTACCCGAGGAGGGAAGCAAAATACTTTAAGCGTTCCTTTCCCTGGGAAGTGGATAATTTCCATTTCTTGTTCATCGGCAGCAGTTGTTGCCTGCAGCTTGAAAATTTCATGCGCCATTTCTTCCACAGTCGGCAGATTAAATACGGCTTGAAGTGGGAGATGAACACCCATACTGGACGAGATCCTTTGGATCAAGCCCAATACTTTCAGGGAATGACCGCCAAGTTCGAAGAATTGATCCCTGATCCCGATTTCCTGTACTCCGAGCACCTCGGACCAAATCTGAGCGAGCTCTACTTCTGTCTGCGTACGCGGCGCGATATACTCGGCTGTGCTCCGCAGAAGTGTTTCCGGTGCCGGTAGCGCTTTGCGATCCAATTTGCCATTCGGATTCAGCGGCATTTGCCCCAACTGCACGAAAGCAGATGGAATCATGTAGCTTGGCAGCTCGCTGGCCAGTGCCTCGCGTAGTACGCCCGCTGCGAGCGCCTCCTCGGCCACAAAGTATGCACAAAGCTGAGTACTTTCGCTGGAGTCAGCCAGTGCTAGAACAACCGCTTCCTGCACCGATGGTACCTTCAGAATTTGTGCTTCCACTTCTCCCAGCTCAATGCGGTAACCGCGGATTTTTACCTGGTGATCAATCCGTCCCAAGTACTCAATATTCCCGTCAGGCAACCACCGAGCCAAATCGCCCGTTCGGTAAATCCGTTCACCCGACTTGTACGGATGAGGAATGAACTTCTCTGCTGTCAGTTCCGGCTGATTGAAATACCCTCTCGCTACCCCTTCACCTGCAATGCAGAGTTCCCCCGGCACACCTACTGGGGATACCTGAGAAGCGCTATCCATCATCCATACTTGGACGTTAGCGTACGGTTTGCCGATAGGCACATGCGTTAGAGTCGCAGTCTCACGACTCGTTGTATATCGAGTCGCATATACAGCCGCCTCCGTAGGACCGTAGATGTTCTCCAGTACGGCATAAGGAGACACTTTATAGTACTCTTCCACAAGTTTGGCAGGCAGCGTCTCGCCGCAGGCAAACAGATATTTCAGAGTAAGGAATCCTTGGGTACTGCTTTCTTTCAAATATTGAACGAGCACACTGAGCATCGAAGGTACCAAATTAAGATGCGTGATTCGGTTCGCATCCACAGCCTCCAGCAGTGCGACCGGATCTTTGTCCACGCCCTGCGGTAGGATCACGAGCGTCCCCTGTCCAAAGAACCAACAGAACAGCTCCGGTACGGAGAAGTCAAAGGTGAATGTCGTTTTGAGCAGGAATCGGTCACCTGCCAACATAGGATATTCAGCTTCCAACTGACTCAGTGTATGGACGGCGGAGCGATGCTCAATCATTACACCTTTCGGCTTGCCGGTTGAACCCGACGTGTAAATGATATACGCCAGATGTTCTGGTCCTGCAATTGGCTCCAGATTGGAGTCATCCGCATGATACGCCTGCGGATCATCCAGTGCCAGGATCGTGCCAGTGAATGGGAAACGATCCTTGAGATGGCTCTTCGTCAGCAGAAGCTTCGCTCCCGAATCCTCCAGCATGTGGTGAATACGATCCTCAGGGAATTCCGGATCAATCGGAACATAAGCGCCGCCCGCTTTTAGAATGGCATGGATACCTATGATCATCTCAAGCGAACGCTCGACCATGATGCCGACTGGCTGATCTGGTCTGACCCCTTGCGCGCGGAGCGTACGTGCGAGGCGGTTGGCCTGCTGATGAAGTTCTCCGTAGGTAAGCTCCGTTTCGCCGAAAATAAGTGCTGTATGATCCGGTGTGAGTGCAGCTTTTTCCTCAAATATGCCGTGAAGGGTCTTCTCACGCGGATAAGGAGCTGCTGTGTCTCCCCATACCTCTATAATTTGTGATTTCTCTTCTGGCGTTATCAGCTCCAGCTCATCAATACGGATAGCAGGTTGTACAGATACGTTTGTCAGAATTTTCGTCAAGTGCCCTTGAATCCGTTCCACGCTCTCCCGGTCATAGACACGGGCATTATAACGATACAAGAACTCCAGACTACGTCCCGGCAGCACAATGAGGTTAAAATCATAATTTGTCTGTTCAAACATCTGAACATCCGTAATTTTGTATTCAGCCTCATCATTGGCAATTTTCTCTTCCATATGCTCTTCTACCGGGTAATTCTCAAATACCATGATATGGGAAATCAAATCTTGCTTTTGTTCGCTCTGTGCCTGAATCTCATAGAGCGGATAGGAATCATAAGCATGCCCAGCCAAATATAATTCCTGCTGTCTCTTCATCACATGAGAGAACGTTTCGCTTCCTTCGGCCTGAACTCGAACTGGAACTGTATTAATGAAGAGACCGATCATGCTTTCGATGCCTGGAATCTCGGCAGGTCTCCCCGAAACCACACTTCCGAAGACGACATCCTGACTTCTATTGTAGCGTTGCAATACGATTCCCCAAGCAGCTTGCATCAGCGTGTTCATCGTCACTTGATGCTGTTTGGCCACTTGTTCCAAGCGCTCAGTCAAATCTGCATCCAACGTGAATACCAGCTTCTCCGACACGTAGGCTTCTGCTTTTGCCGATGGCTGTGTGATGGCCTGTGGCAGCTTCGTCTGCTGCTCGTAGCCTTCCAGATACCCTCTCCAGTAGGAGGATGCCTCTTCCTCGCCTTGTTTCTCTAACCATTGAATGTACTGGCTGTACGATGCTGCTACAGGAAGTTCAGGCTCCCTTTGCTCACGCAGAGCTCCGTACGTTTCAAACACTTCCTGGAGCACAAGAGGCATACACCAGCCATCCAAAATGATGTGATGAGAGCTCCACAATAGATGGTAGTGCTCTTTTGCAGTACGTAGAATAGCAACACGCAGCAAGGCTTCATTCGTCAGATCAAAACCTCTCGCTTTGTCCTGGTCCATATAAGCTGCAAGACGCGTTTCCATTTCGCCCGGTTCCAGCTCATGCAATTCCTCGTATACGAAATCGCATGCTCTTTCTTTGAACACAATCTGTATAGGGAAGTCGCCCCATCCAGCATGGAAATTCGTTCTCAGTATGGCATGCCGTTTCATCAGATGCTGTAAGCTGCGTTTGAAATCCTCAGGATAGAATACTCCCTGAATTTCAAATGTGGCCTGCTCAAAGTAGACCTCTGAATGAGGCTCCAGCAAGCTGTGGAACAGCATTCCCTTTTGCATCGGTGTCAGTTTATACACATTTTCAATGCTACCGATGTGCCGTGTCTGCTCTTCCAGCTCCTCGATTTCCTCCAAGCTGATATCGTTGAGGAGTACATCGCTTGGTGTAAGCTCGGTTCTATCCTTGCCTGCACAGTGTCCAATGACTTCACTGAGACGTTCCTTCAAGATACCGGCAAACTTTTCTACCGAATCCACATGGAATTGTTGATGGTTATAGCTGACCGAAAGCTGAAGCTGTCCTTCGGTAATCAGTCCATTAATATTCAAGGCCTGATGCTGCACCATCTCCTCACTGACCTCAGACCCTGCCGAGTAAGGGGACACCTCCATCGTTCCTTCTGCAAGATCCTGGTCAAACTGCCCCAGGTAGTTGAAGGTAATCTCCGGTTCTGCCGAGAAGGAGGAGCCAGTGGATACGTCACTCAAATATTTCAAAATACCATATCCTACACCTTTGTTCGGGATACGACGCAGGCCTTCCTTAATACGCTTGATTCTGGCGCCGATCTCCATTTCGCCTCCCATCTCAAGGGCGACAGGATACTGACTTGTAAACCAGCCTATTGTGCGAGTGATATCTAATTCCGGTACAACAGGCTCCCGTCCATGTCCTTCCAGCACGATGCCTACACGTTCGATCCCTGTCCACTCGTGAACAGCCATACCTAGGGCCGTCAAGAGCAGATCGTTAACTTCCGTATTGTAAGCGCGATTCGCCTCTTTCAGGAACTGCTCTGTCTCTTCTGGCGACCATGTTACCGTAACAGCCTCGGTGTCTTTTATGAGAAGAGCGCCGTCTACCTTGTCTTTTGGAAGAAGGGCAAATCCCTTTCCTTCCACCTCTGCCCAAAAGCTGCGTTCTTGTTCAGCCGCCGGGCTGTTGGCGTATTGCGTGATCCCATCAACCCATGCCCGGTACGAATCCGTCTTTTGTGGGAGCTTGACCGCTTCTCCACGTGCTGCTTGTTCGTAGCCTTCCTGCAAGTCCTCAAAGAGAATACGCCAGGATACGCCATCCACAGCTAAATGATGAATAACGATCAACAAATGTTCGCCTTCCGCACAACGGAACAAACCTAGTCTAAAGAGCGGTCCATCCTCCAGAGAGATGCTGCGCTGAATGGCTTCTGCACCAGCTTCTATTGCCAAAGCCGGGTCTTTTTCATCCTGCAAATCGTGGATTTGGAGGCTATACAGCTCACCTTCGCCCAAACTGCGGTTCCACGCTTCTACTCCGTGCTCTCCTTGGCGGAATACCAGTCGCAGCGCATCATGGTGTTCTGCAATTTTTTGAATAACCTTGGCGAGCGCATCGGTATTAAAGCCTTCGCGTCGGTACAGCATGACCGACTGATTAAAGTGATGTAGATCCTTTGACTGCTCTTCGAAAAATCTGCGCTGGGCAGGTCCCAGTTTTACCGTTCCGTGTACCTCGCCCTGATCTGCAATTCGGCTGACTGCGCTAACACGCTGAGCCAGTTCCGCAATTGTTGGATAGCTGAATAAATTCTTCATTTCCAGTTTGTAGCCTGCGTGGAGAAGTCTTGATGAAACCTGAATCGATTTGATCGAGTCGCCTCCAAGTTCAAAGAAATTATCATGTATGCCAACAAGCGGTACGCCGAGCACACCTTGCCAAATCGAAGCCAAAATATTCTCCACATCCGTCCGCGGAGCAGCAAAGGCGGCTCCTGCTTTCACACCCAAGTTTGGTTCAGGCAGTGCCTTACGATCCAGCTTGCCATTTGGTGTCAAAGGCATTACGTCCATTTGGACAAAGTAAGACGGAATCATATATGCAGGCAGTTCGGCAGACAGTTCATTTCTCAGCTCGCTGACAGACATTTCCCGATCAGCTACAAAGTAAGCACATAGAGACTTCTGTCCATTGGCGTCTGCCCACGCAACAACGAGAGCTTCCTCCACAAGTGGCATATCCAGCAACTTGGCCTCAATCTCACCGAGCTCAATACGATAGCCCCGTATTTTAACTTGATGGTCAATACGCCCAATGTACTCAATGTCTCCATTAGGAAGGCGACGAGCCAAATCTCCGGTCCGATACATATTTCCTTCCGCAGCGAACGGATCCCTAATGAATTTTTCTGCGGTAAGATCTGGACGATTCAGGTATCCACGGGCTACTCCGTCCCCGGCGATGTACATTTCGCCCTCCACACCTAACGGTACAAGACGAAGCTGTTCATCCAGGATATGAATGTATATGTTGTCGGACGGCAATCCAATCGGTACAGATTCCCGTGTATCCTTCGCAGGATCGTACAGGTGAATCATGCAGCCAACGACGGTTTCGGTTGGGCCGTATTCATTGTAAATTTTGATGTTGCCGCCAAAGAGATCGGTAATCGTTTTGGACAAATGAGTGGTCAGATTCTCTCCACCCACAATAAGCTGCTGAATACGACTCTCCGCTGGAATGGTCATGTCTTTTATGAGACTGAGATGCGTCGGCGTCAGCTTGAGAATATCGACCGCATTTTCGCGCAAAATATGCTGAACGACCTCTGCCTTATCTATACCATCATAAATCCGTACTATTCCTCCGTTTATTAACGGAGTAAACATTGATGTCATCGTCAAGTCAAACGAAATGGATGAGTACAGCGGGAAGTCCGTTGGTTGCCCTGCACAATAGACCTTATTGGCCCACCAGATGTAGTTCACGATCCCTTTATGGTTAATCATGGTTCCCTTCGGATTCCCTGTTGTACCTGAGGTATAGATTAAATACACTAGGTCGTTTCCTCTTACAGGAATATTAGGATTATCCACTCCGGTTCCGTAGATGTGCGGAGAATCCAATTCCATAACCATTCCCTCAAAGGAGGCCAGCTTCGTCAGGTGGCTCTGTGTGAGCAGAATCTCAGCGCCGGAGTCCTTCAGAATATACTGAATCCGCTCCTGCGGATATTCAGGATCAATAGGTACATAGGCTCCGCCCGCTTTGAGTACACCCATGATGGCAACCAGCAGTTCCACTGACCGATCCGCCAACAGACCCACTACTTGTTCACTCCGCAGTCCCTGGTCTATCAAGGTCGAAGCCAGTCTGTTCGCCCGCTCGTTCAACTCCCGATACGTGATCTGGATATCGCCGCTTACTGCTGCGATATTATCTGGCGTACGGACAACCTGTTCCTCAAACAAGGTATGCAGACCCTGATCACTTGGATAGGCATGAGCCTTGCCACCCCAGTCAAGCAGCTTCGTCCGTTCCTCCGGTGTTACAATCTCCAGCTCCTGTATCGTCGCTTGCGGACGAGTAGCTACCTGATCGAGCATTTGCAACAAATGTCCTCCCATTCGCGCAATGCTTTCTTGCTCGTAGACCGAAGCGTTGTAGCGAATGCAGACCTTAATGTCCTCGCCTGGAATGACAACGAGGTTAAAGTCATAGTTGGTTTGCTCAAACATGGCGAAGTTGGCGACTTCGAGATTGTCCTCTGTGTGATTACCCGACTGTTCTACCTGTTCGTCGAGCGGATAATTTTCAAAGATCATAATATGAGAAATCAGGTCTTGCTTTTGGCTTGTTTTCCCCTGAATCTCATACAGCGGATAGGTGTCGTAGGCACGACCAGCCAACGAATGTGCTTGTGTACGTTTCATCACATCGACAAAGGCCTCGTCTTTGGATGTCTGTACGCGGATAGGTACTGTATTAATAAACAGACCCACCATATTCTCGATCCCCGCGATCTCAGCAGGTCTACCTGATACAACGCCACCGAAAACAACATCGGAGCTGGCATTGTAATGTTGGAGAATCAGGCCCCAGGCTGTCTGCATGAGTGTGTTGACGGTCACATGATTGCGCTTCGCGACAACATCCATTTTATGGGTCAAGGACGCGCCCAAATGGAGAACATGCTCATTCAGAACGTAACCCTCTACTTTAGCTTGAGATTTCGTTTTAGCTTCCGGCAATACAGTATTACCGTCATAGTCTTCGAGATATTGGCTCCAATATGTTGAAGACTCTTGATCGTCCTGTGCATCAAGCCATTCTATATAACGGCTGTAGGGCTGAGCCGGTGGTAGTACAGGCTGTACTTGCTGACGCAGGGCAGAATAATAATCGAACAGCTCCTGTGTAATAATCGGGATGCACCAGCCATCCATGACAATATGATGGAAGCTCCACAATACAAGGCAGCTTTGTTCCTTTTGCAAAACAGTCACTCGCATCAGCGGATCTTCTGACAAGCTGAATCCCTTAGCCATATCTTCAGTAGTATAAGCCTGAATTTGGGCTTCTTGCTCCTGCAACGTACCGGCACGCAAATCTACGTAGTTCAGAGGGATTGGCCGTTGCTTAAAGACAACTTGCAGCGGTACATCAGCGATATTGTTGTAAAAGCCGGTACGCAATATGGCATGTCGTTGCGCCAAAGCCTGGAAGCTCTCGAAGAAGATATCTACATCGAAGCTGCCACGTAGCTCAAACGTTGCCTGCTCAAAGTATGAAGAGGAGTCCGGCTCCAGCAAGCTGTGGAAGAGCATGCCCTTCTGCATTGCCGTTAGCTTGTACACATCCTCAATCTCTCCAATATGGGCCGTTTGGGCTGTGAGTCGATCAAGCTGCTCCAGGGTCAGTCCTTGGAACAGAACATCACTCGGCGTAAGCTGCGAACGCTCCTGAGTCACACAATGCTGGATGACCTCGCTAAGACTTGACTGTAATAATTCAGCAAAATGACTTACCGTCTCCTTACGGTACTGCCTGTTGCTGTACGTAATCGTCAGTGATAGCTGGCCTTCGGCAATCATGCCATTCACATCCAGAGCATATTGCTGTGGTGTGTGATCACTGAGCGCCTTACCGACTGAATGTGTAGACAGGCTAAGAGCATTGCCTTCCAAATCCTGATCAAACTGTCCAAGGTAGTTGAAGGAAACTTCCGGTTCTACGCTGAATCGAGTACCTTTTTCCGGTGCCATATACTTCAGCAAACCGTAGCCGATGCCTTTGTGCGGAACCTCTCGCAAATTCTCCTTGATGCGCTTGATTTGGGCAGATACTTCCTGCCCACCTTGCACGTTCAGCAGAACAGGGTATTGGGTGGTGAACCAGCCCACGGTACGGGTAATATCCAGATCTGGTACGATCATTTCCCGGCCATGCCCTTCAAGGTTAACCAAAATCTGTTCCATGCCTGTCCAGCGCTGAATAGCTGCTCCCAGCGCAGTCAAGAGCAAATCATTCGTCTCCGTATGATAAGCCCGGTTTGCTTGTCGCAACAGCAGGTCTGTTTCTTCAGCAGACCACGTTACCGTAACCGACTCGGTATCCCGAATGGTGCCCGGTTCCTGATCCTCATCCTTTGGCAGTGGAGCCAGCATCGTCTCCTCAATCTGCTGCCAGTATGAACGTTCCTCGTCCAGGGCAGGGCCTGCTGCATATTTCGCCGCTTGCTCGGACCATACAAGATACGAATCGGTCTTTTGCGGAAGAACAATCGCTTGTCCATTCAACGCCTGCTCGTATCCTGTTGCAATGTCTTCAAACAGGATGCGCCAGGATACGCCGTCAACCAAGAGGTGATGAATGACAATCAACAAATGATCGCCATCATTACAATGGAACAAGCCTAGCTTGAACAGAGGGCCGTCTTCCAAGTGGAAGCTTGCCTGGATGGCATCGGCCTGGGCTTGAACAGCAGCTGCCTGGTCTTCTACCTGTCTCATATCGACGATGTCCAATGTGTAGCGTTCGCCTTCGTCAATTCCCCGATTCCAAGCTGCATATCCAGCTTCTGTAGACCGGAAAACCATACGTAGCGCGTCATGATGAATCGCAACTTGGTCCATTGTCAACCGGAGTGCAGCCTCATCAAAGCCGTCTTTCCGATGGAGCATGACAGCATGATTGTAATGATGTGGCTCCGCTGTGTGACGTTCAAAGAACCAGCGCTGAATTGGCATTAACTCCGCTGCACCTTTGATTTCACCCTGCTCTGCTGTGCGTCCGGCTACTTGAAGATACGGGCTTAGCTCAGCAATTGTCGGATATTTGAAGAGATCCTTCATCTCTAATTTATATCCTAATTGGAACAATCTAGAGGACACCTGAATCGCCTTGATGGAGTCACCACCCAGATCGAAGAAGTGATCATGGATGCCGACCTGCTGTGCTCCTAACACACCTTGCCATACAGAAGCCAAAGCTTCCTCAGCTGCGTTCCTCGGCGCTTCATAAACCGCTCCAGTCTGCACATTGGTCTCAGGAGCTGGAAGTGCTTTGCGATCCAGCTTACCATTTGGTGTCAACGGCATCTGTTCCAATTGCATGAAGTAAGACGGAATCATATAAGCCGGCAGCTCAGCAGCCAAGGCTTTTCTCAATTCGCCTACTGTCAGCATCTGATCGGCAGTGAAATAGCCCACCAGTACTTTTTGTCCACTTCCATCCTCCCGGGCAAGCACAACGGCCTCCCTCACAGACGGAGCATGGAGCAACTTCGCCTCCACTTCTCCTAGTTCGATACGGTAACCACGGATTTTAACCTGATGGTCAATCCGTCCCAAATACTCCATGCTGCCATCCGGCAACCAGCGTGCCAAGTCACCTGAGCGGTACATGCGCTCGCCCGCTTCAAACGGATGAGCTACAAACTTCTCTGCCGTCAATTCCGGTCGGTTCAGGTAGCCACGCGCCAGGCCTTCGCCCGCCACATAGAGTTCACCCGGAATGCCAATCGGTTGTGGACGGCGTTGTTCATCCAGAATGTACGCACGTAGTGTCGGAATCGGTATACCGATATTGCTGCGGCCCTGTCCAATTTCCAGTTCCGTAATTTCCTTATACGTTACATGCACGGTCGTTTCCGTGATGCCATACATGTTGATGAGCTGCACTTGCGGATATTTCGCTCTCCAGTCCTTGAGCAAGGCCGGGCTTAATGCCTCCCCGCCGAAGATAATCATGCGAAGACTCAATTCTGCCGCGCGATGACTAAGTTCTTCTTGTAGTAACTGATAGAAGTATGTTGGCGTCTGGTTCAACACGGTAACCTTCTGGTCCTTAAGCAACTGCAAGAAACGCTCTGGGCTCTTCGCAGTAAGCGATGGAACGATGACCAGACGACCTCCGTTCAGCAATGCCCCGTACATCTCCCATACGGAGAAGTCGAAACAGAATGAATGGAACAGCGTCCACGTATCCTGAGGACCGAAATCAAACATATTTTTATCATTAAAGAGCAAGCGGACTACATTTTTGTGCTCGATCAGCGTTCCCTTTGGCTTGCCTGTCGTACCCGATGTGTAGATAACGTAGGCAAGATGATTCGGTCCAGCCGTAGGCTCCAGATTTGAGACATCTTCCTTGTAGGAAGCCGCCTCGTCCAGATTAACGATGTCCCCGGTGAAGGAGATACGTGTCTCCAGATGCGCTTGTGTCAGCAGCAGCTTGGCTCCCGAATCCTCAAGCATAAAGCGAATGCGGTCCTCCGGATATTCAGGGTCGACAGGGACATAAGCCCCGCCTGCCTTCAAGATGGCCAAAATCCCAACGACCATTTCAAGGGAACGATCCGCCATGATTCCAACCAAACCGTCTGGTTGCAGACCACGCTCGCGGAGCGTTCTGGCAAGTCCATTGGCCCGCTCATTCAGCTCGCTATAGGACAAGGTTGCCTCTTCACATACGACCGCTGCTGCATCCGGATTACGGACAGCCTGTTCCTCGAACAGTGCATGAATCGTTTGGTCACGAGGATAATCTGCTTTGGCTTCGTCCGCATCTTTCATCAGCATCGACTTTTCCTGCGGTGTCACGATATCAAGGGATGACAACGACAATCCCGGATTGGCGATAGCTTCCTGAATAAGCTGTACAAAGTGGCCTGCCATCCGCTCAGCGGTCTCCCGCTTGTAGATTGCAGTCGCGTATTCCAACGTGCAGTTCAATGCCCCATCCGCTTCACTCACTGTCAGCGTGAGGTCGAACTTGGCAGCAGGATGGCCCTGATCGTAAGGAGTGAAACGCAATCCCTCTATTTCTTGTTCTCCCTGCTCGATATTTTGCAGAACAAACATAGTATCAAATAGTGGGTTACGACTCAGGTCACGCTGAAGCTCCAGCTTCTCTACCAGCTCCTCGAACGGATAATCCTGGTTTTCATAGGCCCGCAGTGCTGTTTCCTTCACTTCCTTCAAAAAAGCCTCGAAAGACTTTTCGCCCTCTGGATAAGTACGCAGTGCCACTGTGCCTACGAACATACCGATAAGGCCCTCGAGTGTGGCATGGGATCTTCCCGCCACTGGTGAACCGACAATGACATCTTCCTGCCCCGTGTACTTGTGCAAGAGCGTCGTATAGGCTGCCAGCAGCACCATGAACAGCGTAGAACCTGTTCGGGTAGCCAGCTCCTGGAGTGAAGCGCTCAGAGAAGCATCAATCTGAAAGTCAATCCGATCTCCCGCAAAGCTTCGTACCGCAGGACGAACTTCATCTACTGGCAAATCCAGCACTGGCAAGCTTCCGCGGAATGCATCCAGCCAGTAAGCTTCCTGGGCTTTGAGACGCTCGCTTCCGAGCTGCTCTTGCTGCCATACCGCATAGTCCGTGTACTGGATCTGCAACGCAGGCAATACGTCCTCTTCTTGGTAGAAGTGAAGGAACTCTTCTATGAGAATATTCATAGAAACCCCATCCGAGACAATATGATGCATATCGAACAACAGTAAATGGCGCTCGTGTGCAATTCGAATGAGACCTACCCGCAGCAATGGTGCTTCGCCAAGGTCAAAAGGATGAACAAACTGCTGAAGGGCAGCTTCTGCCTCTGTCTCGCTCAACTCCGCATATTCCACCGTAAACGGAACATCCGGTAGGATCTGCTGTACAGGTTCACCGTTAACCGTCACAAAACGGGTGCGCAGTGAACCATGACGATGAATCAGACGTCGGAATGCCTGCTCCAGTCGTTCCCGATTCAGGGCTCCCTCAACCGTAAGGATACCTGGCATATTGTAGCTCAGCTCTCCGCCTTCCAGCTGGCTAAGGATAAACAGCCGCTTTTGGGCTGAGGACAATGGGTAGTGCTCTCGCGCTCCCGCTGTAGGAATTTCTTCAAAATTCAGCGGTGTATAGCCCTCAATGGCACGAGCCAAGCCTTCAATGGTAGGCGACTCGAACACTTCTCTTAGGCTAATCTCGCGGTTCATCTCCTTACGAATTCGTGAGACTAGCAGAGCTGCACGCAGTGAATGGCCTCCAAAATGGAAGAAATTATCCTTTACTCCCGCGCTCTCTACACCCAGCACCTCTTGCCAGATTTCGGCTAATTGAATTTCTACAGGTGTCTGTGGAGCCTCAGATGAAGCAACTGCCCATCCTTGCTCTCCCTGCAGCGCTTTTCGATCTATTTTTCCGTTCGACGTCAGAGGCATGTCCTCCAGTTGTACGAAGCGGGAAGGGATCATATATCCAGGTAACATCTCCGACAGAACTGCCCGGAGCTCCGATACCTCAAGCTTCTGAGCAGCTACAAAGTAAGCGACTAGATCTTTGTAGCCATCCTCACTTTCCACAGCCAAGGCCACGACTTCCTGAACGAACGGCACTCTGAGCATGTGTGCTTCGACCTCGCCCAGCTCGATCCGATAGCCACGAATTTTGACTTGGTGATCTATTCGGCCTAAGTACTCGATAGTTCCATCTGGTAACCAACGAACCAAATCACCCGTCCGATACATACGCTCTCCTGGAGTAAACGGATTGTCCACGAACTTCTCATCCATTAACGCAGGCTGGTTATGATAGCCCCGGGCTAACCCGATACCTGAAATGCATAGCTCTCCAGCTACGCCGACAGGCAGCACTCTGAAATGGTCATCCAAGATATACACACGATGGTTAGCAATGGGTTGTCCAATGGACACCCGTTCCATCGTTTCTTCACTGTCCGGGACCGTCCACATTGTGGTGCATACAGAATCCTCTGTTGGGCCATAGCCATTGAAGTACTGTACGTGCTTCCTCCATTTTTCGATCAACTCGACCGATGTGGCCGATCCGGCGGTTAGCAGGCATCGCAGTGCTGGCAGGCGCTCCGGCTCAAGGTGAATAATGTAAGCTGGTGGCAGAGTCGCTATCGTAATTGCCTTGCTGTTCATGAACTGCTCGAACAGGGCATGATCTAAAATATCTTGCGTAGAAGGAATGCATAGAGTAGCCCCGTGGCTCAGTGCCGTTATAATCTCGGAAACCGATGCATCGAACGACAGACTTGCAAACTGAACGATCCGATCCTGCGGTGTAACTTCGAAGAGTCCCCGATATACGTCCGACAAATTTCGTAGTCCGCGGTGTTCCACTAATACGCCTTTAGGCTGACCCGTCGTGCCTGAGGTATAGATCACGTAAGCCAGATCATCAGAGTCGGCCGTATCCTTCAAATTCGATTCATCGGCATCATAGGTCGACGGTTCTTCCAGCAACAGGACATTTCCCATCCAGCCTATATGCTCCAAAAGATGCGCTTGGGTAAGGATCATCTTCGTCCCCGAATCTTCGAGCATGTAGTTGATTCGCTCTTTCGGATACTCTGGATCCATTGGAACGTAGGCGCCCCCGGCTTTCATAATGCCGTACATCCCAACGATCATATCCGTTGACCGTTCAACAAGCAGCCCCACTAGGTCTCCCGTCTTGATTCCCTCAGCACGCAGTCTTCTCGCCAATCCATTGGCTTTTGCGTTCAGCTCGGCATAGGTCAGCATCTCGTTCTCAAACAGAATGGCAGTCGCGTCCGGCGTTCGAGCCGCCTGTTCCTCTAACAGCCCGTGAAACGTGGTACGGTGTTTGGAGCTGGCTTCCGTTTCTCCCCATACGCTCAGAATCTGTTCTCTCTCCTGCGGCGTAACCAATTCCAGAGCATCCACGGAAATTGCAGGATTCTCCACAATTTGTTCCATGAGGTGAAACAAGTGACCCTTGATTTGTTCAATCGTGGCTGAATCATAGACGAGCGCATTGTATTGGAACAACAATCTCATCTCTTTGCCCGGTAGAACAATTAAGTTAAAATCGTAATTCGTTTGTTCAAGAAGCTCCGCTTCCTCAATCTCAAAGGCAGCCTCGCCATCTCCTAGACGCTCTACTTCCTCTTCCACAGGATAATTCTCAAATACCATAATATGTGAGATTAGATCCTGCTTTTGGTCCGTCTGAGCCTGAATTTCAAACAACGGGTAGGTGTCATACATATGAGAAGCCATATATTGCTCCTGCTGTTGCTTCATCAGGACTGTGAAGGGGAGATGTTCTTCCGTCTTCACACGAACTGGAATTGTATTAATGAACAAACCGATCATCCGGTCAATTCCCGGAATTTCAGCCGGTCTGCCTGACACTACACTTCCGTATACAACATCCCGACTACCGTTATAGCGTTGAAGCGCAACGCCCCAGATGGACTGCAGCAATATATTCATCGTGACATGAGCATCTCTGGCCACCTTTTCCAGACGTTCAGTCAATTCCCTGCTGACAGGATAGTTCAGCTTTTCTGCTACATAGCCTTCTCCTTTGACTGCTCCACCGACTTGAGGTAAAAGCGTCTGTTGCTCATAACCGGCCAGATATCGGCTCCAATAGTCGGCCGCAGCTGCTTCATCCTGCTGTTCCAGCCATTCAATATATCGGCTATACGGCTGGACCTCTGCCAGCTGAGGCTCTCTTCCTTCCAGGAGGGCAAAATAGTGTTCAAACACCTCCTGTGTAATTAATGGAACACACCATCCATCCATGACGATATGGTGAAAGCTCCACAAGAGACGGAAGCTCTCTTCATCTGTTTGCAAAATCGATACACGGAGAAGCTCATCTTCAGACAGGTTGAAGCCCTGTGCTTTGTCCTCAGCGGCAAATGTCTTTAGGTAAGCTTCACGCTGCGGTGCATTCATCTCACGCAGGTCTTCATACACCAGTTTGGCGCCTCTGTGCCGAAATACGACTTGTAAAGGCTCACTGCCCCAACCACTGTAGAAGTTCGTGCGCAGAATGGCATGACGCTCCACCACTGCATCCAGACTATGTCCGAAAGCGGTCGGATCAAAACTACCCTTAAAGTCAAAGGCGGCCTGCTCAAAATAAGCACCTGTATGCGGCTCGAACATATCATGAAACAGCATGCCCTTCTGCATCGGCGTCAGGCTGTATACATTCTCAATATCGCCTATGTGGCTGGTCTGCTTAGAAAGCTCCTCCAGATCAGCAATGCTCAGCCCCTTGGCAAGCACATCGCTTGGTGTCAATACAGTTCTTTCCTGGGTTACACAATGCTGAAGAAGCTGCCGTAGGCTTTCTTCAATATATCCAGCGAGCTGTTTCATTGTAGATGACTTATACTGTTTTCCGTTATAACTCATCGTCAGAGTCAAGGCTCCGTCTGTCACCATGCCATTAATATCTAGCGTATAGGCTGGCTCTCCCAACAGGCTTTGCGCGCTTCCGGTCGGATAAGGAGAAACCTGCAACGAGCTTCCTTGCAAATCCTGATCAAACTGCCCCAGATAGTTAAAAGAAATTTCAGGCTGCAAATTGAAACTGTCTGCGTCCTCCTGACTCGCCATCGTTTTGAGCAACCCATATCCGATACCTTTATTCGGAATACGGCGCAGCTCTTCTTTCACTGATTTGATTAAGGCTGACAACTCAAGATCATTTCCCAAGTCTAAAATGACTGGGTATTGGCTTGTAAACCAGCCAACAGTACGGGTAATATCGATATTCGGTATAATCGGCTCACGACCGTGCCCCTCAAGATTCACAGCGATCTTTCCAATACCAGACCATTTGGATACCGCCATGCCTAGAGCAGTCAATAGCAGATCGTTCGTCTCCGTTTGGTAAGCACGATGGGCTTTTCTCAGCAGTTGATCGGTTTCTTCTACCGTCCATTGTGCTGTCACCACTTCGCTATCCTGCAATAAAAGGCTTTCCACAGCCTCATCCTTCGGCAACTGCTCTAGTGGCTGATCCCCAAGCTTGCTCCAATACGCCCGATGCACCTCGATTTCTGGTCCTTCCGAATAACGAGCAATAGCGTCTCCCCAATCACGGAAGGAATCCGTTTTCTGCGGAAAGGTCAGTGCTTGTCCTTGGATCACCTGTTCATAGCCTGCTGCGAAGTCCTCGAACAAAATCCGCCAGGATACTCCGTCCACCACTAAATGATGGATCACGATCAGGAGGTGGTCTCCATCCTGACAATGGAAAAGCCCTAACTTCATCAGTGGACCTTCTGCCAGATTGATGCTGCGCTGGATGTCATCCGACAGCGTTGTAATGGCTGCAACCGGATTAGATTCGCTCCGTAAATCAGCAGTGATCAGGCTATACAGCTCTCCTTCTCCAAGATCACGGTTCCAAGCCTCGTAGCCCTGCTCGGTCTGACGAAAAGCCATGCGAAGGGCATCATGATGCTCTGCCAATTTTCTCAGCACTTGATGCAAGGCCGTTTCCTCAAATCCCTGTTCACGGTACAGCATAACTGCTTGATTGAAGTGATGGGGCTCTGTCTGCTTCCGCCCAAAGAACCACTGCTGGACTGGAGTCAAGCGAGCCGCTCCACGCACAACTCCCTGCTCAGCCATATGCACGGCTGTTTGTATTTCTGCACCTAGCTCGGCAATGGTTGGGGATTTGAACAGTTGCTTCATCTCTAACCGATAACCAGCTTGCAGTAACCGTGACGACACCTGAATGGCCTTGATAGAGTCTCCACCCAATTCAAAGAAATTGTCATGGATCCCCACCTGTTCGGCACCCAGCACTCCTTGCCAGACAGATGCCAAAGCTTCCTCAGCCGGTGTACGAGGAGCTGTATACTTCCGTCCTGTATGCGCACCTACTTGCGGAGCTGGCAGAGATCTGCGGTCCACTTTTCCGTTCGACGTTAATGGCATTCGATCCATCTGGATAAAGTAGGATGGCATCATGTAGCCCGGAAGTACCTGCGATAGGGCAAGGCGTACTTCGCCTGCCGTGAGCGTACGATCTGCCACATAATAAGCGCAAAGCTGCTTCTCTCCAAGCTCATCCGCACGAACGACGACCACGGCTTCAACTACTGACTCCACCTTGGCTAATTGAGCCTCGATTTCGGGGAGTTCGATACGGTAACCGCGTATTTTGACCTGCTCATCAATTCTTCCCTTAAATTCCAGGTTCCCATCTGGAAGCCAGCGAACCAAATCACCAGTTCGATAGCAGCGTTCCCCTTCCTTAACAGGACTAGGGACAAATTTTTCTGCTGTGAGGTCAGGACGATTGAGGTATCCGCGCGCTACACCTTCACCACCGACAATCAGCTCGCCCCAAGCACCAATGGGCTGTAATTGCAGCGATCCATTGACCACATAAGCGGTCGAGTTACTAATCGGGCGCCCAATCGGCACGCCCCCTTCAGCACGACCCGGAATCTTGTAGGTGGTGGAGAAGGTCGTATTCTCTGTCGGACCATAGCCATTGATAGGGACAAGACCAGGATTAGCCTCGATGACACGGTTTATATGAGATATGGACAGTACGTCACCGCCCACCAGCAATGCTTTCAATCCTCTGAACAGGTACTCATCCTGCAGTGAAAGCTGATTGAAAAGCGGTGAAGTAAGCCACATGGTCGTAATTCCGTATTTGGCAATAGCTGCTTTGAGCCGATCGGCAATCAGGATATCGTCGTTCTCTACGAAATAAAGCTGTCCGCCGTTAAGCAACGCTCCCCATATCTCAAAGGTCGAGGCATCGAAGGCCACGGCTCCTGTCTGCAAAATTCGCGTGGATTCGTTCAGCTCCACATAATTTGTTTCTTTGACCAGACGGACCACGTTCCGATGTTCAACCATAACGCCCTTCGGTCTACCTGTCGTACCCGAGGTATAGATAACATAAGCGAGTCCCTGTGGTCCCTGAACTGTCTCCTCAGCTTGGACAGGATCAGATGCATAAGCCTCTTCACTGCTGAGGTCAACAATCGGTATACCGTAGTCTACATTTATAAGCTCGCCCTTTTGTACCAGTAGTAGCTTGGCATTGGAATCTTCGAGCATATAACGAACCCGATCTTCCGGGTAATCAGGATCGATTGGCACATAGGCTCCACCAGCCTGAAGCACGGCGAGCATACCAACCACCATCTCGATACTCCGTCCGCCCATAATAGCCACCGGTTGCTCCCTTAGCGTCCCCAAACGACGCAGTGTTTGGGCCAAGCGGCTCGCCTTGTCTTCCAACTCAAGGTATGTTAACCGGACATCGCCGAATACCAACGCCGTCTGCTCTGGTGTATGCTTGACTTGTTCCGCGAACAATTCATGAATGGTCTTATCCCTTGGATAAGGAGTAGCTGTCGCGTTGAATACTTCAATGATCTGTACTTTCTCCTCCGGTGTAATCATTTCAATCTCAGCCAGTTGCAACTGAGGATTGGCCGCGACTGCATGCAGAACCCGGAGCAAGTGCGTGGCCAGTCGCTCTACAGTTTCCCGCCGATACAAAGCTGTACTATATTCGAGGCCAAAGGCTAGTTCAGCGCCCTTCTCCTCTACATTGAGGGACAGGTCAAATTTGGCTGTAACTGTGTCCATCGGGTAAGGAGTAAAGTGCACGCCATCCATGTCTTGCTCTTCCTGCTCCGTATTTTGTAATACCAACAGGGTGTCAAAGAGCGGATTGCGGCTGACATCACGTCCTACGCCCAGTTTTTCGACCAATTTCTCAAAAGGGTAATCCTGATGCTCGAACGCCTTGAGCGCTGTTTCCTTGACTTCCAGAAGATAATTCTGAAAGGTTTTTTCTCCTGCCGGGTAGCTGCGCAAAGCCAGTGTATTGACAAACATACCAATGATGCCCTCAAGCTCCGCTTGTGGTCTGCCGGCTACTGGAGAACCTACGACGATGTCCTTCTGCCCTGTATATTTGTGCAGCAGCACCGAATAAGCGGCCAGCAATACCATATACAGTGTAGTACCTGTACGGGATGCAAGCTCTTGTATCGCCTTATTGCCAGACTCGTCCAATGTAAAATCAATACGGCTACCCTCGAAGCTCCGAACCGAAGGGCGCTGGAAGTCCGTAGGCAAATCCAATACCGGCAACTCTCCTTCAAAGGTTTGCAGCCAATACGCTTCAAGATCTTGCCATTCTCTTGCCGACTGTTCCCGTTGCCATACCGCATAATCCTTGTATTGAATATGCAGTTCTGGTAGTTGTTCTCCTTGATATAATTGCGTGAGTTCCTCCACTAGTATTTGAATGGAAACCCCATCTGAAATGATGTGGTGCATATCAAACAGCAACAGATGATGCTCCTCCTGCAGCTTCACTAAGCTAACACGAAGCAATGGAGCCTGGCTCAGATCAAAGGCACGGGTAAAGCTGTGAATGAGCGTATCCGTCTCCTCCGCTGAAGCCTCTGTGTAGCCCAACGTGAACGGAACATCCTTATGCACATGCTGAACAAGCTCTCCATCCCGCATATAAAAGCCAGTTCTCAGCGATTCATGGCGCTGGATCAGTGCCTTGAACGCAGACTCCAGCCGCACGCGATCCAACGGTCCGTCCACGGTGAAGGCACCTGGCATATTGTAGCTGAGCTCTCCCCCATCCATCTGTCTCAGCACGTATAACCTCTTTTGCGCTGAGGACACTGGGTATGCTTCGCTTTCTTCAGCCTGTGGAATGGACTCGTACACGGTTGGAATGCGTTCCTTCACCAGTCGCGCCAGGGATTCAACCGTAGGCGATTGAAATACTTCACGCAGCGAAATGCTGCATCCCAGCTCTTTGCGAATCCGCGTAACGAGCAATGTTGCCCGCAAAGAGTGACCACCGATCTCAAAGAAATTATCGTGGACGCCAACGCGGGCAGCTCCCAGGATATCCTGCCAAATAAGCACCAGCTGTGCTTCCACTGCAGTTCTTGGAGCCAGATAATCCTCGCCGGATTGTACGCTACCCTCAGGAGCCGGCAACGCGCGGCGATCCAGCTTGCCATTAGGTGTAAGCGGCATTTGCTCCAACCGAACAAAATAAGAGGGAATCATGTAAGCTGGTAATTCCGTTGCCAGCTGAGACCGCAATTCCCCTGGCGAAAGATCGCTGGAGGCTACATAGTAGGCGCACAGCAATTTTTGTCCCTGTTCGTCGTCCCGGGCGAGGACAATCGTTTCCCGTACGCCCGGAGCTTTGAGAATTTGGGCTTCGACCTCGCCCAGCTCAATTCGGTAGCCGCGAATTTTGACCTGATGATCGATCCGGCCCAAATATTCAATATTGCCGTCAGGCAACCAGCGAGCCAGGTCCCCAGTTCGGTACAGGCGTTCTCCCGCTCGATACGGATGTTCTACAAATTTCTCAGCCGTCAAATCTGGCCGGTTCAAATACCCACGGGCAAGACCATCCCCCGCAATGTATAGCTCTCCCGGAACCCCGACAGGCTGCAAGCGTCTGTGCTCATCAAAAATATAAGCGCTAAGCGTTGGAATGGTTCTACCAATATTGCTTTTGCCTGCTTCTATCTCATGTTCTGTGATTTCCTTGTAAGTGACATGAACCGTCGTTTCCGTAATTCCGTACATATTAATCAGCTGCACATCAGGATACTTTGCCCGCCAGTTTTTAAGAAGAGATGGGCTCAAAGCCTCTCCGCCAAAAATAATTTTTCTAAGGCTAAGTTCTGTGGACGATTGTGCCAATTCTTCCTGTATAACCTGATAAAAGTATGTTGGCGTCTGGTTCAAAATAGTGACTTGATTGTCCCTCAACAGCTCTAAGAAAGCTGCCGGACTCTTGGCTGTAAGGGATGGGACAATTACCAGTTTTCCTCCGTAAAGAAGCGCTCCATACATCTCCCAAACAGAGAAATCGAAGCAGAACGAATGGAATAGCGTCCATGTATCCTGGGAACTGAAATCAAATAAATTGTTATCGTTAAAGAGCAGGCGAACTACATTTTTGTGCTCGATCAGCGTTCCCTTCGGCTTGCCAGTTGTACCCGATGTGTAGATAACATAGGCCAAATGGCTCGGTCCCGAAATGCTCTCCAGATTAGAAGCATCTCCTGTATACGTTGCCGCTTCGTCCAAACTCACAAGCTTTCCGTCAAAAATGGTACTCTCCCATAGATGGCTTTGGGTGAGCAATAGACGGACTCCTGAATCCTCTAGCATGTAACGAATGCGTTCTTCAGGATATTCAGGATCAATTGGCACATAGGCCCCTCCTGCCTTCAAAACCGCCAACATGCCGACGACCATATCTAGGGAACGATCCGCCATAATCCCCACGAGTACATCTGCACCAACGCCTTCGGTGCGCAAATATCTCGCAAGCTGGTTAGCCTGCTCATTTAGAGCTAGGTATGTAATGCTCTGCTCGCCCATCTGAACAGCTACGTGGTCCGGCGTGCGCTCAGCTTGTTCCTCGAATAAGCCATGAATGGTCTTATCACGCGGGTAATCCACTACATCGCCTTCCGAAAGAGCCAGAATGGATTGCTCTTCTGCTTCTCCCAATAGATTTACTTCTGCAATGGAAAGCTGCGGTGTATGAATGATCTGCTCGGCGATCGTAAGCAGCTGGGACACCATGTCCGTTACTTCACTGCGTTCGAACAGCTCTGTCCGATAATCGATATCCAGTACAAGCTCGCCTTCATCCAAGATTTCCACGATATGAAGCACGAAATCATTCACTTCATCGCCGCAAAAATCATAATCCGTCAAAATGCGCACGTCATCCAAGTCAACCCAGTTGATAAGGCGGTATTCCATGGAAACACCAAAAAGCCGCTGAATATCCTTGTTGCCGTGCATTTCTCTAAGATCCTGAATTAACTGATTGTATGGATATTTCTGATGCCGCAAGACTGACATTTGGTCCCTGGCTACTTCCTGCAGGAAGCTTAACACCTCTACATCCTTGTCAACGTATGTTCTGGCGGCAGCCGTGCTGACAAACATACCGATCTTTTGCTTCTCTTTCTTGTTCCCCCGGTTAGCGAACGAGGTACCGATCACCACATCCGGCTGATTCGTCACTTTGTGTATGTAGATATACATCGCACCCATGAAGAATTGGAACAGAGAAATCCTATTTTGTTGGCAAAATGCCTGTAGCTCGTTATATAGCGTCTCCGGCACAGTAAAATGTTCTCGAACAGCTTGGGTACTTAGCGATAATGGATTATATGACTTCCAACCTGTCAGCTCAGGCAAGTCAGAAAACTTATCCAGCCAGTATGCCTTATCCTTTTGGTACCTGTCAGAAAGCTCATATGCGTTCTCATCTGCAATATATTCAATATAAGAGCAATCATCGCTCAGCTTAGGTTCATTTCCTTGAATTAAATCCATATAAAAGGCTGTCAGTTGATTTCCATAAACCACCATAGAGATCCCGTCAGAAATAATATGATGCATTTTGATATTAATCCAATACTCTTCCTCACTAATCTTCACAATCAAAAACTGGAAGAGTTCAGAGTCCAGCAATGGCAGAGGTTTGCTTTTGTGCTGCTCAAGTAAGGCTTCCACCTCGGAAATACTATCGATATGAGTAAGATCCAAGCACTCCAACTGTCTTTCTTCATAAGGAACGACATACTGCTGGGGCACTCCATCCACTGAAGTAATACGAATGCGGAACGCATCATACTGTTTGATAATCAAATTGATGGACTGCATGAAGGCAGCGATATTGATGTGACCCTTCATCTTGGCTGTACCGGATAGCTGTGACACGGATGTATCTGGATAGAGTAATTCGGTATACCATATACGCTTTTGCGCATTCGTTAAATCAAATAACTGCATGTTATTCATCTCATTTCACTCCTATTTCCGTGATGTGAATATCCTCCCGCTGCACTTGGCAGTCAGGAGGACAAAAAGACAGTTTAACGCGCGCTTCCACCCCGTCATTGATCAAGTGAAACAATTTCTTCCGCCTCAGCCACCAATCGTTCGCCTACGGTAGCCCGGCCACTTCCGAGAATATAACCACGCCGACGCTTGACCACTTCAAAATAGAGATCTATTCGGTCCCCAGGCTTCGCAAGGCTATGAAAGCGAACGCCATTGAGGTTGGTTAGGTATGAAATACCTCTTTTGTCAATCGCAGCGAATGCCGCTAATTGTGCAAGCGACTCCACGATCAGCATAGGAGGCATGTATGGATTAGCTTCTGTAATAAACCATTCGCTTGAGGTAACAAGCTTGTACCCCTTCGCCCATTGCGACGTTTCGTACCCGGTCACGCCATCGAGCAGAAGAAATGGGTACCTGTGCGGAAGCACATCCTGAATATGGACTAGCTCTTCGCTCACAGGCTTATACCCCCTCCCACTTACGAACGGCAAGACAGACGTTGTGTCCTCCAAAACCAAAAGAATTACTAATCGCCGCACGGACTTCACGTTCCTGATATACATGCGGTACAAAATTCAGTTCAGGGGCTTCGGGATTGTCACAATTGAGTGTCGGTGGTACTTTGCTGTGGATCATGCTCTGTACCGTTGCAATTAATTCGACTGCCCCAGCACCGCCCATTAAATGGCCTGTCATGGATTTAATAGACGATATTGCCAACCGGGGTGCATGCTCTCCAAATACTTTTTGAATAGCATTAATCTCCATGCGATCATTAAATGGCGTACTCGTACCGTGGGCATTGACATAGTCAATCTCCTGCGGTGTTAAGCCCCCATCTTGCAGCGCTATATTGATCGCTTCTGCCGGGCCGGAGCCCGAGGGATCTGGAGCCGTGATATGATATGCGTCCGTTGTGCATCCATAACCCGCTACTTCGGCCAAAATGGTGGCGCCCCGGTTCAAGGCATGTTCCAACTCCTCCAGCACTAGAACCCCTGCCCCACCACCGATGACAAAACCGTCGCGATCCGTATCAAACGGGCGACTGGCTTTCTGTGGCTCTTCATTACGTCTGGAAAGAGCGTGAATATTCGCAAAAGAAGCCAAATCAAGCTGACTAAAGTTGGCCTCTGCTCCTCCAGCCACTACGACATCAGCTGTGCCGTATTGGATCGTACGTAATGCTTCACCGATGGCATTGCTTCCTGTGGCACAAGCAGTGACCACAGCAAACGAAGGTCCCTTAGCACCAATGGCAATAGAAATTTCGCCAGGCGCGGAATTAATCATCATCGAGGAAACAAAATAAGGAGAGACCCTTTTAGGACCAAGCTCCGTTAATTTTCTGTAGTTCTCCTCTATGACATCGAGGCCGCCTGCTCCAGAGCCGACGATAACACCCACACGACCTGCATTTCGTTCGTCTATGACTAACCTCGATTGCTCGACTGCCTGACGGGCAGCCGCCAAAGCGAATTGAGTGAACTGTGCAACCTTTTGGGCTTCCTTTTTGCTCATATACTCCAACGGGTCAAAGCCCGTAACTTGTGCACCAATTTTTGTTGGTATATTTGCTGTATCGAAAACAGTGACAGGTCCGATTCCACTCTTTCCTTCCAGCAGTGAATTCCAGAAATCTGTAAGATGAAGCCCGATCGGCGTTACGACTCCCTGTCCTGTCACTACAACACGTCTTCTCACCATACCCACGTCCTTCGCTGAAATTAATTCTTGGAAGCCTGTTGCTCGTAGAGAGGAAAGTCGCCATATACATGACTAATTTTCTCATGCACATCTGCAAGATCAGCAAACACCTCGACGACCACAAGCTTGTTCTCCTTGTACTTTTGCCAAGCAAGCTGAAGCTGCTCCCGAGCCTCTCCCTTGCTGCGGATTGCCAGACTTTCGACAAATTCATACTGGGGAATTTGGATTCCTGTCTTGACCGCCTCCGAAACAAATGGGAAGGCTTGTCCTGAGATATGCTTATAATTCATCTGGTTTTGCAGCCAACCGTAGCCGCCATTATTAAGTACAAGATAAATTACTGGTATTTGATACTGTACCGCCGTCATAAAATCTGAACAAAATAGATTGAATGCACCGTCACCTACAAGCGCTACTACCGGGCGTTCTGTCGCCACACTTGCCCCCAGAGCAGCGGCCGCACCGAATCCAAGACTCGTTTGGTCACTGGGGACAATGGAAAGTGAGCCTGTGGTAAAACGGAAATATGGATAAAAGTAGGACCACATATCCTGCAATCCGTTCTCTTGTAGAAGCACTAGGTCTTCAGGAAACTCCGTCTGAATCATGTCCAACAGTTCTGGAACGTGGATGCCGGGGGCCTTTTTCAACCCTTCCAAATAATTAGTCCTCTCTGAAAAAGCCTTTTGTTTACATCCTCTGATCGTTTCAAGCCACGCTCCATCGGGCTCCTGTCCGCGCCGTTCTAGCCATTGCTCCACTGCCGCATATCCATCGCCAAGCACCTTGATGCCTCTGAATTCGTGCGCAAAATCCTCCAGCTCTACATTGACTTGAATTAAAGGCGTATCCTGTAGCAAAATATCCCACTCGAACGTAGCCGTTTCTTCCAATCGACTGCCAAGCGTAATGACCACATCGGATTCCTGCCAGATTTGTCTCAGACTAAGATCGGTATAAAGACCGGCAACACCACAGAAAAGTTCATGGTCTTCATTCACTACACCTCGTCCCGAGGCAGTTGCGAACACAGCCGCTCCATGTTGGTTAGCGAACCGCTCAATCACATCGCTTGTCCCTGACTTCATTCCGCCTCCGACTAGAACGAGTGGTCTACGGGCATTCTCAATGATGTTCCATGCCGCATCCAGTTCCCTAACAGACGGAGAGCACGAGAGCTTTTCTGGCGGGGCAAACTGAATCCCTGTTGGCACAGACTGGTCCATCAGGTTTTCGGGTAATTCTATATAGACAGGACCTGGTGCTCCATTGATAGCCAAAAAGGCAGCCCGCTCCATCGCCCATACAAGCCGATCCACATGCTCAACACGATAAGCCCATTTGACGAGCGGCTTCACGAGTGAGATTTGATCGGCTTCCTGAAAGGATCGGGTACCCAGCTTGTCTCCTCCGGTGCCGAGCGCCAAGAGCAGGAGCGGGGCACCCAGGTTCTTGGCTTCCAGTAGCCCCGTAAGTGTATTGCTGAGCGCAGGACCTTTTCCCACAACACATACGGACATCTGGTTAGTTGTGAGCGCATAGCCTGCAGCCATAAACACAGCATTACGCTGATCTTTGCACAAAATAAAATCCATACCGGATGAGGGGAGTGACGCTACAATATTGAGATCGTCACTTGGTAATCCAAAGAGGTGCTGGGCCCCAGCCGATTGTAAGTAGCCAATGATGGCATCCCAGGGGGATATGCTCGCGGTCATACCAAACTCCTCTTTTCTGACAAATATTCTGCGACAATTTCCGAGATCAAGATCGGCTTCGAAACGAGCTTATAATCGTAAAAAATATAGTTCGACATCGTGCCATAGCCACCAAAAGGCTTATTGCCTTGATCCACATCCTCAAGGGTTTGATTAATGGTCAATGTGTGCTTCTTTCGTAGAACGTCTGCCAGATGCTCTGACCCGTATAAGCTGCAACCCATTGCCCGTTCGCTGAAATAACTGGAGGAAATGCGCTTGATCAATTGCTCGTCGTCTTGGTAGCTAACTACATTGAACACTGGCGAAAAATACTCAATAATCTCCAAGTTCTGATCCAATTCGCTATATACAACCGTTGGCTCCATTTTTTTCGTACGGAAATCAATGCCGCCGCCGTAAATAATAAACTTATCGTTCGTATTAAAATATTCAGAAACCGAATATAGCGTGTCTTTATAGAATATAGGGGAGTAGTTCGCGTTCGGATCATTGTTGGCCCCAAATACGAGTTCGTCAATCCGTTGAATCAGCAAGTTTTTAAATGGCTCGCTCACCTCTTGATGTACCAGGATGATGTCGGGCCCCAGGCAGTCCTGTCCAGAGTTGAACAATCTCATGCGAATCACATCGGTAACCGCCAGCTCCAGATCGGCATCTGGTCCAATGATGAAAGGATTGATCCCTTGTCCATAAAAAATGTAGAGCTGATCCTTGCGAATCTGTTTTTTGATCTTCTCCGCATTGGTATAGCTCCCGGTGAACACCACAATATCAGCTGGCATCACGGAATTCTCCATGAACACCTTCTGGCTAACTTTGCGAATATAGATAGGTAATTGGTGTACTGCTTGCAGCTTTTCATGCAACATATCGACATACTCGTTTACGTGAGAAGAAGGACGAAAGTCTATATTTTCAACGTACAGGGATGGAATCAAGAGGTATAATGCATAGGAGTACAAAATGACGTTGGAGGGCATGAATACAGCCATAGATCGTTGCCAGCTTGGCTGATGGGTCTGCACTTCTTGCAATGCACCTTGAAGTGTGAGGATCGTGGAGTCAATTTCTGCATTGGCGGCCCGATAGGATGAAAATTGTGTGAGAATATCCATCACTTCTTGCCGATTTTCAATCAAATAATTGAGGCATTTCAGAATAGATTCATGCCTTTTCAAAAACAGCGTGTTTTCTGCCAGTTCTGGATTTATACTCATGGCACATTCTCCCTTTCCTATATGCGATTTTGGTAAATATCTTGTTATGCTTTGCGAGAAGCAGCTTTCTCTAGAGCAGTGCGCTCCATCTCCAGACGATCTACTTTTCCATTGCGATTTAAAGGAAAATGGTCGAGCGGAAGCAAAAGATCGGGAAACATGTAAGAAGGGAGTACCCGATTCATCTCTTTGCGGAGCACAGGTAAGACCTGTGAGGATTCACTTTCGATGAATGCAACAAGCAAAGTACCTTTTGCCTCATCCTCCAAAGTAATCACACAGGATCGGTAACCTAGTGAACCAATCCGGTCTTCGATATAGACTGGGGAGACCATGTAGCCCATCCGGTTGACTGTCTTACCACTGCGACCAATAACATACAGCATTCCGTCATCCAGATAGCCTAAATCTCCCGTCTTGAACCAGCCATCCTGGAGAACAGATTGTGTCAGGTCGGGACGATTCAGATAACCTTCCATGCACCCGGCACTTCGTATCCACACTTCGCCTACGATACCGTCCACCTGATGGTTGCCAGTAGAATCAAGTATTTTCAAATCCACACCAGGTAATGGTTTGCCACACCCCTTCGGACACTCCAGCGTCCCCAGCGTGACGTTGCCCAGTTCAGAAAGGCCATAACCATTCAGCAGGGGCTGTCCAAATATGTTGTTAAATTTCTCTTCGAGGTCTTGAGTAAGTGGAGAGCCGCCTACGCACCACATGCGGACTGGGGATTGCTTGATCAATTCCAGTTGTTCGGGTTTTCGGCTTAGCATACGCAACAAGGTGTAAAAAGCAGAGGGGTTAGCGTCTACGACCGTCGCCCGGTCTTTCGTAATACTTGCAATGACGCTCCAGAGGTTTTTTGGATTGCAGATGATGAGAGAACATGAGGTTAACCACCAGGAGAAGATAAGTGAAATTCCATAAAAATGAGAGAAAGGCACTACGGGGAGCATATGGTCAGACGGTATGTAGTTCATAGCGTGTATGGAATGTCTGATATTCTCCATAAAAGCTGAACCAGCTTTCACGATTCCCTTGGGTTTTCCCGTCGTACCTGAAGAATACAGAATGAGCGCATCCGGTCTCTCGCACCACTTGTTAAAGTCGAGGGCTTCGGGCTTTGGCTCTCCCACCCAATGCGGGTGTACTGCTTCTTCTTGAATGAGATCTTGAATCAGAATAACGAGAGCATGAGGAACTTCTAAATCGGAATCCGTCAGAATGCAACAGGCACCCGCCTCATCATAGATTTGGGCCACCTCATCAATTACCGTCTGCTCGTCCACCACAGTTACCGAAACTGCGAGATGACACAGGGAAAACAGAGAAACAACAAACCAATAGGAATTGGCCGCTTTCAGAATCACTCTACCGTCTTTAGGAATTCCTCTGAGAGCCAACATCCGTGAGAAGATCGTCACATCCCGCTCCAGACGTTTCCTGCTCATAATTCCTTCAGGTGAGATAATACGGCAATCCGTATGCGTAATAAGCACAACGTTCCCTCCTTACATCCCCGTAATATGGTATCCAGCATCTACATGGATAACTTCACCCGTAATGCCTCTCGATAAATGGGAAAATAGGAATAACGCCGTATCTCCGACTTCAGACGTATCGACCGTCTTGCGTAGGGGCGTAGTTTCTTCAATATGCTTTAGCATTGTGTTAAAATCTTTAATGCCATAGGCGGCCAAAGTACGTATAGGACCAGCCGAAATCGCATTTACACGAATGCCGTAAGTACCCAGATCATTCGACAGATAGCGCATGCTGGCTTCTAGTGAGGCCTTTGCTACACCCATAATGTTGTAATTCTTGATGGCTCGTTCTGCGCCGATATACGTCATGGTGACGATACTTCCACCCTCCGTCATCAGCGGGTATACGCGGCGGGATACAGCAGCCAGAGAATAGGCACTGATTTCTTGAGCAACCGCGAATCCCTCGCGAGAAGTATCGACGAACGAGCCTTCCAAATCCTCAGCCTTAGCAAACGCAACACTGTGGAAATATCCGTGTAAGACGCCTACCTTCTCCTTGAGAAAGTCCGCCAGTGCATCCAATTCTTCATCGCTCTGTACATTGCAAGGACAGACAATGGAACCCGGAATGGTTTCAGCGAGCTTTAGCACCCGTTCTGCAACCCTCTCATTTTCGTAAGTAAAAATGAGATTTGCTCCTTCCGCAGCTAAAGATTGGGCTGTCCCCCAGGCAATACTCCTGTTATTAGCCACACCCATAATCAAAATGTTCTTTCCACTCAGTAGTACTGCCACAGAAACCACCTTTCCTTTTTACATTTTTAAACATAATAACAACTTAATTGCGTTTGTCTACATATATAGACATATATAATCTTTCCTGGAATATTATCTCGTCAGTTGCCAAACTTATATAGGCGCCGTTTTAGGCAGATGGCAAGAATATTTTAAAAATTGTGAATGTGGTTTCTGTTGGTCTGTGTTCAAATCGAAAGGAGTCCATGCGTGTGAAAAAAGTGGTGAGGCAACGATAAGATGACTGTCAAAGCGATTTTAATATAAAAATATCATACTCTTATAAATATTTCCATTCCGACGATAGACTCATCCCATTATCGAAAGTAACCACTTCATTTCACCATCAATGACTCTCCCGATTTGAACATCCTGAGTGACCAGCCTGATTCGTTTCAAGCTTGCGGCTCTATTCCTCTTGGCTAAGCCTTATGTTTATGTTTTTTAGGAGCTAAGGTATAGCTGAAGGAGACAACAAAGTCGATTGCCAGAACGATCGCCCATGTTTGCATGATGCCCTCCAGTGCCGCCGTACGCTGCGGATCACCTACATATACAATGATGGCGAGCAACAAAGCGTTGCCTATAGCCCACCCCAACAGGTGAAGCAACCAACCTATACGCTCCTCTTTTGCATGAGCAGCACCATACTTGCGTTCAGGCTTGGGTCCTTTACCAAACCAATGAGAGAATCGTACATCGGCCCACTTAATTAACCTATGACCAAATGCCACTGTAATACCAAAATAACAGGCTGCCAGGCCAGTAGCAGTCGTAATCTCCATGCCACTTCTCACCGTGATGAACACCGCAATCAGCAACAGGATATCAATAATTGGGGTAAAGAGTAAAAGAAGGCCCCCTAATTTCTTCAACCCAAACATATACCTTGCGACTAACCCTGCAACAACAAAAACCCAAAATAAAACCTCAGCACTAATAATAAATAAATACATAATGGACGATTCCTTTCAAATTTGAAATTGGTATTTCCCTAAGTCCCCCCCTTCATGCCCACTATCATACAATATTATACATAATATTCCTAGTATTTTGTCTATAATTACATAAAAGGGAACAAATAGCCGTTTTTTTACAATAAAATTGCGGCTATTTAGTCCATTTCCTCTTATTCTCAAATTGGGCATTTTTCATAATATGCTGCAAATAAAGGATTATGTTATATGCAATAAAAAAAAGATGCGCCCCTGTCATCAGCACGGGTGCATCTTTTATATAGATAAGCTATCCAATTACAATATGTCCTTCAGGACGACGGTACAACGTCTTGGTCGAACGTGGGCGAATGGCATAAGCGATCGTAAGAGGACCGATTCGACCAATAAACATCGTCACACAAATAATCAGCTTGCCTGCGTCAGACAATCCTGGCGTCACTCCTACAGACAGCCCTACCGTTCCGATGGCAGAAGCCGCCTCAAAGGCAAGAGAGAGAAATGGGGCATCCTCGGTCATTAAGAGCAGTATAACCACAATCGAGAATATAAATAGCGCCATTACAATAATGGTCAACGCCCGCATCATGATATCCTGAGGAACTCTATGACGGAAAAACACAATCTCCTTCTGTCCTCGCATGACGGCGATTAACGCACCTACCATAAGCAGAAACGTAGTTGTTTTAATTCCTCCTCCAGTAGAGCCTGGGGAAGCACCGATAATCATCAGCAGCATAATAAAAAATTGACTGGCCTGCCTTAACCCGCTGATGTCGACTGTGCTTGTACCCGATGATCTCGTGGAGACGGATTGAAAGACAGCGGCATATACTTTGCCTTCCCAGTTCAGTCCACCCAAGGTTCGTGCATTGGTAAACTCAAAAATAAATATAACCAGCGCACCAATGACAATGAGCGCTCCCGACACGCTTAGCACCATTTTAGAGTGTAAAGTCAGTCTCCGGGTACGACGAAAATCGAACAAGTCGCTTAGTACAAGGAAACCCAATCCTCCCGAAATCACAAGCACAGATGCAATCATATTGAAAACAAAATCTCCAGCGTATTGTTGAAAGCTGGTCCCAAACAGATCGAACCCCCCGTTATTAAAGAGGGATACGGAATGAAAAATCCCATAATATATCGCCTGTCCGACCGGCATCTCTCGCATCCACCGCAAAGCTAAGACGACAGCCGCAATTGCTTCAATGGTAAAAGAAAAGATCAGCACCTTGCGAATAATGCGCACGATCCCTTCCATGCTATCAGCGTTAATCGCTTCCTTAAGCAGCAGCCGATCCTTCAACGATAGCCGTCGTCCCATCAACAGCGCAAACAAGGTCGCTAAGGTCATAAACCCTAGCCCACCTAGCTGCATCAGCACCAAAATGACGGTTTCTCCAAATACCGTATAGGTCGAATCGACGTCAACGACGACCAATCCTGTGACACAAGCAGCAGAGACGGACGTAAAAAGCGAATCAATCCAATGCGGAGCATGTCCACCATGATTGGCAATAGGAAGCATCAGCAGCAAAGTACCCAATGCAATAATCAATACATATCCGATGACCAATATAAAAGGAGGCGATGCGAACCGACTAAGCTTGACGCTGCGTTTCATCAGAACTATTCCTCTCCATCCGTTCTTATGAAAAAGAGGAACAAGACACGGGAACCCCGGCTGATCCTCTATATTCATAATGTGATGTTATTCTACTGTACGGTTACGCATATGCGGGAAAAGCAGCACATCGCGAATGGAAGGCGCATCTGTCAGCAACATAACCAAACGATCGATGCCGATGCCCAGCCCGCCTGTTGGCGGCATACCGTATTCCAAGGCGCGGATAAAGTCATCATCCATTTGATGAGCTTCATCATTGCCATGCTCACGTTCCAGCAATTGCGATTCAAAACGTTGGCGCTGGTCAATTGGATCATTCAGCTCAGTGAACGCATTCGCATGCTCACGAGCGACCATGAACAGCTCGAAGCGATCCGTAAAACGCGGGTCCTGTTCATTTTTCTTCGCCAATGGCGAGATTTCAACCGGATGTCCAGTAATAAAGGTCGGCTGAATGAGCGTTTCCTCTACAAAATGCTCAAAGAATGCATTCAGGATATGTCCAAATGTCATGTGCGGTTCAACCGGAACCTTATGCTCTTTCGCAAGGCGATGAGCTTCTTCATTACTCATTTGCACACTAAAGTCTACGCCTGTTACTTCTTTAACAGCATCCACCATGGAAACTCTGCGCCATTGCGGCGTCAGATCGACTTCCTGACCTTGATACTGAATGTGCTGTGTGCCCAGTACTTCCTGCGCAATATGTGCAATCATGTTTTCCGTCAATTGCATGATATCTTTATAATCAGCATACGCCTCATACAGCTCAATCAACGTAAACTCAGGGTTATGACGAGTCGATACACCTTCGTTACGGTATACACGCCCGATCTCATATACTTTCTCCATTCCGCCAACAATTAGTCGTTTCAAATGAAGTTCAATAGCAATACGCATATAAAGCTGTGTGTCCAATGCATTATGGTGCGTAATAAATGGCTTCGCCGCCGCCCCGCCAGCAATGGCATGCAACGTTGGAGTTTCAACTTCCAAATAACCGAGCGAATCCAGATAACGACGCATGGATTGAATAATACGGGACCGCATAATGAACGTTTTTTGTACTTCTGGGTTCATAATCAGATCTACGTAACGCTGACGATAACGCAATTCAACATCCTTCAAACCATGATATTTCTCCGGCAATGGATACAAGGATTTGGACAAGACTTCAATATCCAATACTTTGATCGTCGTTTCGCCTGTCTTGGTTTTAAAGAGCACGCCCTTAACACCAACAATATCGCCGAGATCCAAAATACCAAATGCTTTATAATTCGCTTCAGGTACAGTGTCTTGACGAACATAGATTTGAATACGTCCGCTAAGATCCTGTATATGAGCAAAGCTGGCTTTCCCCATCACTCGTTTAGCCATAATGCGGCCTGCTATGCTAACTTCAATATTTTTTTCTTCCAATTCTTCCTTGGTCAAGCTGTCATACTTGCTCAGTAGTACGCCCGCTTCATCCGTGCGTATGTATTTGCGTCCAAAAGGATCAATGCCCAATGAGCGAAGCTCGTCCAATTTGGCACGACGAATTTGCAATAATTCACTTAATTCCTCGCGATTTTCCTGTAATTCCTGGTTAGTAGTTTCATCCGACATGGTGCTAAATCAGCTCCTTCAATATGAATAGACGGGCCGGGGTCCGTCTCGGGTGTAGAGAAAAAAAGCTTCCACAAGGAAGCTTTTACATTAAATTCCAAAGTCCGTGTTTTTATTTCTTGATATCCACGATTTTATATTGAATAACACCTGCTGGAACGGTTACATCTACAACAGTTCCTTTTTTCTTACCGAGAATAGCCTTGCCAACCGGGCTTTCATTGGAGATCTTGTTCTGGAGCGGGTCGGATTCGGCAGAACCTACGATAGCATACTCTGTAATATCCCCGAATTCCAAGTCTTCAACGGTTACAGTTGCCCCTACTCCCACAACATCGGTGTCAATTTCATCGCTATTGATAATACGGGCATTACGTAGCATCTTCTCTAAAGTAATTACACGGCCTTCAATAAAGGCCTGCTCATTCTTCGCATCCTCGTATTCGGAGTTTTCACTAATATCTCCGTATCCGATGGCTACCTTAATCCGTTCAGCCACTTCGCGGCGTTTGACAGACTTTAAGTTCTCAAGCTCATCTTCGAGCTTTCTAAGGCCTTCCTGTGTCAGAATGACTTCTTTATCGCTCATCTCAACCGATTCTCCTGTCATGGGAAAAGTTTAAAAGTGCATCGGAATGCACGCTTTCAAAACATAATATGCCACTCTGAGGGAATGAGAACATTTCCTGCTGTTGTCTTGAGAGCTGCATACAATTTGTAATATACATCAAGATTTTATACTGAACGATTATAGGGCAAGCAATTGGAAAAGTCAATCGCATGCACAAGCCGGAACTGCTTCCTTATTGCGCAACAGTAACAGGAGAAGCAGCGCTTGTAGAAGCCCCCTCGTTTTCCACCATGTGCAATTGAGATACAAATTGATTCAAAATACGTACCATATCGTCGCGCTTTGTTTCTTCCATAATTACATCCTTAATACGTGCAGAACCTTTAATCCCCTTGAGGTACCAAGCCAGATGCTTGCGCATTTCACGAACAGCTACTGCTTCGCCTTTCAGCGCCACCAGACGGTCCATATGCAGAATGGCAATACGGATTTTTTCTTCCGGTGATGGATCGGGCAACAGCTTACCCGTCTGCAAATACTCAATCGTACGGTACAGCATCCATGGATTCCCCAGAGCGCCGCGTCCAATCATAACGCCATCACAATTGGTCAAATCCAACATTCGGCGGGCATCTTCCGGAGTTAACACATCACCATTTCCAATGACAGGAATGGATACTGCTTCTTTAACTTCTTTTATAATATCCCAATTCGCATGCCCCGTATACAATTGCTCACGTGTACGGCCATGTACGCTGACGGCCTGACCTCCGGCACGTTCAACAGCACGAGCGTTCTCTACAGCGTAAATATGCTCGCTATCCCAACCGATACGCATTTTCACGGTAACCGGCTTGCTCACCGATTCCACTACTGCGGATACCATCTCATAAATCTTGTTTGGATCGAGCAGCCAACGAGCACCTGCATCACATTTGGTCACTTTGGGAACCGGGCAGCCCATATTGATGTCAATAATATCTGCATTCGTCTCCTGGTCTACGACTTTCGCTGCTTCCACCAAAGATTTGCGGTCGCCCCCGAAAATTTGCAAGCTAAGCGGCTTCTCGCGCTCATCTACAAACAGCATCTCGCGTGTACGCTTGTTGCCGTGAATGATGGCCTTATCACTAACCATTTCTGCACATACCAAGCCTGTACCGAATTCCTTGGCGATCAAGCGAAAAGCAGGGTTGCACACGCCTGCCATTGGTGCCAGGACGACTTGGTTTTTCATTTCAATGTCGCCGATTTTCAGCATATCCGTTCCCTCCTTTACTCCTTCTTTATATATCGTATACTTATCTTCATTCCGTCAATTCCCGGACTTCAATCTCTAGCGTTTGGGCAATGATGTTTAGCATGTCTGGGTCTACTGCACGGTTACCTCGCTCTACAGCACCTAATACAGTCAAAGATATGCCCGTTCGGTCTGCCAACTCCTGCTGGGTGAACCCTTTTAGCTTCCGAAAGGCGCGGAGTCGTTGCGCCAGCTGCAAGTTTTCCAAAGCTGTATGCCGTCCTTTCCATCCACAGAATTCAATGCAGTATGCACGATACTGTACAGACCGGACGAATCTTGGTTCGGAACAATGTCAGCCAAGGGAACCAGCACAAAAGCACGCTCCAACATACGAGGGTGAGGAAGCTCCAAATCCGTCGTAGCCAGTTGTTCCGCTTCCATCCACAACAAGTCCAGATCAATGGTTCGTGGACCGTTAGGAATATGTCTTACCCTTCCCAGACGACTCTCCACGTCCAGCATATAAAACAAAAGCTCCTCTGGAGCAAGTGTTGTCGATACGGCTACCGTCATATTCAAAAAAGAAGGCTGATCCAGATATCCAACAGGCTCTGTTTCATACAGACTGGAGCAGCGCAGCACTCGTATCGCCGGATGTTCGTCCAGTGCGGTAATGGCTTCATACAGGGTATGCTCACGCTCCCCCAAATTAGCCCCTAAAGCAATATAAGCCTCTGATGCCTCAGAGGTCGAATGTGCATTCATGTATCGTTCCTACTTTCTTGCGCGATAAAGCTCAACCGTCACACCCTGAAAATGAATATCAAACGGCGGATGCGGCTTCGTCACTTTGACAGTCAGTGCATTGACACTAGTATAAGTGTCCAGTAGGGAAGATGCAATACGTTCGCCTAAAGCTTCAATCAATTGGTAAGATTCCTTTTCTACGATATCTTTCACGGTATAATGCACCTCAGCATAATTAACCGTTTTGTCCAAAGCGTCCTGCTCCCCTGCTTCACGCAGATCAAGCTCCAGTTCCAAGTCAATATAGTAACGCTGTCCCAGCTTACGTTCCTCGGGAAAAACGCCGTGATATCCGTAATACTCCATGCGATGCAATTTCATTTTATCCATCTTAGGTAAGTCCCCCTGTTTTTTTGATTTTATCTATATAAGTTCCACATAAAGGATTCGTGAAGCGGGCTTTACCCACCATAACTCAGTGGATTTTTAGACCCGTACACCATCGCATCACACATACGTACAGTGCGCTTGATTTGTGCCACATCGTGTACACGCACAATCTGGCACCCTTGGGCAATCCCAAAGGCCACGGTAGCCGCAGTTCCCTCCACTACATCATCCACTGGCAAATCCAGTGCTGTACGGATAAATTTTTTACGCGACGTAGCCAACAACAGCGGAAATCCCAGCTGACTTAATGTATCAAGAGAAGTCATGGCATGAATATTTTCATCATAGTCTTTGGCAAAACCGATGCCTGGGTCTAAAATGATCTGCTCCTTACGGACCCCTGCTTTCAGTGCTAATTGGATACTTTCTTGTAAATCGGACAGCATATCAGAAACCAAATCGGTATAGTTACGGTCGTGACGATTATGCATCAAAATGACCGGACAATCGAATTCAGCTGCTACTCGTGCCATATCGGGGTCTGCCTTAAACCCCCACACATCATTAATGATGTGTGCGCCTGCTTCAAGCGCCTGTCTGGCTACTTCGGCTTTGTAAGTATCCACAGACAACGGGATATGCGGTGCAATACGATGGATTGCCTGGACGACCGGAATGACCCGAGCCAGCTCCTCTTCCACACCTACTGGTTCATGACCCGGACGGGTAGATTCCCCACCAATATCAATGATATTCGCTCCATCCTCCACTAGCTTCAATGCATGTAAAACAGCAATCTCTGGATTATAATTTAATCCTCCATCCGAAAATGAATCCGGGGTCACATTAAGTATGCCCATAATCTGGGTGGAATGCCCGAGTGTAAGCTTGGCATCCCCCATTTGATAGCTGCGTTCATAAAGAGTTGGTATATTCACTTCATCCCTGCTTTCTGCCTATAATCATGCAACAGCAAAGCTGTTATGGACTCGGTCTGCGCCAAGGGCACCGATAAATGACTTGCTACGCCTCCCGGTTCCAACAATAAATCCACGGGTCGTATTTCTTGTATAGAGTTGGTCATAAAAATTTCATCAGCCTGTTTCAGCTCATCCCAGTGGTATAACCCTTGCTCACATGGAATGCCCCGCAGGTCCGCCAACTCCAAAATGAACTCACGTGTAATGCCTGGCAGAATTCCTGTAGACAAGTCAGGGGTATACAGCGTATTATTCCGCACAAAAAACAGATTGCTAACTATTCCCTCTGCCAGAAAACCGTTGGCTGTAAGCATTATTCCTTCAGCCTTATAATGGACAGCCTCGGCATACTGCTGAAGTTCCCGCTTCGCAAGAATATTATTCATATAATGGAGCGATTTTAATCGAACCTCCCCCTCCGGAGTATTTCTGGGGGTTCGTAGCAACTGAAGCGCAGAGGATTGCCAGGTTTGTGTATTTGTAGAGGGCAGCGGCTTGGCGAACAAAATATGGTTGGGCCGCGTGTAGTCACCAGATGGCAAGCCCAGTGCCTCTTCACCGGCTGATACGGTGTAGCGGATATAGGCTTCATCCAGCCCATTTGCCACCATCAGATGCTGGATGTGTTTCGTAAGCTGCTCCTTATCCGGTTGAAAAGGAATGCCGAGCATTCGGCAGCCTTCCTCCAGTCGACGTAGATGCCGATCCAGCAGGAAGGGAACCCCGTTATAGGTGCGGAATGTCTCAAACAAGCCCATTCCGTATAAAAAGCCGTGATCACTTACGTGAATCACGGCTTTTGCGGCTTCCGTGAGGACGCCATTGACTCCGATATATCTCATAAATCAGACGCCTACCTTGCGTTTTAGGAAATTGCGCAACAGTTGATGCCCGTAGTCCGTAATAATGGATTCGGGATGGAACTGGACTCCTTCTACGGCAAATTCTTTATGCCGCAAACCCATAATTTCACCCTCTGCGGTTTCAGCGGTAATCTCTAGACATTCAGGCAGGCTCTCGCGCTCTACAAGCAATGAATGATACCGGGTGGCTGTAAATGGAGAAGGCAGGCCTTCAAATACTGAGGTATTGTGATGGAGAATCGGTGACGTTTTGCCGTGCATGAGACGATCAGCCGGATAACCTTACCGCCAAAAGCCTGTCCGATGGCCTGGTGACCGAGACACACGCCAAAAATCGGAATCCGGCCTTTAAAATGGCTGATTACATCCAGCGATATTCCCGCTTCATTCGGCGTGCATGGACCCGGCGAGATCAAAATGTGATCTGGTGCCAGCTCTTCTATGCCTTTCACATCAATCTCATCATTCCGTTTTACGGTTACTTCTTCGCCAAGTTCACCCAGATATTGAACAAGATTGTACGTAAATGAATCATAATTATCAATCACCAAAATCATTAAACTCACCCTCCTGTGATACCGCTCCTGCTCAAAGCGGCTTCTTCTTCCCCACATTGTACCGCCTTCATGACAGCTCTGGCCTTGTTCCGACACTCCCGATATTCTCTGTACGGGTCTGAATCAATGACGATACCCGCACCTGTCTGTAAATAGGCAGTATTGCCCTGAACAGCTAATGTCCTTATTATAATATTTAATTCCATATTACCATTATAGTCAATCCATCCAAGGGACCCCGTATAAGGACCCCGACGGACGGGCTCTAATTCTTCAATAATTTCCATCGTACGCACCTTAGGAGCTCCGGTAATGGTTCCACCCGGGAAGGTAGCAGCAATTACGTCTATAGCTGTACGACCCGTGGCTAACTTCCCCTCAACCTGAGAAACCAGATGCATAACGTGCGAATAATATTCGACAGTCAGCAATTCAGGAACATGCACCGATCCGTATTCAGCAATCCGTCCGATATCGTTACGCTCCAGATCGACGAGCATAATATGCTCGGCTCGTTCTTTTTCACTTGATAGAAGCTCTGCGGCCATAGCGGCATCTTCATCCGGTGTTAGTCCCCTTCTTCTCGTACCTGCAATAGGTCGGGCACTCACACGTCCATCCTCCAGCTTCACCAGCAATTCCGGTGAGCCACTGACGATCCGCAAATCTGGCATGCGCAGCATCCCCATATAAGGGGAAGGATTCAGCAGACGAAGCCATTCATATATATTCTCAGGAAGGGCTGCAAGCGTACGTTTCTGACGAATCGACAAGTTCACCTGAAATACATCCCCTTGAGCAATGTATTCCTGCACACGTTTCACAGCATGTTCAAAATCTTGTTGACTGAATGCCGTTTTCCAGCCCTCAGATTCCTGATGAACAGCCTCTAATCCTTTTTCGGACAGCCGAGCACAACGAAGAGGGTAAGCTGGATCAGTCTCTCCCGCATGTATAATGTTCTTCCACTGAGTCACCATGCGTTCTGTACGTTGGACCGCTTCCGTATAATGCTTGCCAAGTATCGATGCGGTCTCATTCAACATAACCTCATTTGCCAAATCAGTCTGACTACTGAATTCACCGAAGCGGACAGGGTTAGGCATATGAACAGCACAGTATAGGCATGATGTTTCATGATCATAAATCCATAGCTCATTCACCCGCATCCACACATAATCAGGTATATCGGTATCGTCTGCAGCTTGAGTTGGCAAACGCTCTAACGAGCGAGCTACATCGTAGCCCAGGTAGCCTGCAAATCCCCCAGAGAAAAAAGGCATGCCAGGTACACGTGGCGCACGGTAAGGGGCGATCCAATCGTTCATGACTGTCAAAGGTTGTCCATGTATAGCACCATGCTCCCCGCTTTGCAAATCAGTCCAAACTGCTTGTTCTCCCTTGCCTTCCAATATAGCAACCGGATTCAAGGCTAGATACGTATATCTTCCACCTTTAGCGCTCTCCAGCAAGAAGGCATATGGCGACGAATCCTCCCAAGCCTCCGCCACGATGGAGGCAATCCGCCTCCGGGCAATGGGTACTCAGCAATATAGGGAAGTATACTCCAGCCCTCCTTCTGCCAGGTTTGCCACTGCGCCTCCGTCACTCTAGCTGTCCATTTCATCTGTGTGCGCTACCCCTTCCATTACTTTGCCAAAAGTCTGCATTCTTCTCCTTACAAAGAAACCCTCATCCCCCGGTTACAGGGAAATGAGGGTTTCCTTACGTATAGTATACACAATTACGACATAATTACAGCTCGAAATTGTATAGTGGTGTACTCAGGTAACGTTCGCCATTACTTGGAATAATGACAACAATCCGCTTACCCTTGCCCAATTGCTTAGCAAGCTTCAAGGCCGCGTGAACAGCCGCGCCAGAAGAAATACCGGACAAAATGCCCTCTTCCTTGGCCACTCTACGCGCTACCTCGAAAGCTTCATCGTTTTCTACATGAAAAATTTCGTCATAGATATCGCGATTTAGAATTTCAGGAATAAAGTTGGCACCCAGCCCTTGAATTTTGTGAGGTCCTGGCTTGCCGCCTGCTAGCAATGGGGAAGAAGCGGGCTCTACAGCCACGATTTTAATATCAGGGAATTCTTTTTTAAGCACTTCTCCAGCACCGGAAATAGTTCCACCAGTCCCTATACCTGCTATAAAAGCGTCCAGAGTGCCGCCAATGGAACGAATCGCTTCTACGATCTCAGGACCCGTCGTTTCACGGTGAATTTTGATATTAGCTTTGTTCTTGAACTGCTCGGCAGCGAAATAATCCGGGTTTTCGCTCAATAGCTCTTCCATTTTCTTAACAGATCCGTTCATACCCTCTGAGCCAGGTGTTAACACAAGCTCGGCTCCATAAGCACGCAGCAAATTACGACGCTCTATACTCATCGTTTCTGGCATAACAATTACTGCTTTATACCCCTTCGCAGCAGCAACCATAGCCAAGCCGATTCCTGTGTTACCGCTAGTTGCTTCAATAATAGTACCGCCCGGCTTAAGCAGACCTTCACGCTCAGCTTCTTCCACCATACTAATCGCAATACGGTCTTTTACACTGGAGCCCGGGTTCTGATATTCCAGTTTCAAATAAATTTCGGCGCTATCTTCCGGTACGATCCGGTTGAGGCGAACGAGGGGAGTCTCCCCGATAAGGTCGGTGATGTTATTAACAACTTTAGCCATGATAATTCCTCCCTGACTGTAGATGATATATTAAAAATTGCGAAAACATATTGTAGATGATTCTAGGTAAATCATTCTTCGTGTTATGCCGTTCATTTAATTTCCGATAAAAATAGTTGGTTTTATACGCTAATCATAACAATCTTCAATTCCATTGTCAATACGAGTAAATAAGCTACAATGCTGTTCGCCCGCGTTATCCGCACCGTGCTTCCTTCAAATCTAGATTCTTTTACGACGCTATAGAGAAGCGGAAGGTACCTCTTTCCCAGATAAAATACGAGCTCCATATTTATCACGCAGACTCTTCTCGACCTCATCCAAAGGAGCGGCTTGTGCAAGCGCAAGCGACCGGCGAATTTGCTGACGAATCTGCCGCTTATCCGAAGAACTCTTTAGCCTGACATCCTGTACATAAATGACCGCATAGCCATCGTTAATGGAGATGGGACCTGCAACGTCCCCGGAGCTTAGTTCTCTTGCCGCCTTCATGATCGCCTCCGGTTGATATGGGTCATATTCATCCACCCATCCTAGCTGTCCGCTATGATCCTCGCCGAGAAGATTACCTGAGCCTGAATGTTCCCGAAGCAGCGTGTCGAAGCTTTCTCCTTGCTTAACCCGATCCAGCAACACCTCTGCTTCCTCTGCTTTGGCCACATAAAGAGCTGCCAGTTTGATCTGCTTACCAACGGCAAATTCCTCAGGGTGCTGTTCCCAATACTCGTCAATCTCCGTTTCCTCAACCTGAATACCTTGCGTGGCTATTTTCTCCAAGCCAATTCGGTACTCCGCTTCATTCCGCAAGTCAACCGGATCTAGGCCAAATTGTCGCTGCATTTCCTCAAAGTAGGCGTGTTCTGAGTCGTACCCTTTGCTATCCTGCTCCAGCACCTGCTGTAAATCCTCTTGGGTGATCTTGATACCGAGACGCTTGGTTTCAGCCTGCACGGCTTTACGATTCAACATTTGCAACAGCGTATTCGTTCCATATCGCTTTTTCAGTTCCGCTACCCACTGTTCCTCCGATATGCCTTCCTGACCCATCTCCGCCACAGTATGATCGCCGTCATCCTTGCTTACATCACCCGGCTTTAACAGCCCCCGAAGCATGATAAGACCACCCAAGGCGGCGACGCTAACGGTCAGAATAATGACAGCTGTCCATAATCCCTTTTCCCGTGTAGTCATCGCTTACACCGCCTATCCGGTTAGGCCTTGGCTTGATCTAACAGATTTTGCAATTCATCCTTATTAAACTGATAAGCCTCATTACAAAAGTGACACACGACCTCAGCCTGTCCTTCTTCCTCAATCAATTGCTTCAATTCACTTTCTCCCAGACTGATCAATGTTTTCTCTACGCGCTCGCGTGAGCACTCACATTGAAAATGGATATCCATTTCATCAAGGATTCGAACGTCCGGCAGCATCCAACGCAGCATTTCGTCAAGCTCTAGCCCTTGATCCAACAGAGCGGTAACGGGTGGAATGGAGCCGACTGCATTTTCGATAGCAGTAATCTCATCATCATTCAAACCTGGAAGCAATTGAATAATAAACCCGCCGGCCACTATAACGGAGTTATCCGTATCTACCAGCACACCCAAACCCACCGCTGACGGAGTCTGTTCGGATTTGGCAAAATAATAGGTAAAGTCTTCACCAAGTTCACCTGAAATAATCGGGATACTACCGCGATACGGCTCTTTTAATCCCAAATCCTTGATGATATGAATAAATCCCTCTGTACCTACTGCACCCGCTACATCCAGTTTGCCCATACTATTGCTTGGCAAATGCACATGGGGCTCAGTAACATACCCTCGCACTTCCCCTACAGCATTGGCATCCACGACGATTTGACCAATCGGCCCATCACCTTTGACTTGAATGGTCAGTCTTTCTTTGCCTTTGAGCATGGAACCCATAATTGCACCTGCTGTGAGAGTTCGTCCCAAAGCAGCAGTTGCTGTAGGATAAGTATCATGTCTTCTCCGCAATTCTTCTACCAATTGAGTTGTCCGAACCGCAAAGGCTCTAACCCTTCCATCCATGGCTGTACCGCGAATAAGTCGATCCTGCTTATTTTCCATATTGATATCCTCCCCTATTATCCAAGGCAGCCATGCTGCTTATTTTCGTTAGTATTTCCTCATCCTTGAAACATCATTTCCCACTATATAAACAACCTGCCTTAACAGATCACCGAATTGTTCAAAAACGTAACATATTTCAGTATAGACGAAAAACGCCGCTAATCCAAACCGATAAGATCATCGGCTTGACTCAGCGGCAGCTTATATCCACTTTTTATTCGGCGTTACGTTGGTAAATGATGCGTAATCCTTCGAGCGTCAACATCGGCAACACTTTCTGAATGCTCTCTGTCTCTGATGCGATTAGCTCTGCAAGACCTCCGGTAGCAATAACCGTGGGTTCTGCCTGCATTTCTTCCTTAATGCGCCTCACAATGCCATCCACTTGCCCAGCGTAACCGAAAATAATCCCGGCTTGCATGGCATGGACCGTATTCCGACCAATAACCTTTTTGGGTTTCTCCAACTCGATACGAGGGAGCTTGGAAGCCCGTTGATACAGTGCCTCTGTCGAAATGCCGATACCCGGCACAATGACTCCACCCAGATAGTTTCCCTTATCGTCAATACAATCAAACGTCGTCGCCGTTCCAAAATCCACCACAACGAGAGGCCCGCCGAACCGTTCTACAGCCGCAACAGCGTTCACGATCCGATCCGCACCTACTTCACGCGGATTCTCGTAACGCAGGTTAAGACCGGTCTTGATTCCCGGTCCGACGATTAACGGCGTTTTGCCTATATATTTATCGCACATTTCCTCTAATACACGGACCAACGGCGGAACGACAGAGGAAATAATAACTCCCTGAATGTCATCCTTTAATACGCCGCCCATACTAAAAAGATTATGTATGAGTACGCCGTATTCATCCGCTGTTGCCTGTCTGGAGGTGCTGATCCGGTAGTGGTGCAACAGCTCGCGCCCTTCATACATTCCTAGAACAATATTGGTATTACCTACATCCACTACAAGAATCAATCGGTGTCACCTATCTTTCTTAGCGTTAAGGTCAAGGCTGATATCCAGGTTATGAAAAGAGTATGTCAGCCTGCCTACAGAAATCACATCTACGCCGCTCTCAGCCATCTCACGCACTGTATCCAACGATACATTGCCTGAGGCTTCTGTTTTGACGTGTGGGGCCTGTTCACGAATGAAGCGAACGGCTTCCTTCATATCTGGGACGGACATGTTATCCAGCATAATAATATCCGCCCCAGCCTCCAGAGCTTCCCGGACTTGCGTCATGTTTTCCGTCTCTACTTCGATCGTCATTGTATGCGGTATATGCGCGCGCGCTCGGCTGACCGCCTGTGCAATCCCACCCGCGCCCTTAATATGATTATCCTTAATCATAACCGCATCGTACAGACCAAAGCGATGATTCGAGCCGCCACCTACACGCACAGCATACTTCTCTAACAGTCGATGTCCTGGCGTTGTTTTACGTGTGTCCACCAAGCGCGTGGAAAGTCCATGCAGTTGATCTATAAAAGTCCGCGTCCGCGTTGCAATACCGGACATCCGCTGAAGTAAATTTAATGCCAATCGCTCCCCGGTCAAAATCGCATGAGTACTCCCATTCACTTCTGCCAAAACGCTCCCCTTTTCAATCCATTGGCCATCGGTCACCAACGGAGTGAACGACAAGGAAGGGTCCACTACTCGAAATACAAGTTCAGCCACAGGTAAACCCGCAATCACGCCGCTCTCTTTGGCATGAATGACAGCCTTGGATTGGTGACCCGGCTCAATCGTCCAACGTGTGGTCACATCGCCAGAACCTGTATCTTCTCGCAGCCAGCTGCGAATTTGTGCCGTCAGTTCTTCCTGATATCCGCTAAACTCTCCATAAAGCTCGCTGTTAGATGTCATGAACGCTCTCCTCCGTTATGCCTTGCTCACGTCGCTGCTGGACATGCTTTCGCCACATGCGATCATCTGTCTCAGGGAAGTCCTCACGATAGTGTGCCCCCCGGCTCTCCTCACGCAGTAGCGCACCATCTGCTACTAATAAAGCACAGGTGAGCAAATTGGCGAATTCGATCTCTTCCCGGCTGGTGATCACAGCCTGAAAAACAGACACTAGCCCGTGCAGCTCTTCTAAAGCTGCTTGCAGCCCTTCACTATGCCGACGAACTCCAGCATAATGAACCATCGTTTCTTGCAGCTTATGTCGCTGTCCCACGACGGATGAAGCCTGGAACTCTGCACGGTTATCACTGTAAGATATCAAAGTATGGCCGACCAGCGGTGGCAATGAATGCAGCCGCTCGATAATCCTGCTGGCGAACACAATAGCTTCAGATAACGAATTGCTCGCCAGACGATTAGCACCGTGAACACCTGTGGAAGAAGTCTCTCCACAAGCGAACAAACGCCTAACGGAGCTTTCCCCGTATAGATTAGTCTGGATACCACCCATCATATAATGGGCAGCAGGAGCAATGGGAATCCAGCCTGTCGTCATATCCAAACCATATGACAGACATGTCCGATAAATCGTCGGAAAACGTTGCTTTACCCGCTCAGGCGGCTCGTGTGTAATATCCAGGTATACAAACGTAGACTGAGTGCGTTCCATCTCATGGATGATCGCACGAGCTACGATATCTCTGGGTGCAAGCTCCTGTCGGGAATCGTACTTGTCCATGAAGCGTTCTCCATGAATGTTGCGTAACACGGCCCCTTCTCCCCGTACGGCTTCGGAAATTAGAAACCTTGGAGCGCCCGGATGGCACAACGCCGTAGGATGAAACTGTACGAACTCCATATCCCGTACAACTGCCCCCGCACGATAAGCCATAGCAATACCGTCCCCAGTTGCGATACCCGGGTTAGTCGTGTAACGGTATAATTGCCCGCTACCTCCTGAGCACAAAATGGTTGCATTGGCAGTGATATACGACCTTTCCCCATCTGGCATTTGAACGAGGGCCCCAATACACTCACCATGCTCAGTCAGCAGGTCAATGACCATGCACTCTTCCCACACCTCAATACCGGGATGGGCGACAACCTGCTGTGACAAGGCACGCACGATTTCATAACCGGTGGCATCTCCATTTGCATGCAAAATGCGACGATGACTATGCGCCCCCTCTCGGGTTAGCGCTAGTTCACCATTCACACGGTCAAAGGCTGTCCCCAATCGTATTAACTCTTTAATACCTTCTGGGCCTTCATGAACAAGCGTTCTGACCGCCTCGGGTTCACACAGACCTGCACCAGCAATCAGAGTATCTTGCATGTGGTAAGCCGGTGTATCCTCGTCCGATGTGACAGCAGCAATGCCGCCTTGAGCATAACGTGTGTTGCTTTCCATTAAAGTTTTCTTGGTAATCAGCAACACTTTCCGATTCTCCGCAGCCTTAATCGCTGTATATAAGCCCGCAATACCGGAGCCGATGATTAAGACGTCGGCTTCGTATTGGGTCAATTCCGCTACATTAAAATCAACTAGATATCTTGGAATCATGCCTTTCACCTGATTTCACAGAAGAATAGCGCACACCATAGATCGTACAGTATGCGCTCACGGATATGTTCAAAATGATAGTAAGTCGATTGCAGCGGCTGTTGGCCTTTTAAGCTAGGAAGGCGACAGCCGTTTATTTAACAATAAATGTACACAACGTTCCTGTGTCTGTCAAATCACGTCAGCAATAATCTTCCACATTTAAAAAAGCTTCGGAAAACCAATAGGATCTGGTTCCCCGAAGCTTACATATATGCTTATTCAACTATCCATCAGATGATCAGGTTGTTGTCGGTGGAGTACCGCCGGAATTGCCTGAATTGTTATCATCCTCTGGTTTTTGCAGATTAGGGATATCGTTCGGTTGATCTGTTGTATTCTTAGGCTCGTCATCCTTACCTTGAATACGTACACGAACATCACCGATGTTGTCGATCACAGGCTCACCGTTTTCCGGTGTTCCTTCTCCCTCATTCGTATTGCCGTTCAAAGAACCTGTCTCGATCAAACGTTTGATTTGTTCAAGCTCCAGGGTTTCTTCTTCCAACAAGGTTTGAGCGATCAAATGAACCTCTTTCGAATACTTCGTCAAGAGTTCTCTAGCACGCTCATAGGAGTCAGTGATGAAGCGATTCATCTCCTGGTCAATCTCATAAGCAATCTGATCACTGTAGTTTTGCTCATGACCAATATCACGTCCAAGGAATACTTGACCTTGGGAAGTTCCGAACTGCATCGGGCCGAGCTTCTCACTCATACCGTATTCCACGATCATGCTACGCGCAATGCCTGTCGCTTGTTGGAAGTCACTATAAGCCCCTGTTCCGATCTCACCAATAAACAGCTCCTCGGAAACACGTCCACCCAACAATCCAGTGATTTTGTCCAGCAATTCCTGCTTGGTTGTCAGCATGCGGTCTTCCTTCGGAAGCATGATGACATATCCGCCTGCACGTCCACGTGGAATAATGGTTACCTTGTGAACCATATCGGCATTCTCCAGGAAGTAACCAATAATCGTATGCCCTGCTTCATGATAAGCAACAATCCGTTTCTCGCGGTCACTGATTACGCGGCTGCGTTTTTCAGTACCTACGATCACGCGGTCGATAGCTTCATCTACTTCTCGCATCGAAATATCTCTACGGTTGCGACGAGCGGCCAGCAAGGCAGCTTCGTTCAACAAGTTTTCCAGATCAGCGCCCGTAAAGCCTGTTGTACGTTTCGCAATGACGTCCAATTTAACATCCTTCGTTAATGGTTTGTTGCGTGCATGTACATGCAATACTGCTTCGCGACCTTTAACATCTGGACGGTCAACCGTAATTTGACGGTCAAAACGTCCAGGACGAAGCAAGGCTGGATCTAGAATGTCCGGACGGTTAGTAGCAGCAACGATGATGATGCCCTCGTTTGCGCCAAATCCGTCCATCTCTACGAGCAATTGGTTGAGCGTTTGCTCACGTTCATCATGTCCGCCACCCAATCCGGCGCCACGTTGACGTCCAACGGCATCAATTTCATCAATAAAAATGATACAAGGAGCGTTCTTCTTCGCATTCTCGAACAAGTCACGAACACGGGAAGCACCGACCCCGACGAACATTTCTACAAAATCAGAACCTGAGATACTGAAAAACGGCACTCCGGCCTCGCCTGCAACAGCTCTCGCCAAGAGTGTTTTACCCGTACCTGGAGGACCCACTAACAGAACACCTTTTGGAATACGAGCGCCCACGGCTGCGAACTTACGTGGGTCCTTCAAGAATTCTACGACTTCGACAAGCTCCTGCTTCTCTTCGTCAGCCCCTGCTACGTCTTCGAAGGTAACTTTCTTCTTCTCTTCGTTATACAGACGGGCTTTGCTCTTGCCGAAGTTCATTACTTTGCCGCCACCGCCCTGTGCCTGATTAAACAGGAAGAAGAACAACAGGAACATGATCACCAAAGGAATGATAGAAGTCAAAAATGTCAGCCAAATGCTTTCGCCTTCCATTTTCTTCTGTACGTATTCAAACCCGTTCGTTTCGCTGGCATTCACCAGTTCACTTAGTGCTTGATCCGTTGGTGGAACGTATACGGAAAAATTGGTTGATTTAGCATTAGCCGGCTGCTTCTTATATGCACCGGTTACAAGATAGGCGTAACCGTCAAATTGGACCGTTACTTTAGAGATATTATTAGCTTTAACCTCTTGCCGTAATTGGTCATATCTAGGGAGATCGGAGGCTTCGTTACTGTTGCTAACAAACTGAACGATACCCACCACAACTAAAAAAAGAATCAAATAAAAACCAGAATTCCGGATGAACCGATTCATCCCCTACCTCCTCTCGAGACACTTAAGTTATTTTACCATAGCCTGTAAGCCCTTCTCAACAAAGGACCCTATTTAGTCCTAGGACTGGAGGCTGAGATTAGCTGGTGTAGATTTCCGGCTTTAAAATCCCTATGTATGGGAGGTTCCGGTAGTGCTCGGCATAGTCCAGACCATAGCCGACAACAAACGCATCCGGAAGTGTAAATCCGGTGTAATCAGCTTCAAGATTAACTGTCCGGCGTGCAGGCTTGTCGAACAAAGTTACGACACATACCGAATTGGCATTACGATTTTTAAGCAATTCAATCAAATGTGTCAGTGTCAGACCACTGTCGATAATATCTTCGACAATCAGAACATCGCGTCCTTCTACGGAAGCGTCCAAATCTTTGATGATTTTAACGACGCCTGATGATTTGGTGGATACTCCATAACTAGATACAGCCATGAAATCAAGTTCCAACGGCACTGTAATGGATTTAACCAAATCGGCCATAAAGATAAACGCACCCTTCAGCACGCAAATCACCAATGGATTTTTCCCTTCATATTTCACGCTAAGCTGTGCGCCTAATTCCTTGATTTTACTCTGAATTTCTTCTTCACTGATCAATACTTCCTGAATATCATTTTGCAACGGTGTAAACCTCCTAAGTTTATACTATGAAAGCCGTTCCTGCGCAATTACCGGTACCCCGGACTCTCTCGTCTTTGCCATGACATATATATAACCGAAGACGTGTGCTTTTGCACCGCAGCATGTACAGAACGTCGTACGCCCGGAATCCAGAGAACAACTCCAGAATGGTCGCAGACGATGGGAAGAACGGAACGCATTGAAGGAGGTATTTTTTCATCAATAAAAATATCTTTAACCTTTTTTCTTCCGTTTAATCCCATTACATACATGGTATCTCCAGGTAATCGCGAGCGTACAGTCAACGGCAGAGTCAATTCATCTGCGTCGAACCATGCTTCTTCCTCATTCGCCGGATGTTGTCCATCCAAATAGGAAGCTCTTTGCCACCGGAGTATACCACCCGCTTCAGGCAACTCAAGCTCACCGGAAATAGGCAATACGCTCAGTCCATAGCTCCATTCACCCATAACGACTTGCGTACGGTCAAACAAAACCGCCTGGTCATATTCGCGGACTCCAACCGCACCGCCGCCCAAGTCCAAGCTCCATGTAGAAGTTGTCTCCTGGAGAAGTCTTAGTCGAACGGTCTCAATTTTACGAAAATCAAAATTTCCACTGTCCGAAGGCAGATAATTTAATATTAGTTTAATCAACCTCCGTTGTAAAGCAACGGATAGCTCACGGTATGATGCGATGGAAAACATGTACCTGCCATTATTGAAATGCACCATTTTCTCGTATACCGACAGTGTAGCTGCCTCCATAAAATCATTTTCGTCAGCCATCGTTTCGGCTAGCCGGTTCAGGGACGGTGTCAGTTGCTCATTATATTGCCCCAAAAAAGGAAGCACATCCATGCGGATGGCATTACGACGGTATTTGGTCGATAAATTAGTGCTGTCTGTCACATAGGAAAGACCATAAAAGTTACAATACTCAATCAAGTCAGCCTTGTACATACGAAGCAGCGGGCGAATGAGTTGCACATTTTTTTCGGTGCGTGCCAAACGCATACCCGCCAAACCCGCCGGTCCGCTACCGCGCAGCAAGTGCAAGAGGACTGTCTCCGCTTGATCATCGCCATGGTGAGCCATAGCAATATGCTGTGCCTCCCACTTCGTAGCCGTATCATGTAAAAAGCTGTACCGTAGCTCACGGGCCGCTTCCTGTGGACCCTTGCCGCTTTCCTTTATATAAGCGGGTGCATCAACCCGGATCATTTCAAATGGAAGCTTGAGCTTTCGGGCAATATTGCGTACCTCTTCAGCCTCCGCATCCGATTCCTCTGGCCTGAAGCCATGATGAACATGAGCGCAGACAAGTTGTAATGGCATATGTATAACGGATATTTCATGTAAAATGTGCAAAAGGGCCACCGAATCCGGTCCACCGGATACAGCAACCACAATGCGGTCTCCGGGGCTCCACAGGGAATGTTCTCGCGCCAAAGCGAGCACTTCCTGTACAACACCGGTCGGTTTTGTTGTTCCCATTCACGACCCTCTTTTCTCCCGACCGTAAAAATGATGATCCTCTGTTATCTTATGTAAGTCATGCTGCTACCTTAACGCAATCCAGAGCGCTCCAGCAAGCAGCAAAAGCGATACCGTGAAAGCATATCCCAACCAGCGTGGATTTCCTCTTTTGACAGATGATTGCCTGACATGCGCGGAAGCCAGACGCGACCAAGCTCGGGCCGCTGCACGAGTATCGGAATATTCCCCACGTACTGCACCCAGCAGCCATTCGGCGTAGGGGCGTAATACACGACTGCGACGAATAATGACTGTCAATTCTGCCGTATTACGTAGCTGCGGCAGCCTACTCGCAGCCGCCTTTAACGATTCGCTCTCCAATATATGAACCGTTAAAAGAGCAAAGGCAAACAGATCATACTGGGGATCAGCATTTCGGCTACCAGCATTCCAAAATCCCCTATCGTACCATTCTGTAAATTGTTTAACACTCCGACCTGCAAGGGACACGCCACCATAATCAATCAACTCAGCCTCTCCATAGGCATTGACCAATATATTTTGAGGCTTCAGGTCGCCAAACACCCATCCTGCCTGATGGAGATCGGCCAGACGATTCAGTATGCCAGTCCCAGCCACACCATACCATTCAGACCCTTTGGCTGCCACAAATTTATGAAGCGGATCTCCTTTAACGTATCGCATAACATAAAAGGGGATCTCCCCATTGCGTAACACTACATCATCCACTTCAAACAAGAAGGAAGGATTTCCATTCCGCTGGAGGGCAGCCTGAGTCCCTTGAGACTGTAATGTGGTCAGCACATTAATCTCCGATTGCAGATCAAGCGTGTTCTTTCCCATTTTGAGAGCAAATTGCCGATCGGCCTGTGCTTCTTTTACCAAATATACAGTTCCGTTCGCTCCCCGGCCCAGCAAGCGCTGGATGACATAGCTACTCCGCTTCCACTTGCCCTTGATGACCGTTCCGGGTGCAAGAACGGGATCAGACGACGTAGTCACCGAGCATCCCTTCTCCTTTGCCATAGGATTCTTCCAGATCTTTCTGTTCCCCTAGTGTAACATATCGGTAATAATCAATCACTTGTAAAATGGCTGGTCCTGTCGGTGTCGCTCCTTTCATCCGCAAGCGTCCGAATATCGATTTGATCTGGTCTAGCTCAGAGGTCCACCCGATATCCATGACTGCGTCTTCTCCCATTCGTCCACCCGGAAAATGAAATACAGATATACGGCTGAGTCCGCTTCTGGACTGTAAACTGAGCAGCAAATCGCGGATACTATCCTCTACAGCAGGCAGCTTAGGCTTCATGCTTGCACTTGCATCAATGAGTAAGGCAATTTCCAGAGGGCTTGTTTCTGTCAGTTCATCCATTACCTCAACTACCTGGGCTCGTTTGGCCGGAGGCAGTTCACCGATATGCCGGGCGCCGCCCTCACTCAAAATGTGCGTTAACTCTCTATTAACCGCCTGCTGAATCGTTTGAACCACTGTTTTGCGCGTCATCATTTGCATGGTTTGTGCCAACTGCTTCGTACCGACGATTTGGCTAAACCCTCCCCCTGCTTTACCAATTTCCTGAATCTCTGCGCTCCCAAGCTCGCCGATGGTTCCATAATCTATGACTCCGGCGACGTTCACTGTAATTCCCTCCCGTAAAGCTTGGGCAGCCGCCATCACTGGGCTAACCCCTACGTTAGAGCATCCATCTGTAATGATCAAAATTTGCTTCATCGCTTTTTGACCTCCGCTTCCTCTTAATCTATTCCGATAGATTCTATCTTTGCCTAATCCGGAACGATTCAAACGAAGGATGCGGATTTTTAAAAATGAATAAGCAATTTCCCGGGCAATGTCAGTCTAGCTCACCGTCCGCGGACGTTCCAACCACCTCATGCCAGGTACATGAAGGGTGGCCCACTCTGGGCGAAAGTGATCAATTTTACTAACAACTACAGTCATATCATCATAGATTTGATTTTGTTGATATCGAATAACCCGTTCTAGCAAACAGTCGGCCAGTTCCTGCGGGTCCTCACTTTCAATCTCTTGAATCATGCGTTTCATCCATATTTCTTTATTGACTGCATAACCCGGTGAATCGTATATACCGTCTGTTATCATAATGAGAATATCTCCTGGCTGGAGTTGCAGTGACACCAAATCAACTTCGATATCCTGTATAATGCCAATCGGTAAATTGCTGGCAGATACAGGAATGACCTCCTCCCCTCTTTTAATAAAGCTCGGTGTAGATCCAATCTTCATAAAGGTTGTCCGGGCCGTATACTGATCAATCAGCGCCATATCCACCGTAGCATACATTTCCTCAGGTGATCGGAGCATCAGGACAGAGTTAACCGACTTGATCGCTAATTTTTCGTCCATACCTGATTGCAGTAGTTCTTCCAAAATGTTAAGTGCTGCACTGCTCTCTTGCTGCGCACGCTCTCCGTTCCCCATACCGTCACTTAAAGAGACTGCGAAAGTCCCATTCCCTAACTCCATCATGCTATAACTGTCTCCTGAGAAGAAATCGCCTCCTTTGGCCGCACTAGCTACTCCTGTAGCAATCTCATACGTTTTAGCAGAGCCGAACATGACTGTAGCCAAGCCTTGGCGGCGATCTGCCGCCGTTTCGCGCATGACAGCTATATGCTCGTCCAGTATGTCCGACAGCAGTGGAGCAATGATTTTCCGACATTCATCAAATCCCCTTGTATAGGCATGGACAATCTCTATTTCAACCTGACCTGCATCCAGGCTAATAATCTCAATGGATTGGATGGACAAGCCGAGTCGATCAAGAGCCTCTCGGATTTGCTCTTCCTGCCGATGCATGGTCTGCCCTTCTCGCTGAATTTCCCGCGCTAAATCCTCCATAATTTGCGATACACCGGATAGCTGATCAGCAACAAGCTGACGACTATCGTATACTTGGCGCTTCCACTGCATATTATGTTGGTAGAGACTATACTGCTGCTTCATTACCTGCAGGACAGCGCCCGTCTTGGCACATGCCTTGCTCCATTGTGGCGGCATCTGCTCCGGCTCCAAATCAGGATTATCCTCAATGGCACTCATCATTTCCGTCATATACTGATGGGTTTGCATAAACTTGCCGTCCCAGCACTGCTCGCACTTAAAGCAAGTGGCACAGGTTCCTTCCGCCACCGCATTCATAAAGTGTTCCATTTCTCCGTCCGGTTTTGCTCCCTCACTCGCAGATATCTGATGGAAGCTGCGCGATAGCTGGCTGAATACACGGGAAAATTTCGTCACCCGCTCGGCAGTGAGATCACGAACTCTTTTGGCATATTCATGCTGGGACTTGGCGTGATCCTGCGTACCAGGGACATAGGTAGAAACCGCTTTAAAGAAACTTTTTGGAGTCATTAAAAATAATAGAATTGCCGCGCAGCTCTCCCAGGTTGATGTCAACACGTCCCCAGTCCCATCCAAATAGATCGTCAAAATGGAGGAGCCCAACAGCATGCCAAGGGCCACTGCACCTTTTCTCCCTTCACGCAGCATTCCTGCCAGCAAACCTGCAAAAGCAAGTAGACTCATCTGCACAATTGCGGACATATTGGCCAGGCTTAAAATTAAACCGGTAATCACACCGACCGAAGCACCCAACGAAGCACCTCCCACCAAAGCAAACACCAAGACCAAATATCGTGAAAGCACATGATCGACAGACAGTGAATGAACGGTCCATCCTACTGCTCCCGTCATCACAGAGGCTAATAGAATAATCAGACACAAAATTTCTTCGTTCTTCAATTGGCTTGCCTTCTTGCGGTACGTAAACAGCGGTATGGCCTGTGTGAACACCAATGTAAGCATAAAACTGAGCACAGCATCCGTTCCCACAATGACAAGCTCATACCATGTAAAAGCCGGAGCCATCACGGCGTTAAATAAATTGACCATAAACACAGACAAGAAGACCATAAGCGGGGCATAGGATAATTCCAGACGATCGAAGGTACGTAGCCCGCGATACAGGAGATAAAATACGATTAGCTCACCACCAATCATGAACAACGATGGGTAAGGAGCTAACAGGCTGCCTAGCACAACGGATACAGCTACAGGCAGCATTAGATCACGCCGAAGGAACGTAATGACCGCAAAATAAGCGAGGGCAAAAGGAGAAAGCTCGTCCAAAATAGTGGCGCGTCCCAGTAGAACTCCCATAGCTGACAATAGCAGCATCCATCTTTGCGCGGTTACCCATTGCACCATTTTATGTGAATCGAGCCGTTTCTTGAGTCTGGAAGGCCAACCTTCCGTACGCTCTTTGGATTTGGACTTTCTAGATTTTAACCCCGGAAAATGTACCACGTTCCATTTCTCCATCATGCGTCAGGCACCCCATTCATCAATTTGATGTTCCCATCTTAAACCGGAACGATTGAGAAAGTTTGTCAGAACCTCACGTCTTATTCCAAGAAATTTCCGACAAAAAAAACGTGCCGCGCGAAAGGACGGAGCATCCCCCTGTACATCAAGCTGCGCCCGTATGGAAGCAGATGGAAGTTGTATCACTCCACGCCTTGCACGGCCTCTGTATGTCGTCCACCCTGATTCCCAGACTAGCGATTTGCACAGAAGATAGACGGAAAACCGTTGGAGTTTGTCGGACGATTATGTCCACACGACAAAAAAAACATCTAACATTTCAGTACGATGCTTCTACTCTTCTTCATGAAACTACTAATCTTAAAAATGTGCCTGTACACCTTCGCCCAAATGTATTGCCCGCAGCCACAGCTTGTCGCATCTCTTGTCGGTAGAACGCAAAAAAACCGTAGCAGTCTTTCGACTGTACGGTTTTCCGTGTATGGTTGATACGGTTGTCAAAGTGAATTAAACACGCTTCGCGCCGCGTCCTCCGCGTTTACCTTCGGTATTCTTTTTCAGCGACGAAATGCGTTCCTCACTATCTTTCAGGAAGCGTGACATTTTATCCTCAAATGAAGGTTTACCCGGTGCAGGCTTGAAAGAACGGCCTCCACGATCGCGGTTGAAACCACCACCGCGTCCCTGACTTGGACCTGAACCTCCGCCGCCAAAACGGTCTCCTCCGCCTGGTCCTCCTGTACGCTCCGGTCTTGGAGCTCTTGGGGGACGGGCTTCACTTGCCGGCTTATCAATCGTTTGCTTAATGGAAAGTCCGATTTTGCCATCTTTGTCAACATTAATGACTTTCACCGTCACAACATCATTAATCTTCAGGTGGTCGTTAACATCCTTAACATAATTATCGGCGATTTCCGAGATGTGAACGAGACCCGTGACACCTCCAGACAAATCCACAAATGCTCCAAAATGCGTGATGCCTGTCACTTTGCCCTCTAACTTGGTGCCCACTTCAATTGCCATAGAATAAAATGATCCTCCCTTAAAATATACAACCGATTTTTTGCAAAAAAATCCCGCTGTGGTGATTTGATTATACAAAATGGCGGAACCAAGGTCAACTAAGCATTGGCCCGATAATGCCTCTATTTTTGATCTCCGATGATTGGCGTCTCTTCCGGTTTGTAAAGACCGTACTTGCTTCTAGCAATTTCTCCAATGTACTCAGGGTCCTTGAGACGATTCACTTCGGTTTGAAGCTGTTGTTCCGTTTGTGTAGCAGCTTGCTTCTGTTTTTCCTTCTGGGTGAGCTGTTCACTTCGATCGGCCATGATCATGCCTTGAGAAAAAAAGGTGAATATGGCCCAACTACCAAAGGCGGCAAGCGATAGCAACCAAATCATGATTCGCCTGCGCCCGCCCGCATTGGACTTGGACGTAGGAGATGAATGGCGATCTACAGACGAATTACGCATGATACTACCCCCTTCCAAACCATCTTTTTGCTGTATTTTTCAGTCTGGTACCTAGCTTTATGAGCGGATCTGGCGTCTTCCAGCGCGCTATAAGCGGACGGATCAACCATAGAATCGGCTTCCAAACCGGCATCAGGATGTATATCAGCATCCTTCCTAGGAACACAATAAGTGCCCATGTCCATCCGACCAGCTTGCGTAACAGCCGATACAGCGCTAACACCGGAAGAACAATCAGGATGCGCAGTATGCTGTTCACGATCAACGTCAGTCTGCGAACGATCTCTATTAACATTACCACAAAACGTTGGGTTGTAACACTAAAGGCCCAAAAATAGAGCCAAACCCCCAAAAGTAGTCCTAAAAAGACATAAAACCGCAGCTCACCGCAATTACTCGCGTATAGCACACGGAAAATAAACAAAGCCGAGGCCACCCAATACAGCACGTCCAACATATGAACACTCCAACGGGCAAAATGAAAGCGGATTGACAGCACCCGGTAGCTGTCAAATACCACTCCCATCGCTATGCCCGACAATAGCATCCACGTCAATGTCAGCCATTGTGTGTAAGGGTTCATTTGAAGAGCTTGCCGAATAGGCTTTTTCCGTTTTTGGCCGGGGCCCCAGGCTCTAGGTAGACGAGGGAAGTAATCAGACCTTCAATGGACAGCAGCCCCTCTTCCAGACTGAGGTTTTTGATATGTAAATGTTGTCCGCGAATGGTGAGATGGCCCAGCTCGGTCTGAAGCAAAAACTCTTCACTGTCAAAGCTCTCCACATTGCTGACGCCTGAAATGTCGAGCTGCTTGCGGCTTTGCATGCGCAGATCATGGTGCTTGGACTTCCCTTGTTCAATCATGGCATGTACCCCTCCTTCTGTTCTTAGCTTATGAAGGGGTGGGCATGATTTAGAACCGCATTGGTTATTCACGAGCATATATTAGACGAAAGCTCATTATCCAAAAGAAAAAAGCATCCCTTCATAAAATATGAAGGAATGCTTCTATGTACAACGTTATGAGAAAATCAGATGTCTGCTTACCAGTTCAAACCGTTGTCCCTGGCAATAGGCTCTTCCTTTACCAAAGTGTACATACTTGCAGCCTCGTCCTTGCGTGTAGTTTCGGCGAGCCGTTCCACTCGCACGGTCACCAGCTTCTGGCCAAATTGGACGGTAATTTCATCGCCCACTTTGACCGCACTGCTCGGCTTGGCTTCGCGTCCATTCACCAGCACTCTCCCTTGTTCAGAGACGTCCTTGGCTACTGTACGACGCTTAATCAGCCGCGAGACTTTCAAGAATTTATCAAGACGCATTAGTTAACGGCTTCTTTAAGCTTATTACCGGCTTTAAAAGCAGGAACGGTCGATTCTGGAATTTCAATCGTGTTGCCGGTTTGTGGATTGCGGCCTGTACGGCTAGAACGCTTGCGCGTTTCGAAAGTACCAAAGCCGATCAGTTGTACTTTGTCGCCACTTGCAAGTGCATCTGTAATTTCACCAAGTACGCCATTCAATACAGCTTCAACGTCACGTTTGCTCAAACCGCTTTTGCTGGAAATATTGTTGATCAGATCTGTCTTGTTCATAAGATAAAAGCCTCCTAAATGTCAAAAAATAATCATCACGCTACATATCCATAAATGGAGCAGACGTGAGGTCCAACTGTGGCCGTAGCCTTTCTGAATACTACTGTAACATGTTAACTATAGGCTACAGTTATTTTCAGAATTATTACAAGTTATTCGGGCTTGTCCTTAAAAATCCTGCAATGACAGGCGTTTTTTATTCGACCCCCAGTTAAGCCAACATCCTACTACAAAACTCTGCCCATTGGCAAGTCTGCTCAAGCTGGGCGTGTTTTCAACCCTGCTTATGTCTCATTTTACTGGCCCATACAGCCAAAGATCAAATCTATGGAGTCAATTTCTGTTAAGGAGCTTTTTCGCTTCCTGCCAGTAGGTCTCCATTTCATCTACACTGCTGTCTTCGGGACGACGTCCCTGCTCGCGTAATTTCTGCTCAATATACTGGAAACGGCTCACAAATTTGCGATTAGTGGCTGACAGCGCCTCCTCTGGATCTACTTCCATGAACCGGGCTGCATTCACGGCAACAAATAACACATCGCCCAACTCCAGCAACTGAGCTTCCACGGAATGCCCTTCCCGAACCGCTTCCTTCAACTCAGCCACTTCTTCGTCCAGTTTATCAAATACGCCTTCAATGCTATCCCAGTTAAAGCCTACTTTAGCTGCTTTTTTCTGGAGCTTGTACGATTTCATAAGAGCAGGTAGATCACGGGGAACCCCATCCAGCACGGAAGGGTCTGCTGCCGTTGTACCTTTAAGTCGTTTTTCCTCAGCCTTCATCTGTTCCCAGTTTTGCAGCGCCTCTTCCGCATCATTCGCTTGATTATCACCGAACACATGCGGGTGACGGAAAATAAGCTTATCATTCAGCCCTTGGATCACATCATAGACATTGAAGGTTCCGACTTCCTCTTCCATTTGGGCATGCAGCAAAATTTGTAACAACAGATCGCCGAGCTCTTCCTTCATATGCTCAGGATCATCCTCATCTATAGTTTCAATGACCTCATACGTTTCCTCGATCAGATTTTTGCGGATCGATTGATGTGTCTGTTCGCGATCCCATGGACAGCCTTCTGGACTGCGCAAAATATCGACAATCTCATGTAGACGGTCAAAAGAACGCCGTTTCAGCGCCTCATCCTCACTGCGAGGTATGTACACCAAGGATAGATTCCCGTAGCCCTCTACTCGATCCAGCTCGTACAGCGGCACCTTGTGGACTGCTTCCTCACCTTCTACCCCAAGCGCGTGGCCGACATACACCTCATAATCGTCAGGATACCGCTCCATCAAGCACAGCTTCACATCGGAAGCCGTAAAGGTGTCATATACCTGTCCGATCAGCGTGTGCAACTGAGGCTGGAGCCAGCTTGCATCCAGTGTACCTGCATCCAACAGCTGGAAACCCTCAATCGGATCAAAACCAAGACGCACAAAAGCCTCATCCAGGAAACTTTCGCCCCCCAAGATGTTTAGTTCAATCCCTTGCGCAGGACAACGCTCCTTGAGCAACTGCACCGCTGCTTCCGCCACCATCGGGTGACCGGGAACCGCATAGACGATTTCGCTTCCGTCTGCCGCCTTAGCAGCTGTTGCCATCAATTGACTGGTAATTTCCTCGTATACCTCTGGAAAAGATTCCTTTGTCTCATATACCGCATCAAATGACTCAAAGGCCACTTCAAACTCATCCAGCACTTGAACCGCCGGATGTTCCTTGGTTCGCAGATATAGCGCTGAAGCCCCCCGCATTTTGTTCAATATCCCTATCGTAAGCTGATCGGGATCTCCCGAGCCCAGACCTACGATCGTTAATGTTACGCTCATATCCAATCCTCCGTTCCGCAAAAGCAGGATTCATGCTCGGAAAAAACACCCGGCGCAATCCAATCCAGCTTCCGCTTCCTTTGCTTTGGCATTTACTATACCACAAAGTTGTATAGGCTCATAAAATGGCTTGCGCAGCTGTCGCGCGGCAAGTCGTATAACCCCGGCTAAGCCAGTACACGCAGTCTGCGCAGCACGGCTGCCAGCGGTCGTCCGAGCTTGGGCACTGCCACAAGTTCGGCTTCCGTGATCAACCTCAAGCGTGCGAGGCCGATCACGAACACCACGGCGCCTGCAGCTACTCCCAGCAGGCTCTCCGCCGCTGCCGTGGCACGACCTCCGGCAGCCCATCCCAAGGCACCCAGCACAGCACTGGTGCCCCACATCGCCGCCCCGGCTGCACCAGCCAAGGCGACAAGCAATGCCGCCGGTTTGAGTACACTGGCGGACCAGCTCCCGCGCAGCCCCACCAAGCGGGCCAGCAGCGCGATGTTGATCACAGCCGCCAGCAGATAGGCGACAGCCCCCGCAATGGCGGCGCCCGCCGTACCGAGCTGTGGCACGAGCAGCCAGTTTAGCAGCGCCTTGGCCGCAGCGGCCGCGAGCATAGCCAGGGCTGGCGCACGAACCGCGCCAAGCCCTTGCAACAGCGCAGCCGAGATGATGCTGAGCGTGCCACCTACGGCGGTCAGCGCCATCCAGCGCATAACCGTGCTGCCAGTGTCGTCTGCATACAGCATCACATTGACGGGCACGGCCAGCACGATCAGACCTGTCGCAGCGGCTAGTCCCAGCAGCCAAAACCAGCGCAGCGATTGCTCGCACTGACGACGTGCCAGCTCCGTACCTCCGGTCACCCGTGCCTCAGCCAGCGAGGGTATGAACAATGCCGACAATGTGGTGGCAAACATCATGACCAGCTGTACTAGCGGAAGCCCCCGGTTATACACGCCGAAGGCCACCATAACCGCCGTATCATCCAAGCCCTCCTGCTTTAACAGGCGAGGGACGGTAAATGTATCTACCAGGTTTATTAACGGAACGGCTAGCGCTCCAAGGCAAACAGGCAGAGCATAACGTAGCAGTGCCTTTAGCAAAGCACCACTGCTTTCCGCTGGGTGAAGCTCACCAGTCTGTGCCTGCACTGTTGTCATGACCGTCTCTTGCCGCCTAAGTCTCTTTCTGTGACCTCGCCAATACAGCAGCATGATCACCAAGCCCGCTGCTCCGCCTGCTGCTGAGCCAAACACTGCTCCAGCGGCAATCATATCCGCCCCTGCTCCTTGTGACAGCATGAACAGCAACAATATGATCATCACGCTTACCCTTATCGCCTGCTCCGTCACTTGTGAGACCGCCGTTGGGATCATATTTTGCAAGCCTTGAAAATAGCCTCTCAGTCCCGCCATAACTGGCACGAACAAGAAGGCAATTGCCGCCGCCCTCACCGATGGAATGACATGAGCATTGTCGATCCACTGGCCGATTAGTGGCGCACACGTATACATCAGCAGCCCCAGAATCAATCCGAATATGCCTAGTACAAGCGAAGATATTCGGGCAACACGTTGCCCCGCTGCCTGGTTTCCCACAGCCTCATACTCAGCTACAAATTTGGATACAGCCGCCGGGAATCCAGCAGCTGCAATGGTAATGAACAGCGTATAAAAAGGATAAACCGTATTATAAATGCCAAACACGCCGTCGCCGCCAATATTTTGCAGCGGGATTTTTTGCAATGTGCCGATCAGCTTGCTTGCTACAGCTGCCAGTGTTAAGATGACAGCGCCTCGTAGCAGCCGCGAAGCAGCGCGATTTTCCTGCATTCTCCGTCTCCACTCCCACCTGGAATAAGCGTTTTTACGAGTCCTATTATACCGTCTCTTCTCCCGGAAAGAAAAAAATCCCTGTACAACGTTGAACGGCTTTAGCCATTCTGTACGTCATACAGGGGTGAAACGGGGTGTTACTGTTCCATTTGTTTGCCCAGGAAGCCAGCGGCTGTTTCAGCCATCTTGATCTCCATTTCGGACATTTTTACATTTTCATCCTTGTTCAACAATATAACAGAACCAATGGGATCACCACCCGAAACAATGGGAGCCGTCACAAAGGACGAGAGTGTTTCTTCGTGGTCTCGCGTCAGCTCGTAAGAGCCGCTGGCTGTCTCCAGCACAGTCTTGCGATTATCCATGCTACCTTCAATAATGCTACCGATTTGCTTGTCAAGAAACTCTTTTTTCGAGCCTCCAGCCACCGTAATAATGGTGTCACGATCGGTAATCATCGTAATATGGCCAGTACTTTCAAACAGGGACTCAGCATACTCTTTGGCGAAATCACCAAGTTCACCAATAGGTGAATACTTTTTCAAAATGACTTCTCCGTCACGATCCACAAAAATCTCAAGCGGATCTCCTTCACGAATTCTCAAGGTGCGGCGAATCTCCTTTGGAATAACTACCCGCCCAAGATCATCAATACGGCGAACTATACCAGTAGCTTTCATTTCACATGTTGCCCCACTTTCTCAAGAAGAATTTAGTAAACTACTGACGGTATCGAAAGACGCTTCCACTCCCCCAGAAGCGGTCACGAAGAACGTCGCGGTCATGGTGTTTATGGTGATATCTGACCATAGTATTCATCTGTTCCCAATTCCTTATGCATGTTCAGTTATTTACCTTCGTTTGCAGCTCCATCTTTAGCTGTTCCAGCTTTGCTATCGCCCGTACCGCTTGTTGTTCCGCTCGGCGTAGTTGTGCTGCCCGCACCGGACGTTGCACCACTTTTCTCTTGCGTAGCAGGTGCCTTCGGCAGATTGATTTTCAAATCAAGCTTCGTCAAATCATTTTCGGTAAAGTTTTGGATACTTTCCCCAGCTAGTTTATTTTTCAGGGCAGCCTTTTCGTTGTCCTTCAATTTATCAAATGTCGGCTCATTGCGGGACTCCACTTTGATCACGTGATATCCGTATTCTGTTTCCACGGGTTCACCAATTTTGTTAATTGGTTGAGTCTCGGCAGCCTCTTTAAAAGCAGGTACCCATTGCGCTACAGATGCATTCTCATACAGCCCGCCATTAGATGCGGAACCTGGGTCTTCCGAATACTTCTTAGCAATCGTTGCAAAATCCGCTCCACCATCCAATTTTGCCTTTACCTCTTTGGCCAGCTTGAGAGTAGCCTCTTTTGTACGCTGTTTCTTTGTTTTTGGATCTTCAAAATTAATCAATACATGACGTACAGTTGCTGTCGTGAACTGATCTTTATTTTTTTCAAATTCCTGTTTCAGCTGATCATCCGTTACTTTATTGGTTTCGCTGTTGATTACCGTCATTACACGCGTGAAGTAATCTTTCACACCTTGTTCGGTCAGCTTCTGATCACTTAGAAATGTCTTAAACTTATCTTCTCCGACCGACTTTTTATACTGCTCCAACTGCTCGTTTCCTTGTTTGGCGCCCTCTTCCTTGGCTTTGTCGTCCGCTTTGGCTGCCAAAAGCTTGTACACTACTTCCTGCTTTACAATTTGCTCACGTACCTGATCAGAAGCTAAAGCAGCCTCATACTCTGGGTACAGAAATTTCATCATGCTGATTTCTTGGTTGAACTCATTTTCGGTAATCGTTCCACCCTTATAGGTCACGACAACCTTGCTGTTGTCTTTCGGCTCATCCTTGACCTTATTCTCATCCGCTTGCTTCGTACATGCTGCGAGCACCGATATAGCTAGCAACGCTGCCATGCCCAAGGAGAGCATTCTCCAAGGTTTTCTTTTATTTAGTTGTGACATTTTGCAGTTCCTCCTTCAATGTGAATGCTTCTTTCAATGCACTCAAAAATTGCTCCAGCAGTTCTAGCAGTTGTGCATCATTTAGACCTTTACCCTTTATGCGTACGCTCATAGAAGTACCCTGTTCAAATTGTACACGTCTTTCAAAGCGATTGCCAATCTCGGCAAGTTTGGCAGTCTGCAGCGCCTGCTGGCGCCCCTCGTGAAATTTCAACACCATATTGTCATCCCGTTGAACAATGGACTCGATGCCATACATCCGTCCATACACCTTAAGACGGGCCACGGCCAGCAAATGACGCACTGCCTCTGGCAGATCGCCAAACCGGTCGACCAACTCATCCTCTAGCTCGGAAGCCTCGTCAAAGGTACTGACTGCCGCAACCTTTTTATAAATCTCAATCTTCTGAATGCTGTCATAAATATAGTCTCCCGGCAGGTAAGCATCGACGCTCAAATCAATCGATGTACTCCAATTCCGGTTGGATTGATCCTCTTCTCCAAGCACACTGACTTTACGTTTATTGATTTCCTCAGCCAGCATTTGTGAGTAAAGATCAAAACCGACGGATGCGATGAATCCGTGCTGCTCGGCGCCAAGTAAGTTACCCGCTCCGCGGATGGACAAATCACGCATTGCAATCTTGAACCCGGAGCCCAACTCCGTAAATTCTTTGATAGACTGAAGTCGCTTCTCCGCTACCTCTGTAAGCACCTTATCTCGCTGGTACGTGAAATAAGCATAGGCAATCCGGTTGGAACGACCTACACGCCCACGCAGCTGATAAAGCTGGGAGAGCCCCATTTTATCGGCATCATGCACAATGAGTGTATTCACATTGGGAATATCCACACCGGTTTCGATAATGCTCGTGCTAACCAGTACATCATATTCACCATCCAGGAAATCCAAAATGGTTTTCTCCAGTTCCGTTTCAGACATCTGTCCGTGGCCTACGCCCACCTTGGCGTCTGGGACAAGTGCATTGATCTCGGCAGCCATCTCCTGAATGCCCTGCACGCGATTATACAGGTAATAAACCTGCCCTCCGCGTGCCATCTCGCGTTCAATGGCCTCACGAACTAGAGTCTGGCTATGCTCAACGACATAAGTTTGCACTGGAAAACGATTTTCCGGTGGCGTCTCAATGACTGACAAATCACGTACACCCAGCATGGACATATGCAGCGTACGCGGAATAGGTGTAGCCGTTAGCGTCAACACGTCTACATTCGTTTTCAGTTTTTTCAGCTTTTCTTTGTGCGTGACACCAAAACGTTGCTCCTCATCGACAATAAGCAGCCCCAGATCTTTAAACACCAGATCCTGTGAAAGTAGACGGTGAGTACCAATGACAATATCAACCGTACCTTGTCGAACTCCCTTGGTCGTCTCATTCTGCTCTTTGCGCGAGCGGAAACGGCTCAATACCTGAATATTGAACGGATACCCAGAAAAGCGCTCACGGAATGTCTCATAGTGCTGTTGCGCCAAAATCGTCGTCGGTACCAGCACAGCCACTTGTTTGCCCTCAATAGCAGACTTAAAAGCAGCACGAATAGCCACCTCAGTCTTGCCGTAGCCTACGTCACCGCACAGCAAACGATCCATTGGACGACTCTGCTCCATGTCCTTCTTAATTTCTTCAATAGCCCGAACCTGGTCACGTGTCTCATCATACGGGAACATATCCTCAAATTCCTGTTGCTCCGGCGAATCCTTTTCAAAAGCAAAGCCTGGTGCTGACTGTCTTTCCGCATATAGCTTGATCAGGTCATCTGCGATGTCCTGAACCGAGCTGCGCACCTTACTTTTAACACGTGTCCACTCATTGCCGCCCAGTTTGTAAATCTTGGGTTCCTTGTCCTCTGAGCCCACATACTTCTGAATCAGATCAATTTGTTCAATCGGTACAGACAGCTTATCTCCGCCTGCATAGAGGATATGCATGTAATCCTTATGGATACCGCCAACCTCCAGCGTACCGATTCCCATATACTTCCCGATCCCGTGATTTTGGTGTACGACATAGTCGCCCACCTTCAGCTCGCTATAGCTCTTAATCCGCTCTGCATTGTCTACATGTCGGCCCTGCTTACGTGCTTTCCGCTGCTTCTGGGAGAACATCTCACCCTCGGTAATCACCGCCAGATGAATAGACGGCATCTCAAAACCGCTTTGCAGATTACCAATCGCCATAGTCGGCTCATCAATACCGTAGTCTTGAAGCACTCGCCGCATCCGATCCAGACGTTCATCTCCACTCGCCAGCATCATAACCTGTGTGCCTGCCTTGCGCCAACGATCCATCTCTGCCTTGAGTACATTCATTTGACCGTGGAAATCCTGCATGCCACGGCAGATGAAATTCAAAATATTTTGCGGCTGCGTATGCGGAACCTGGCGAAGGAAGATCGACAGGAACAGCGTTTGAAATCTCCGATTATACAGCAGATTATCCGAGTTATCCGATAGCTCCAGTTGCGGTAGAGTTTTACCGTTTTGAAGCAAATGCAGATTCCACTCAGACTCATCCCGCTCTAGCTGCCTAGCTGTTTCTAGCATCCGTGCTGGTTCATCAATGATTAGAATCGTATCTTCCGGCATATAATCAGCCAAGGTTTTGCGTTCAGGATACAGCAGGGAGATATATTTATAGATTTCGTCAAAATACACATGCTCCCGCAGCAGCTCAATTTCACGATGAATTTCCTCTTTCAGATGCTGCTTAGCCTGACGATCTGTCATTTTGTCCAGCTGTTCCTCCAACAACAGAGCAGCGGCATCAGCAGCTTGATCCATACGCTGGTGGCTTGCAATAACTTCCTTACATGGCGTTACAGTAACTTCCTGTACCTTTTCCACCGAACGCTGATCTTGCGGATCAAACATACGGATGGAGTCAATTTCATCATCAAACAACTCCACACGATAGCCCCAACGGGTTGTCATTGGATAAAAATCAACAATTCCCCCGCGTACACTCATCTCCCCGCGGGATTCAACACGTTCTACACGCTGGTATCCCATCTCCACCATATGCAGCAAAAATGCTTCCAGTTGAATCGTTTCTCCCTCTTTCAGCTCAACACGAGCCTCACGCCATGTTTCCGGGATTGGTAGTAGACGCCGGACTCCAGAAAACGGCACGACAACAACCCCACGAAAACCCTGGGCACATCGGATCAATACATCAATTCGTTGGGATAACGTCTCTGGACTGGATATGGCTGCTTCAGCAGCTACCAACTCGTTAGCTGGATACAATAAAACCTGATCAGGAGAAAGCGCTTCCTGCAAATCATCTGCTATCTTTTGAGCGGCAAACATATTGTGCGTCATGACCATTAACGGTCGTCCAGTATCTTCAGCAAGCGCGGCCATCAGGACCTGTCTTGAAGAGCCTGACAAGCCTGATATCAGCTGTTCCTTCATGCCTGAGGAAATACCTGCCGCAATGGATGCATAATCAGCATCCTTCGTAAAAGCCTGAATAAGTGCTTGTAACAAAAAAGGCACCCCTTTATGCTTATAAATAGTTACATGTAAACCGAAAAAGAAGCCTCAGCAATGCTGCCAAGGCTCCATAAGCGGAATTGCCGCTTCACCTCTCAAGCTGGTACATCAGACCAGTTGAATACCTGTTATTGGAGCGGGTTTACGAGCAGACTCAGCTCCGGATTATTCTCCAGCGCCTGACTGCAATGCTCGCAAATAACCTTAACGGTCACCTCACCACCCGAATTATACGCTATTATATCTCTACGTTCAGCAGGGGTCAAGGAATGGAAGCCCAACCTTTCTTCGGTTATTGCAGCGGAGTCAATTCGCCCTAAGAAAGTTCGACAATGTCTGCATACATAATTAACAACCATGTAATGTATATGCCTCCTGAAAGTTTTCTATACCTTTCAGTATGTCCAACAATCTTCCATTTAAGCCCGTCTACCTACGTCAGAACTTACTTGTTGAATTCAGCCATCGTCCGCTCAAACGGATGATTCAGACTGTATTCTAAAGCGTTGCACGTATCTTCTATCATTCCGGTCAATAGTTCCTTTTCCTTCTTTGGAAAGGTGCCCAAAACATAATCGACAATAGCATGTCCAGGCTCTGGGCGGGAAATGCCCATGCGAATCCGGTTGAAGGATTGCGTCCCTGTATGCTGAATGATCGATTTAATACCATTATGACCGCCTGCGCTACCTTGATAACGCAGTCTTATTTTACCGACCTCTGTATCCAGATCATCGTAAACGACAATCAGATCTTCCATATCGGCCTTATAGTAGTCCATGTATGCACGTAGAGACTCGCCTGAGAGATTCATATATGTCATAGGCTTAATCAATACCGTTTTCACGCCACCAATGTGACCCTCACCAATCAACGCCTTACATTTGCTTTGGGTAATCTGGATATTATGGCGTGAGGCAAGTGCATCTAAGGCCATAAATCCGACATTATGTCTCGTTTTCTCGTATTGGGGACCGGGGTTGCCCAATCCTACAATCCACTTCATTAGCCTTGACACCTCTTTCGAAGTCTTGATTTTTTGGTAAAATAGTTTTAGTGAACAGGAAGGTGCGTGCCGATATGCTCAATCAAGGTGATATCCTCTTATATGACAGCCATTTTCTATATCATTTAAAACATTCCGTTCCTGTCCAAATTTATGACGGGAATGTACATGTTCAAATTGGCATCGTTGCGCGTTTTAATGAGCATTTCGTCGAAATCGAGGACACACTATACAATCGTCAACGCTTCACATTCATATCTCGGCCAGGCTTTTAGCCTGACATGCTGATAGGGGTTACCTTTTCCATATGGAAAAAGCAACCCCTTTTTTAATGAGCCAGCGCTTATTCGATTTCAAACAGTTTGCTGATCGACAATTCTTCATGCACACGGATGATGGCTTCTCCCATTAATGGAGCCACAGACAGTACCTTCAGCTTGCTTGTCGGATTTGGGTGAACGATCGGGATCGTATCCGTCACAACCACCTCTTTTAATGGCGAATTCTCCAGTCTTTCCATCGCAGGACCGGACAGCACGGCATGTGTACAACATGCATACACATCTTTTACGCCGCCTTCTTTAAGCGCATTTGCACCCAATACAATCGTTCCGGCTGTATCAATGATATCATCAATTAAAATAGCCGTCTTACCCTCAATGTTCCCGATGATATTCATCACTTCACTGACATTTGGCTCTGGACGACGCTTATCAATAATAGCGAGCGGCGCACTCAGGAAGTCCGCCAGCTTGCGCGCACGAACAACCCCACCATGATCGGGTGAAACGACAATCGGGTTCTCAATTTGCTTGGAACGGAAATATTGGGCCAGAATTGGCGCTCCCAGCATATGATCAACTGGAATATCAAAGAATCCCTGAATCTGCATCGCATGCAAATCCATACTGATTACGCGGTGAGCCCCTGCCTTTTCAATCAAGTTAGCGACAAGTTTCGCCGTGATTGGATCACGCGAACGAGCCTTACGATCCTGACGAGCATAACCGTAATATGGCATAACAACATTGATACTTTTGGCAGAAGCGCGTTTAAGTGCATCAATCATAACCAATAACTCCATCAAGTTGTCGTTAACTGGCAGACAAGTGGACTGTACAATATACACATGGCAGCCGCGAACACTTTCCGACAGCTTAACCTGAATTTCACCGTCACTAAACGATGTGGTATGGGATTCCCCCATTGGGATTCCGATGTAGTCCGCAATCTGGTGGGCTAACTTCGGATTGGAGTTACAAGTAAATATTTTGAGTTTGGAATCGCAATAAGTCATTAATAGAAACCCTCCGTGCTGGTTCATTCATTACAGATTCAACAGCTTGCTGATTAAGGTCATTCCGATCTTTTTTTCTTTGCTTTGGCACGCGCGCGGATTCTGTCCGCATATCCGGCTTTGTTCTCTTGACGTGGTCTGGCAATGGCCAGGTCGTTATCAGGGACAGCATGTGTTACAGTGGAGCCTGCGACAACATAAGCACCTTTTCCAATCTTAATCGGGGCGATCAGATTCACATTGCTGCCAATAAAGGCATCGTCTTCAATTTCTGTAATGGATTTATTATATCCATCATAATTAACCGTTATTGCCCCGCAGCCAATATTTACGTTTGTACCCACCTTGGCATCACCGACATAGCTCAAATGAGACACCTTGGAATGATCTCCAATGGTCGCATTTTTCACCTCTACAAAATCACCAATCTTCACATGTTCGCCAAGCTTCGCGCCTGGACGTAGATAAGCAAACGGACCTACAGATGTACTGCTTCCCACTTCCGCTTCGTTCAACACCGAATGTTTCACTGTTGCCCCTGAGTGGATAACCGTATTCTGGATCTCTGCCTGCGGACCAATCACACAATCTTCTCCGATTTGTGTTTGACCATGCAGCCATGTATTTGGGTACAATACTGTATCGGAACCAATGACAACATCGCTCCCGATGTAGGTAGAAGACGGATCAATGACGGTGACACCATTCAGCATATGTTTGCGAACAATACGCTCGCGCATATAACCTTCAGCAACCGACAAAGCAACTCTGTCGTTTACACCGATAGATTCCGACACGTCATTGGTCAAATACGCCTCAACCTGCTCACCTTCGCCATGCAAAATACCAATGACATCGGTCAGGTAGTATTCCTGCTGTGCATTGGTGTTCGTTACCTTGTCCAGCGCTGCAAATAACTTGGCATTGTCAAAGCAATACGTGCCTGTGTTAATCTCACAGACAGCATCTTCCTCAGGTGAACAATCCTTCTGTTCCACGATCTTAAGCACGGCCCCGGAAGTATCACGGATAACTCGTCCATATCCTTTCGGGTTGTCCAACTCAGCGGTCAGAATTGTTGCTGCCGCTCCGCGGCTTTCGTGCAGTTGCACCAAACCTTCCAGCGTTTCCGCTGTGATCAACGGAGTATCTCCACAAATGACAATTGTGGTGCCCTGTTCCTGGCCGAGCAGGTCCTTGGCTTGCTTGACAGCATGGCCCGTTCCCAGCTGCTCTGCCTGAAGCGCATATTCTGCCGACGGTCCCAAATAAGACTGTACCGCCTCTGCTCCGTGACCCACGACGACTACACTTCGGGACACACCGATTTCACGAACCGTGTCGAGCACATGTCCGACCATCGGTTTTCCGCACACCGGATGCAGAACTTTATATAATTTGGATTTCATACGTTTTCCCTGCCCTGCGGCAAGAATGACTGCCAACCTTTCCAACAAGTCCAACCTCCTATCCTGAAAATAACAGTTACCCCTTGGCTAAAACGTTAATTCCCAGATCAGATTTTGCTTAACTTTTCACAATCCTCCTGAAAAATAACGGCGAACCTTTGGTTAATGGCTATTTTTTCAGGCCAGCTTGTGCTGGACGTTCATCCCCGGGACGCATCGCTGCCTAGTCCCTGTCTTATGAAAAAGCCGCTTCGGCAGCCCGGATGGCTCCAAGTTGCCTTAAAACTGACTGTTAACTCACTAAAGAATATATCTCATTCCAGACAAAAAGAAAAGAGAGCCACAGTTAGTGGCTCTCTTTTTCTTTTGTACCCCAATCCTGCTTTAGGCGAATTAAGCGCCTTCTTCAATAGCAACTTCTTCATCAACAGCTGCACGTTCGTACTCAGTCAATACAGCAGCTTGAATCTTTTCACGAGTTCCTGAAGATATCGGGTGAGCGATATCGCGAAACTCTCCGTCAGGGGTTCGTTTGCTTGGCATAGCTACGAACATCCCGTTGTTACCGTCGATAACTCGGATGTCATGAACAACAAACTCGTTATCAATTGTAATGGATGCAATCGCCTTCATTCTTCCTTCTGAGTTCACTCGGCGGAGTCTAACATCCGTAATCTGCATGTGTGTTTCACCACCTTTTTCCAAATAGGACTTGGTGTATACATTCCACACAGCATTTCGAATTCCTTCTTTTTTTGGACAATTCGTATCCTAAATTCAGGTAATTTTTTTGAAAAGATTTCTTTTCGACATATTTAGGTATTTTATGATGAATTGTGACAATTTACTGCCCTGTTAACTCATCAAAATAATTACCCAGCTTGACTGTAATTTGCTTGCTTCGAGAATCGACTGCGGTCAGATTTGCCAGTGAAATATAATCGTGCAACAGGCGCTCTTCGTTCTCCACCTCGCCCGACTCTACCAGAACACCGACACCAGCTACCTCAGCATCAAACTCTGCTAACAAGTCGACCATTCCTTGTATCGTGCCGCCAGCCTTCATAAAATCATCTACGATGAGCACACGCGATTTCTCACGCATTGCACGTCTGGATAAAGACATCGTATGCAGGCTCTTTTGTGATCCAGAAACATAATTAATACTTACAGCTGAGCCTTCTGTCACCTGATGGTCACGTCGTACAAGCACGACTGGCAAATTAAGCTGTGCTCCGGTTGCATATGCGAGCGGAATGCCCTTCGTCTCTACAGTCATAACCACATCAATCTGACGATCGGCAAAAGCGGTCGCAAATATTTTACCTGCTTCGTTCATCATCGCTGGTTGGCCCAGCAAATCGGATAAATATAGGTACCCTCCCGGTAATATACGATCAGGCTGCTCCAGTTGCGCGCACAAGTCATTCGCAAACGCAAGCGCATGCTGCTTGGAGAGCCGTGGGATCAACTTGACGCCCCCTGCTGCTCCCGCCAGTGTCAGAAGCTCGCCAGTACCCTCATCCTCAAATACTTCTTTGATAATAGCTAGATCCTCGCTTATCGACGACTTAGCTGCCCCGTATCGATCTGCAAAATGAGTAAGAGGCACCAATGTATGCGGCCGTGACAACAAAAATTGTGTCATTTCCACCAATCGTGAGCTTCTTTTAAGTTTTTTCACAACAATTCCTCGCGATCTATTCTCCTGCCGCCCGCTTCGTACAATAAAGCACCGGCGGACTGGCCGGTTGCTGGCGGAATGTAAGTGATATAGTAAAATCCGAATATTTAATAGTAAATATATCATCTTCGTACGTATTTGTACAACAATTACCACTATAATATGAAGAAAATATCTAAAATCAGGTCAAAAGTCGTACTGCGTATACATCTTTACAAAAGCCTCTTAGTCCGTTATAGATCCGTGGCACTTTGGCTTCCTTAGATACCAACCCGAACACTGTAGGTCCACTGCCTGACATCAGCACGCCATCTGCTCCTAAACGGATCATGGAGTTTTTAAGATGCACCACTTCTGGATACAGCTTTAATGTCACATCCTCCAGTACATTACCCAGGGCGTTGCATACATCGGTAAAAGAAGCGTTACGAATCGCCTGTTCCATCTGCCGGGCAGACGGGTGGTGCGTAATCTGATCCGCTTTGACACGAGCATACACTTCAGCCGTCGAAACATTAATCGGCGGCTTGGCGAGGATCACCCAGCATTGTGGCGGATTCGGCAGTGGCTTGAGCAGTTCTCCGCGCCCGCTCGCTAAAGCTGTGCCCCCTGTAATGCAGAAAGGTACGTCTGAACCCAATTCAGCACCCAGTACCCTTAATTCCGCATCCGAGATACCGAGTTTCCACAGCTTGTTCAGTCCACGCAATGCTGCAGCAGCATCGCTGCTTCCGCCTGCTAATCCTGCAGCCACCGGGATATGCTTATCCAGATGGATATGGACGCCTGTAGACACGTTATAACGTTCTTTGATCAGACGCGCAGCCTGAAAAGCCAAGTTCTTTTCATCCAATGGTATGTACCCGGCTTGACTAGAAATGATAATGGTATCACGCGGTAACTCGGACATCGTCAATCGGTCGGATAGATCAACCATAGTCATGATCATTTCGACCTCGTGATAACCATCATCCCGCTTACGTAGAACATCAAGCATTAAGTTAATTTTCGCCGGTGCTTTTTCATATATTTTCAAGGCGTTCACCCACCTTCAACTTTTCCCTCAAGACAGCTTAACATATTATATCAGACTCAGCCTGTCAAGTCATGAGGTTCAAAAAAGCGGAGATGCCCCGGTATGACCCCGGATATCCCCGCTTTTCATCAGCACCACCGAGAGCTACGATTTGCGAGAAGCCGCCTGCTCCGCAAGCTGAATGGCCCGCTTGACCATATTGCCCGCATCCTTGGCTTTAATGCCTCCCCAGCCTTCTTCCTTGACCGTGTCGTAAAACCCAAGATCTTTGGCCAGTTCGTACTTTAGCTCTTCCGACATAACACTCCGTCTTCTTCGGCTCATGCATACGCCTCCTTCGGCAATGGAATAAGGAAGATCATTCCCGCCTTAGTATGTGCAGAGATATCATGCTTCATCCTGCTCTGTAAATACAAAACGACCCCGCCATTAAAAATGACGAGGTCGCCGTTAAACCTGCAAAGCTGGTATAAATCACGTAAAAAAGAATTAAGGTGTTTCGAAATATTCGACTACACTTGTGTGAGAGTCGGGATCATATACACTGACCTCCACCGACTCGGTAAGAATGTCAGCATAGCTGTAGGAGACACGTTTAAACGTCTGTTGCTCCTGATCCAGCTTGACGATAAAAACAGAAGGGTACGTTTCTTCCAAGACACCAGTTCGTTCGACGGTCTTACGGCGTCCGCCGTTAGCCCGCAGCAAAATCTTTTGCCCTACATGTGCGTCGAGACTGCGTTTGATTTCCAACAGCGTATTTTTAGCCATTGCCTAACGACCACCTCTTTCCTTGTCCATTATAACGAATTTTAGAGGGATTGTCAAATCAAGCTAAATATTATAACAACACGAAAAATAAGTTGTCAATTTAATTTTTTGCGAACAGGAATAATATACATAAAAAATGACAAAAAGCCTCTAAAAAGAGGCTTTTGTTCAGATAAATCCTATCATACACATTTGAATGTCAGATCGCTGAAGGCGTTACTTTAAGCGTTGACAAATTTTCAAGCTTCGGCAAACCGATGCGGTAGCTTCCCCTTGTTTCAATTCCACCCACTCCGCGGCTGCCACTGATGGTCTGGTGAAACAAGTCTCCCATATTGACCGTATCACGGATTGAAGTAAATGCGGCCTTGGCAGCCACGTAAACGGGGTCCAGAGCGTGAATCAAGATACGCCCTGGGGAACTGGCAAAGTTGGCTCCCGCACGTAGCAGCGCCTCAAAATGGGACTGGCACGCACCCGCTACAATTGTCAGTGAATCCAGATGACGCTCATATTGTCTCGCTACCTGAATCGCTGCCACAAAATTTTGCGAATTCTTGTAGCTTTTCAAGCTGTACAAATCATAAGGCTGCGGTTGCTTTAGCACACCGTCATGTCCAGTGATGACTACAATATCAGGACGAATGCGGGGAAGCAGTCGGTATAACGTATCCGCCATTGCCGATTCGTGAACGTGATGTCCCTCTGCGGGAACACGGAGCTGTTCATATAGACTGAGACATTTCCTTAAATAGCCAGGGTCTCCATCCAGATGAAGAACCTTTCCTGGCATTTCAAAATACGTTGACTCCACCGGATCACTCCACTCTCCAATCAGAGCCGCCTGGCTACGGGCAGCTTGCTGCTGGCGTGCCCGTTGCAAAAGATTAAGAGACTCCCCGGCCTTAATGTGGGCCTGTTGAGTCTTACCGCTAATCTGGTCTGCCGGCACTCTGACCAGATCGTTCACCGGGGAATCGGCCAGTAGCCGAAATTCCGTCCCCTTAATGATCGCTTTATCCCGCTGGATGTCCTCAACGCGAAACGTGACATCACCGCCGTACGATTTCCGAACGACCAAGTCTCCTAAACTCATCACACTGTATCACCCCTCCTATATCGTATGGGTGAATGCACAGTTTGGTTCCAATTTAGGATATTCCAGCCTCTAACAGCACGGCGCTGAGACGCGCAAATTCCTCGATACTCAGCGTTTCCCCTCGACGGGAAGGCTCAATACCAGCTTGTTGCAACAGCGGCTCCAGCGTGTCCCTGTTCTCTTTAGTGAAGAAGCGGCTTTTTAGGTTATTTGAAATGGTTTTACGACGTTGGGCAAAGGCGGCATGAACCACTTCAAAGAAATGCTTCTCGTTCACCACTTCCACCGGAGGAACTTCTCGTACACGCAGCCGAATAACTGCCGAATCAACATTCGGCTGAGGAATAAATACTGTATTCGGCACCGTACAGACTAACTCAGGCTCGCTGTAATATTGCACGGCTATGCTTAAGCTGCCGTAATCCTTCGTACCAGGAGACGCAGCCATGCGCTCAGCCACCTCCTTTTGAATCATAACGACGATATTCTCCAAAGGAAGCTTGTCCTCCAGTAGACGCATCAGAATCGGTGTAGTGACGTAATACGGCAGATTAGCGACGACACTCACTTTGCTCACGTCTGCAAAATCGACTGCGAACACCTCACGCAAATCCAGCTTCAATACGTCTCCATGACGAACCTTTACGTGATTGTAAGGGGCCAGCACTTCTTCAAGAATGGGCAGCAGCCGCTGATCAATCTCGACAGCGGTAACTGCCTTAGCCGATTGCGCCAATTTTTCAGTCAAAGCTCCAATCCCCGGACCGATCTCAAGCGCACCCTTTGTATCATCCAAACCGGCAGCATTTACGATCTTGCTCAGAATATTTTGATCAATCAAAAAGTTTTGTCCCAAGCTCTTTTTGAACGAAAAACCGTGCTTTTGAATAATTTCCTTCGTACGCCGCGGTGTTGCTATATCTTGAATCCCTGTCATACGGATATCACAATCCTTCACTTTCGATTTGTGCCAGCGCACTGGCAAATTCCTCACGGCTGATCTGAAATACAGAGAGCCGCTTATGTAGCTGCTTTCCGTTACAATAGCCAATACCCAGTACATTCCCCAAGGCCATACGGCGTGCAGCAGCATTGGGATGGGTAATAAGTCCAGCGTCAATCAGGTCCGCCCATTCAATCAGCGGTTCGGCACCTTCCACTGTCGTATGTACCCGCGCGAGAGCGTGTCTGATGGCTTCCGGCGAGGCATTCTCTACGCCAATATCCCCTTTGCGCGTCGCCTCTGCCTCAGGTATAAAAGCCTGCTTGCAGCCGGGTACCTTGGAGGCGATGATTTTACGGATACGCTCCCCTGCATGATCGGGATCAGTTAAAATAATGACCCCCCGCCGTTCCTGCGCCAATGCAATTTTCCGCAGCGTCATTTTATTAATGGCTGAACCGCCAGTTTCTATCGTATCTGCTTCGACAGCACGGCGAATGGCTACCGTATCATCCCGGCCTTCCACCACGATCACTTCCTTGATCATCTTCGTTTCCCTCCACTGCTACACAGCAACATATATTTATCTTTCCCTGCTTTTGAAAACAAAATAAGAAGAGGGTATCCTCTTCTTAGCATGGCATAACTATGTTGTTAATACTATCGCATTGTCCTCAACATACACAACCTGTTTTAGTTGATTTCCGGCTTTACAGGTCCGATAACATATACGGTTTTACCGTGCTTACGACCAAATTGGTTGGCCCGGCTCAAACTCTCATAATACACATCGATTTTGTGGCCTTTAATCGCGCCACCGGTATCCTCCGCACGGCGGAAGCCCACCCCTTCAATATACACCCACCACCCGATTGGAATTACACTCGGATCGACAGCGATGGTGCGTCCTTCCGTGACACGTGTGCCGGAGGCGGTACGTGTACCGATACCTGGCTCCTGTGCGGAATACGCCGTCATGGAGACGTTTTGTAAAACTTTTTTATAATTAAAATTAATACCTGCTTTACGGACAGCACTGCCCGAACTAACCTTTGTAGCCTTAACTGCATCTTTAGGGCCGATGGAAGCAGCTAGAACGACCGGTTTTTTCTTCGTTCCTACCGCAATTACCTTATCCACACGATTCTGTGCGACTTCCTTGTTGACCAGCTGTTTGGATACCAATTTTCCATCATGGTATACCTTTTGAACATGCTGGACTACCACACCCGATTTGCCACTTTGAATGACTCGATTATCGCCTTTATAGAGACTTGGATCTGCCGTTTTGATGACCTGATAAGGCACTTGTTTTTTCTGTTCGACCTGCTGTTTCTTCACACGGACGATTTTTATGTCCATGTTAGCTGAAACAGAGGCATCCAACGCAGGGTAAACTTTATCCGTTGATGATAATTTATAGCCCGAAGTGCGAATGGCACCCTCTACTGTATTTTCTGTTGTGTACAGCTTTTTCGTCTTATTGCCTGAGGATACTTTAACCTGATTGGCACGTTTAATGACTACGCGATCCCCATCCTGTACTGCTCCATTTAGCGGCATGGAAATTGTATCATGCGGCTGAAGTGAAATAGAATGCTCATTGAGCAAATCTTGGAGCTTGGATTCCCGGGTTTCTACTGCAGATGCCTTACCATCGATGACAAAAAAGACTTGTTTTTTAGATTGCGTGTACATCAGAATTGAAATCATAATCGTTAGTGCGATTAGAAAAATAGCAACCAAAGCAGCCTGGCGCACATTCTCTTGCTTCCAACGTAATACGTAAGACATGCTGGATGAGCGTGACTCATGGGTCTCCTCTTTTCGGAAAATGCCCATTTCCTCCGTCCTCCTTACATAGCCCGCCGTCTGGAGTAAGACATAGTTGATCGTTGACGTGACTATAACAGATTTTCTACAAGACAAGCCCGTACTGCGACTGTCCTGCACCATGTACCCGTCTTCGCGGCATGCTGTCCTCCCCTGTTTAACCACAGTATGATGACAGATTTTCTTTTATTCACAACAAAAAAAGCCAAAGAAAGAGACTAGAGAGCTCTTTCGTGGCTTCCGACATGTGTGAATATGCGGGAAAACTCATGCACGAGATGGCTTCTCTCTTGTTACGCTTACGGGGTTAGCTGTCGGGTTCGGACGTAGAGAGTCGCCCTAGCTTAGGTCAACCGCTCATGGCGGTCGCCTTCACATTCACCCCGAAGACCCAGAAAGAAATCGAAATACGGCTTCTCTACCTGTTCATCCCATTCGGGAAATGAATTTCGGTTGAGCCGGCTGCTGAAGAGACATTCTCTCTTGCACATACGCCGGACGTACTGTAAGCCATATCGGTTCCCCCGTTCCCTGCAAAAGGGACTCAGCGAGACTGGTTCATGAAATGATTTGTTGATGTTTACACTCAACAACAATTCACTGAAAAGATGATATCCTGTTTACATGCATGTTGTAAAGCAGGTTTCAAGTACATTTTTTAAAATATTCGGTTAAAAAATTGTAATATTCTTGAGTTTCCTGCAACAAAATCATAATTAGCTCCGTCTATCTCTTTATTTTGATTGATTTCTTCGCTTTTTCACTGAATGTCAAATCGTTCCAAAGCATTTTGGGTCGTAATGGATACCAATTCCTCCACCGTAATTCCCTTAATTTGGGCGGCTGCCTCTGCCACCAATCTCACATGGGCCGACTCATTTCGCTTCCCGCGAAACGGATGAGGCGTCAAGTATGGCGCGTCCGTTTCAATCAGCAGACGATCCAGCGGAACCTGGGCCAGTACCTCTTTTGGCTGCTTGGCATTTTTGAACGTTATGGGCCCGCCAAAGGAAAGGTGAAAGCCCATATCCAGCACCATTTTAGCGGTCTCCCAGCTCCCAGAAAAGGAGTGCATGACTCCGCCAATCTCGCTCGCCTTTTCCTCACGTAAAATTCTCACAATATCTTCATGTGCATCCCGGTTATGGATAACAATTGGCATGTTGAGCTCACGTGCCAGACCAATTTGGTTTCGAAGCACCCGCTGCTGTACATCCTTTGGTGATGTATCCCAATAGTAATCCAGACCGATCTCTCCGATCGCTACAACCTTTTTATGACTGCATAACGATGCAATCCATTCTAAATCCCCCTCCTGCATTGTAATAGCATCCTGCGGATGCCATCCAACGGCCGCATAAATAAAATCATACGTCTCAGCCAGCTTCATGGTGGATGGAATGGTCTCACGATTAAATCCGATATTGATCATCCGTGTTACTCCTGATTCGACAGCACGTGCTATAACTTCTTCACGGTCTTCGTCAAATTGTGGGGCATCCAGGTGAGTATGAGTGTCGAATAAATCCAAGGTTTTCATCTCCTTTTTTTACTTACATTTCTATATATTTGTCTATTGTTTGACAAAATAATTCCTTATTTCGGCAGGAAGCCTGTCTTTTACCCCATTCAATTTATTTTGGGGAAAATACATGTGATATTTTCCTCGGTGAATGCCACTTATTGAGCGCACAATTTCCGAAACTTCGGATATTTCCCGCACCTCGCCCTGACGTCCAAGCAGTAAAATCTGGTTGTCCGTTGAGCCGCCCTGCCGAAACACATCATAAGGAAGATCTGTTGGAAAATCAATTTCAAGATCATATTCAGGATGCAATCCAGCCTCTTTCAAAGCCTCTCGAATATGGTCAACGGTATCTGTATCCATATTTTCAATCTCTACATATTTATACAATCTACGATCCATAAAACGGCTACTCAAATCACTTAAAATTTCATCCTTTTCTCGTTTCCATTGGCTAAATACCGTCTGAATCAAGGACTCATCCAGCATCAAATACTGCTCCACTGTTAGTTCTCCTTTTAACAGATCGGGCAGCGGATCAAGCAGAAAACCAAATTCATATCCGTTTTTGAACAATTCCTTTGCTCTCTTAAAAATTTTACGTAACAGGATTTCCGAGCTGCGTGTTACAGGATGGAAATAAATTTGCCAGTACATCTGATAGCGTGACATTAGATAATCCTCTACAGCATGCATACCCGACTCTTTTACGACAATTCTCCCATTATGAGGACGCAACAAACGTAAAATACGATCCAAATCAATCGTTCCGTAGTTAACACCTGTCGAATGAGCATCCCGCAACAAATAATCCATACGGTCAGCATCGAGCGGACTTGTTACCAGGTTGACAACAATCGGCTTATCATACGTTTTGGCTATAACCGCCGCGACTTTGTGGGGCAGCATCTCATCCACTTGCCGTAGCACAGCGTTAATCTTCGTGTCCCCCAGTACAATGCGGCATGTCCAATCCTCATGGTTCATATGAAAGGCTTCTTCAATGGAATGAGAAAATGGACCGTGCCCCACATCGTGCAACAAAGCAGCACACAGAGCAACCAGTCTTTCTTCCTTTGGCCAGTCGGGAAAGTCTCCACGTTCAAATTGGGAAATGATGCGTCTCGTAATCTCGTATACGCCCAGTGAATGTGAAAACCGGCTATGCTCCGCTCCATGAAACGTAAGATAAGATGTGCCTAACTGCCGAATGCGTCGTAAACGTTGGAACTCCGGCGTATTGATCAATCGCCATATCGCAGTATCCTGAACATGGATGTAATTATGTACCGGGTCCTTAAAAACTTTTTCTTCACTGAGTGGCTGGTGCAAGATATCAGCTCCTTTAATATTCGGAATAATGGATTAAAATACAATAAAATCCTAAACGCCCTCCCTTATTCGACATTATTTGTCGTAATATGTCGAATTATCACTTTTCGACATTTCCAAATCGACACACAAGACAAATCATCCGTAAAATAAGGTAATTCACATGAATAAAGCTCTTTGTTCTAAATACTTTTGCATAATTAGGCTGTTACTACTTTTTTAAGGTTGACTGTTTTGGGAATCGTTGGTATAGTAAATATCAGAAAAGAGAAAATTTTGTCGAATGATGACACTTATATTATTTTAAACGGCGAGAGGAGCCTGATTTATTATGATGAAATCCACTGGTATTGTAAGAAAAGTTGACGAGCTCGGACGTGTTGTTATTCCAATCGAATTGCGCCGTACCCTGGGAATCGGAGAGAAAGACGCTTTGGAAATTTACGTTGATGGTGAGCGCATCATGCTTAAAAAATACGAGCCTGCTTGTATCTTCTGCGGCAATGCTGAGAACGTAATTTACTTTAAAGGGAAAATTGTTTGCCAAGATTGCATTTCCGAAATCCCAACACCTGTGACAAACTGAGAATTTTAGTATATAATAGACTTATCAGAGATTGTTAATTCTAACCTTTTTCATATATACTCCTTGTTGCCTTCCACGGTTTGAACCCAACCGTTGGAAGGCCCTTTTTTGTTTACACACGTACTCATAAAAGTGCGTTGTATACATCCCTCTTGGAAATTGAACGGTCTGTAGCTGTACGCTTCATGGCATCCTTGCGCGTAAGCCCCTCTGACTCGTAATGCGCGACGTGAGACTCCAAAGATAAGTCCTGCCACCATGCCTGACGCTCCTGTTCCTCTTCCTCTTCGTTTTTCCCCTCAACGACCAGACAATATTCACCAATCGGTGGATTCTCCTCTAGTTTTGCAAGACATTGTTCCACCGTTCCACGCACCCATTCCTCATGCAGCTTGGTCAGTTCACGGGCAAGTACTACGTTGCGTGATCCTAATGTTTCCTTTATTACTGTCAATGTCTTTACAATACGGTGGGGCGACTCATAAAAAAGAATCGTGCCATGGGATACCTGAAATGATTGTAACAACTTCTCTAGATCCTTTTTCTCCCTTGGTGGAAATCCAGCGAAGGTAAACCTCTCTGTATCCAGTCCTGAGGCAATTAAAGCGGATAGTGCAGCATTTGCCCCTGGGATAGGAATAACACTGATTTCTGCTTCAAGTGCCAGCTTGACCAGATCCGAACCAGGATCAGAAATGGCCGGTAGACCTGCATCGCTAACCAGTGCCAAATTTTTTCCTTCTATTATATAACGTATCAGCTCAGGCCCACTGGCAGCTTTATTATGTTCATGATAACTGAAGAGCATTTCCGGCGTGATGTCGAAATGTGTGAGCAATTTGCGTGTTTGCCTCGTATCCTCAGCAGCGATAATATTGCATGACTTTAGGGTGTTAATTGCCCTAAAGGTCATATCGTCCAGATTGCCAATCGGGGTAGCAACGAGATATAACTTTCCCCGTTCCTCTTCACGGTTACTAAAGCTTTTTTGTACAGCTGCTGTCACACTGAATCCCCCTTGCTTACTTCTCCATAGATTTCCCTTATTTCCTGAGTATAGTTCCCATCTTCCTGATATACAATGAGTGGGGGTAATAGACGAACTTCCGGTTTGCCGTCACGCATTGCTTCAACAAGTACCATATTTGCTTCCATATGAATCCGTGGGTGAACAAAACGTATCCGCTTGGGTTCCAGGCTATAACTGCGCATCAAGGATATAATCTCACCCAGGCGCTGTGGGCGATGAACCATCGATACTTTCCCCCCATTTCGGACAAGCCGAGAACATGCCTGGATGACTTCTTCCAGTGTACAGTTCACTTCATGACGAGCAATGGCCTGGTGAGGATTCAGCTTGATATCGCTACCATTTAGCGGCATATAGGGAGGATTCACGGTAATCGCATCATACACGCCATGTCCCGTGATTTGAACCAGCTCACGCAAGTCTCCTTCCCGAATCTCAATTGCAGATTCTAATCCATTCAAACTAACAGACCGTCTAGCCATATCTGCCAGGCGTGGTTGAATCTCAATTCCTTCAATAGATGCTTTGGTGCGTGTCGTCAACAGTATGGGAACAACCCCATTGCCCGTACACAAATCGAGAATCTTCCCACGCTGAAGCGGAATACCAGCAAACCGTGCCAGCAAGACCGCATCCATCGAAAAGCTGAACACTTCATCACTCTGAATAATACGCAGATTATGTGAAAGCAGATCATCAATTCGTTCAGACTTCTTTTCATTTTCGTACATAATGCTCTCCTATCCTATAACCTAAATCGCTTTTTACTCATACTTCCTTACAAAAAAGCCGTAGGCATCTTGCTCCTACGGCTTGTTTTTATTTATTCAAAAATGACAGACAGAAGAGGCAATCGCCTTCTGTTCGCAAATGTCCGTAATACACGTTGCATATATGAAATCCTTCATGATACAGCCTTGCCAGATTGTCGTAGCCTTCGCCCACGACCTCACCCGTCTCCTCTTCATTCTTAACGACAATCGGAGGAGGAAGCTTCGGCTTGCTTGCCGTCTTTTCTTCTCCAGAGGTTTCACGTTTGAGCATCTTGCGCACCTGTTCGTTTTCAATCGTTAGTCGTTGATTTTCCTCCAGCAGCTCTTTTACTGCCAGTTTCAATTCACCCAGATCGCTATGCAACTGTCCCATTTGGGTTTCCATTTCGTGAATACGCGCAAAAACATTTAATTTATCCAAGTTTCCACCCCGAAGCAACCTAATGGTTTACTTGACGACTACATCGTCCATTGGAAGTTCCTTGACCTTACTGATCTCAAACAGTTGAACATGTACCGTACGATGGCCTGCATTGACACCTACCACTTTCCCTTCTCCCAGAGAGGTGATAACCATCTTACCTACCTGAGGCAGCTCTTCCCGCATGCTCTCGTAGTTATCATGTTCAAATTTGAGACAGCACATCAATCTTCCGCACAACCCGGAAATTTTCGTCGGATTCAGTGACAAGCTCTGATCCTTCGCCATCTTAATAGATACCGGGTCAAAATCCCCCAGCCATGAGGAACAACACAGAATACGTCCGCAAGGTCCGATTCCACCAAGCATTTTAGCCTCATCCCGTACTCCGATCTGCCGCAGCTCAATTCGTGTACGAAAAATGCTGGCCAAATCCTTTACAAGCTCTCGAAAATCAACCCGACCCTCAGCCGTAAAATAAAAAATGATCTTATTGCGGTCAAATGTAAATTCCACATCTACCAGCTTCATTTTAAGGTTATGGTCTTTAATTTTATTTAAACACGTACCGAATGCATCCTTGGCCGCCAATTTATTCTCTTCTACAACAAGAGCGTCATCATCTCCGGCAATACGAATGACTTTTTTTAAGGGTAGGACAACATCCGAATCATTTACTTCTTTTTTGCCCACCACAACCTTGCCATATTCAATACCGCGAGCGGTCTCTACTATGACGCAGTTTTCTTTCTCCACTGGAAGGTCCAGCGGATCAAAATAATAAGTCTTGCCCGCCTTCTTGAAACGGACACCCACTACACTATACAAAAATTAACCCCCTTGTATGCCACTAAACCTCATTTGTAGCCGACATTGTAAGAATGGCCGCAATTGAAGTCTCACTGTCGCACAAACCGGGAACCTGGCGTCGCGGATTGTGCAGAGTGGAACAAGCGCGCCTTCCTGTTAGCCGGTGATAGAACCGCTTGTATCGGACAACCCAATCAGAAGCTGCTCCACGCATAATTGTCCGTTGACGTGAAAACGGAGCTTCTTCCTGCAATTCGCGGCCAAATCCATATAAGAGACCCATTGTTCCGTGCTGCGGGTGATTGCCAATTTGGAGACGGACTCCAAATGATCTATGAAAACAATGCTTTCGTGCCTTCCGTAACGGAAATGAAGCATATCTTTAAACCACAAATGAAACAGATGAAACAGAATATCCAGGTGTTCAGAAAGTCCAGTTTTAAAAATCTTCTGTTGAGCCAGAATAATCGACGAACTCCCCCGGCTCATGGACTCCTTCACTAATTGTAACACTACGTTTCTAATTTCTGCAAACCAATTCTGCTGGAGAATTTCTCTACATGATTCCAGTCCTGAAGCCATATGAACCACTGACCGGACAAGTCCTGCCGTATAGCCTTCCCCAATTAACACCTGCATCATCATTTCCGGCTGTAAAGCGTGGAAAGGCACCTGCTGTGTCCGCGATTGAATCGTAGGCAACAACGCCTGTCCATTCTCTGAAATGAGTATACCGACCACGGGAATCTGAGGCTCCTCCAAAAACTTAAGCAAGCTGTTAGCAGCTTGCACTGTCATGGTATCCGCCTGTCGAATGATATATACCTTCGGGTTGGAGCTTTCAGATTTGTATGAAAATATTCGTTGAAGCCCGCGAATCTGATCGATTTTAACCGTTGCTCCATCAGGCTCCACAATGTGCAAGTCCGGGTGATTCCCGTGCTCTACCTTGCGGCATGATAAGCACTCGCCACATGCATCATCCGTCTGTTTTTCACAGAATAAAGCCTTGGCAAAGGTCTGTGCCATGTTCATCTGTCCGCTTCCCTGCGGTCCGCTAAAAACATAAGCATGGCTGACTGTGTGATTTCGCAATGCACTTTGCAGCATTTTTTTTGGCTACATCCTGCCCCAATATATGTTGGAAAGACATATTTCCTCACTTTCTCCACTGAAAACAACGATGAATCATCAGCAAATCATTGTTTTCCCGGGCGAGTTTGTTGATGTTGTGATGCTCTCACCCTCAAATCATGGTTCTTCAGTATAGCTGTGCCGCTATTCGCATATTACGTTTGCCCACATGTACATAGTCAAAAATAATCTGCCAGCATGATCAGCAAGCAGATTATTTCTTCGTGGCAACAGCCCGTCTGTATTCATTTATAACATAAGACTGCATTAAAATGAGAGATTAATCAGCAAGCCTCTAATCTCACCGACTCCTTGCAAAAGCTCAATCTTCCCTTGCTCGGTATCGAGCAGCTCATCTGCCATTTTGAGCAATAGCTCATCCACTTCATCAATCAGCTTATAACGCTTGCTGCGTCCCCGACGATCCCATCCCTTTGTGTCCTTCATAGACACGCCCCGCCGAACCGTATCTTCCAAAAACCGTTTAACCAGCATCTTATAAGCCTTCAACTCACGAATCGTCATTGAGCGAGCAAGACGATCTCCCTGCATTTGAATTTCCTTAAAGCGCCGGTTCAATTCCTCCTTCGAAGCCTGCTCCCCATTTTGCTGCATAACATCGGAGAAGCTTTTCGGCTGAATTGGCTTGGCACTCGTTTCATTTGTAGACAATGTACTGTGTAAAGGGCGGTAGCCCGGATTTATTTTCATATAAACCTGCTTTCTCCCCGGATGCTTTCCTTTGCCTCAACGAACAGTTCAATAGAGAACTCGGGAGTCTCTTCGGCTTTCCGGGGGCTGCGCTGTAGCGCTGCCGTTTTAGTGGATCTGCTTCTCATTCTCATCGTATGAGCGAGAAACAGGCATTTCCACTATCATATCGGCAAAATAGGTTCTATTGTGTAGATTCAGAAATGCTCGAAACGGTCTACAGGCATCACGAAAACTGTCGCTCCACCCACCTGCACTTCAACAGGCAACGGCAGATAAGAGTCCGTCGTCCCACTCATAGGGGTGACGGGTGTGACCAGCTGTTCACGTACCTTGCAACTGCTGCGAATGACATTCATCAACGAGTCTACCTGATTGTCATCGACACCAATCATAAATGTCGTATTACCTGCACGCAGAAATCCCCCTGTGCTGGCCAATTTGGTAGCACGGAAATTAGCTTTCACCAGTCCGCTGGATAATCTATTACTGTCCTTATCCTGTACAATCGCAATAATCAGCTTCATCCTGTATTCCTCCTTCAAGTCATATTAGAGACAGCCTTGTCCCTAGCTCAATTTTACCGTATATCCTTCGACAATTATACGCTAAAATTCTGAATAAACCGCTTTTTCAGCAAATCCTTCAATACTTGCTCTACCTGTTCAGGTGCGGGAGAGGCATCCACAATCGTAATTCGTTCCGGAAATTCGCGAGCTAGCTCCAGATAAGCCTCTCGCACCTTATGGTGAAACGATATGCTTTCCATATCTAGGCGATCCATTTCCTCTCCTCGTGACGCATTGATTCTTGCCAATCCCAACTCGGGCTCAATATCCAGATAGAACGTGGCATCCGGCTCCCAATCATCCACCGCAAAGCGATTAATCGAAGCTACCTCTTCAATGCCAATGCCTCTTGCAAACCCTTGATAGACCAGGCTACTGTCCACAAAACGGTCACACAATACGATAGCTCCTTGCTCAATAGCCGGCTTTACCTTCTCCACCAAATGCTGGCGCCGCGCCGCCGCATATAAAAGCGCCTCTGTTCGGGCATCCATACTGGTATGAGCAGGGTCCAGAATGATAGAACGAATCTTTTCAGAAATTTCAATGCCGCCCGGTTCCCTCGTCGTGACGACTGGATAGCCTTCTTCCTCCATATACTTCGCCAGTCGTTGGATCATGGTTGTTTTACCGGAGCCGTCTCCCCCCTCCAGCGTAATAAAAATGCCTTTGCGATTCATGTTATTCCCTGCTTTCCTGCCTGAAAAATAAAAGTCATCCACAGGCTGCGTATGCTTCTTTTATCCAGTCTTCTGTATTTGTTAATTCTCTAGTATCTAATCTTTATTGTAAACGGAATACCCGAATCGTAAGCATACTTTCATCTGCTATCCCTTGCCATTTAGCTCCTAGCTCACGTAGACGAATCATCCGTAGAGCAATCACTTCTGTGATCATTTCCCCTGCATATAGCAGCGGGATACCTGGAGGATACGGGATAATCATTTCAGCAGCTATCCTGCCAGCTGATTCCTCCACAGGCACGATCTCCATCTGATCTGGATTAATCGGTTGAAGCCCAAACTGCACCGGACTGGAGTAAGCCTTCATTCCCTCATTGTTCCACGTGGAAAAATCCAATTCTAGTCTCTGCTGCTCTATCCCCGCTAACTCCGGCTTATCAGCCGTCCACTTAAACCTTATATCATTATTTATATGCACAAGAGCCTGCAACAGGTGACTCGCATCCCTAGCTGTAGAGCCTAACGTAAACAATAAGACCACATGCTTCTCATCGCTCATCTCTGAGATACACCGGTAAGTCTCCAACTCACGTTTTAACCCAAAGCCATCTAGTACACCCCATGTATCATATAGCACCATTTTAAAAGGGTCCTGAGTTGAGTAACCATCACTTCTCTTCTCGTCCCTTTCCAGGGCCTCAGAGATCCCCTTCTGAGCGCCACACTCTTCACTTACCTGCTGTGTAGGTTCTACCAAGCGAAAGCGTGGGAGCTGCGTCAGCCCCTTCCTAAAGGCGTCTGCTGCTGCTAGGCCCCCGGTAAAGGCATCCGTGCCATAAGCATCGATATACCATCTTGCCAAATCGAGCGAGGCCATTAATGGATACGAAGGGCTGGAGCTTTGCACCATAGCCAACCGCTGACGGAGCAGTTCCCGATGAATTCTCCGTCCTTGCACATGTAACATGGCTCCCATGGTCATAGCTGGAAGCATCTTATGTGTCGATTGGACAACTATATCAGCACCACAGGAAAGAGCAGAGACTGGCAAACGAGGATGCAGTCCATAATGAGCACCATGTGCCTCATCTACCATCAACGGCACATCGGCTGCATGACAAGCTTTAGCTGTAGCAGTCAGATCATGCCCCATCCCATAATAGTTAGGGAGCGTAAGTAATACTCCTTTAGCCAATGGATAGGCCTTGAGAGCAGCCTTTATTGTGTCTGTCGATGGAGCAACCGCCAGCCCGCTTAGTGTATCTATTTCCGGATCTAGAAATACGGCCTTGGCTCCCGATAACATGAGACCGTTCAGAACAGATTTGTGTACATTTCTCTGTACCAGTAGTACATCTCCCGGCTTCGTACATACGGTCAAAATCATGGCCAAATTACCGACCGTGCTGCCTCCAATAAGCCAAAAGCTCTCTTCTGCACCAAAGCACTTCGCAGCCAGCTCCTGACCTTCACGAATCACGTCTTCTGGGTGATGCAAATCATCCAGTCCGGTAATTTCAGTCGCATCAATAGACATCACCTCTTGCAACAGAGATGCCATTTCTTCATACCTATAGACTTGCCCGTTTTTATGACCGGGTACATGAAAAGAAGCGTTTCCCTGAGACCTGTAACGTATTAGAGCTTCCACTAATGGTGCATGAACCGCCTTTTTCCCCATCATTCTGCAATCCTTCCAAACAAAGCTTTATATCTACCCTATTTTATCGTAAAATCAAGCGGAATCCTACTTTTACTCACAGAAAAAAGGCCCGTATCGACAGACCTTGGAATGCCCATCCTTCAAACGCTAGCTAGCGAAGGATATTATGCATTTTTCTGAACCCAAATTTGCTTTAGTTGATCAATAAAAAAATGATATTTGGCGTCAGTTGCATCCGTGTGCACCATTTCGGCTTCACACGCATCACAGATAAACTCGGAAACGATAAAAATGCCTTCATGTTTGTGTTGTCCGCATATGATGCAGCGGTGGTCACCTTGATCATGCATATCCATCCCACCTTGTTTCTTTTACTATTAGTATGGGTCACTTTCTAGTATTTTAAACCTTTTCATAGCCCAATTCGACGATATACTCTATATATATTCCCCTTGGGCTATTATGGTGTTTGTACCCCGTATGTTTAAAAAAACAGCCGCATATGCCGATATAATAAGAAAAGCTTCTATGTATGGATGCCCTTTCATTGAAGCCTTTGCACACTTCATCAGTGAGAGCTTTTCCTGTAATTATAGAATAGGTTAGCTAACGCTAGATGTCGTTGCTCTATACTATTACAAAAAAATGATTGATGCTTATTAAAGCCGCATGAGCGAAGTACCGTCCCTTTTTCCGGCTGTGGACGGGAAGCCACTTGTGATGCAGTAGATTAATGAAAGGACTGTTCGCATGACAGAGGAAACCGGAACCAAAGCTACCTACTATCACTACAAGCTCATCAAAAAAATCAATATACCACGTCAGCTGATATGGAGTCACCTCACACTGCCTGTTATTATGCTTCTCTTTCTGCTTCTAGCCTTCTCCTGGACTAGTGTATTTTTGTTTGCTCTTGCCCTTTTCCTAACCTTATGGGTACACTTCGTAATCTCGCGATCTGTCCTATACATAGGTGGTGGGACAGCCTTCCGCAAACGCTGGGCGTTCCATCGCAGGTTGCCTTGGCTAGGCTATATGACAGACCAATACATAGGCTATAGGATTTTTCGTCGTGTGCACATACATACACTCTGGATTGGTATCTGCTTTTCAGCCGTATTCATTCTCTGGTCTCCGCCAGCCTTTACCGTATCCTTACTCTTCTGGCACCTATGGCTCATTGCACCGCGTTTATACGTCTTGAGTCGGCTTATAGGCGAAAGAAAAGACGGCATGTTGAAGTTCACCGATGAAGAAGCCTCCTACTATCAACAGTAAATCAATTCACTTCCCATCTGTACAGATCGAAACTTCAATTAATACATCCCCAACGCTTCAGCCTTAAAACAATAAAAAAGGAGCAACCCGGGTCGGGTTGCTCCTTTTTTATAATTTAGCAATTATATTCCCTTAGTTCTCTCATTAAATAACTTTACCCACATAGGATTTACCCACATTATCTATGTCATAAAAGTAGTAAACCGATCTATACACAAATATACAAAAGGAAGCCACTTTCTACACAACGGCAGTTTCAAGTGCTTCCCCATCTCATCATTCATCATTATACGCACAGCAACCAATACGCTATGAGTTAATTATGACCTTACAATACATCTTGTGTTGCACGCTTGAGTGAAAATCGCACTCTTAATTAAGGTCTACACTTTTACTCTTCACAGTAGCTTTTCTGTCTTTTGGAACCAATACGGTAAAAGAACCATCATGCACAGACAAATGCACCATGTGTTTATTTTTCTGGAACACCTTTTGATTCGAGGTAGATAAATTCGGTTCCTCAGTCCAGCCCCAGGCTGCAATCTCCTCCAGATAAGGAGCAGGTAGGCTATCGCTTTCCTTCAACGCTGGCAGTGCATAGCGTACATAGTCCATGTCCGAATTGCTGCTGGCCCGATCGGTTTTACTAGCTTCTTTGGGAACTGGAAACGTCTTCTCGTTAGCAGCACCCTCAAACGATGTCCAAGAAGGCTCCTCTTCCACGCACCCGGTAAGAATCGCGACAGCGACACTGAATAGCACCAATAGAGCAAGCCATTTATTTCGCCGCATGATCTTCCCTCCTTACCAGCCTGATTGACTATACAAAATCCTATAATGGAGTTTGCATAATTCTGCAATATAGCAGCGTATGTGTATGGGATTCAATACCTATATTATACAGGGTTTGCTCTTACATTCCGTAACAAAAATGTTACCTTCCTTTTGTAAGGATATTTCTAAATTACATCTATATGCAAAAAAGAGGACCATAATCTCAATAAGATCATGGTCCTCTTTACTTGTTGCTTGGCAACGTCCTACTCTCCCAGGACCCTGCGGTCCAAGTACCATCGGCGCTGGAGGGCTTAACGGTCGTGTTCGGGATGGGTACGTGTGGAACCCCTCCGCTATCGCCACCAAACATGAATTTGCCTTGCAAATTCTTTTCAGGAATCAGCATCGCCAAATGCTGTGTGTTAGCTCGTCTCATATAAGCTACTCGAACTTATACGATGTGATGCTTACACCCTGAAAACTGGATCCGAAACTCATTGCGTCTTATCTTTAGGATAAGCCCTCGACCGATTAGTATTGGTCAGCTCCATGCATTACTGCACTTCCACCCCCAACCTATCTACCTCGTCGTCTTCAAGGGGTCTTACATACTGGGAAATCTCATCTTGAGGGGGGCTTCACGCTTAGATGCTTTCAGCGCTTATCCCTTCCGTACATAGCTACCCAGCGGTGCTCCTGGCGGAACAACTGGTACACCAGCGGTACGTCCATCCCGGTCCTCTCGTACTAAGGACAGCTCCTCTCAAATTTCCTACGCCCACGACAGATAGGG
>NZ_AMQU01000011.1:0-191532 GCF_000307675.1 Paenibacillus sp. ICGEB2008
TTCAATTTTCCTTGTCCCTGCTTCGTGTAGTTCTTCTGCAAGCTCAAATATCGTCGGCACATAGGACAAGTCTTCTGTTAGTCTCGACAATACCTTTTGAATACACTCCTTCCTCCCCAACTCCACACAACGCAGTAAAAAAGGCTTGATCCGTTTCCAGTGCCCTTTCCCCTCGTAAAAACATTCATCTATGTATAACTCATACAACCAGCCTTCGGGATACCCCAATGCCTTGGTAATCAGGTCCATCTGACGAACCGAAATTGGCTTAGGTGGGTTACTGTTCAGCATAGTGCTAAATGTACCACGGTTAATTCCAGATATTTTACTGAAGCTGCTAAATGTATAGCCTCTCTGCTTGAGTTCGGTCTCTATCGTCGAGCGGATCGTAGGTGTATGTTCCATTTCAATCCCCCTCTTAACTGAAAAATATATTTTTCGTCTTTTCTAACATTATGAGGTAATTTTAGTTCGTGATTTCTTTAATCTGAATATAAAAGTCAAACATATCCCTTCCTTCATTATCCATTTTAAAGTTATAGAGGCTCTGTACAAAAAAAATGAGCAGAGGATACAATTCCCCTGCTCATTTCAGCAATGTTTTAGATCGAACATTTATCTTAATTAGCTGTCGGCTCGGTTCCCCAAACAAGTACGCCGTTATGATACAAGGTAACTTTAAGATGATCGGCAAATGAGGTTTGCGTGCCTTTATACGAATAATCGTCACTTTCGTTATAGTTCGACCAGTCTGTCTTATGAATACGGGTTTGGATATCGCCCGTGCTTCCTCCAGGTGCTAACACGCCTGCATCCGAATTGAAACTGACTTCCAAATAATAATCGGCACCGGTTTCAGCCTTCTCCATTTTAACCAGCTTACCGTTCAGCTTCGAGCAGCTCAGCGTCGCATAGTCGCAGTTGAAAGTCTGCTCACGGTCACCGTCGATTGTGTAGTAGTAGCGAATTTTCAACTCGTTGATCGGTACGGAGGTTGTGCCTTTGTTTACAATTTGGAATTGCGGATTGAGGTGATTATCGTTCACCTTAGTATCTGCTGTGCGATATTGGAGCAGCAGTCCCGTCGTCGGCTGTTGTGTATCCGCTTTTGGCGCTGCGCTAGCCGTGTTCGACAGCGTCTGGCCTGCATCATTCTTCGCTACGATTTGGTAGTAGTACGTCGTGTCCGCCGTTACAGCTGTGTCGGCGTAGCTGCTTCCGTACACATCGCTCGCTACGGTGGCGAACGCGCCGTTTTCAGTCGTCGAACGCTTCACTTCATAGCTTTTCGCATTCGCCGATGCTGTCCAGCTTAGCGATATTTTCGCCGTTTCACCCGCAGCGTTCAGCGTGAAGCTGCCCGGTACGGACGGCTGCTCAGTAATGCCATACGTTTTTAAGTTCGTTGGGAGCTCATCCAGCGTAATGACGTTCGGATGATTATACACTTTTTTCAGATGCTCAAGGCTGTTTTGTTTGCCGTCTCTCACAAAATCTCCATACCATGTAGCGAACCAGCTCCAATGAGCTTGATACGCCTTCATCAGATCTGGGTCCGGGATCGGTCCATTTTCGCTCATGGCAACTAGCTTTTTGTCCTTGCCCAATGCAACAAGGTCTTCGTATTTTGAAATTTGCGGGCTGTAATCACCTGCTTGCGGATAAGAGTCAAAGCTCAAAATATCCACATACTCGTCTCCCGGATACCAATCCGGAGCAACAGAATTCCATACCCAGATCAGATTGTTCAATTTGTGCACATTCGACAAACGGTCGTGCATTAAAATATACAGTTTTTTAACAGGCTCAGGACCTTTGGCGCCCCACCAGAACCATTTGCCTTCCGCTTCGTGCAAAGGACGGAACAGGACAGGAACCTTCGCATCCTGCAACTTCTTCAATTGCCCTGCAATCACATCGATGTCGCGAATAAGTAATTTATAATCTTCGGACTCTGGATGATTCATCGCATATTCTATATCGAATGTGGTCGAATCGGCATAGAAGCCTCTCCACCATTCTTTTCCCTGCGTATCGATCAGACCTTTCGGTGCGTTCCAGTGCCATGCAAAGGTAACGATGCCCCCTTGCTTATCCCATGCAATCGCCTTTTCTGCCTCTGTGGAATTAAGACCGTGTTCCGCTCTGCTTGGCGAATAGTCGATCAGGTCAAGCGCTGCAATCGCCGGCTTTTTACCTACATTGGCTTGAAGCCAATCAATTTCGTTTATTTCCTCTTGACCAGAGAGCATATTCTTCCCGTATTGATCAACCAGATAGTTCATCAATGCTTTTGCTTCTACCGTCGCATTCGGATTGGTAAGCGTTTTGGTTACCGCATGAGGTGGGCGGTCAGCGGCAGGCTCCAGTCTGACGTAGTCGATATCGTACCAGCCCCAGCCTGTTTCAAAACCGATCGTATTCGCGCCTGCATTCAACAGCACCTTGCCTCCGGAAGTTTCTTTAAAATCAGTCGTTTTCTTAAGCAACAGTTCGCCAAACGCTTTGCCGTTTAATGAGAAATTGGTGCGTTTGTCATCATGAGGAGAACGGTAGCCGATTGTAAGATTGTACAAGCCTGCCGTGGGAGCCTGAATCGTCATCGTCAGAGAATCCCCTGGATTGTGGAAATTCGTTACATAACCAGCACCGGAGTAGCCGGTCCCGCTGGATTCCACAATGGTTCCCTTCAGCGTGCCTTCTTCGGCTTCATAGCGAGCGGGACCGTTTACAGGCGTCTTCGGAACCGCTTTCAAAATATTAGATTCGCTCGATCCCTTATTGGTTTTGGCGGTTACTTTGTAATAGTATGAAGTACCGTTTGTTACGTTAGTATCCGTATAAGACGTTTCGACCAAGTTGGATGCTACAGCAGCGAAAGGGCCGTTTTCATCTGTTGCCCGCTGTACACTGTAACCTACAATTCCGCCGGAAGCGTCCCAGGACAAATGGACTTTCCCATCACCAGCCTCAGCTTTCAGCTTAAAGCTTTCAGGACCTTCCACTGGAGACGTGTCATTGCCAGTAGTCAGCACAATGTGATATGCCGTCAAAGGCGGTACGGTATAAGTAAAACGGTTGCCTGAAATTTGCGTGATTGGCGCTGCTTCTTTAATTTGCGAGCTGTTTTTATCGAACCCCCATACTTTACCGGAACTGTAAGTCTTCGCGCCGGAAAGATCAAATTGGGCGTCGAATGCGCTGTCCATGCTTTTATTCATGACAACGAGGTGCAGTTCTTTGTCGGATGCATTCGTTACGGAAGCGTGGACCGAGCTATTGACAATATCCGATGTTTGCGCACTAACACTGGTATCACCGAAAGTAGAGTTTTTTCCGTCATAATTGCGATAAAGCTTGTAAGCGGCACTAACGTAGTTGTTGACACCATCCTTTAGCTTCCAGTAGTTTGCCATATAAACATCATTTTTGCCCAAGATACCGAGCACATCGGTCATCGCAATCCCGCCGGAAATATCATTTTCGCCGCCATAGCTATACTCGGTCATTGCCAGCTTGGTTCCCGGATAATATTTATCCACCGACTGCTTCAATCGAGGTAGTATGGGCAAAAACTCGCTGTTCCATTGAGCGATCCAACTATCTTCCTTATAGGTTGGGTCCCACAAGGTGCGAGGTGCCTGCATTCTGGCTTTCTTCGTTTCGTCATTGCCTACCTCATTCGTAATTCGTATGCCTCCGCCCATCGCTTCGGGATACCAGTGTACGTCGAATACATCCAGCAATCTCTTGCCTTCGGCTTGCGAGCTAAGGCGCATTTGATCCAGGTAATAGTCTACGAACCAGCTATAATTGCCTTTTACAGAGTCCCAATCAGGTGCAGTTTGAAGATCTTTATAGGCGCCAAATCCGTAAAGAACCGGCCCAAAAATTTCTGCACCTGCGTCAATCGCTTTCACAGCTTTGGATAAACTGACTGACCGGTCTACCAACTCTTTCGCTCCGACTTTTTCACCATGAATGCGTGGATGCGTATGCGACCAGAGAGCGGGTTCATTGTCGAGGGCATATCCTTTCACACCCGCCTTTGTTGAAGCAGTGCCGTACTTGTTCACTAAAAAATGGACGAACTCATCCACATAGACCCGATTGTCATTCAGATCAGGCTGTAGTTGGAACGGTGTATTTTTGGCGTTTACGACCTGATTCCAACGAGCGGAAGGGGCCTTTTCGCTTTCCTGCACACTTCCGTTTCCATCCTTAGCCACATAACCGGCCATCGGCAACGTAACTAAAGAATAAGTGCCAAGCTTCAGCGATTGGTCATGAAACGAAGTCGTCACCGCTCCTGGCTTTTCACATTCGGCTTGTGTCAGGCCACCATTACTGCATAAATAGTTATCGCTAGATTGCTGCCAGTCACTTCCTGCATTGGACATGTTGTTTTCCCAGTTGTATCCGGTCATTCGATTGCCACCAAGTCGTCTGGCAGCCATATTTTCATCGCCTGTCAAATCCTGATTTGTACCATATATATAAGGGCTAATAGGCTTACGATCCTTGGATGTATCTACTTTAATAGTAATAGTCTTTGCCGTTTGACCGTGAACCACAGCTGGAGCAGGTAAAGCCCCCCCTACTATCATCGTGCAGGCCATGACGACAGGCAGCCATTTGGAACGTTTGAACAGAATACTACTACTATTTTTCGCTCTCATACCACTTTCCTCCTTTACATTTGAAAAGAGCAGCCCCATACAAGTACCGCTCCGGAACAGCATCGCCTTACTCTAATCCATAGATTCATTTTTTATAGATTTGTGCTGAAATTCCACCCATCGAAGCTCCAAGTATCTGGTTGATTACACTCTCCTCTCCGTCCGAAATTCAGAATTGCTCGGATCTTCAAATGTTGTAATACAGCTTTGCTATACGTTTTACCGATCAAATCTTCATATCGAACCATTTATGGGACGTAATGTCCATATTCTTAGATTATTCCAAATGGTTATATAGCAGAACATTGACTAGAGTTAACTTATTAAATAACTTTATAGCCTGAATATAAAAAAGCCCCTTAGCTAAGGGGCTTTTTTATCTCTACCGTACTTTGTCCTTTTGAATAAGTTCATAGTAGATCCGTGCTGGCTCGGCATCTCCAGTAGATAAAATGTATTCTGCTAAAGGTGCACACAGCTTTTGGAGATAGAAGGAATACAGCAGTTCGGCTGTGTCAAAATGAATGTTCAACACTCGTTTCATCAGTTCTTCAAATTTGTTATAATCCAGTTCTTCCGGGCTAATATCAAAGGGGTATTCTGGAAAGGCTTTTTTTTGAATCTCAACAAATTGATCCTTAAGTTTGGGTTGATTGCCTGATCGTGCAGCCGAAAAATTCATCATAAAAAAGGATACAAAATCTGTTTCACGGTCGCTTAACCCATAATACTCACACCAGCGCATGAACATCAGCGGTTTTACCATATATAAATCTCCTTTAACAAAAGTTCAGATTTATTATGAATCCTACAAAAGTCTAACAGGTTCCAACTTATGTAATATATAGGTTAAGCCCCATTTTAAAATATGATTCCTTAAATGAATTTTGCCATTTAACATAACCCTTATCTTAAATTTCCATAAAAGTAGACAACAAAAAAGACCGTTTCAACATCTTAATGATGCTGACCCAATCTTCTCATAATCATCCGTGTATGGATATTCGTATTTATTCTAATCTCCTACATAGCTGAAGGGTCACAGGCTGCAAGTAAACACATAGGCTGGCGGCACATTATAATTTACCTTTTTAATCTGGATATCTGCAAAGAAAGTACGGAAGAAATTGTGCTTAACTTTGCTATACTGGAACGTAATAAACTTGCCTTCTTGGCCTAACACCTCGGCCGTTTGTCCCAAAATGAGGCTGGATAACGCGGCGGGTAAGCTGGTGAAAGGAAGCCCCGATACGATATAATCCACCTTCGAGACTTGGTACTGTTCCATATACCGCGCTACATGCTCGGCCGATCCATGAATGATGTGTACCCTCTCCAGGTGACCATATTTGCTTTGTAATTTTTTATAAAACGATTCATTTGCCTCAATCACTAACAGTAGTGTATCTGGACGTTTGTTCAAAATCAGCTCCTGCGTAAACACACCGGTCCCTGCCCCATATTCAATAATGCACGAGGCTTTGTCAAAGTAAATCGGTGTCGCAATTTGTTTGGCCAGCTGTCTTGAACTGGGTATTACAGCGCCTACGCTGCGTGGGTGCCTGATGTACTCTCGAATAAAGTGAATCGCGTTCATCTTTTCCTCTCCCTGCTTGACACACATGATAGGCATTCGGTTCATCAATGTTTCCCATTACATTATTCATTGTATACCGATGAGAATATTCATTTCAAGCAGGCTGCTGTCGCCATATACAAAAGAGGGTAGCCTTATTCGATTCTAATCAAATAATGACTACCCTCTTGTTGTAATATCTATTGGTCCATGGTGTCCAAATGCGTACCCTCTGCCTTGGATGCCTGTCCTGCTTTGCGTCGTCGTGCACCTATGTGCATGGCCACAATTCGGTAGATGGAGGCCGGCTGTATGGATACAGCCCAGCCTGCGTCTGCATCAGGTGCAAGCACGACCCCTAACTGATGATGATCGCCATCGTACATGCCTCGCTGTACAAACTTGCTCTCCCCTTGCAGATTGCGTACCTCCAGCTTACAAAAAGCAGAGTTGATCCGCAAGGCCTGATGCAGCTCGGCACGGCTGTTCACAACCATGCCATTCACACGGTATATGGCCTCACCCGGCAGTATGCCCATAGCTGTCGCCGGACTATCTGGCAGCACAGCGAGAACACGCATCCCTTGCTCGGGATGTACAAACATCGGACTAAGACGGCTTTCCTCTATATTTCCGTACCAAATCAGCGCTTCATGGGCCAAGAAGGAGAATAACGCTGCCAGCAAGATTAGCGGACTCCACCAGGCCGCCAACAGGCTTAGCAGAAGCAAAGCCACACTGTACAGGAGCAATCGGTTCGAAGTAAGTACTGCCTTCTGTCGGGGTAGCTGGCCGAGCGTCACACTGCTAAAGCCCATCAGGACTGGCAGAGCTGCTAGCATATACCCTGTTCCGGCATCGCCGCCGAACAAAGGTGTCCAGGGAAGCATGAATCCTCCCTGAGCGGGTACCAGTAACAGTAATGGAATGGGCCAGAGATCTTCCATACGATAGCCACCAACCAATCTCCCCCGTTTGCCCTCGACGAACAGCGGAGTAGCTGCCTTTCCTCCTTGCCAGCGAACCAACAGCGCTTCAGCCACATGCAGTACAGCAACCAACACTAAGAGTGCTGGAATATCCAATCCACGGATAGCTGCTACCGATGTCCCGAGCACTCCCCCAGGCTGCCAGCCACTCGCTATGTTCAGAAAAAATTGAACTACACCTAGCAGACCAACCGAATAAGCAAGACACAGGTAACGGACGCGTACCAGCATGAGCAGTAATGTGGCTATCCACAGGCACACGATGGAAGTCGGGTTCAGATGCACGCTGATGAACATTCCTAGAACGGATAGTGCCATCCCGGCAAGCAAGCCACTCCATACGACACGCCAGGTCTCTGCAGCCCAGCTATGCATTCTAGTATGAAATAGCTTGCGCTCCAGTAGCATTTGCCGACGATAGCCAAGCGCGACAATGAGTATCGAGATATAATAAAACGGCTGCAAAAGCAGGTACAAGCAAGCATTCAAGACGCTCCATCCCCATTGTAATGCCCATTCCAAGTCCATTCACACTCCTTATGCCCCTGGTCCGCTGTATAGCGGAGCACGTACATTTCATATCCATTTATTTTATATGAAATTGCCAATGTAGGGAAGACAAACCGACAGACTGCAAATAAATCCCAATAAAAAAGGAGGCTGTTTCCAGCCCCCTTGTTGTAGCCTCACTATTATTTCGCTACGCCTGTCTTCATTTCCTTCCGAATCTCTTCAATCCCCTGCTTGAGTTGATTATCATTTTTCGGATCACGAATTTTTTCAATCAGCTTCGCTTCCATCGCTGATGCTGTCTTCGCATCAATGATGCCGTTAGCCGTCAGCTTCGCCTCTTTTTGGAAAGCCATAACAGAGCTTTCAGTCACTTTGTCAAAATAGCCGTCCTCGCGACCTGGTTTGTATCCCAAGCCTTGCAGAATGATTTGTGCATTTTTCACATCGCTGCTATTCATATTGTATTTCAAGGACTTTTCCTTGTTCAGCGGTGCTGCCGTAAAGTATTCAGGCTGGTCCACCGCGATGTCCGGCTTAATCCCTTTTTTATGAATCCATGTTCCATTTGGCGTTAGCCATTTGGCAATCGTGATTTTGAGCAGGCTACCGTCACCCATTTGCTTGTCATAGCTGGTTTGTACAGTACCTTTACCAAAGGAGTTTTCTCCGATCAACACTGCGCCAGCGGATTGCTGGAGAGCACCTGCCAGAATTTCGGACGCACTTGCGCTACCTTTATTCATGAGCAAAGTCACCGGATAATTTTTGCGTGAACCTTTGGACTTCTCTTCCTCACGCTTCTGATTTTTGTCTTCCACTTGTACAATCGTTTTACCGGAAGGTACAAATTGCTGTGCAATATCAATGACAACAGAAAGTACCCCACCTGGGTTATTACGCACGTCAATGACGAGTCCCTTAAGCCCTTGTTTTTCCAGCTTGGCTAACTCTTCCTTGAAACGTTCTGCCGTATTTAAGGAGAACTGGGTGATCGTAATGACGCCTACTCCATCACTTTCCATATGAGCCGTTACAGTTTCCATATCAATGTTGTCACGGGTAATCGTGTATTCGAGTGGATCAGGAGAACCGTTACGCTGAATTTTGACTTTTGCCTGACTGCCCTTTGGTCCACGAATTTTGGAAACGGCCTTGTTCAGATCCAAACCGTCCAGTGTTTCACCGTTAACAGACAATATAATATCCTTAGCGCGTAGACCCGCCTTTTCAGCCGGAGATCCTTTAATTGGTGTGACTACGACTACTTTCCCATTTTCAGCCGCTACTTCGGCTCCAATCCCGGTAAAAGAGCCTTCTATGGATTGCTCGAACTGTTGTGCAGTTTCTTTACCCATATAAGAGGAATACGGATCGCCAAGCGACTCCATCATTCCATTGATGGCGCCATCCACCAGCTTGGTGCGATCCACATCCTGATAATATTGTCCCTGGATTAGGTCCATCGCTGTCTCAATTTTGCGGATATCACTTCTGGAGGAGGAACTACTCCCCGTTACACTCGCCAGCAGTCCTTCGCCCAGAGCGCTATTCCCTACTGTGGTTGTTCCAGTATAAGCAAAAGTGAGCAGACTGCCGCCAAGCAGCCCGATCACCATCAAGAGTACCGCTGTACTTTTCTTCAACATCTAATCGTCCACCGCCTTCTCTTTATCTTGTATCCTATTTCCCTCACAACGCATCCATTCACGAAGTATACGTTTAGCTTGTACGGAATATGTTAATTGTATCCTACTCCGTGTTTCAATGCACATGTTCTTCATTGGATATGAACCATTAAAGCAAAACCCTATCTACAACCGGATTGGTTACAAATAGGGCTTACCTTATCTATTATAAATAGTTCATCGGATTTACAGGTTTGTTATTCTCGCGCACTTCAAAATGACAGTGAGGTCCTGTGGAATTCCCCGTCGAACCCACTTCCGCAATTTTTTGACCGCGTTTCACGGTTTGCCCCGTATGAACCACCGTACCGCCGTTGCGAATATGTCCGTATAGGGTCCATAGTCCGTCTCCGTGGTCAATGACAACCGTGTTCCCATATCCGCTCCACCATTCAGCAACAATGACAACACCGTCCTCGGCTGCATGAATGTCGGTTCCCTGCGGAGCCGCCAGATCAATACCTGTATGGCCTTTAAGCTTGCCGGTTATCGGATGTACCCGCATGCCAAAAGTAGATGAGAGTCGGTAATGGGCTACAGGCGTAGCCAAAGTACCTGATCCGCCCGTATACGTACTGGCTGCCGTATGGCTGGAATTCGAGGCGGCGCCTGAGGATGAAGATGCAATTCGCTTGGCTGCAGCAGCACGTGCAGCTGCTCTAGCGCGTGCTGCTTTGGCAGCCTGCTCCGCTCTGAGCTTGTTCTTCTCCTGCACCAGCGCCACACGTTTGTTCGCGAGGGCTACCAGCATATCGTTTTGCTCTTCACTAATTTCATCCGATTCAGCAATATCATGATCGTAGTTGGCAATCAGTCTTTGCTTCTCTTTTTCCTTCGAATTCAATTGAGCTTTGGCGTCCTGCTTGAGCGCATACAGCTTCTTGGCATTTTTATATTCCGTATCAAGCTGCTTTTTCTTGCTAACGACCAGAGCCTTGTCCTTTTTATGCTCGTCCAACAGAATTTGGTCCTGCTCCACGATCGTTTTCAGGGAATCTACCCGACTGAGAAAATCACTAAAGCTGGTCGAAGACATAAGCACGTCCATATAGGAGACCGTTCCATCCGTATACATGAGACGCACACGAGTTTCCAGCATTTTTTCCCGCGAATTAATGCGATCAATTGCTTCGGCCAAATCTTTTTTAGTCGCACGCAGATTATCTTCCGTTTGATCGATCTGAACCGCTACACGAGTCAGCTGATCACTGACGCTGTTAATTTGAGCAAGTACCGTTTTCAGGTTTTGTACGGTTTTATTTTTGTAATGTTGAGCATACTGTTTATCTTGAGCAGCCTTTTGCTGCTGTTGCTTGGCAGATTTGGCTTGCTTTTCTAATTGGTTCAGTTGCGAATTGATCTCACTCACGCTTTTGGCATATCCGTCAGAAGGCTGGATTAGCAATGCAGCTACCAACGTAGCAGCCAACACAGATCCTATTTTTTTCAACTTGCACTCCCCATCCTTTATCGCAAAATAACACCGGGCTTCCCCGTTCTATTGAATGACTACGACGTTCCACCAAATGCTTCTTAGACTTTCAAGAACTTGCGCATGGACAGGGTACTGCCAATAATTCCGACCAGCATCCCCAAAATAACCAGCAATGCACTCAGCTGAATCCAAATGCCTTCAAGCGGCATAAGCTTCAACATATTGAGAGCGATATCTCCCTGAACGGCTGTCAGCAAACGCTGATAGCCTGTAAATAAAATTCCTACAGTAATAAGAGAACCAATAAGACCAATAAGCGCGCCTTCGATAAAAAACGGCCATCGTATGAAAAAGTTGGTCGCACCGACCAGCTTCATAATGCTGATTTCTCTGCGTCGTGCCAATATCGTTACTCGAATGGTATTCGATATCAAGAACATAGACATGATCGCCAGTCCGGCGACGAATATAAAACCAACATTGCGGATCAGCTTAGTAATGGTAAAGAGCGTCTCTACAGTGCCTTTGCCGTAACGAACCTTTAAGATCGGTTTTTCGGGATGCAATGTATTCAGCTTCTCAATCTTCTCGGCCACAAATGGAACCGTCGTTGGTTCAATAACCTCTACCACGATTTTGTCCGGCAGTGGATTGCTGTCCTTGTCAAAACCCTCCAGCAGATCCTTGCCACTGTCTCCCAAATCTTTGCGAAGCTCCTCCAAACCTTGAGCTTTCGTCACAAAGGTCGTTTTGCTGATCTCCGGCATTGCCGCGATTTCCTTTTGCAGTGTTTCACGCATGCTCTGATCGACATTGAGCTCCAGAAATACGTTAACTTCCACCTGACTATCTGCTTGATCAGCCAAGGAGTTGACGTTAAGCACCAGCATAATAAACACGCCCAGTATGAGCAGTGACACAATAATTGAGGTGACGGATGCTACGGACATCCAGCCATTGCGGAATATGTTTTTGAAACCTTCCCGCATATGACGCAAGAAGGTATTAAAAGTCATATCCGTACTCCCCTCTTACCTGGTCTCTTACGATATTGCCATTTTCGATGGCAATGACGCGTTTACGCATGGAGTTCACGATGTCCTTATTGTGTGTCGCCATCACAATGGTCGTACCCCGAAAATTAATTTCATCCAGCAACTGCATGATCTCCCACGATGTTTCGGGGTCCAGATTCCCCGTCGGTTCATCAGCAATGATGACCGAGGGATTGTTCACGATGGCCCGTGCAATTGCTACACGCTGTTGCTCCCCACCAGAAAGCTGGGCAGGCTCACGATTCATTTTTTCTTTCAAGCCAACCAATTCGAGCACTTCTGGAACCCGCTTGCGGATCAGCTTCTTGGGAGCCTCTATAACTTCCATAGCAAAAGCCACATTTTCATAGGCTGTCAAACGCGGCAAAAGCCGGAAATCCTGAAAAATGACTCCGATGTTACGACGAACGTAGGGAATTTTGCGCTGCTTGAGCTTCCCAATATTAAAACCATTGACTGAAATTTGTCCCTTGGTCGGTACTTCTTCTCTATAAATAAGCTTCATAAAAGTCGATTTCCCCGCTCCAGACGGGCCGACTACGTATACGAATTCATTACGGTCAATTCTGACCGATACTCCTTGAAGTGCGTGGGTCCCGTTCGTATAGGTCTTCCACACATCCTGCATTTCAATCACTCGATCACTTCCCGCTGCTTAATCATGTTACGTATAACCTAGTATCCATTCGACATATTCCATGCATTTCCTTTAAAAACTTCTGTATTTCATCATACCGTTTATCATTGTAACAAATTTGTTACCTAAATAGTACCGAAAGTTTTCTGCTTTTGGCACATATATATGAATATTATGGCACACGAAATGCTATCAAGCTTATCAGACAGGAGACATCTGCATTATGAAAAAAAATTCATTTATCTGTCATTTGGATATGGTCTGGTGTTCTGGCGCTGGCTATGCTGTGGGGAGGACTTCATCTGTACGCCGATAGACAAACACTACCAGAGGGAGTGCGGATCGGAGGAGTCAACGTAGGCGGCATGGATAAAACGGACGCTCTTCGACTGGTGGAGAAAAAACTGGATGCATTGAAGCAGCGCCCTCTGCTCTTCACGGACAGTGACAGCAGTGCACAGGATATAAAGCTAACACTCGGGGAAGCAGGGTTCAGTTATAAAGCGGAGGCATTCCGAAATGCGGTAAAGGCACTCAGCGCGAAGCATCTATGGACTCGCGTACAGACACGTTTTAGCTTCGAGAAGGAATGGTCTATCACACCTTTCCAGCAAGAGAAGATCTTAAAATCCCAATTTGGAGCTGATTGGGAGGAACAACGATACGGCATGCCTATCAATGCGGTGCGTCAGATTGATGCAAACGATCAGGTTCGTTATATTCCGGGGCGCTCTGCCCGGCGCTTGGATTGGCCCAAACTGGACGTCGTAATGAAGCAGGCACTCCCCAAGGATTTTACGGCTTTCGAGGAGCCGATCCGAGTGGAATTACCGTTCCACCAGTTGGAGCCGAAAATTACGGTCGACAGGCTGCGCAGCGAAGGTATAGAGCGTAAAATTACCCAATTTTCCACCAGTCTCGGCAGTAGCTCGAAAGGACGTGTGTATAACGTTAATTCGGCGGCAAGCACCGTTGATGGTTTAATTCTCAAACCAGGTGACATATTTGACTACGGCCAGGTGATTGCCAAGGCTGAGCGCACCCATGGTTTTCGTGAGGCTCCAGTAATCGTGAACGGACGGCTGGAGTCCGGCATTGGCGGTGGGATTTGTCAGGTATCCAGCACGGTCTATAATGCAGCGCTGCGAGTCGGCTTGGACATTGTCGAACGCCGCAACCATTCCCTGCCAGTCAGCTATCTGCCCAAAGGCCAGGATGCGACCTTTGCTACAGGATCCATTAATTTTCGTTTTAGAAATAATACCGGCAAACATTTGCTCCTACGTGCCGCGGTCCAAAATCGAACGCTTACCGTCAAAATTTTTGGTACATTCCCATCCAATATTGCGTATGAGCTTGAATCTCACACCGTTCGCGTACTCCCCATACCCGTAAAGAGAATACGTAACGACTCACTCCCCTCCGGCTTCTATCAAGTCATTCGGCAGGGGAAAGAAGGGTATGTGGTAGAGACTTTTCGAATAAAAAAGGTAGATGGAAAACCCGTCGAGCGCACCCGAATCAGCCGCGATACGTACCGAGCGCAGCAGCGCATTATAGCTAGTTATGGCGGTAGCACATCGTCTGAGCCACAAACACGCGAACTGGAGAAACCTATTGTGGAAGATGGAATAAGCGAATAAACGAAAAAATCCCCCTTCACTACTGGCTGGATTGGTTCCAGACAGAGTGAAAGGGGGTTTTTTTTGTTTCTAAATTACTCGCTGCGTTTACTCAAAACCGAGATTTCTACAGGCTCACTTTCATGGCCGTCTGTATCTTTAGCTTTGATCACCAGTCTAACTGTCGCTTTTTGAGTAAGCACACTGATGCTAAATGTGCCGTCATCTTTGGCTACTGCACTGCCGATAGGCAGATCGTTGGAATAGGCAGTTACTGTGGAACCCGCTTTTGCTGTTCCTGTAATTGTACCTTCACCATCGTACACATCGTTGACTTTCAGTGTATTCGAGGTAGCATCCGCGTCAGTAGCTGTGTCTGTAGTCGTATCGGTATTTGTAGTTGTCTCTGTGCTTGTCTCTGTTGTTGTAGAGTTGTCCGTAGTAGTTGTACTATCTGTGCTAGTACTTGTGCTGCTATCTTCTGTTTCACTGTCAGAAGTAGTCGACGTATTACCGTAAGTGGAATTGGTCACGTTACTGTATGTGGAATCCGTTACCGTTCCGCCAGGAGTCGTCGTCAGATTATCAACAGGGCTCAGGTTATAACCGGATGCAGCATCCAGAATAGCAACCGCCTCTGCACGAGTCAGCGGCTTCAGTGGCTGGAATTTACCATCCGGATAACCGTTGATGATTTTTTGCTCCGCAACAGCCGCTACACTTTTCTTCGCCCAAGATCCGATTTTGTCGGAGTCAATGAATTTAGTAACATCTGCTGCGTTACCCGCAGTCAGCCCAATAGCTTTGCCAATAATCGCAGCTGCTTCCTGACGTGTTACCTTACCATTTGGTTTGAGCTTGTTATCTGCATAGCCGCTTATGTAGCCTGCATTTACGGCACTTGTCAGTTCGTTGTATGCCCAGTGGGATGCCGGAACATCTGTGAACGTTCTGCTTCCATTACCGTTAATTTTCACACCACCTGCATACGTTACGTCTGTCACTGCTGGAAGTTCCTGTGTGAACGTTCCCAAGCTGCGGTTCAGAAGAACGATAAATTCTGCGCGTGTGATCGCCGCATCCGGTTTTACCGCCCCATCCAATTGCCCTGTAGCTGACCAGCGTTGCACCTGATCTCCCGCCCAATGGCCGCTTGTAGTTTGAGGAGCAGCTGCCGCTGCGCTGAATGCGCTAAGAATAAGACCTGTACTCAGTACACCTGTAATTGTGGTTCTTAACTTTTTCCCCATGCTATAAATTCCTCCCTCAGATTGGATTCATCAATCTTTTTTAAACACTTTACCAGAAATCAAACCCAAATAACCCCTAAATTAAAAAAATCGTCCCATATAACCATGCCCCCTCCTAATGTAGGATAAATAAGAAACAGGACTTAATGCCTAGTTATTCACTTGGATATGTATATTTGGACAGGTTAAAGTATAATGAATGAATAATCAGTAGGCTGGAACAGGTCAAAGAGATTGCAACCCCTAGGAAAAGAGGTTTTCTTATGGCACTTATTCAATGTCAGTTTTACTCGGAAGTTCTTGGTCTAAGCACATCCATGAATGTTATTCTTCCGCAGGCAACCCGCTCACAGATTGGAATGGAGGGCAAGCAAGGAACAGGGCCACATCCGACACTGTATTTACTGCATGGCCTGTCGGACGATGATTCAACCTGGCTGCGTCGAACCTCGATTGAACGCTACGTCGCCTCTATGGGCCTAGCCGTCGTCATGCCCCAGGTACATCGGAGTTTCTATACGAATATGGAGCAAGGAGCGGCTTATTGGACCTTTATTAGTGAAGAATTGCCGGCTTTGGCACGTTCATTCTTTCCTCTGTCGGACAAACGTGAAGACAATTTTGTAGCTGGTCTTTCTATGGGGGGGTATGGTGCCTTCAAACTGGCACTCCAGCACCCAGAACGCTTTGCAGCCGCTGCCAGTCTTTCGGGGGTTATGGATTTACACGCATCCCGTACCGATCCTATGCAAAATGCCATGAGTCCAGCGGAATGGCTTAACATTTTCGGGCCAGATGAAATACGCGGAACAGATCACGATTTGCTGGAGCTGCTACAACGTCATACCACCGCGGGGAGCTCACTCCCCCGACTCTACCAATGCTGCGGTACGGAAGATTTCTTATATAAGGGAAATCAGACTTTTCGTGAAACATGCACCTCTCTTGGAGTTCCGCTGACCTACGAAGAAGGTCCTGGAACTCATGAATGGGGATACTGGGACGCGAAAATTCAGGATGTACTGGCATGGCTACCGCTTAAAGGGCACTAAACAGGCAAAAAAATCCCCGCATCCTTCCTCCTCGCACCATGCGAAGGGAATAGGCTCCAGGGATTGTTGTTATGCCTATCATCAGGGATTAGTCGTTGTCTCCGTCGTTGGAGATCCATTAGTTAGTGCCTTAGGCAACACTTTATACAGGCGCCACTCGCCGTTGAACTCACGTTCAAGCTGAACCCATGGGGCACCATGCTCATATAAATTCGGATATACCATATTAATCTTACTCAGCGGCATGCCTGACATAATCTTAGGTACAAGGATATAGTCCACATGATTGTCCTGCGGATAACTTAATGCTTTATTGAACGCATAATCACTGGTGATCAGAAAACGTTTGGGATATTGGCTGTAGACGATCATCGTGTAGGCTGAAGCCGAATCTGTCATAATGGTAGACTTCGGCAGATGCTCATCCAGCCAAACGGCAATCTTACGATCTGATTCTTGTCTCACATAGTTTACATTCCCCGTGCGTGTGAGAAAGCTATTCTCATCCGGTGCAATATCCGGGCGAGTCAACGCATAGGAGAGTAATCCAGCGGTAAGTAGCAGACTGACGGACACTAGACCAAAGGCCGCCCTCCGCCAACGTCCCTGAAGCTGGCTCAACTCATAAGGCAACCAGGCTACGGTAATTGGGAATACATACATAAAGTAGCGGAACCAACCGTACGAGGATTGCCGCATCATAAGTAAAAACTGCAAGCCTGGTACAGACAGGAACAATAACAAAATAATCAAGGTTCCCCACCGGAACAAGCGTCCACTCAACAGACGAATGAACAAAATAGCAAACAACGGTACAGAATACCAGATAGTTTTGGATGCAATAAACTTCAAAGCCACCAGCGGATTGGAGAAAATCTCTACAAATTTATCATCATTCAGCAGCTCTGCCGATTGGGCCGTGTTCGAGTACTCTGAATTCAGGAAATAAAAAGCGTTCCCCATAATAAGATAGTTAAAGAAAATCCACAACAGCCCGGAAAAGACCACGGGGAGCAGAAGAAGCAACCAGGTTGCCTCGACTTTATGCAGCTTTTCCCGCAGGGCCAGTTCACGTCTACCCAAGTTGCGATGAAGAAATAAAATCGCCAAGACCACGCCAACAGCCATGGCCACGCCCAGAGGCACCGCTTCATAACGAGTCCAGAACGCCATGGCAAGTGCTAACCCAGAAACAATCAGACTTGCCGTCATGCGGTCCTTGAGCCACAGCGCAAATTCAATCACCGTCATCATAATGAAATATATGTATAACGAATCGCTTAGACCGTTGGCACCAAATAGTAAAATAAACGGATTCAGTGCATACAACAAAGCCAGCAGCATGCTCATGCTAGAGCTAATCCCTGTTCTGACACCCGCCCGATATAGCAGCATAGCGGTCAAAGCAGAAAAGGTAGCACTCAGAATAACAGCAGCCAATCCATAGGAGGCTAATGCCGGAAAGATTGGATACAGCAATAGAATCACCATTTCCAGAAGACTGGGTAGTGGATTCCAAATAAATCCGATAGCGCCCAGATGCGGGTCGCGGCTGTACAGCACATAAAATGCGTTAGCTACCCGACTGAGCGCGTCTGTGTGCATATATCCCAGAACATAGCTGAAATAGATGCCCGCAGATAGCTCCAATGCAAGTATAAACACAAACAGACCTATAGCCATCCATCTGCTTGCAGACCATTTGCGAAAGGACATTCCTCTCGTTCCCCCTCAAACTTCTTGCGGTGGTGCAGCTGTAGGGAGCTTACGCCCTCCAGCTGTATCCTTCCCTCCGCTACGATGCACTAAAATACAATAAAATTATTGCAGTTCTTCATGCTCTATCTTGTACAATCGCCACTCCCCGTCAAAATCATGCACCAACGTGGCCCATGGCGCCCCCTTTTCAAACAGATCAGGATAGTTCCGGTTCACCTGATCCAGCGGTACCCCTTCTACCAAGCGCGTAACCAAAACATAATCCACCTTGGAAGCGGGCAGATCCGTTAAAGATTTCCCAAAATCATAATCACTCGTTATCATAAACTTCTTCGGCATTTTACTGCTCAAAATAATCGGATAGGCCGTATAAGAATCTGTCAAAATGAGAGATGAACCATAATGTTTATCCAGCCATGACCCTATTTTCCGTTCAACAATTTGTCGAGTATAGCTTTCATTGCCACTATGCGTCAGATAGCTATGCTCATCCGCCGCAATCGCGGGATTCGTCAGTGCGTAGGATAACAAGCCTGCTGTTGCCAACATTCCTGCCGTTACCAGTGAGATTCCGATCCCCCGCATTTTCCCCTTCAACAGACTAAGCTCATACGGCAGCCAAGCAACCGTAATCGGGAATACATACATAAAATATCGGAACCAGCCAAACGAAGAATGCTTAAGCATCAGTAAAAGCTGGAGCCCAGGTACTGATAAAAAAATAGCCAGCAGCGTTAATGTGCTCCAACTCCACAGACGTTTGTCCAATAGGCGTATAAGCAAAACGGCAATCAACGGAGCCGCATACCATAAGGTCCGTTGCCCGACAAACTTTAGCATCAGCATAGGGTGAGCAAACATTTCTACAAAGCGTTGATCCTCCAGCAAAGCCGCTGATTGTGTGGAATTGGAATATTGCGAGCGTAAAAAGTAAAGCGGGTCGCCCATGATAATCCAGTTAAAAAAGAGCCACAGCAAACCGGAAAAGACAAGCGGCAGCAACAATAGAAGCCATGTCGCTTCTACCTTGTACAGGCGCTCTTTTAAAGACAATTGCGTTTTAACGTTCTCTCTGTTTGTACGCCACCGATGCAGAAAAAAAATCGTCAGTAATACGCCCAAAGCCAGCGCAACCCCCAGTGGGACTGCTTCGTAGCGAACCCAAAATGCCAATGCAAGCGCAAAACCGGATACGATCAAATTCGCCGCCTTGCGATCCTTAAGCCACATACAGAATCGACTCACTGTCAACAGGATAAAAAAGATATAGGGCGAGTCACTCAAGCCGTTGAAGCCAAACAGAAACATAAACGGATTCAGTGAAAATAACAGCGCAATTAGCAAACTAGTTACACCGTGAAGCCCTAGTTCTTTTCCCGTCCCGTACAATAATGCTGTACTCGCCCCAGCAAACAGGCTGCTCACAATCACTGCTGCCAGCCCGTGGGAAGCGAGTGCGGGAAACAATGGATAGAACAACAGTACAATGAGTTCCATCAAACTCGGTAGTGGATTCCACACAAACCCAATAGCACCCAAATGCGGGTCACGACTATACAGTACATAAAATGCATTCGCTACTCGACTGAGCGCATCGGTATGCATATAGCCAAGATGCCATGCAAAATAAACACCCACGGCTAATTCTAGAGCAGCAATACAAGCAAACAATGACAACAACTTTCCATGTTTCCTTACGATCATGAAACCTCTTTCTGACGCTGTTGCGGAACGGAGAAGATCCAATAGCGGTTCCAGATATAATTATGAACTGGCACGATGATGGTAGTTAAGACTTCACCGATCAGATACGACCAACCAATCCAGTGAATGGTTACGTACATCAGAGCGGCATTCAGGAGCAAGCCGCAGGTGCAGACCAATAAATATTTAAGAAACTGAGTGCGGCTCCCTTCGCCGGTAGGCTCGAACGTCCAGTTACGATTCAGCACATACGAAACGAGCAACGTAACGATAAAGCCTATGGTAGTAGCCGTTACTGCAGGTATTGCAAACAGCTCCACCAGCAGCACAAGTACACCGACGTGAATGCCTGTACCCAGCAGTCCGACAATACCGTATTTAATGATTGGATACTTTAGATACGAACGTCTGATCATGTTGATTAAACTCCCTATCCACCCACAGTCGGTCAGCATTCGCCCGTTTATCTGCAATTAGATAACGGGGTCTGGCTTTGACTTCGTGATATATGGCGGCAATATATTCTCCTACCACTCCAATCGACAGCATAAGTACACTACCGATAATCAAAAGCAGTAAAATGACAGTGGTAAACCCGGTCACAGCGTCACCCGTTATTTTGTGCATTAAGGTTTGAATCCCCAACACGACCGAAATCAGCATGAAAATGAGACCCATTAAACTCACTACCCGCAAAGGTACCGTCGAAAACGAAACGATCGCTTCCGCAGCCAATCGAAATAGGCCTAACGGACTCCAGCGGCTTGGACCCTCTTCTCGTGGAGCCACCCGGAATGTAATCTGGGTTTTACGAAAACCGAGCCAGGCGGTCATCCCGCGAAAAAACGGCATGCGCTCTGGCATCGCCATCCAGGCATCCACCACTCTTCGATCCAGCAGCTTATAATCGGAGGCATCCTTTAGATTAAAGCCCGTCAAACGATTCAAGGTTGCATAGAACAAAGAAGCTCCGAGCTTTTTGCCTACAGACTCTTCTCCCCGAAATTCTTTCACACATTCAACTAAATCATAACCTTCATTCTGCCATAAACGCACCATTTCCCCGATCATCTCAGGAGGATGCTGCAGATCACCGTCCATGACAATGATCGCATCGCCAGATGCATTTTCCAAACCTGCGCATAACGCCAGCTCCTTACCAAAATTCCGACTCAGCCGGAGTGCGAGCAAAGAGGGCATACGACGGGACAATTCGGACAACTTGAGCCACGTATCGTCTTTGGAACCATCATCTACAATAATAAGCTCATAACGTGAGGTGACAACAGACAGCACCCCATCGATCACCTTAAGTGAACGCTCAAGGTGTGAGCCTTCATTGTACATAGGAATGACGACGGATAAAAAAGGATTTTTGGTCTCCATTCTTGCTCCTTCTTTCTTCATATTCAGGAGGACTGTGCCGGGGTATCATCCAAGTCATGCATATCGGTCAGACCATGCGTCGTCTTCTCCCAATAGAACGGCTTGGTTATAAGCTGCCAAGCTGCTTTTATCGCAGCTATACTCATAAGTACCCAATATAACGGCGAGAGTAGCCCATATTTGACCATCGCGTATGAAAATGTTCGTTCACCGCGCTCTTCCAGCTCACCGATGACCCAATACATGCCGGCCACATTACTGAATACGAACAGAAAGTTACCGATATAAAATTCCGCGCTGGCCAAGTAGTACACATAACCCGGGAACAGCTTGGGAATAAAGGACAACTCCCAGCCAAACCATAAAATAAGCAAGCCCCAAAAAATCGGGTTTAGCAATGGCAACATCGGAGTCGCCAGAATCATCACCTGAAAACCGAAAAATCCTTTCCAGCCCACTTCGCGCACCAGCTTAACCGGATTGCGCATATGAACCAGCCATGTCTGCATATATCCCTTGATCCAACGTGAACGCTGACGAATCCAGTTGCCCACGCGGCTGTTCGCTTCCTCCCATGTGCGGGAATCGACAATGGCCGTTTTATAACCACCTTTATACAGACGAATGCCCAGATCGGCATCCTCGGTTACATTATAGGGGTCCCACGCATTGATATCTTTCAATACAGATACCCGGAAATGATTGGACGTACCGCCCAACGGAATGGGGGTGTCTAACTGCATAATTCCTGGCAGCAGCAATTCGAACCACATACTGTATTCTTGTGTGAACCAGCGGGTCAGCAAATTTTGTGTGCTGTTAAAATAATTGAGCTTCGCTTGAATACACGCATAATTCTCAGGCAGTGAATCAAACGCTGCAATGACCTTTTTAAGTTGGTCAGCATCGGGACGATCCTCAGCATCGTAAATGACGACAAATTCGCCGCGGGCCCGAATAAGTCCATAATTACATGCCTTCGGCTTAGTTTTCGGCAAGCCGTCGGGCACGACCAGTGTCGTGTAATACGCTGGCAGCTTCATTTCCCGTAGCAGCTCAATCGTCTCAATGTCGTCCTCTTCGATCAGCAGCCGTACATCCAGCTTGGACTTTGGATAATCCAGCTGTTCCAAATTCCGCAACAACATCGGAAGCACGCCCGCTTCCTTATACATCGGAACAAGAATCGTATAGATCGGCAGTCTTTTTTCATCCATGGCGTCTACCTCTTCCTTCGTGAAGCGAAGCTGCGCCCCACGCCGGGAACCGAGATAGATAATACCAAATTTGAATAGCGTCATAGCAAAATAAAACAGCTGAATCATCATATTAATGATCAGCACCGTTTTCCAACTGTTCCAGAGGAGGCCAAGCAGTGTGATCATTCCCATAGCTGCAAACACCCAGAGCTGTCCTTTGGTAAAGGTGGTCCGCGCCGAATTATGCGGTTCTTTTTCCAATAGCCCAGTCGTGCTCTCTTGCATCATTTCCTCACCGTAGATTTTACCCCAGAGCTGCTCCATCTCTTCCTTCGTTGCAAGTACTTGCTCTACCGGCATACCCAGAATTTCTTCCAGCTTCAAGCGTCGCTCCTCTGGCAGTGGATCACTGACCGCTACAATATAGCGGTTCATATATTGGTGGATGACGACCACGCCATAAGCCATGGCCACTTGCTCGGGTAGCTTGTACGCCGCATCCAGCGCCAACTCCTCACCAATACGCCCGATTCGGTTCTGTGTAGCAATCGCGCGGTACAAATCCGCTGGCTCCAACATTTGCAATGATAGCAAGATGTCGCCGAGCAGTCCGCCGCTCTTCGCCTGGAACTCGAGCGCACGCTCTAGCTGCTCCGGTGTAATATAGCCGGAACGAACCAGCATATCGCCCAGTCTCTCCTTGGACTCATCACCGTCAATTTGCTCTTGTAGCTGCTCAGCTGTAATGAAACCCATCTCTACAAGAATATCGCCCAGTCTGCCACCGTAACGCTTCTGGTTGCGGATAGCATCTGTCAGCTGATCCCGGGTAATCATCCCGTTCTCCACCAGCTGATCTCCCAGACGGGCCTTGCCGTTTCGTCCGGTCTGCGTTCCTGCTGCCGCCTCTCCGCCTTCTGCACCAGGGATACTGGAAGCAAGACCTATAGCTGCTCCTGCCGCTGCTTGTTCCTGCCCAGATGCATATTGGACTTGCGCCTCCTGCACCTGTCCATCCTGTATTCCTTCATCCAGCAATTGTTCCACAGCTGCTGCTGTATCATTGGCATTCTGTAAAGCCTGAATACGAAGTTCTGTATCCTGCAGTCGCCGTTCCAACTCTTCGATATGAAAATCAAGCTTGTACAGTATCGGGGCCTGCTCTGCACGCTGAGCCTCTAGCTGTTGTTGCAGTTGTTCGATTCGCTGACGCTCTTCTTTTATTCTTCTCTTGGTTTGGCGAATTGAAACTCCTCCAACCTGCCACCTAAGCTTGTCACCCATGAATTCCCGCCCTTTCAATCCAGCGCCGCTCTTCCGCAAGCGCGTCCGCAAGCAGCTGCTTTAACTCGGTATCCCGCTGCTTTTTCCGCTCCAGCGCCGCGTGGAAAAGCTCCCGCTCCTCACGTAGCAACTTCTCTGCCTGGATTCGCTCCTCATGCAATGAGGATACCAATCCATCGGCGTCAGAAGCGCGATAACCGATCCAAGCGCTCTTTAGCTGACGCGTCGTTCGTTTAGTTCTCATAATACCTCCCTGGATCGTCCCGACTCTGCCTTTTGCTATGTCGCTACTTCAATATTTTTAACGGCTATTCTTTCGAAACCAGGGCACACCTGTTTTCTCATTCAAGCCCTTCATTTACACATTTATGCAATTTTCCTGGTCGAAAAAACCAATAATAACTTGACAATGAATTATCGCATATGCTTCTTGTTCTATTGAATTGGTAATTCAATGAAAAACTTAGTGCTATTCTACCATAATCATAGTAGGCGTAGTATACAAAAATGTAAATTCTAGAAACTTTCACACTAATGTATGGATAGGTATATAGAACTAGTTATCAAGCCTCGTGGATGATATTCTTTCAATACATCTATGTAGTTCATGGTTATTCCGATCATAAATCATTCAAATACCTCAGAAAACACAAAAGACACCGCGAACGGTGCCTTTGAGAACATAGCTGGCAAATATTCTTAAAATCTGATTTTACACAGCATCCCGTTGCTGTGCAAGAGAATAATTATTTCTTTACAGATTAATTTTTTGGCTTATGATTTTCAAACCATGTTGACGTGTTCACTAGAAGCTGTTCACTGCGTTCAATGGCTGCCTGCACCTGACCGGTGGCGGTTCCACCATACACATTTCGAGCATTGACTACCGCTTCTGGTTGAAGCACCTCATAAATCCGCTCGTCGAACAGATCCGAAAACTGCTGGAATTCATCCAGTTTCAGATCAAGCAAATACTTGCCCTGCTGGATGCAATACAGCACCGTTTTGCCGATAACCTCATGGGCCTGACGGAACGGAAGCCCCTTACCGACCAGGAAGTCCGCAATATCCGTTGCGTTGGAGAAATCCTGGTTGACCGCTTGACGCATGCGATCCTTGTTCACCTTCATCGTAGCGATCATCGGAGCGAACAATTGCAAGGCTCCCTCCAGCGTAGCAACCGTATCGAACATCCCTTCCTTGTCCTCCTGCATATCCTTGTTGTATGCCAGTGGCAAGGACTTCAGTACTGTCAGCAGACCAACGAGGTTTCCATAGACACGCCCGGTTTTGCCACGTACTAACTCCGGTACATCCGGGTTTTTCTTCTGTGGCATAATGCTGCTGCCTGTGCAGAAAGCATCATCCAGCTCGACAAAACCAAACTCCGTGCTGCTCCATAGCACCAGTTCTTCACTCAGACGGGACAAATGCGTCATAATCAGCGAGGCTCCGGCCAAAAACTCTACGATAAAGTCCCGATCACTAACAGCGTCCAGGCTATTTTCATAGACGCCATCAAAACCGAGCTGCTCAGCTACAAAATGACGATCAATCGGGAAAGTGGTTCCAGCCAAAGCGCCAGCCCCGAGCGGCAACACATTGATGCGCTTGTAGCTGTCCTTGAGTCGGTCAATATCACGCTCTAGCATAGACACATACGCTAGCAAGTGATGCGCGAACAAAATAGGCTGCGCACGCTGCAAGTGTGTGTATCCAGGCACTATTGTGTCCAGATTGTCCTTGGCCTGCCCAATTAATGCAACTTGTACATCATGCAGCATACCTACCAGCGATACCACACGTCCGCGCAAATACAAGTGCATATCCGTTGCTACCTGATCGTTACGACTGCGTCCAGTGTGCAGCTTACCGCCGACCGGACCAATGGCCTCGATCAGGTTTTTTTCAATATTCATGTGAATATCCTCATCCGAAACGGAAAATTCAATTTCCCCACGGCGGATACGCTCCAGAACGGTGTGCAGTCCTCCCTTGATCGTGTCCGCATCCTCCTGCGGAATAATACCGCATTTGCCCAGCATGGCCACATGAGCTAAACTGCCTTGAATATCTTCTTCCGCCAACGCCTGATCAAACTCAATAGAAGCCGTATATTCCTCTACCAGCTTGTTCGTTTGCTTTGTAAACCGTCCGCCCCATAGCTTACTCATTGCATGATCCCCTCTCTGCAATAACAAGCCGCCCTCGTCGTTTGGACAAGAACGGCCCGCATTCCGTACATTTTTTTGATTACATCTTATTTATGATTTTGTGTTACGCCCGTATTTACCTTCAAACGCAAAGCATTCAAGCGGATAAAGCCTGTGGCATCGCCTTGGTCGTAGGCTTGCGTCGGATCAGCTTCCATGGTTGCAATGTCTGGGTTGTACAAGCTAACCGGACTTTTAACGCCTGCACCGATAATATTGCCCTTGTACAGCTTCACGCGCACCGTACCACTGACATTTTTCTGACTCTCATGAACCAGTGCCTGTAAAGCAACACGTTCCGGCGCGAACCAGAATCCATTGTACACCAAGGTAGCATAACGGGTAATCAGGCTATCACGCAGATTCATAACCTCGCGATCCATTGTGATGGACTCCATTTTGCGGTGAGCAGTGAACAGGATTGTACCCCCTGGCGTCTCATAGACTCCGCGGCTCTTCATACCCACAAAACGGTTCTCCACCATATCTACACGTCCGATTCCATGCTTGCCGCCCAGTTCATTCAGCTTTTCCATCACTTGCAGCGGAGTTAGCTGTTCACCATTCAAAGCGACGCAGTTGCCTGCTTTAAATTCCAGCTCCAAATATTCTGCTTCATCAGGGGCGTCCTCAGGCGCGTTGCTGAGCAAGAACATTTCTTTATTTTCAGGAGCGCTCGGATCAAACCAGGGGTCCTCCAGCACGCCGCTTTCATAGCTGATATGCAGCAGGTTGCGGTCCATGGAGTACGGCTTGGCTGCAGAAGCGGTTACCGGAATACCGTGTTTTTCCGCATAGGCAATCATTTCTGCCCGGCCCGGGAACTGGTTGCGGAACTCTTCCAGCCGCCAAGGTGCAATGACTTGGATGTCCGGCGTTAGCGCCGCCGCGTTCAGCTCGAAGCGCACCTGATCGTTGCCTTTGCCTGTTGCGCCGTGGGCAATGGCTGTTGCTCCCTCGGCAATCGCAATATCGACCATCCGCTTAGCGATCAATGGACGTGCAATACTCGTTCCGAGCAAATATTGCCCTTCATATAAAGCACCCGCCTGAAACATTGGGTAAATAAAATCCTTGGCGAATTCATCACGCAGATCATCGATGTACACTTTGGAAGCTCCCGTAGCGAGTGCTTTTTCCTCCAAACCGTCCAGTTCTTCCTTTTGTCCGATATCTGCGGTAAATGCGATAATCTCAGCATCATAGGTTTCCTTGAGCCATTTCAGAATGACCGACGTATCCAGACCGCCGGAATATGCGAGTACGATTTTTTCTTTTGCCATTGTTGAAGTCCTCCCCGAATGCTTATACCTCTATCTTCTTTACGATCAACTGTATCCCATTAAAGCAACTAGCAACGCTTTTTGTGCATGTAGACGGTTTTCCGCTTCATCAAAAATGACCGAATGGGGACCGTCGATTACTCCTGCACTCACCTCTTCCCCACGATGCGCAGGTAGACAGTGCAGGAATAGATAATCTGGCTTCGCGAGCTTAACCAACTCCTCATTCACCTGGAAGTCGGCAAAAGCAAGCTCACGCTCCTTCTGCTCTTCCTCAAAGCCCATGCTTGCCCACACGTCTGTGTAGATCGCATCGGCATCTTTTACTGCTTCCTGCGGACTTTGCGTGATAACAATTTCACTCCCTGTCTGTTTGGCAATCTCACGAGAAACCGCGACCACACTCGGGTCAGGCTCGTATCCAGCTGGACTTGCAATGGAGACATGCACTCCGAGCTTTGCTCCACCAATTAAGAGGGAATGCGCCATATTGTTGCCGTCTCCGATGTAAGCCAGTTTGAGTCCTTTCAGCTTACCCTTTTGTTCATATAAGGTTTGATAATCAGCCAGCACCTGACACGGATGCGCCAAATCGCTCAAACCATTAATCACAGGAACGGATGCATAACGCGCCAACTCTACGACATTATCGTGCCCAAAGGTACGAATCATAATGCCATCCAGATAACGTGACATGACTTGGGCCATGTCGCTAATCGGTTCACCGCGTCCCAGTTGAATGTCATTTTTGCTGAGGAAAAGGGCATGCCCGCCCAATTGATACATACCGACTTCAAAGGATACCCGTGTGCGTGTGGAGGATTTTTCGAAAATCAGCACAAGTGTTTTCCCCTTCAGCGCTGATAAGCTTCTCCGTTTTTGTGCTTACGCTTAATTTCAACGGCGAGATCAATTAAATACTGGATTTCCTCTGGCGAGTAATCGTCCAGCTCTAGAAAGTCCCGTCCTTTCAAATTCACCTGTTGCAGTGCGCCGCCCTGGCTCATGCGATCCTCTCCTTTTACGCTCTAATCTCGGATGCTTCTGTCTTTACACTAAGCTACGTGCTCCCGAATCAATTCAGCAATCCATGCTACAGCCTGATCTATTTCGTCTTTCGTTACATACAGGTTAGGCAACAGGCGAATCACGTTCGGTCCTGCTGTAATGAACAGAATGCCCTTCTTCTGTCCTGCCAAAACAAGCTCTGCTACCGGCTCCGCACACTCAATCCCGACCATCAGACCTTTTCCGCGGATATCCTGGACAAAAGGAATATCTGCAAGCTGCTTTTGCAGACTCTGGAAGAGATAATCTCCCATTTCGGCAGCGCGTTCTGGCAGCTTGTCATCAATAATCGTTTCAACGGTCGCTTGAACTGCTGCCATAGCAAGCGGTGTACCCCCGAACGTAGAACCATGACTGCCCGCTGTGAACGCTTCACGCAAATATTCTTTGCCTAGCATTGCACCGACCGAAAAGCCACTGCCCAGTCCTTTCGCCAATGTAAAAATATCCGGCTCAATCCCATAATGCTCAAAGGAAAACAGCTTACCTGTCCGTCCCATACCTGTTTGCACCTCGTCAATGATCAGCAGCAATCCATGCTCCTGGCACAGCTGGGTAATCACATCTACGAAAGCAGGGTCTACCGGATACATGCCACCTTCGGCCTGCACCATTTCCAGCATAATTGCCGCTGTATTCTCATTGATCGCTGCTTCGAGCGCAGCCTGGTCATGAAGCGGAACGCTTTTGAACCCGGCGGGAAGCGGTAAAAAGCCTTCTTTTACTTTGTCCTGACCCGTAGCAGTCAAGGTTGCCAGCGTCCGTCCGTGGAAGGATTGCGTGAACGTAATGATTTCATAGCGACCGGTCTGCTTCACCTTCTGGTGGTAACGACGCGCCAGCTTAATAGCAGCTTCGTTCGCTTCAGCTCCGCTATTGCAGAAGAACACCGCATCTGCGCTACTATTAGCTGTCAGCAAGGCCGCGGCCCGCTCCTGCCCAGGAATATGAAACAGATTGGATACATGCCACAGTTCATCGATCTGCTTTTTCAACCGCTCCGCTACAGCTTGAGGCGTATGACCTAGATTGGTAACAGCAATACCTGACATGAAATCCAGATAACGTTTGCCCTGATCATCCCACAGCCAGCTTCCTTGTCCTTTCACCAGTGTAAGCGGGTATCTTGCGTAGTTTGGAAAAAGAGAGCTATCTGCCTGCGTTTTTGCCGTCCCCTTTTGCGCTTGCGCTCCGCTTCCATTCGTACTTGGCATTTCCTCGCTCACCAGCGTATTCGGTTCCTTACTCATGTCGTTCACGCCCCTTTATCGTTTGGTTATATAGGTTGAGCATATATTGCAATTACTGCATGCGCACAATGCGTGTTCCAATTGATTCTCCGCTCAGCACACGGCTGAGTACCTGCGGTTCGCTGCCGTCAACGATGACGACTTCCTTCACTTTTCCGTGAATGCAGGCAATAGCCGCTCTCACTTTCGGGATCATACCACCGTAGATTTCACCCGTGCTGATCATATCTTCAATTTCCTGTATAGTGATCGATTCCAGCACCTTCTTCTCTACACCATTCTTTTTCAAAATACCAGGTACATCCGTCACAACAATCATTCGACTGACGCCGAGATGAGAAGCAACCGCGCCCGCCGCTGTATCGGCATTAATGTTATAACGCTGACCGGATCGATCAATGCCGATAGGCGCAATAACTGGCATATAGCTCATGTCCAGCACACCCGTAATAATCGATGCTTGAACAGATGTTACCTCTCCAACCCAACCGACCTCGGCAGCATTCGGCACAGGCTTTGCTTCAATTAAATAGCCATCACTGCCCGACAAACCCAACGCTCGCCCTCCGTGCATCCCTATTCTGCGAACAATCTGCTTGTTAATGCTGCCTGCCAGCACCATTTCCACGACATCCAACACGGGTTCAGTCGTTTTACGCAACCCGTGAATGAACTCCGTTTCGATTCCCAGCTTCGCCAAATTGTCAGAGATAGCAGGTCCGCCGCCATGTACAATGACTGGTTGAAGGCCTTCCGACTGCAGACGGGCCAAGTCGTCAAAAAAGGAATCAGGCAACGCAGCCAGCGTACTTCCTCCGCATTTCATCACAAAATTACGACGTGCCAGTCCCGCTTGTTTCGCTTGATCCGCGTGTCCCACTGCCGATTGCATATCATCTCTCCTTTTCTCCTCTGCACAATTTTGTGCGATTTTCAAATGATGCGAAAAACTATATCCGCTCACTTCTTCTATTAACTATTAAAAATCCATCTGTATTTAAATCTGGTATCTATGTCCGATAAGCCGCATTAATCCGCACATAATCGTAGGTTAGATCACAGCCCCATGCTGTAGCCATTCCGTTCCCGTGATGCAAATCAACGATAATTTGAACCGTATCTCCACGTAAATAGGAAAGCGCCTCGGCTTCATCAAAAGCGACTGGACTTGATTGACTCAGCACCACAATATCGCCCAAACGGATGTCTACCGTATCGGGATTGACCGGTTCTCCAGCACGTCCGACGGCTGCAATAATTCGCCCCCAGTTGGCGTCTGCGCCAAAAACGGCTGACTTCACCAGACTGGACCCAATTACGGTCTTGGCTATCGCCTGGGCAGAAGCATCGCTTACCGCTCCGCTTACGGACACCTCTACCAGCTTCGTAGCACCTTCCCCGTCACGGGCAATCGCCTTCGCCAGCTCCCGGCAAATATAAGTGAATGCCTCGGCAAAAGCCCCCCAATCAGGATGCTCTCCGTTCAACTCGCTGTTGCCTGCCAGTCCGCTTGCCATAGCGATTAGCATATCGTTCGTACTGGTATCCCCATCGACCGTAATCATATTAAAGCTAGTATCCGTGGCCTGCTTTAATAGTTGATGAAGAGCCGTCTGCCCGATGACCGCATCACAAGTTATAAAAGCTAGCATGGTTGCCATATTCGGATGAATCATACCCGATCCTTTTGCCGCCCCGGCGATGTGCACGGTCACACCGTCCACTTCAACTGACACGCATGCTTCCTTTTTCACCAAATCCGTTGTCAGAATGGCTTGGCTAAATTGCTCCGCTCCATCGTTTGCCTCGCTCATCCGCTTAGGTAGTGACGATATACCGCCAAGCACACGATCCATTTTCAGATGCTCGCCAATTACACCCGTCGAAGCAACAGCTACATTGCTCTCTGCCACACCCAGTTCACGAGCAGCGGCCGAACGCATAGCGTAAGCGTCCTGCTCCCCTTGCTGTCCTGTACAGGCATTGGCGTTCCCGCTGTTCACTACTATCGCCTGTAATCGACCGTTTGTCAGGCTCTCGCGGGTCACCTTCAGCGGTGCAGCCTGAAACACATTAGTGGTATACACCGCAGCAGCTGTCGCCTCTACCTCACAGCGAATCGCGCCGATATCGTTGCGGTTCGTATTTTTCAATCCACAGTGCAATCCCCCGGCTGTAAAGCCACGCGGAGTTACGATGTTGCCCCCATGTACGACTGTAAATCCTAATTTGCCCATAATTATGTGCCCTCGCCCGCATTATAAGGAATGAATGGCAGCTGGACGCTTGCGTTCTCAAACCTGCCCGCTGTCGTTCTCCTGTACCTGTTGCGTTTACGTGCTACTTACGGATATACCGGTATGAAGCCCAGCCCGAGGTTCTCCTCCCATCCCATCATTAAATTTAAATTCTGAATCGCCTGCCCAGCGGCACCCTTCACAACATTATCAATGACAGAAATAATCGTAAGACGCCCAGTACGGGCATCTGCTGCAAAACCGATGTCGCAGTAGTTCGAACCAAATACTTCTTTTGTTGCCGGCCATATACCTTCGCCACGTACACGGACAAAAGGATGGCCTTTATAATAATCCCGGTATAACCCGATAAGGTCCTGATCCGTATGATCACCTTTCAACGTGACATAAATTGTACTCATGATTCCTCGCGTCATAGGCACCAGCTGTGTCGTAAACGTAATTGTAACGTCCTCGCCCGCAACATCACCCAATACCTGTTCGATCTCAGGGATATGTTGGTGCTTATTCACCTTATAAGCCTTAAAATTCTCATTCATCTCCGCATAATGTGAAACAAGACTTGTTCCCCGACCGGAGCCGGATACCCCGGATTTGGCATCCACAATCAGTGACCGATGGTCAATCCAATCCGCCTTTAAGGCAGGAATAATTCCTAATAGTGTTGCCGTTGGATAGCAGCCTGGATTCGAAATAAAAGAAACACCAGCAAGCTTTTCTGCATACACTTCGCTGAGTCCGTAAACCGCTCGCTTAAGATACTCGGGTGAAGCCGCAGGCTTTTTGTACCATGCTTCATACGCTTCCCCGCTTCGGAGCCTAAAGTCCCCGGAAAGGTCAATCACCTTCAGTCCGGCATCCAGAAGCTGTGGCACTAATTTGGTGCTAACGCCTGATGGCGTAGCTGTGAAAACCAGATCAGCCTTGGCAGCAATTTCATGGATATCGACACCGTCCAAATCCTGTACCACAATATCCGTCAGATGTGGAAACCCATCACTAATCGGGACACCCGCGCTGGATGAAGAAATAACAGATACAATCTCCACCTGCGGATGATGAACCAAAAATCGAATCAGCTCCACTCCGCCATATCCAGTGGAACCGACAATTGCTACCTTTAGCTTGCTGCTCACAGACCTTCCTCCATTCCGTCCCTATGAAATATGTATTATTATACGACTCTATTCATATAAATACAACACCTCATGTCATGTTATTCCTCCAAATTTAAAATATGCACTCTTGCCCATTCTTTTGGCCGCCAAGCTGTACAGGCTACAATTAAGGAAAACAAAAAAGACAGACCCCCTTGCGAATCTAGTCTTCTATTTTGCATAAGAAAAGGAGCGTTCCCTTTATATATTATCTTGTATATTGGTATTCATCTGGCTTATCCATTTGCTGCACTTATGTATTCGTTGGACATTGAATAGGGTATAAAGAGTGAGTATGTACGAAAATAAACCTATACGTTAGGGGTGCTACACATCAAAACATATACAGCGAATTTAGTGATAGATGCTAAAGCCAAGTTAGGCGAGGGTCCCAGTTGGGATCATCAGTCGCAACGTTTATTTTGGGTCGATATTGAGGGTTTTCAATTACACATTTACGATCCATCTACAGGCACAGATCGTACCATAGATGTGGGTGAACATATTAGTGCAGTCGTCCCTTATCTTAAAAATAAAGTAATCGTGGCCATGATCAGCGGTCTATACTGTTTGGATATTGAAACAGGAGCCAAAGTATTGATCCACGATCCTGAGGAAGGTAGATCAGGAAATCGATTTAATGATGGTAAATGTGATCCTGCAGGACGTTTTTTGGCAGGAACTATGAGTTTAAATGGCGAACGCGCGCAAGGAGCGTTGTATAGTCTGAGCACAAAAGGAAGCGTCTCCTTACTGGTTGATAAAGCTTCCATATCTAATGGCTTAGCCTGGAGCCAAGATCATCGTACCATGTACTATATTGATACTCCGACCTTGGAAGTGGTCTCCTTCGATTACGATGTGACACAGGGCACCATTAAGAATAAGCAAGTGGTAGCTAGATTGGATGAAAGTGAAGGATATCCAGATGGCATGACCATCGATGCAGAGGGCATGTTGTGGATCGCGCGTTGGGGCGGTAAACGTGTTTCTCGTATCCATCCTGCTCAGGGAGAAGTAATTGCTGAGGTTTCACTTCCAGTCAATTGTGTGACTTCATGTGCTTTTGGCGGTGAACATCTGGATGAGTTGTATATCACAACTGCTCAAGATGGCGATAATACCGATCAACCACTAGCAGGCGGTTTATTTATGGTCAAAACCGGAGTAAAAGGAGTACCGACCTCATATTTTAATCAAGGACAAGCAGCAGATTGGCTTGATCTGTTACCAAAAAAGGCTTGATAAAGCTGTTCTGAAAAGAGAAAAGCCCACTACATCAGTGGGCTCTCCTACATTGATTCATTTAAGAGCAAGCGTCCAAAAGACCACATTATGCTAGCCTTCCCTTTTGAACCCTTCACCCAATACCTCACGTGTATTACTAATAATCACAAAAGCTTCCGGGTCTACCAAGCGAACGAGCGTTTTGAGGCGGGTTACCTCGTTTTGCCCGACTACAACCATAAGTACAGGACGTTCTTCGTTCGTGTAACCCCCCCGTCCTGCAAGCTCTGTCAAACCCCGATCCAAATCCTGTAAAATAGTTTGCGTGATCTTTTCCTTTTGATTGGATATGATGTAAGCCACTTTGGAGTAGCCTAATCCCATTTCTACAGCATCAATAACCTTGCCGGTTACAAACAAGCCAATCAATGCATACAGAGCTCGCTCCGGCGATAGGGCGAAACCAGCTAGCGTGATCACTGTGCCATCCATTAGCATGACACAAAGAGAAAGGCTAAAACCGGTATACTTTTGAATAATTTGCGCCAAAATAGCCAGTCCACCCGTCGAGCCTCTGCCCCGAAACACAGTGCCCAAGCCCAATCCTACTCCGATTCCACCATACAGCGAAGCCAGCAACGGATTGGTTGTCGGGACTGCCCAATCCTTCGTCACATAAACGAATAGTGGCAGCATGATGCTGCCCAGCAGGGAACGCAAGCCATACTTTTTCCCTAATAGCAGTACTCCTGCTATAAATAACGGAATGTTCATTCCCCATTGCGTATAGGCCGGTTCCAGGCCAAACAGCTCCTCGCCCAAGATAGACAAGCCAGATACACCCCCGGATGCAATCCGGTTGGGCAGCAAGAACATGTTAAAGGTCAGCGCTGTAATGAAGGAGCCGAGTATAATTAGCAAAACATCGATCACGTTACGCGCTGGCCCACTGGCGGCAATCAGAGGCTTACGCCTTCTTCGGCGGGCAGTGGGAGGGTTCAATTGAGACATCATTCACGTTCTCCTTTAATAAAAATACCGTCACACAAAAATTCCTACAGGCCGCAGGCACGTAGACTGCGGTTCTGTAGGAAAACGTACAGACAATTATTCTGCGTCCAGCTTAATTTGGCTGCGAAGGTAACCATCGATGAATGGATCGAGATCGCCGTCCATCACTGCCCCGACGTTGCCAGTTTCCACGCTGGTACGGTGATCCTTAACCATGCTGTATGGATGGAACACGTAGGAGCGGATTTGGCTACCCCATGCAATATCGGACTGTTCACCACGGATTTCGTCCAATTGCTGCTGTTGTTCTTCAATCTTGCGCTCGTAGAGCTTGGAACGGAGCATCGTCATCGCACGTTCACGGTTTTTGATCTGGGAACGTTCATTTTGACAAGTCACGACAATACCAGTAGGCAAATGCGTAATCCGAACAGCTGAGTCGGTCGTATTAATATGCTGACCACCTGCACCGCTGGCCCGGTACGTATCAATTTTAAGATCTTCTGTGCGGATCTCAATATCCACATCATCCGCAATTTCCGGTACTACATCACAAGACACGAACGATGTATGTCGACGACCGGAGGAGTCAAATGGAGAGATACGAACAAGCCGATGTACACCTTTCTCCGCCTTGAGATAACCGTAGGCATTGTAGCCTTTGATCAAGAGGGTTACACTCTTAATTCCCGCTTCATCACCTGCCAGATAATCCAGGGTCTCTACCTTAAAGCCTCGTTTTTCACCCCAGCGTGTATACATACGCAGCAGCATTTGTCCCCAGTCCTGAGACTCGGTACCGCCTGCCCCCGGGTGCAGCTCCAGAATAGCATTAAGCTTGTCATAGGGCTGATTTAAAAGCAATTGCAGCTCAAATTCCTCCAGCTTGCTCAGCAGGGATTTGATACTGTTTTCAACTTCTCCAGCCAGCGCTTCATCGCCTTCTTCTTCAGCCAGCTCAACCATCATACCTGCATCTTCATATTCCTGACGCAGCTGTTCATAGCTGTCCACAGAAGATTTCACAGCATTCATTTCAGCAATTACGCCTTGGGCCTTTTCGTTATCATCCCAAAAATCAGGCGCTGCCATCTTTTCCTCAAAGTTCGCGATCATTTCCTGTTTGAGATCTAAGTCAAAGAGACCCCCTAAGGTTTGTTAGTTTCTTGCCTATTTCTCGTAAATCATGTTTTACACTTGGATCAATCATGGTGTCATTCTCCTTTTAATATAGGGTTAGGGGGAGTAAAGCGTTTTGAGTTACGGCTGGGTAAGAGACGCTGCGCGAATGATTTGATCTTACGAACGCTGACGCTTCTCCAGATTTAAATCCTCCGCTTCGCTCCCGACCGCCGTAAAGTCAAACTGCTTTTAAATAACAGGCTCTGGTATGTGAGCCAGATCAACTGCGGAATTGACTGACAAATAAGCAGAGACTTGCTTATTTGTCATAATTGTTTAAAAAGAATTGAGAGCAATCTAGCCATTCATCAATGTTCAGACTGATCCTCCAACAGAAAAGCTATAAGTTGAAGACATCAGTGTCGTCCCCTGATGGCACAAAATGGCCGACGGTCAGTGGTTGAACTGCCGCCTGCCATTATATGCATTGCAGAGGATAGTGTATATCAAGATCTATCCCTTAATTTCAATCCGTTATTTTCTACGCGGACGCGAAGGAGCGGATTTCTTTTTGGGAGCCGCAGGTTCTCCACTCGTTGAGATTTTATCTTCATCAACGACAGCCTGACGCTCTTGGTTGGATTCGATTTGTGCTTTCATAATGTAGGTCGCAACTTCCTCTTGGATGCTGGCGATCATAGCATGGAACATTTCGAAACCTTCAAATTGGTATTCACGCAATGGATCAGTACCACCATAAGCACGCAAGTGAATACCTTGACGCAATTGATCCATAGCATCAATATGATCCATCCATTTGCTGTCAACTGCACGCAATACGATAACCTTCTCGAACTCACGTACCATTTCTTCGCCGATCATCTCTTCACGGCTGTGGTATCTGTTGGTAACTTTTTCGAAGATCATATCGACCATCTCTTCTTTTTCCTTACCCCACAGATCGTCGCGCGAAAGTGTGTTTTCCTCAAGCAGGTTGTTGTTCACATACTCCGCAACTTCTTCCAGTTCCCAGTTTTCAGGGATATCATCACCACAGTGAGCTTCCACTACACGCTCAATGACAGGCTTGATCATGTCGAACACAATTTCCTTGATGTTCTCTGATTCCAGCACCTCACGGCGTTGTTTGTAAATAATAGCACGCTGCTGATTCATCACGTCATCATATTGAAGAACGACTTTACGCTGATCAAAGTTATTCCCTTCGACACGTTTTTGAGCTGATTCGATAGCACGTGAAATCATACGGCTCTCGATAGGTTGATCTTCTTCGAAGCCCAAGCGTTCCATCATATTCAGTACGTTGTCTGCACCAAAACGCTTCATTAACTCATCGCCCAGCGATAAGTAAAACTGCGTGGAGCCCGGATCACCCTGACGCCCTGCACGTCCGCGAAGCTGATTATCAATACGACGGGATTCATGACGTTCTGTACCGATGATGTGCAAACCACCGAGTTCTGCAACGCCTTCGCCCAGTACGATGTCAGTACCACGTCCAGCCATGTTAGTAGCGATGGTAACCGCGCCAGCTTCACCTGCACGGGAAATAATCTCAGCTTCTTCGGCATGATACTTGGCGTTAAGTACTTTATGACGAACGCCTTTGCGTTTCAACATTTCAGAAAGAAGCTCCGAGTTTTCAATAGAAACCGTACCTACCAATATCGGCTGGTTCTTTTTGTTACGCTCCAGAATTTCGTCTACTACAGCATGGAATTTGCCCTTCACGCTCTTGTACACTACGTCAGGCATATCTACACGCTGGTTAGGCTTGTTCGTCGGAATTTGGAGCACTTCCAGACCATAGATTTTTTTGAATTCTTCTTCTTCTGTTTTCGCTGTACCCGTCATCCCCGCCAATTTGCGGTACATACGGAAATAGTTTTGGAATGTAATTGTCGCCAGTGTCATGCTTTCATTTTGGACAATGATGTTTTCCTTCGCTTCAATAGCTTGGTGCAAACCATCACTGTAACGACGTCCAGCCATCAGACGACCTGTAAACTCATCAACAATCAGGACTTCACCGTCTGCCACGACATAGTCCACATCCAAACGCATAATAGCGTTAGCTTTCAAGGCTTGTACGATGTGGTGATTGATTGTAACACTTTCCTGATCATACAGGTTTTCAAGACCAAAGAAATTTTCAGCCTTGGATACGCCGTTTTCGGTCAAAGCAACTGACTTCACCTTAATATCCAGCGTGTAGTCTTCTTCAACATTCAGGCTCTTCACAAAACGATCAGCCGCAAAATACAGCTCGGTCGATTTTTGAGCTTGTCCTGAAATGATCAATGGTGTACGAGCTTCATCGACGAGAATGGAATCCACTTCATCAATGATACAGAAGTACAACGGACGCTGTACCATCTGTTCTTTGTAAAGCACCATATTATCGCGCAGATAATCGAACCCGAACTCATTGTTTGTACCATACGTAATATCACAAGCATAAGCTTCCTGTTTGGCAGCATGATCCATATTGGCCAGGTTCAGACCTACGCTCATTCCCAAGAAATTATAAATTTGTCCCATTTCTCCGCTGTCGCGTTGTGCCAAATAGTCATTGACTGTAACCACGTGCACACCTTTGCCCAACAGAGCGTTCAAATAAACCGGCAATGTTCCCACCAGTGTTTTACCTTCACCGGTTTTCATTTCTGCGATTTTTCCTTCGTGCAACGCAATACCGCCGAGCATCTGTACGTCATAGTGACGTTTGCCCAGCACCCGCTTGGACGCTTCACGAACCGTTGCAAAAGCTTCCGGCAGCACTTCTTCAGCCGTAGCACCTTGTTCAATCCGCTCTCTAAACTCCGCCGTCTTGGCTTTCAGTTCCTCATCCGAGAGCTTCTCAAAATCAGGCTCTATTTTATTGATCAGTTCAACCGTCTTCATTAAACGTTTGACGTCACGTTCATTTGTATCCCCAAAAATTTTTTTGACAATTCCTAGCATGGTTTACCCCTTTCGCGCAAAACAATTAATAGAATCAATTTCACAATAAGAAAGGGTCCATGATGAAATTGATTCCCGATATGTTTGACAGGCCCGGCTATACCAGCCCATCGTGCGATGTTCTTTGCATAAATTGTAACAGTTTGTAGGACATGCCGCAACACAAGCAGCCTCCAGATTTGCATCCGGTTAAAGATACCAAAACAATTGACGCACGAAATACACAATTGGTTACACCTGTCCAAGCTGAAATTTTCAATCATGTTTACAATAAACATATAAAAGAGCCCTATCCCGCCAGGTTCGCAAGGATAAGGCTCGTGTTATGATCATTTTCCTAATATCCATGAAGCATGCTTCAATCGAAAACATTCTATTCACTTTAAAATGTGATGAGTTTCTGCTTCACAGGCTATTCTCGTTCGATCAGACCGTATTTACCATCATTGCGTTTGTAAACTACGTTAACTTCCTCATTATCAATATTAGAAAATACGAAGAAATTATGTCCAACCATGTTCATTTGCAGAATAGCTTCTTCCACATCCATAGGTTTCAACAAGAAACGCTTGGTACGAACGACTTCCAGCTCATCCATTTCCGCATCCTCATCTTCGGCAACAGCCACGCTACCCGCTGGATCTTCCACAAAAAGAGTTTTCAAACTACCTTCCTGCCGGAATTTCCGGTTAAGCTTAGTTTTGTGCTTGCGAATTTGCCGTTCTAGCTTGTCTACCACGGCATCAATGGATGCATACATGTCATCGCTTTCGTCTTCGGCACGGAGTACAAGCCCCGGCAAAGGAATGGTTACTTCTACAGTGTGCAAATCTCTGGTTGTGCTTAACGTTACACTTCCATCAGACGTCGGGGGTGCATCGAAATACTTCTCAAGTCTGCTGAATTTCTTATCAACGTAGTCCTTCAAAGCGTCGGTAACCTCGATCTGTTGACCTCGTACTGTTAAGTTCATAGGGCACGCCTCCTTTGCCCCTTCAGTATAACACATATGTTAACGCCAAGTAAAAAAACCTATCAACATTTCGACGGATTTTTACAAAATCCCTCATGATTCGATAAAACGCTTCCAATAACGCCATTCTATGAAAAGGGTCATGTTTAATTTTAGCTCGCATACATATGTGAATAATGAAGAGATATTTAAATAGCTACTCCGCTGGTGTCGTGACAGATCCACTATTTGGAGCTCATGCTAATCTATTTTATCGAAGGAGGGAGGGGGGGCCATATCAAGCTGAATCAGGTATAGGAACTTATGCCGTATGCAAGACCTGATTATCATGCAGGCAATTTATACGAAAGGATCATTACACCCAGCCCAGCTGGCTCTTCCTCTACGAAAACCCCTAAGACAACTAATTGGGAAGAGATGGAAAGTAGGAAGTTAATCCATGGCTTTTATTCAGCGTTATGCAACGAACCAGACCGGGGCTATTACCTTTATAGGAAATACACTCGGGCTGGCACGTTCTACTTCGGTAGGGGTGCCGGGTACAGCGACCAGCATTGGTGCTTTCATCACAACCAATACATCCTCACGCTTCGGCACATATCCATTTGGCACGACTTCTGCTTTTGCCAGTAACTCATCGACGGCATTCCTTGTGCTCCCTGCGGGCAGTACAGTGCTATATGCTGAGCTTATTTGGGGAGGAAGCTATGCCAACGGCAGTACCAATGTATTGTCCAGCGCCAGCAATCCGATCACATTTCAGACGCCTGCTTTATCTACTACAGTCAGCCCTGAATCTGCAACATCGGTCAACGTCACCAGTCTCAGTACCTATGTGAGAACCGCAAATGTAACAAATCTGGTCATTCAAGGCGGCGCAGGAGCATACACGGTCGGAAATGTAACGGGCACCATCACGGTCCCCGATTCTACCAACACCAACCACGCTGGATGGACACTGGCAGTGGTATACAATAACCCGTCTCTCCCCTTCCGTAACCTATCGCTGCGTGTAGGCGGTGAAGGAGTTAGCAGCGCTACTGGCTCGGTCAACGTGGTAGTGAGCGGGTTTGCCACGCCTGTACAGGGGACTTTGCGCGGCAGGGCGTTAATTAGCGCCCAAGAGGGTGACGTGGATATCACCGGGGATCGTGCGTTATTTGGACCTACCACATCCAGCTTAACTGCGCTGTCTGGGCCCAACAATTTTTCGACTAATTTTTTTGCGTCGCAAATTAACGGGGATGATGGCACACTCGTCACGACAGGGAGCTTCGGTACCACTAATGCGGTGAATGGGACACCTGGGACGCAGGTCACGGGGGGGCGGCAAGGCTGGGACATTACCAACGTCGATATCTCATCCACACTGCTAAACAGCCAAACCAGCGGTGTCCTTCAACTAACCACTAATGGCGATATTTATACCGTCAATGCCAATGCCATTCAAATTGATATCAATGCTCCGCTGGTGACTCTAACCAAAACTGCTAGCTCTACGGGATTGGTTATTGGCGATACAGTTACTTACACGGTTAACATTTCAAATACGGGGCTCGTCAGCGCGTCTAACACAGTACTTACCGATATCATCCCAGCCGGAGCTACCTTTGTACCCGGCAGCGTTATTGTCGCGGGCACTGCCCAGCCCACAGCCAATCCTGCAACAGGTATTACAGTGGGCAGCGTAGCTCCTTCTTCCACGGTAACCATTACATTCCGAGCAACAGTCACCTCATTGCCAGCCAATGCGCAGCTAGGCAATCAGGCATCGGCAGCCTTTTCCTTTCAAACCGTGCCTGGCGGGCCTGTCATCTCTGGTAGCGTTCCGTCCAATACTGCGAGTACACCGATCTATCAACCCGTTATTGGGATTGTTAAAAGTGCCAATACATCGGCTGCTACAGTAGGAGACACCATTACGTACACGTTTCAAATATCCAACACGGGTAGCATTGCTGCGAATCTCAACTTTACAGAGAGCATTCCGGCGGGCTCATCCTTTGTTCCGGGCAGTGTGACCATTGGCGGTTCTTCCGTGCCTGCTGCCAATCCTGCTGTTGGCTTTTCAGTAGGAACGATTAATACGGGGTCTACTATACCGGTGACCTTCCAGACCCTCGTCAATGCTGTTCCTGCCTCTGGCAACTTGACAGATCAGGCGACTTACACGTACACCTTTACGCCACCTGACGGACGCTTATTGAATGGAAACGGCACATCCAACACGCTCACCATTCCTGTATCCTCGCCGAATGTGACCGTGACCAAAGCCTCTTCCTTAGCGGCTGCTGCTGTTGGAGAAACCATTCAGTTTACGATAACCGCCACAAACAACGGCATTGCAAATGTGACCAATGTCGTGGTGACTGATCCGCTACCTAGCGGAGTTGCCTTCGTACCTGGCAGTGTCACTGTAAACGGAACACCAGCTACGACAACTTCGCCTGTAAACGGGATTCCAATTGGCACTTTGGCTCCAGGCGCATCGGTAACAGTTGTTTTTCGAGCAGCCATTAATTCATTGCCTTCTCCCTCGCAAATCAACAATCGCGCAACTGTCAGCTTTACCTCCGGTGCCTTTACCGGATCATCGTTGTCCAATCTTGTAGCTATACCTGTCGTGATTGCAGCGCCAACGATTACTAAAAGCGCAAGCTCCAACCGTGCCAGCGTCGGTGGAACGATTACTTATTCATTTCTCATCGCCAACACCGGTACAGCCGTGTTAAATACGACCTTAACGGAAACTGTACCGGCAGGCTCCACCTTTATTCCAGGGAGCGTCATTGTTGGCGGATCTTCGGTTCCGGGGGCCAACCCCAATACCGGAATTCCAGTAGGCACAGTGAATCCTGGAGCACAAATTACAGTCTCGTTTCGCACCACAGTAGACTCTCTCCCACCCGGAGGTGGATTAAACGATCAGGGACAGCTCCAGTATTCCTATCAATTGCAAGACGGGAGAACCCTGTCGGGCACACTTCTTTCAAATATCGTTTCCGTATCCATATCGCTCCCCAACGTAGCAGTAACCAAGTCTGCCGGATTCACATCCGTTAGTGTAGGCGAAACGCTAACCTACAGTGTAAATGCCGTTAATAACGGAATTGATCCCATCACCAACGCCGTGATTACCGATCCGCTCCCTAGTAGTCTGTCATTTGTACCCGGGAGCGTAACCGTTGGCGGTTCACCTGTGAGCACGGCTGACCCCAGAAGCGGTATTCCTGTCGGCAACATCAGCGCAGACGCATCTGTTCTAGTGTCCTATGCCGTGCTGGTCAATGCCGTCCCGTCCGTACAGCCGCTGCAAAACACGGCCAGTGTCAGTTTTACCAGTGGCACCTTTACCGGAACCTCCCAGACGAATACGGTTGCTGTGCCCGTTTATCAGCCGCGTATCAGCGTCGCCAAATCTGCAAGTACAACAGCAGCTACGATTGGCGACACGATTTTGTATACCTTGTCGGTCACAAATAGCGGCAACTATAATGCTTCTGTCACGCTGACTGATGCTATTCCTTCCGGGTCTACTTTTATAGAGAACAGCGTGGTAATCAATGGTGTTAGTCAGCCGGGAGCCAGTCCAGCAGCAGGTATTTTTATCGGAACCGTGTCACCGCAAAGCCCGATCACACTGACATTTCAAACTGTAGTGACCTCTCTTCCAACGCCATCTGTGCTGACAGACCAGGCCAACGCCGCCATTTCCTTTACGCTGCCTGATGGGCGAGTGCGAACAGATAGCTCATCATCCAACGTGTTATCCATTCCTGTGTCTGCGCCAAATGTGTCCATTTCAAAGACCGCAGACCGTTCCACTGCCATTCCAGGCGATTCAGTGTTATACACGCTGACAGTACTCAACAACGGTATCCAGGCAGTGAACAATGTGGTCGTTTCCGATCCGATCCCGCCCGGCTCCCAATTCACTGCGGGCAGCGTAACACTGAATGGCATCGCAGTGGCTAACGGAGATCCGGCATTAGGTATCCCGGTTGGGAGCATTGCCCCAGGAGGAGGGGCGACGATCACGTTCAGGGTCACGGTATCCTCTCCATTGCCGAGCCCACCGCAGCTCACCAATCAAGCGCGTGTCAGCTATACCAGCGGCGCTTTTTCAGGTGTTTCAGTATCTAATCCGGTGACAGTAGCCGTCAATGCTCCAGTGCTAACTGTAAGTAAAATTGCTGACCCCCTACAGGCAACGGTTGGCGATATCGTTACGTATTCTGTGGCAGTGACCAACAATGGAAACATTGCTGCTGCTGCCACATTAACAGACAATATCCCCACAGGCTCGGCACTGGTGCCGAACAGTGTGGTCGTTAACGGTACTCCTGCTCCGGGTGCCAGTCCCGCAACAGGTCTGTCTATTGGCTCCATTGCACCAGGAGCCACAACTCAAACAACTTTTCAGGTGGTGATTACTTCCGTGCCTTTACCTCCCCAACTCACCGACCAGGCGAATATCAGCTTTTCCTTTCAACCGCCCGATGGCCGGATTGTTAACGGCAATGTTTCGTCCAATATCGTCACAATTCCTGTTTCATCGCCCAATGTGCAGGTCAGTAAAAGCACCTCGGCAACTGATTCCGTTCCTGGTGATACGATAACCTATACTATTACAGCTACCAATAGTGGCATCGAAATCGTAACAGATGTCCGCGTGACTGATACCATTCCGACAGGCTCCTCTTTTGTTCCTGGCTCCGTTATCGTAAATGGAACAACGCTGCCGTCAGCCAGCCCCGTGACCGGGATTCCAATCGGTTCTATCGCTGCTGGGGCGTCAGCAACGGTCACCTTTTCCGTATCTGTTAACAGTCTACCTGATCCACCCCAACTGAGTGACCAGGCAACGGTTTCTTTTACCAGTGGCACACTGAATTTCACCTCACTCTCCAACACCGTTGTCGTTCCCGTTTACCAACCTATTATCAACCTCGTTAAAACTGCTAATATGAGTCAAGCAACCGTAGGCGATACCGTAGTCTATACACTGACCGCCCAAAATACAGGTAATTTAGCAGCAACAGCTACCTTTACCGATGCCATTCCATCAGGTTCCTCCTTTATACCCAACAGCGTCACTGTAAATGGTTTACCTGTTGCCGGGGCTAACCCCCAAACGGGTGTGGTGGTTGGAAATATTGCAGCGGGAGCCTCTGTCGCTTTAACCTTTCAAGTGGTCATTAATGCTGTCCCTACAGGCTTGGGGCTGTTAAATCAAGGTTCAGCCACATTCACTTTCCAGCCTCCAGACGGTCGAACATTAAACGGAAGCGTCCAATCCAATCCGGTGTTTATACCTGTATCCAATCCAGATGTGACCGTGACCAAAACAGTCAATCAGACGTCTGTAGCCTTTGGAGACACCATAACGTACACCATTACCGCAGCAAACAATGGCATTACACCTGTGACAGGAACGGTCTTTATCGACCCGATTGCTGACGGTACTACTTTTGTACCTAACTCCGTACAAGTCAACGGTGTCACTATACCAGGAGCCAACATTGCCACAGGCGTGTCCGTGGGCACTGTCCCTTCTGCCAGCTCAGCAACGGTCACTTTCCAGGCCACAGTAACCTCCTTGCCAGCATCAGGTTTGTCAACGGATCAGGCAACGGTCTCCTTTAATTCCGGGGCTTTCGCAGGCCAATCCGTCTCGAATCAAGTCAGCCTGCCTGTATTTCAGCCGATTTTGAATGTGACCAATACTCTGAGCGCAGATCGTGCAACCGTAGGGAATACGCTTGGTTTTGTCATCACTGTCACGAATACAGGCAATGCGCCCGCAGAGACAGTCGTGCTTGATCTGTTATCCAGCTCGCTTAGCCTGAATCAAAATAGCGTGTTGGTCAACGGTGCGCCTATTCCCGGGGCAGACCCGATTACAGGTATTAATATCGGCTCGGTCGCCCCAGGTGCGACGGTAACCGTCTCATTTAGCGCCGTGGTCATATCGGTACCACCTGGCTCTATACTAACCAACCAAGCCACTGTGAACTACACGTTCCAACTGCCGGATGGACGAACGTTGACCGGCAGCGGTGCAGCCTTGCCCGTATCCATTCCGATCTCATCACCGAATGTTACAGTCACGAAGGCAGCTGATGTGGCAGTCGCTGTCGTAGGTGATTCGGTTCCCTACGTCATAACTTCGTTCAATAACGGACTCGATCCAGTGACTGGCGTAATCGTAACAGACACCATTCCTTTCGGAACCGCCTTTGTACCGGGCAGCGTTACAATTAATGGCACTCCTGTTGCTACAGCCAACCCACAAAACGGCATTCCCGTCGGGACGCTTGGAGCCGGTGGCGGAGCCACTATTCGCTTCTTGCTTAGCGTACAATCGCTGCCGTCACCAGCGTCCATCACCAATGAAGCGACCGTCAGCTTTACTTCAGGTGCATTTAATGGATTTTCTGTGTCCAACCCTGTTACCATCCCTGTGTACCAACCTATCGTCACTGTATCAAAAAGTGCAGGAACGGGAAGAGCTACGGTTGGAGATACTGTGACCTACACATTCTCTGTTACTAACTCTGGGAACATTGGCGCCGATACCGTCCTTACTGATCCGATTCCAGCCGGGGCTGCCTTTATCCCTAATAGTGTAGTGATCAACGGCACGGCCGCACCTGGCTCAGATCCAACCATCGGGATTCCCTTAGGTATTATAGGCGCCGCTACGACCGTCGCACTGACCTTCCAGGCAGTTATTACCTCACTACCCGCGTCGGGTACACTGGTCAATCAGGCGACCGCTGCTTTCAGTTATCAGCCACCAGATGGCCGTGTCCTGACCGGAAGTGCAGTATCTCCAGTCGTGACCGTCTCCGTCTCTTCGCCGGATGTGGACGTTATCAAGACAGCCTCTGCCACAGTTGCCGTAGTCGGAGATACCATTACTTATACCGTGGTCGCTACGAATAACGGAATCAGCCCAGTCGTGAATGCCGTCGTATCTGATCCACTGCCGCCAGGCACCAGCTTTGTCCCCGGCAGTGTGACCGTGAATAGCACATCTGTGCCTGCTGCGTCACCAATCTCAGGTATCCCTGTAGGCACCATTGCAGTAGGTGGCTCAGCAGCCGTTACATTCCAGGTCTCCGTTGCCAGTCTGCCTCAGCCGCCGCAAATAACCAACCAAGCGACTGTCAGCTTTACTTCAGGCGCGTTGACCTCGTCTTCGCAATCCGATCCGGTGACCTTGCCCGTTTATCAGCCGATCATCGGCCTGACCAAAACCGCTAATACCATCAACACACAGATCGGATCGACATTGGTCTACACCTTGACGTTAACCAATACTGGAAATATCGCCGTTTCACCTGTTCTGTCGGATAACATTCCTGTAGGTTCTGAACTATTACCTAACAGCGTAGTCGTTAACGGCATCCTGGTGCCAGGAGCTTCGCCAGTTACAGGCATAACACTCGGATCACTGGCCCCTTCAGGCAGTATCACAGTAAGTTTCCAAACCATCGTCTCGTCTCTGCCAACTCCGCCTATACTGACGGACCAAGGGCAAGTGAACTTTACGTACTCACCACCGGATGGTAGAGTGCTGAGCGGTACTGTCACATCCAATACAGTTAATGTCGCTGTGTCTGCACCTAATATTCAGGTGACTAAAACATCCAGTCTGGCAGCCGCTGTAGTTGGAGATACGATCAGATATACACTGAGTATTACGAATAGCGGTGTGGATTCCGTCACAGATACCGTTGTAACCGATACAATCCCAGCAGGTACTTCATTCGTTCCGGGTAGTGTCCTTATCGACGGGGTACCTTTCCCTAACGCCTCGCCCATTGCTGGAATTGTCATTGGAAACGTCGCACCTGGAAATACATTTATCGTGAGTTTCCAAACTTCTGTCCAAAGCTTGCCGCAACCACCACTGCTCACGGATATTGCATCCGTCACATTTACCAGCGGAACGTTCACCGGCACTGCCTTTTCCGATCCACTCATCGTCCCTGTGTTCCAGCCGTTAATTACACTTACTAAAGCATCGAGCACTGTTAACGCCTCCGTCGGCGATACACTAACCTATACGATTACAGCTGTGAATAACGGTAATATTGCAGCTGCCCTTACGATCAGTGATAATATCCCTGCCGGATCATCATTCCTTGCCAACAGTGTCAGTATCGCTGGCAGTCCACAACCTGGTGTGTCCATCGAAACGGGCGTCCCGGTTGGATCTGTGCTGCCGGGCGGAACGGTATCCGTAACTTTCCAAACCGTTATCAATGCTCTGCCTAATCCACAGGTACTGGTCGATCAAGCATCAGGCTCATTCACTTTCCAACCGCCGGATGGCAGAACCGTATCAGGATCAGTTGTATCCAACACAGTTAGTATCTCTGTATCTTCGCCAGATGTGAGCATTGTCAAAGGAACAGCAGCTACAGACGCCATTGTCGGCGATATCATCACCTATACCTTGGCTGTCTCCAACAATGGAATCAGTACTGCCAATAATATAGTGGTTTCAGATATCATTGCGGCGGGAAGCTCCTTTGTGAATGGCAGTGTTACTATAAACGGAACCTCCTTCCCTGATGGAAATCCGGGATTCGGTATTGCCATCGGTACACTCATTCCTGGAGCCGTTACTACCGTTACATTCCAGGTTCGAGTTGATTTCTTGCCTACACCTGCACAATTAACCAATCAGGCATCAGTTAGCTTTACCAGCGGGGCATTTACCGGCAGCTCAACATCTAATGTGGTGACTATTCCAGTCTTCCAGCCGATCCTGACAGCAGTCAAAACAAGCAGCACCAACAATGCCACCATAGGTGACATCATCACCTACACGATTGTCGTATCCAACACCGGAAACATTGCTGCCTCAACTACGGTAAGTGACAATATTCCAGACGGCTCCGTATTTCTTCCAAATACAGTGACGATTAACGGCATCGCTGCTCCTGGTGCAAGCCCAGTTTCCGGCATCCCGACTCCAGCTATAGCACCAGGACAATCGGCAACCGTTACTTTCCAAGTGCTGGTATCCTCCATCCCTACAGCTGTACTACTGGTAGATCAGGCTGAGGTAGGCTATCGCTTTAATGCTCCAGATGGCCGAGAGGCTGGCGGATTCCATTTATCCAACATCGTTGAGGTTGCCGTGTCACCGCTAGATATCACCTTAAGTAAAAGCGTAAGCTCACCTTTCGCCACTACTGGCGATACCCTGACGTATGAACTCGTGATTCATAACGAGGATGCGGACACCGTGCAAAATGCCCGTTTGCTGGATACATTGCCAGAGGATATCGAGTTTATTACAGACTCAGTTCAGATTAACGGGTCTACCGTGGCTGGAATCGATCCTAGTGATGGCATACCGTTGCCTTCATTAGAAGCGAATACCAAGACCCTTATATCCTTTGAAGTCCGTATCGCAGCTACCGAACAGCCGGGACCGCGTACCAACCAGGCCCGCTTGTTGCTCACAAATGGTGAAGAATCGAGTGCCATTTTGTCCAATCCTGTGACGGTTGCTATACTCCAGCCTGTAGTGAACCTTACGAAATTAACCAATACAGAGATCGCACATCCGGGTCAAAGCGTCACCTATTCCATCATCGCGGAAAACACCGGAAATATTGGGGCCCTCGGCTTGTTGGCTGACTTATTGCCACCTGATCTCTCCTTTGTTCCCGGCTCTGTTTCGGTTAATGGAGTTGCTCAATATGGTGCCAGTCCAGAACAAGGTATTACGCTAGGCGCTATTGCACCAGGAGAAAAAACGACTACTGTCTTCTCCGCACTTGTCGTTCGTGTCCCTGAGTCGGGCTTACTAGAGAATCAAGCTTCGCTGACTTACTCCTACCAGTTACCAGATGGACGGAGCCTAGATCAGCAAACCACTTCGCCTTCCGTCTCGGTTAAAGTAGCCGCTGCCGATCAAGGAGCCTTGTCAGCTGTGCTGCACACGACGGTATCTACTGTCGCATTGGGTGATGCTGTGCCTTATCAGCTGACCCTTGTTAATGATGGAGGTTCCGTCGTTACCGACATCGTATTAGCCGATTACGTACCAAGTGGCACCATCATAAATCCGGACAGCTTGAAAATTAACGGTTCTCCATCTGCCTCTAGCAAGCCGGGTGAACCACTCTTTATCGGCAGCTTACAGGCGGGACAGACAATTAACGTATCCTACACCATAAATGTTCAATCTCTGCCGGTCGGAGGACGTCTAAATAATAATGTGCGACTTCAGTATGCTGATAGTGGCGGTGCGAGCGAGGTCACCAGCAATACCGTGACTGTAGCTGTTTTTGATCCGCAGCTTTCCGCAAACATCTCCACAGAAAATAAGGAGGCCCTAGCAGGAGAAACCCTGACCTACACGGTACTGCTCCATAACTTTGGCAACATTACTTCAGAAGTTATTCTGCAGAATTTTATTCCTGCCGGAACCCTATACATTCCTGGCAGCATCCAGCTGGACGGTCAATCGTTGGCAGAAGCCGATCCTGCTGTCGGAGTTAGTCTAGGTTCTGTGGAACCTGGTCAGTCATTGACCCTGACTTATCAGGTAAACGTATCCGAGACACCACCATCTGGCTACATCGTAAATCAAGCTGCCTTTACCTACTCATTTACATTGCCTGGAGGAAGAATCGTACCAGGCACATTGACTACAAATACCGTGACGATCCCAGTGGTATTCCCACTGCTCGAATTAGTGAAACAGGTGAACACCCATGACGCCTCTGTAGGAGACACACTGACCTTCACCATTCAGATTACAAATAAGGGGGGAATCTCGGCGCAGTATCCGTTGTTCACGGACCCGTTGCCGCATGGACTTGTTTATGTACCCAACAGCCTAACTGTCCAAGAGAAAGCACAGCCAGGCGCTAATCCTGGCACTGGTATCACACTCCCGGATATTGCACCAGGGGAGACGTTTACCCTTACGCTCCAGGCACAAATTCGTGAAGCACCTGCAGATGGAACATTCAGCAACCAGGCCACCATCGAATATACCTCACGTCGTAGTGGTGGAGAGACCCTGCAGGAAACCGCCCAAACCAACACTGTAGGCGTGGCCGTCATCGCAGCCATCCCTAAACTTACACTTAGCTCCAGCGCTCTGCGTGTCGGGCAAGAAGATACCCTGTCCTTCACCGTCCAGGTGGAAAACATCGGCAATACTCCACTGGAAGAGCTATTGCTCACAGCACCATTCTCAGCCGAAGATTTCCTTGTATTGAGAACCGTCACCGTGAACTCTGTGCCAATTCCGCATCCTAATCTGCTCCAAGGTATCCCGTTAGGCCAGCTTGATCCTGACCATAAAGCCGTCATCGTCTTCTCCTTCGATATCGAATCTGCACTCCGCGCGTACTTGATCGCCCAGGCCATCCTGCGCTATCAATTCCGTTATCCAGACGGACGCGTAGAGAAACAATCTGCCTCCTCCAATACCATTTTTGTGGAGATGGCTGACTTTGACGGTTCTCTAGAGTAAAGGTTCTGTTATGTTGAACCCCTTACCACCGTGTAAGGGGCTCTTTTTTGTATGTAGAAAACATAAAAAAGCCCTGGAATATATTCCAGGGCAGTTGCTAGCGCGTTATCCATTGCTAACCATCTTACCAATTATGTAGGTCGGCTATGCCGGGGATGATTATAATTTGGTTACGTTAGCGGCTTGTGGTCCACGTGCGCCTTCGACGATGTCGAACTCCACGTCTTGTCCTTCTTCAAGTGTTTTGAAGCCTTCTGTTTGAATTGCGGAAAAATGTACAAATACGTCGCCGCCGTCAGCCGTTTCGATGAAACCATAACCTTTTTCTGCGTTAAACCATTTTACTTTACCTTGCATGCACTAACATTCCCTTCGTCATCAAATGAAGTGAAGCTCTCGCCCACATTTTTGACTATACCACCCAAAGTTATCCATTGTCAATTGGAATTGATAATGTTTTCATTCATAGTTATTCCAATTTTACATTGACAAAGCATTCTATTCCTATAGATTGAAGTGGTATAATAGGCAAAAGAGTTTATTATACGAATATAATAAACTCTTTGTGAATGTTTGAAACTACTAAAATAAATTTAATTTTTTTCTACGACGTTAGTTATAGTAAACTACCGTTGGCTGAGGCTCGATTCCTTTTGCGTAGTAGTAATTTAAGTTACTTACCAAATCAATTACTTTCTTTTTATCTAGATCATACACAAGAATGTCTGGATCTCCAGCCATATCAATAAAATCTAGACGTCTCGGCGTAGTTCTGCCACTGGTGTCAACAAAAGAGGAACTGTGATACGGTGGATTGCCTGAACTATATGCAGATTCAAAATAGGTAAAAAGCGTATCTTCATTTAAAACAATCAAAACAGCATTATCCGAGCTTGCATAATTTGAGGTATATTTCACAGGCGTAGTGATACTTTTAACCCGAACATCTGATACATTATGACTCCTTGAAGAGTAACTGCCACCGCTAGAGAAGTTGAATTCTCTTGACCATTCCAAATTCGGGTTCGCCACCGTTGTATTGGCAATTTGGGTCCCATTCACCTTAATATCTCCGTTTGGATACTCAATGACCGTATATAACAAATTATTAGAATAGGATGTTAGCTTGGCTGTCTTACCATTAATCGGTGTATCCGCTGGCGAGGCCGCATTCATGTGGATACTATAGCCTTCACCTACCGTTCCTGTGGAAGTAACACGAAGGCCCCAGTCCCCTGCTTTTAAGTCTGTAGCAAACTTCAATTCAGAAGCCTTTCCTCCAAAACCCGTCAAACTTGCTGTCCCCGTGCTCCAATCAATCGAGTACAAGTCAAATCTATAATTGGGATTACTGGACTTGATCTGAGCCAGAATGCTTCTATCCGTAGGTACGTTAAAGAACCAAAAATCTGTTGGATCAGCTGTCGTTAAAGAATCAGTGAAACTCATGAGATCACCGTTCACATTGAAATTAGACATTAATGTAACCCGATGATTGTTCACTTTAAGAGTCTCACCATATACAGCCTCAGTCGTGCTGATAGGTTCCAGCGCTTGAGTCGTATTAAGCGAAAGTGACGTAGCAGTATCCTTCGCCGTTGAACTTGATGAATTGGCCTCAACTGAGGCTGGAGCTATTGACATACTTAAAACTAAAATGGCTAATAAAATTCCAGAAAGATATTTTCCCCACTTCATAAACATCATCCCTTCTCAGAATACTCAGAATTATTCATAGATTGAAAATAATTACTGTGAATGATGTACTATTTCTATAAAAGACTTAATTATCCTTTATTCTAAGCTTTCGTCTTAGAAGATCTTATGGTGAATCTATGAACTAGCCTTGATCAGCACCCTCATCATACAAAGAGAACACTGTCATCTTGGGGAGCTAGGAAGTTTCATTTGTACCTTTCTTTCAACTCCCTTGTCCAGTAATACCAACTTTCCATTTTTTGAATTCTATAGCCACACTTTATATATAAATTTAATGCACTATAATTTCGACCTTGTGTGGAAACTACTATTTGTTCAATCGGCCTACTTTCAAGAAATCTCTTTAATTCTGTCAGTAACTTCGTGCCTACTCCATTGTTTTGGTGTTTCAAATCAATTCCTAATAAACCTATTCTTGCCTTTCCATCTATTAAATCTTCTTTAATTGTCACGAATCCAAGAATTTCTTCATTTAATTTAATGACAAGACAATAGTCATCAAACGCACCAGTAATAGACTTTTTCACCCAGAGTTTATATAACTCATCCACTTTTCCTTTATCAAAAAGATGTGGATAACAAAAATATCTACTATCTTTAAATAATCCAGTCATCATATTTTGTAAAATAGGAAAGTCATGCTCCGTAGCTAATACAAGAGAACTTTTACTGTGTACGTTAGTTTCGATTGTAGTCTCAAATGTCACTTTCGTATCTGCTATGTGGAAATTTTCATTTTCGAGAAAATGAATAGTCGTTATATCATCAATTTCACAAAGTGCTTGTATAAAATCTAATTTATTCTTTTCTATAACATGTTGAAAATATGAGTTTGAAACTTCCGAAGTAGTAGATACTTCCGCCATATTCATAGCAAAAAAAATAGAATCCCAATGCAAAAGCTTCAGCATTCTAAATCCCTCCAACTATACTGTCGAAAAAAATTGTATATACAATCTACAATAATATTTATATCTGACTCTTTTATATTGAAATAGAGAGGTAATCTAATTAAACGCTCGCTTTCTCTAGTTGTATAAACATCCTCACCAGTGAATGAACTATGCTTTAATCCTGCCTCGGAACTATGAAGCGGTACATAATGAAAAACAGCCATGATTTCATGTCTTCTTAAAAAACTTAATAGTTCGGTTCTTATTTCTAAATCTCTTACTTTAATATAAAACATATGAGCATTATGTGTACCATTAAGAGGTATAAATGGTAAGTCGATCAAATTTAATTCACACAAAGGTTGTAATAGATTAAAATATAAATTCCAGCTAGCCAATCTATTCTTTGTAATCATTTCTGAGGCTTCAAGTTGTGCCATTAAAAATGCAGTGTTCAGTTCACTAGGGAGGTAGGAAGAACCTATGTCAACCCAAGTATACTTATCTACCTGACCTCTAAAAAATTTAGATCGGTTTGTTCCTTTCTCACGTATTATTTCAGCCTTTTCCATAAATGTTTCATCATTAACTAATAAAGCGCCACCTTCCCCGCAATGTACATTTTTGGTTTCGTGAAAGCTGATACACCCTAAGTGACCAAGGGTACCAAGTTTCCTTCCTTTATATTCGCTAAGAATCCCTTGTGCTGCATCCTCCACAACTGCTAAATTGTACCTATTCCCCAACTCTAAAATTTTATCCATATCACAAGGTACTCCAGCATAATGCACTGGGACAATTGCTTTTGTTTTATCTGTGATCGCATCTTCTATAAGATCTTCATTAATATTCATAGTATCAGGCCGAATATCCACGAATACAATCTTAGCTCCTCTTAAAACAAATGCATTGGCAGTGGATACAAACGTATAAGATGGCATAATAATTTCATCACCCTGTTGGATATCTAAGAGAATAGCAGCCATTTCCAGCGCATGTGTACAAGAAGTCGTTATTAATGTTTTCTTTACATCAAAAGTTCTTTCAAACCAGTTTGCACACAAACGCGTAAACTCTCCATCTCCCGAAAGATGTCCACTAGAAAATGACTTTTCGACATACTCTCCTTCTTTACCTACGATTGCTGGTACATTGAAATTTATCATTATCATCTCTCATTTCAGCAAATTATGTGGTGAAGCCCTATGCAGCTTAATAAAAGTGTGGTGATTTAGTCATAGTCTCTATAATCTCTCTCATAACCTTTTCACTATCAAAAATTTCATCTGCCCTGTTTATTGCTACAGATCTTTCGCGTTCCCTAAATACTGGATTTCCCCAATTTTTTATAAATGTCTTCACATCATCAAAACTGTTAATATGATAGTACTCTCCTGCCGTGTGAGCAACATCTCCGAAGGCATATGTAAAAACGGGTAGCCCTTGCCGTAAAGCAATAGCGGCAGAAGTACCACCTCCGGATCGAACTGTGTTTAAATACGCGTCACACAGTTCATAAACAGCTGCTAAATCCTTTTGAACTCCGACATGAACAGATTTTTTTTCAAGAGTGACATACTGACTCGTTACCTTTTTATAATTTTTAAGTTCACCTATAAACATGATGCGTGTGTGATCATTACTTTTCAACAGATCGTCCAGCTCTGCTAAAAAAGAATCATCTAGCTCTATATCAAGGCGATTACCTACTATGGCCAATACAAAATCATCCTCACCTAACCCAAAAAACTCTCTATGCATTTTAGTCTGCGGAGGCGTATATTTATAAGTAAACACACTTTCAATAACTGATTCCTGAGACCTATCTAATTCTTTTAATGTGTTCAAATCTGCTGTGTTTATTTTTCTGGGCAAAATTGAAAATGTGCTCTCTGAGATGGGGAGATCATAAGCCAATGGCAGAGTAATTACGGGCACAAAATTAGAGAATAGGTCGGAGCTTAGATTGGAGCCTGAGATGGATAAAACAAAGAGCGGCTTTAAATGCAATATCATTTGCATAAGCTCCATTATTTGACTGCCATTTGGCATTTCTTTTTGACATTGAAAGAATGGAACACTTAAATTTTCATACATTAGCTTGTCAGTTTGATTGTACCCCTCAACATAGTTAGATAGGACAGCTCCGAAATAAGGCGTGGCTATAGAGCGGGGCATGTCTGCGGTATTGATAAGGAAAACATTTTTTTTGAGATTATATAAAGCTTTACAATGATCTAACGCTACTTGTGTTGGGCTATGTAACATAGAAAGCACCTGTCCGGCTACAACAACTACAAGATCTTTGTTGCGTTCTTCATAAGGAATCCACTTCGCCTCGTTTGCAATTTGACTATTAAAATACTCAAAATATTTTCGATATATCCTTCTCAGTTTATTAGTGTTTTGCTCTGTTTTCAATTTAGGAGTAGTAAAAAGAAAGCTCGTAATTTGCCAGTAAACAAAATGAAGCACATCTATCCTTTCTTCTTTTTCCATATATTCAAAAATATCATTCAAAAAACTCTGTTTCTTTGTACAGCTAAGCAAAAATGACGTTAAATATAGTCCCCAATTCTTATAATCTGATATTGTTTGTTCGATTTCAGTTACTATCACTTGACGACAATTTGAATTTATACTTTCAAAGTTTTCAATTAATTTGGTTAGTTCATGATCCAGTAATTTGTATACTTCCACATTTGATAATTTATCATTCGACATTATTTTTTTTTATTTCAAGCGTTACCTCGGAATAGCTCATCAGGAACCCCTTTTCTTTTTATAATTAGGAGTTACCAAAGGAAACCGCATTTAGGCTTAAAAAGCCAGGCAGCCCCTCTTCTCCCCTTTCATGCCCAAAAAGCAACTCTAATTTTGAATAAAAAACACAAGGAACCAACATAGTAGTTCGTTCCCCATTCACATCCCACAGATCACAAATACGATGATGTCCCTAGAGGAGGCAGACGTATACAGTCTATTCTGTCCATCCAAAACTCTCTATTGTCCGAAATCCCTCCTTCTCTTGTACTGAAAGCACCAACAAATCCATTCTGTACTAGAACAGGAGTTAGTTTGTCCAACATTAACTTTTGGTTGACTCCACCACCAAAAGCAGGCGTATACCAGATCGGGTTTATACCTAAAACACTCTTCAGCCAATCTTTACAAGGAGCGATTTCAATATCATAGAATTCCTGTGGATCGCCATTGTAAGGAATATGATTATGAGCATGCACACCTATAGTCATTCCTGCCTGGCTCATTTCGACTATTTCTTCTGTACTTATATAAAAATCATTTATAAATTTTTGCTTATCGGGAAATAAGGACTGAAAAATAGACTCAAGAAAGATAGTTGCTTCCGTAACAGATAATTTAAAATTAAGCATAAATTTATTGTATCTGCGGAGTTTCTTCTTTTCGTACTTATAGATTTGGCTCTCCTCTTCCACACCGCTGGTATCATATGTCCCACTCAATAATTCCCATAACTCTTCATCGGATTTGAAAGAGAGTACCGTATGTACCAAATGAACTAATGGAACGTTACCCGTGAGGTGTGGACCAGACATGACTGTGAAATATGCAGGAATTCCTTTTCTTTTCAAGATGTCAAAGGCAAACGTATATTGGTCTTTTGTACCATCATCAAACGTTAGTACACACCATGGTTCCGAATTAAATCTATCAATCTCGTCTAACGAGATAATTCGGTGTGTCTTGCTAATTAAATCTATTTGTTCTTCAAAATCATGGGGATGCAAGGGAACAATCCCATCCCACCCCTTTTTCTCACGTACATAGTGATACATCGCAGCAATATTACCCATTATTATTCCACCCTTTAGGAAGTGGCCAGATGTTAGGACGATCCATATCTCCATCAGTTTTAACAAGGTACATGTTATTCACTTCCGTATTTTGAAAATAACCTTCATTATTCTTAATTTTCCATACAAAATTAATAGGATTAACACGATAACGAAAAGGCTGGAACAGGCCTGCCAATCCACATTCCTTTGGTGTGTAGTCTATATTTTGTTTTCTAAAACCGATAGATTCCAGAACATGCTCTAAACGATTTGAACTTAACTGAAAATCCGCGGCTACACACCCTTGGTTTCGAGCCCATGACAAAACCCCGGATACCATCTCAATCAAGCGATGATCTGCTATTCCTTCCCAAACATCAGCATTAGCTGGGATGATTTCTATAATCCTTAACACTTTTGTGCCGTGGATACTCTCTTCTGGAGCATATACTCTATCTAGGCGTGCAACTACAATCCCTTCGGCAGTGGAATCCCCGAAAAATAAATACTTATAGCCCGCGCTATTTATATATCTCCATTCCCAAAAGGAGGCGCTACGGTACTGCGAAAGTGAGAAGCGATGTTGAATACTTTTAACGTATAATCGCTCTAACTCCTCACCCGTAATATTGAGTATTGGGCTGTATGAATGTATTAATTTTCCCTCGACATCCGATAACCATTGACTAATACTTGCTTGATCAGCCGGGTCCTTTAGTAATTTTACATAACCATTCACATCAAGTGGAATGACATAACGGTTCAAGTGATCTGAATAAGAATATCCCATACGCTCATACATAGGCACCACTTGAAAATTACAACCCAAGGTCAAGCACACCGAATTGTACTTTTCAGCTTCTTTCATAAGCATAATACCCAAGCCACTGTTTCTATACTTTTCTGATACAATCCACATAGCGAAACTGATACCTTTATATTGTTCTCCGTTAGAACTATACTTACCAGGAATGACCCCAAGGAATCCCTCAATACAACCCTTGTCGATCAGTAGTAAACTTTCCGATAGACCGTTTTCGTCAATCCGATACTGCCAATCAAACAATTCTTTATTATAGATAGCGTGCTCTTGGGACCAATTTATTCTCATAAACGCAACCAGCGACTCATAATCAGAATCTTTATATTTTACAATTTCCAATAGCTTCTTCCCTCCTTTTCATGCGTTATATTCTCTACATGACTTTTCAAACAAATTATTAATTATGAATATTATTCAAAATGTTTAAAATATTGTGTACGGAATCTATATTAGCTATTTCATCAATGGGAATAGACACATTAAAATTAGCTTCAAGTTCCATCACTAAATTCAATTGATTGAGTGAATCCCAACTTTCAAAGTCGCTTTTTACCGATTCCAACGTCACTTTTTCGACAGACACATTCATAATTTTAGAAATTATCACTTGAACCAACTCAAATTTATTCAAAAAGAGCACTCCTTAAGTAAGATATGATGTGGTTGAAATATCTCTCCTAGATTTAATTCATTGTTTTTGGATACATCTTTATACTTCTTTGAAATAAAGTCATAAAAAGGTTTATTCTTTTCTGTTTTTATATACGTAGCCTTAATATTATGGGGAGATACATGCTTGATAACTAAATATAGCATTGCTTCCTCAATCCCTTTGCCCATGACACGACAACTCATAACAAAATCATGGATTTCAGCTTGACCTACATCATCACATGAAACAGAAATCAGACCTGTATAACCTGCATTTCCAAATTTGTCTTCCACTTCAAATAAGAATGCATGATTATTCGGCTGTTCACTCCAAGACCAAAACTCTTCGATCGTAAACCTGCGGGTTGCCATATTAAACTGATTCGTTTTATTCATTAACTGCACAGCACGTGTTAGTAAGAATTTATCTAATTTATGTGGAGTCAGCTTGATTTCAAGTGAATGCAGCCATTCTTCCAATGAATCTACGTTTAACTTTATCGACTCTCGCTTTTGCTCCTGTTTGAACCAGTCTGTTCGTTTACGATCCTCCAAAGTTATAGCAGGAGTCTCAAAACAATCCAGCCTGCTAATAAAAACAGGGTATTGAGTAACATCAATAGGTAGGTCAGGTACATATACTTCTGGAAGTGCCTGCTTGATACGATCTCTTTCAGATGGATTATCGTCTAGAAATACAACAGATTGCAGACCTAGGTTGAGCTCCTTTACAATTTCAACCACATTGGCAGCTTTGTCGTTCCAATTGATTCGAATTGAAGAAAAATCCTTTTTTCTCAGTATCATATCTGGGTGCTGTTCTATCATTTCTAATGCTACCGATTCACTGTTTTTACTGCAAATAGCCAAAATAATACCTCGACTACTTAATCTGTACAATTCTTGCTGAAAAAGTTTAAAGCTCTCACCAACTGGATCTATCCCTCCTAGTTTGATGTTGTCAATGCCATCGTCACCTATCACCCCACCCCAGAGCGTATTATCAAGATCACAGATAATCAGCTTTTTACTTTGTCCATATAGTCCGCTAATGACTGATTTTAGTTCATTGGATACAAAGAGGAAAAAGTCGCGTGAGAACGGAATTTTTCCAAGTGCATACATTTTAGCATCATAGCTCTTTTGCTGAATTGCTGCATACCAATAAGAAGAATCAAGAATAATAACATGATCATGTTTTTGTAGTCGCTCTGAAAGACGTAGATTCATTTGCATAAGCACATTACTTAATCCTACATTGTGCTTTAGTGTCATCGATTGTATCCAACGGTAATGAGGTGGGAGGGACCAAGACACAACAAAAATATGTTTGGCTTTTCCCTCAGCCCCGATAATAAGCTCGCAAAATTGGTCGACTTCATTAAGGACATCACCGATATTAACTTCCTTATAATCCACTAGTTTATTAAAAGAAGGAATTACTTTCTCAGGGCTTGTCCATAAAAGCAACATATCCTTTTTTTCCGACCATACAGAGTGATCAGAATCCATAAGAACCTGGTTTACTTGATTGTAAGGGGCCTCAGTTACCTCTAGCGTGAAATCTGCAAAAGATCCCTCTAGAAAACGAACCATTGGATTTAGATTTAAATCAGAGAGGATTAATAGTTTGTTTTTTTTCATTTTATTGTCATCCCCCATAAATCAATACTCAAATTACTTCATAATGGCGACACTACCACATAAGTCACTTATAGGTGTGTACTTAACACCATGTTCTCTACAATACTCTCTAACCGCTTGTTTTACACCATGAAATCGAGTGCTATTGTAGTCATGGACTATAATATATCCTCCATCTGACATCTTAGGATAGAAAAATTTCAATCCTTCCAGAATTGGCTGATATAAATCCACATCAAGACTCACAAATGCAAAAGTTTCATTCACATCACTTGCTGACTCTGGAAAATAACCTTTTTTCACAATACAATTTTCTTTATACATCATTTTATTCAGAACTAAGTCCACATCAGAATTGCAAAATTCTCCTGCAATCGAGTTCGAAAAATCCCCTTTATTCTCGTTATCAATATCCTTCTGGTCAAAACCGCTAAAGGTATCAAATAAATATAATTGACGATCAGGAAAAACCCGGTTAATATACTTAGAAAATTCCCCCTTAAACACACCTAGCTCTGCTACACTTCCCTTTACTCCGCACTCATTTATTTCATCAGCAATTTGCCGTAATAGGGCCAGCCTAGTATCAAATTTCAAACTCATAAAATAGTCAATAATTTTCCCCTTCTCAATCGACAACTCTTCAGTGAGCTGCTTGTAAACTGATTCTCCATGAATATTCGCTATAATTACATAATCGAATACAAGCTTACAGATTTCATTAGGAGAAACAACCAGTTTGGACAAAAATTTGGAGCCTTGTTTAGATACATCATTGTCTGCAAATGCAATAACCTCGAATTCATCACTTAATAGATAATGAACACGAAGTCCTCCGTCACCTGCACCAAAAATAACTACCTTTGCTTTACCAATCAAATTCTACACCTCTTCCGAAATAAGCATCATAAAGATAATGTCTGAGTAAGTACTCTTTTTATGCAAAACATAGCTGTGTTAATTGAGTTCAATATTATAATTCATCGAAAAAAAGCCTTTATTTGATTAATAACAAAGCTCTGCTCATCCACCGACATATTTGTTCCAGAGGGTAAACAAACTCCTCTTTCAAATAATATTTTGCTAATATCCATGCCACTTTCATGAGCAAAATACACGGCATCTTTAAAGAGTGGTTGAAGATGAAGCGGCTTCCATACTGGTCGAGATTCAATATTATCTTTTCCTAAATACCCTATTAAATCACTAACGCTTTTACCAATAACCTCAGAGTCTATTATCATTGTTGTCAACCATCGAGTAGACTTACCCAAACTCTTTTCCGGCATAAATTGTATTCCATTAATTCCTGATAGCTCATAGCTGTACTTTTCAAAAATTTCTCGTTTCTGTTGAATGCGCTCATCCAACACACGAAGCTGCCCTCTTCCTATACCAGCCAGGACATTGCTGAGACGATAATTGAAGCCTACATCCTCATGCTGGTAATGTATCGCCTTTTCCCTCGCCTGAGTTGCGTAATGTCTCGCTCTGCTTAAAGCCTCTAAATCATCTGAAACCAGCATGCCCCCGCCTGAAGTAGTAATAATCTTATTTCCATTAAAAGAAAGGACACCGAATTTCCCAAGTGTTCCACTCATATGCTTACCGTAAGTCGCTCCCAGCGACTCTGCAGCATCTTCTACAATCGGCACCTCGTAATAATCACATATTTTTCTCAACCGATCGTAATCTGCACTCTGTCCGTACAAATTGACTATCACTACCGCTTTAGGCTTCTTTCCCTTTTCTGCATAAGTCTTGAATGCTCTTTCAAGCGCTTCAGGGGACATGTTCCAGCTGTCTGGTTCTGAATCAATAAAGACAGGAACTGCACCTTGATACAAGATCGGATTAGCACTGGCAACAAAGGTAAGCGAAGAACAAAAAACAATATCATCCTTCTCCACACCAAGCAGTATCAAAGATAAGTGAATAGCTGCTGTCCCAGAACTTAGGGCAACTGCGCCTCCACATCCCAAATAACTTGCCATCTCTGATTCAAATGCGTCTACATTTTTGCCCAGTGGAGCAATCCAGTTGGTCTCAAAAGCCTCTGCGATATATTGTTGTTCTAATCCGCCCATATGTGGGGAAGATAAATAAATTCTGTCTCGGTTGGACATTTCGTTTCATCCCTTATCGTTATCAGATTTGATTACTTTGGCCGGACAACCTACAGCTGTGACGTTGTCTGGCAAATGACGGATGACACATGAGCCGGCACCGACAAGAGTATTACACCCTACACGGATACCTGGGATAAGATTTGCACCTATTCCGATATGAGCACCGCGCTCAATCTGGACGCCACCAGCCATATGTACACCTGGGGAAATATGTGCAAAGTCTTCTATTCTGCAATCATGATCTACAGTAGCTGCCGTATTCACAATGACATGCTCGCCGACATACGCGTCAGCGTTAATCACTGAATTTGGCATAATTACCGAACCCTCGCCAATAAAAGAGCTAGGTGAGACTACGGCGCTTGGGTGAATAGCAGTTCCAAATTTGACTCCTGCGGCTTTAAATTGGCTTACCATTTTCCATCTGGTTGTATTATCTCCGATCGCTACAAGGAACCGCGCCTCTGGATGCAGAGATGCTAGTTGATCAATCTGATTACATCCCCCCAAGAGCGGCAATCCGTTCCATGTTTCTTCTTTGCAGTGATCATCCAGAACTCCAATAATTTCTTCACCACTAGTCCGTAAAATATCCACGATGACCTTGGCATGTCCTCCTGCTCCAAAAACAATATAGCTCAAGGCCGCTCCCCCTTAATAGGTAATAGTCTTTTGGATAAGCTGCTCTGACTTGGAGGTTCGTTTCAATATATCCACGATGCGAGAACTTGTGTTATCTCTGCCATAAATATTGTCAGCTGCTTTAACGATTTGTTGGAAAGGTTCAGACTTTGCATATTCCAAGGCAGATATCAGTTCAGCCTCGTCAGCCGCGATGTCTATGGTATTCGCAGAACGCTCTCTGCCTGTCTGACGAGTTCCGATATTAATGACTGGAACATGAAAGGAGGCTGCCTCAATAATCCCCGATGAAGAATTTCCAATTAAAATTTTTGCATTTTTCAACATCGTCAGATAATCAAGTTGTTCAAAACTAGTTACAAGGTGCATCCCTTTTCTTGCAGCAAACCGATGATATACATCAACAATCGCATCAGCTCCAGCATCCGAATTAGGCATCACACAAATTACCTCATTCTCCCCAGCCAAGAGAACTTCCATCATCTTACCAAGGATGTGCATATCCGCTTCTTCCGTGGTGACAGGATGATAGGCAAACAACACATAGTCGTTATCTATATTCAGATCGTATTTACGTTTCGTCTTTTCTAGCTCAGGCAGGGGTGTATTCATCATCGTTTCAATTCTTGGAGCACCGACTACATGAATTCTCCACGGTTGTTCGCCAAGCCTGATCAGGCGCTCTCCACTTCCATGTGTAGCCACAAAGTGAATATGAGCCAGCTTACTAATTGCATGTCGAACAGACTCATCTATCGTGCCGGATACCTCGCCACCATGCAAATGAACAAGCGGAATGTTCATATGAGAGGATACAATCGCAGCAGCAAGCATTTCTCCCCGATCTCCTAGCACAACGACGAAATCTGGCTCCAAAGCTTCTATCGCTTGCGTCATGCCCATGATTGCTATTCCAATAGAACGAGACATATTGGCATGAGTGGTTCCTTGTAACAGGCAATCTACTTTAGCAGAAACACGAAAACCGTCCTTTTGGATAGCGTCTAATGTATAACCATGCTGTGGAGATAAATGCATTCCTGTGACCAACAGGTGGAGCTCCAGAGTATGTTCTTCCTCAATAGCCCGCAGAACCGGGTAATATATCCCATAGTCAGCTCGTGTTCCGGTAATCACCAATACTTTTTTCATTGCACATCATCCCATGATAACAAACTATCTTCATGTACATCCTTTAAAAGCTGCTTACCAACCAAGTCACCAAAATATTTAGGCTCTATTCCACTGCCTGGGCGCTTGATGACCAGATCTTCTTGAGTTAATTGCTGGCCTGCCTTTTTGGATGTTGCCATCACAATACTTTTTCTTGCAACCGCTCTGGTACTTTCCTCGGAAGGCATACACCTTTTAACACCATCCCCTAAAGCCTGCTCCACATTTCGAATCGCAAGAACCATCTTTGAAAAGTCAGCAGGCTCCAGTGAAGCCTTATGGTCAGGACCTGGAAGATTTCGATCCAATGTAAAATGCTTTTCAATAATTCTCGCTCCCAGTGCTGAAGCCGCGACAGCGATCTCGATACCCGCCGTATGATCCGAATATCCTGTGACCTTTTCAAAAGTTGTAGAAATAGTCTTCATGGCCAGTAGGTTCACATCTTCCAATGGTGCGGGATAGTCGGAAGTACAATGCAGCAATAGAACATCACTTTTTTTGATTACTTCTAACGATTCTCTAATTTCATCCAGATTGGACATCCCGGTGGATAGAATAATTGGACGCCCATAGCTATCAAGCTTCCGGAGAAAGGGGATATTGTTCATATCGCCTGATCCAACCTTGAATGCGTCAATCTGAATTGAATCCAGAAACTCAGCACTTTCTTCGTCAAAGGGTGTGGAAAGGAAATCTATCCCTTTATCCTCACAGTACTTTTTCAAAAGGACAAAATCCTCAAAGCTCAATTCCAGCTGTTTTAACATATCTAGTTGACTTTCAGCCGAATTGGTATTTTCTGTCTGATAATTAGCCTTCTGGGCGTACTTGGTTACCAGCTTTTCGCTTTTAAAGGTTTGGAATTTTACTGCATCGGCACCGCATAAAATCGCTTGATCAATACATTCGAATGCAAGCTCCAATGATCCGTTATGATTGACTCCTACCTCCGCGATAATATAGATGGGGTAGTTTTCATGATTTGATAAGAGGTTTTTCATGTTATATTCCTCCCTCCTACTGCAAGGATTCTTTGTGATTGGATTCTTTCCAAAAAAACTCTGCCATTTTTAAATCAAACTCGTCATCTATGTCAACAGATCGTTCTTTAGGCATAATGTAACCACAATTATTGGGACCAACCAGAGTGTCACTATTCATCAACAGATCTCTTTTTACGATATAGATGGCTCCGTTTAGAGCATATAGTTCTTTGAGATCTTGTCTCCTCAAATGCTCCCGTTCACCTTTCAGGTAGGGCGTAAGCCGACCGTTATCCATTTCCCTTAGTAGATAGGGTTGCACTTCAGACAAAGTGACACTTTGAAGTGAATCAGCCTGATGATCTAAAAATATTTTATATGCTTCTTTAATGTCCATAGCATTTCGCAGTGGAGATGTGGGCTGCAGCAGCATAATAACATCAAAAAATTGATTTTGCGTCTGCTCATAAAATTCAACTGCATGCTTCAATACATCAATGCTTTTAGCCTCATCGGTAGCCAGTTCATCGGGCCTTATAAACGGAACAGCCGCTCCGGCTTGACCTGACACATGAGCAATCTTTTTACTATCCGTTGAAACTATAACTTCGTCTACACAACCACTGTTCAGCGCGGCTTCAATGCTATATTGAATGAGCGGTTTATCATGTAACAATCTTATGTTTTTATCAGGTAAACCTTTTGATCCCCCCCGCGCAGGAATAATCGCCAGACATTTGTGATTGCTCATCATACAATACCTTTTGTGAAGCCCAATCCGTTCTGTTCAATAAGCTCCCGAATGGCTTTCGGGAAAATCTGTGGTGCAGTCATCGAAGAATATTCTTGACGAATTGCCCTTTGAAATCCTTCATAATCTTGCTCTGCGGTATGAAATAACGAAGGAATGATATACATTTGTCCATTCTCCAACGCTCTTTCCGATTCCTCAAGCGTCATGAGTTCCTCATATAGCTTTTCTCCCGGCCGGATTCCGGTCTCAATGATTTCTCCACCATAGGGTTTATTAACCGCCTCTTCATACGAATCGATCAAGCATTGGGCCAAATCCGTAATTTTAAGAATCGGCATTTTCAGTACAAATACCTCTCCACCTTGCGAATAATGCGCTGCATCTATGACCAATTGAGCGGCCTGAGGAATAGACATCATAAACCGAGTCATCTCTGCATGTGTGACCGTCACGGGTATCCCTTTAGCAATCTGATCCCGGAATAAAGGAATTACAGAGCCTCTGGACCCCATAACATTTCCAAAGCGGACACAGGAGAAGATGGTACGTTTGCTCCCTTTGTACAAGTTGGCGGCAGAAATCAAACGTTCGGATAGCAGCTTCGTAGCTCCCATCGTATTCGTTGGGTTTACCACTTTATCTGTGCTGATGGCTACTACTTTTTCTACATTATGCTCAATAGCCGTCTCAATTAAATTCTGTACACCAATAACATTGGTTTTCACTGCCTCCATAGGGTTATATTCGCATGCAGGCACATGTTTGAGAGCAGCAGCATGAAAAATATAATCCACATCCTCCATAGCATAACTCAGTCTTTGCTTGTCCCTGATATCACCGATTAGATAACGGATATTCGTATATTCTTTTAACTCCTGCTGCAGATCAAATTGCTTGCTCTCATCCCTGCTAAAAATCCGTAGGGCTTTAGGGTTATACGATAAAATATTACGTACAATTTCGCTTCCAATCGAACCTGTGCCGCCCGTAACCAGTACAATCTTGTTGGTAAACATAATGACCTCCGGAGTGTAAAACGAATTAATTTATATATCTTTATGGATCACTGCATCGCTATTTATTTTCTTATCTAAACGGCGAATAGATTCGGAAAACATTTCTTCAAGTATTGGGATTTGGATTGTGATATCCTGTAATAGCTTACCTAGATGCTCATAGATTAGATCAGACTTACGAGTCAACTGATGTTCTGTCACAATCACAGGGAGCACCTGATCAAAACGCGCAATTTCGATAGGCATAATGGACTCAAATATAGGTGAGAACCATTCCCTGTTGGCAATCAATCCCCACATTTGCTCTATGGATTCCATCATGTTTTGAGCCTTTGCTGGTTTAGTCCGGCTAAACTCGCGTAATTTATTCATAAGCTTGTGAATGGCTGCAATCTCAGAACGTACATTGGAAAGGTCCTCACGTGTCGCTAACAACTTATCTCTGACATCCTGCACCTTATTCATATCAGCAGCAATATTTTTCTCATTTATCAAATCGGCTATTGCATCAGGATCAACAGATTCTGATGCTAACAATTTATGCATCTCTTCCATAGGCTTGAAAGGAGCACCCTCAATCACTGCACCATTACAGCTTGAATTGACGAATTCGATTTTCGGAAGGGCCTTAATGAGGTTTTCGAGTCCATCCTTCATCAGGGAGAAGCTTTCGTCTGTAGTATTATATGTCCCCTTTACATTTAGCACTTTTTTTAAGTGCTTCCTGCACTTTCTTATTTGTAGTTTCGGCTGCAAAATGTTCAATTCCATCTGCGTAGAATTTGTTATCAGGGTAAGACAAATCCTGGCCTGCAAGTATAATCCGTTTAGCCCCTAGACAGGCTGCTACTTGAATAGTTGTTCCTGCGACTGTTTCTGTAGGCGATATAAAAAGCTCCTCTTTACTGAGTTCTAGGAAATACTGGGATACAGCATCGCTTTTCATAATACTATGAATTTTTTCTGTGGAATTCTGATCCGAAATCTCATAATAAGATGAGGAGGTAAACAGCAAGGGCTGTTCCCTCGTTGCAGAAGAAGCAAATATCTTTTTATTGACTGGATGTCCATCCATAATGACAGCCAGGTGAGGCTGTATTCCATGCTTTATCAATGCCTGAATGCTGGAGCCTGCTGAAATAATCAGTACATGCGGACGTAATTTTTTCAGGCATTCGATATCCTCCTGTAATGATGGGCCTGATGATACAACAATCACCGTTGCACCCTCAAAAGCATGAAAAAGCCGTTCAATGGAGGGGGTGTATAATACATCAGATAGATGATATAGAAAATTCCTCGTCCATTCTTCTCGAAAACGATGCTCTGTATGTTTATCTATCATAAAGTTCTGACGGTACTCCTGAAATTTTCCCTTTACTTCACGTAGCATACTCATATCATCGGTTAGATACTTACGCAGTGCAATAAACACTAAATCTTCCATCATGTAACTGCTCAGCATATGAAACATCATATCGAGCTGAGAATCACCAACGGCTAGCCAGTACAAATTGGGATGTCCCAATAAAAGACTGAGGTCATAGTCCGTTACAGCCTTCCTAAACAGCTGCTCATCCGGCTCGTATACAAACAACCAGTGGTTGGGGTACAATTCGAGGAGATCAGCTATACTAAGCCCCCTTTCAAACCCATATACAAAAATGATCTTTCCATTCCCAATAGATCCATCAACAGCATTGAGCCAAGCGATATCCCTTTCAAAAGACTCAGTAAACAGAGGTATAGATAAATCATTATTCGGCAAACTATTTAAATGGGTTGCAACATGAGGAAACCTTTGCTCTAGAATTGTATGGTTTATTTGTAGTTGAGACAAGGTAATACCACCGTTTCGCATTAAGATTTGTTAATTAGTATATCGGATTTACTCTTAATGGAATGAACCTTTTCACAAAAAATCCCCCCATTCTAAATCAATGGGGGGCAGGACTGACGTTCCATCAAGTACCTTTTATTTTCGATGATCGATAAACAAACTATCTACGGAATAAGCTTGCTGGTATGCATGCTGCTGTATACGAATGGCTCCACGTTTCTCCATCCAGTGGCCTGCTTCATCCTTAAGTGCTCGCATACGCTGCAGAATTACAGAATCGTGGCTTAGTATGTTACGAATTTTCTGTTTATCATGTTCCGTTAACGATAGTTGATAGGGCTGCATCTGCTCTACAATACGTTGTCTTTGATCAGCAAACTGTTCGAATTCTTCTTCACTTAAATTCAGAAGGTTAGACAATACTGCTTCTGTCCTATGTTGCAGTTCTTCAAGGAGTGCTTGCATATTAGAATCTGCCATCACACACTACCAACTACACCAGGCATTTTCATGGCTTCCAACCAAGCTTCCCGTAGGTCAGTCAAATGTTCCAGCACCTCTTGTGCCGGAGCGGCTATTTTGTGGACATTCGCCTCGATCAGTTCATGCAGCATATATTCATACAATCGCAATAAATCATGGGATATTGGATACTCAAAATTCAACGCAGATATCAACTCGTGTACAATAGCTTGCGCCTTACACAAATTATTATTTGCCTTCTCATTATCCTTATTCTCTATCCCCTCAATTCCCGCACGAAGGAAACGAATAGCCCCATCGTACAACATAATTAGCAGTTTAGGCTTGGAAGCAGTTTGCGCTTGAGTCTGCCGGTATTTCTGATAGGGTGTATTGATCAATTATTAAACCTCCTTTATGACGACATGCCTGTAAGATTCGAAGATGTACTATTATACTTGCTGATTGCCGTTTCCATCGCGGTGAATTTTTTGTAATAGTTAGTTTCAATCATTGTTAGACGGCTAGTCATGTCACTAATTCGACGATCCAGACTCGATAATTGCTCTCCCATTGTGCTCGTAGTAAGAAATGAGGATGTTAGATCCTTACTCACTTTTGAAGTACCAGCTGTATCGGCCATTCTTTGAAGTGAGGCATTCGAAATCTTTTTAAGTTTAGCAAGAACACCATCTTGTTGTGTATATTTATTAGTTAATAAGGTGCCTGGGTCCTGTTTCCCAAAAAAATTCGAGACAACATCTGGATCTTTTTCAACCGCTGCACGCAATTTGTCTGCATCCAAAATAAGCTTACCTTTGGTATCATACGTACCCGTAGTGATCCCAAGCTCAGACATCATTAAGGGCTTATTCTTACCATTTTCATCAACTCTGCCGATATCTACACCTTGGATCATGGCATTACGCATCTCGGATAATGTATCCTGCAGGATAGGATCATTTCTAAGCATGCCACTCTTGGCCTTGGTTGTCCAGAGCTTGGCTTCATCATCACTCATAGCGGCTCTTTGTTCTGTCGTAAGCGGAGCGTATTTTTTATATCTCTCCTCACCAACCTTGCCATTGAGTGTAGCGAGAACATCATTATATGCATCGACAAAGCTTTGAATATTTTCGACGATCTTATCCGTATCTTTGGTAGCTTCGATCCTTGTCGCAGCACCACCGGCTGCCTTCAGCGTAATATCAATGCCATTAATGGTAAAATTATTTGATGACTTTTTGACTTCAAGTCCATTTACTTTTAGCAAAGCATCGGTACCGTTCGTTGAAGACAGTTTAAACTCACTACTAATTTGAGAATCAATATTGAATGCTTGGGAACCCGTAGTCTTACTAGTTAATGACAAACCAGATTTGGGATCGTATAGGGCAGTTACTCCTGTCTTGCTGTTATCATTAATTTTTTTGACAAACGACTCAATCGTTTCGTTTGCATCTACATCAATAGTGGCCCCACCAACCTGAACCGTACGAGCTACCCCATCGGCAAAGGCAAGCTCAGTACTTGCCTTTTCAGACCATGAGCTGTCTGAGACAGATCTTGCGGCAGTAGCGAGATTGGTTACCGAGATATCCAATACTCCACTGGCAGACGATGAAGCCGATGCAGTCAACGCGTCACTATTTCCCGTTACGGTTACTTTCTGCGGATTCATTGAAGCAGTACGGCTTAATATCGTCAGTTTATCTTGTAGAAATGAAACAACTTTAGTACTAGTCTCACGATAATTTTCTCGTTTCCATTCCATCAGCTGCTTTTGTTGATTCATCTTATCGAGTGGTACACGCTCAGCAGTCATCAGCTTTTTGACTACTGCATCAATGTCCATGCCTGAGGCAAGACCACTTATTCTGGTTACCATATTTTATATCCCCCTATACTTTTTTATCTATAATAATTCCTGCAATCTCCATCATTCTAGCTGCTATATCCAGAATTTTTTCGGGAGGTACCTCACGAATCAGATCGCCGGTTTCCTTATTCATCACTTTTATCATGATTGCATGTGTCTTTTCATGCACAGAGATCTCAAACATCTTCTGTGGACCTTGTATAGCATCAATTACTTTCTGTAACTCCAACACTGCTTCTTCATGTGTCGGTTGTTTCTGACCAGCACCACCTTTATTGAGGACAGCATCTTGTGTAGCAGCGTAATTTGTTTTGATATCTGAAGGGGCTTCACGTTTTATTCCTGCTGATGACTGAACCGGCAACAGGTTCCCGGTGCTAGGGGGGATCATCGAGTCCATAGAATAACCTCCATTAGTAGTTTTTCACACAATAAAACCGCTCTATATTTGAAAGCCAATACATTATATATCGGTAAATAGGTGCAATTATTTACGAAAAAACTAAAATAAAACAAAAAAAAGATCCTGCAAAAGCAGGATCTTCTTTTGTAACGGCTGTCGTTTAAAATTAACGCAGCAACGACAATACGCCTTGTGGAGCGGAGTTTGCTTGTGACAACATGGATTGCGAAGCTTGCAGCAAGATGTTGTTTTTGGACAGAGCAACCATTTCTTTTGCCATGTCAGTATCACGAATACGGGACTCGGAAGCTGTCAGGTTTTCTACAGTTGTGCCCAAGTTGTTGGAAGTGTATTCCAGACGGTTTTGCATAGCACCAAGGTTCGCACGTTGCTTAGCAACCGCTTCAATTGCAGCTGTTGTAGCAGAAAGTTTTACATCAGATTTGAGGCCACGGAAACCAGCGGAACTGATACCTTTAATAGTAATGGTAAACAGGCTATCATCAGCTTGAATTTTCACACCTGTTCCGCCAGAAATAGCGATACCATTGAATTTAGTGTTGGAAAGAATTGCATCAATTTGTTGACCCAATTGACCAAGTTCTGCTTTGATGTTGGATTTATCGCCAGCACTGTAAGTATCATTGGATTGTTGAACACTCAGTTCTTTCATACGAGTCAGCATGGAGGAAACTTCGTTCATTGCACCTTCAGCTGTTTGTGCGAAAGAGATACCATCTTGAACGTTACGTTGTGCTTGTTCCAAACCACGGATTTGACCGCGCATTTTTTCGGAAATGGAGAGACCAGCAGCATCGTCAGCTGCACGGTTGATGCGCAGACCTGAAGACAATTTTTCCATGTTTTTGCTTGCTGCCGTGTTGTTCAATTGCATGTTACGGTGTGTATTTACTGCAGGTAAGTTGTGATTAATAATCATTTTAAATTTCCTCCCTGAAATGGTTTGATTCCCACGTCCTTGTGGTATAAGCGTCTTCACAGGTCGGCCGCCCTGAAGAATTACCGCTCTAAACTATATATCGACCCTTAAGTTAGAATTGTTTATAGCATTCCAGATTTTTTTTGAATATTTTCTTAGAAGTTTACGTACTCGGTTATATCGGTTTACACTTTCACATAATGGCGACTTATCCAAGGCAAACCTGACAGCTTATTATGAGCTAAACAAAGGCCGACACTTTACTCACGTCGGCCTTTATCAATGAATGCGCACTACTATTATTGTTTAATCAGGACTTTCTCTTATCCATTTCCAACATTGCATTTTGAATAGCATTCGAATCCATAACAGCAATTTGATTATTTTGCTGAATAGCATCAAAGACTTCTTTTCGGTAAATATCAATATCCTTAGGGGCAGAAATACCAATTTTCACAGTATCTCCTTCAACAGAAAGAACTGTAATGACAATATCATTCTGAATTACAATGGACTCGCCCTTTTTACGCGTTAATACCAGCATCAGGACTCACCACCTTTGCTGGACTCTGTTCCATTCCATAATGGATGCTTAATTTTATAGTCAGTATTCTGCAAAACAATTTGCTTCCCCATACGCTGTTCAATGTTAAAGATTAAAGGCGCAAGCAAGTTAACCGTTGTTTTGGACTGGTCACTACTCCATGTACAGATACATCGTACTGCTATCTGTTCTTGACTGGTAATTCCTATGTCATCCAGAGTATCATCAGATAGCTCAAACTCATAATCTTTAAAGAAATCAAATGGATTTACGGTGATAAAAATAGTTGCAGGCTGCTCTACTGCACTGAAAAGACTAAATAATTCATTATGCTCCTGTAGCTGAAATTCCCGAAGTTGTTCAAATCCTGGTATTCCTTTTGGAAACACATAAAGACTAGTATTTTTCTCTTGGTTCTCTTCATCTAATTTCTGTTCTGGGGTCATAAGTAACTCCTCCTATATATAGTAACAAAAAAGCTACGGACCACTCGTCCATAGCTTCAAATTATAAAGGTCAAAGATAAAAATCAGCTCATAAAGTCCATCAGGGATGGCTGCATGATTTTAGCTGATGATTTCAGGGCGGCTTCATAAATGGTTTGGGCAGATGTAGCTTGAATCATCAGACTAGCAACATCCGCATCTTCCGTTTTAGCTTGAAGTGTCGTCAAATTCAAATTCCGCTCTTCCAAACGGGATTGTATCAGTTCAACCCGATTCGTACGTGCACCCACTTCAGACAAACTTGTCTGCATTTTAGTAAAGCGGGACTCAATACCTGAAAGTTGGCTCGATATTGCCGTACTATTTCCGCTACTTAGTGCAGAAGATATAGCATCCATAACCTTAAAAACATTATCAGGATCTGTCGATTTCCCAAAAAAATCGCTACCGGACGTATTTACCCGAAATGCATCTTGGTCTCCAACTGCATAGCTGACCGCGCCTTGATCCGGATTAATCTGATCATAACTTGTTACCGTAGCAGATAGCTGATACGGCATCTGATCATAATTTTGTCCATTGAAAACATACTTCCCACGAAGCTGGCTATTACCAATATTCATCATTTGTTCTTTTAACTGATCAACTTCCAGTTTAATCGAATCCAAGCCGGATTGAGGAAGTGTTTCACTTGAAGCCTGAACTGTCAGCTCTTTAAGACGCTTCATCACATCACTGGCTTGTTGCATGGTTGTATCAGTGAAATCTAACCAGCTAACAGCTGCATCTGAGTTTGTCTTGTATTGTTCATTAGAAGCTAACTCGGCTCTGTAACGTAGCGCATAAGTTACCCCTACTGGATCATCTGAAGGCTTATTCAACTTTCGACCAGTCGAAATCTGATTCTCCATTTTACCCATATTATTATTGTTTCGATTCAGGTTACTGAGCAGTTGCATATTAGTCATCCCTGAAGTCACTCGAATTGGCATGGCTTACTCCACCTTCTCATTATACTAGAGACCTACGCGGCCTGTACCATTAATCAGCTTTTCCAATAGTTGATCAAAAGTTGTCATGAACCGGGAAGCCGCACTGTAAGCATGTTGGAACTTAATCATGTTTGACATTTCTTCATCCAGTGACACTCCGCTGACGGATTGGCGGTTTAAGTCCACTTGCTCAGTTAACAGCTGTGCATTTTGTGATTGACGCTCTGCTTCCTGAGTTTGGACACCTAATTGCCCAACAATTGCACTGAAAAAGTCATCTACAGTGGTAGTTTGCGCTTGAGTCGTATTAAAGCCAAACTTTACATTTTTCAGGCTCGCCATAGACAATGCCAAAGCATTGTTACCCACGGTTACCTTCTCATTGGCCGTCCCCGTTCCATCTACACGCAAAGAGCTGGCAATTTTATTGGGATCATCTTGAATATCCTTATTCAGCGTAATGTTACCTGCTGTTATAGCAGCTCCATCTTTGGAAGTAAAGAACGCCCCACCTTTTTGTGGTGTCGTACCACTGAGTGTGTAACCTAATTGATGAAGTCCATTAATTCCTTGAACAGTTACTTTCAAATCCGTGGTCAAGGTTCTGTTGTTATTCGCATTTGAGTAGGTCACTGCTGCGTTGTTGACACCTGAATTTAGTACCGTTCCCTCAGGTAGAACTGTACCTGCGGGTAAAGTAATTTCAATGTTACCATTTGCCAATGTATTAGCTAACTGGTCCATCTGGGTTTTGTAATCTGCTACATATTTATCTCTGGATAAAATCATACCGTACACTTCGCCACCAGTTAAAGCTCCACCTTGATATGCAGCCTCAAGACCAGCCGCCGTAATAGCAGTTACCTCTGTACCCGCTACAGCTATCTGTCCTGCCACAGTTACCTGATAACCGTTATCCAGTTGAGTCACCTGCACATTCGCAAGCTTGGACAGCTTATCAACTGCATAATCCCGCTGATCACGCAAGTCATTTGGATTATCCCCAAGCTGTTCTAATTTATAAATATTACCATTCAAGTCCGCTACAGACTGCAGTAACGAATTCATCTCGGATGTTTTTAATGTAACGTTATTAGTCAAATCAGAACTGAGTGCATCTAGTTGCTTGCTGGCCTGGTTCATTGCATCTGTCAGAGCAAGTGTAGTCTCTTTTACAATTTTGCGATTTGTGACATCCTGAGGATCTTGGCTCAGATCGGACCATGCATCCCAAAAGTTATCCATGACCTTACGGATACCTGTATCTGAGGGCTCATTCATAATGGTCTCGAGCTTGTTCAACGTGTCATAACGAATGTCCCATCCACCTTGAGAGGAACTTTCACTACGATACTGATCGTCCAGAAACGTCTGACGAACACGTTCAATAGCAGTAAATTCAACCCCTGTACCCATTTGACCTCGTACAACGGAACGGTTTAAACCATAGGCTTCCATGGATTCCGAGGCCTTCATACTAACCACTTGTCTGGAGTAACCCGCTGTGTTGGCATTTGAGATATTGTGTCCAGTTGTATTTAATGCCGCCGTTTGTGTATTCAAGCTTCTTTTTGCTGTTTCTATACCATGAAATGTTGAGACCATATTTTCCTCCTTCAATTAGGCGCGTGTATCAAATAGTCCCGCCCGTACAGCTGATGTGCTTTTGTCAGCTGGACGCTGATAAACCGCTTCAGATTCCGCATAATATGACATACTCTCAATGGAAAAATCAATATAGGAAAGCGCCTGTTTTATGAGCTGTTGATTCAACTCATTTAATTTTTTCAATTCTCCAAGCGTATCTGCAAGATTTTTTTGAATTTGAAGGAGGCGCTGCTTATCTTCTATATCGAACACAAGACGAGACAACTCCGTAATATTAAGATTCAACTTGGATTTAATACCACGTTCCTGCAAAAATTCATACGCTGCCTGCAGGCGTTGTTCATCCAGCTGTTCAATGTGTCTGGACATCTTCGATTCCTGATTCATGACTTGTATGAGTTGCTCAACCTTATTTGATATCAGTGCTTCTTTTTTCTGAGTTCCTAATGCAATCAACTGCTCGTGCGCCTCTCTAAGCTGCTCCAGCACATCCATCAAACGCTCTAAAGGCATATTCCTTCACCTAACTTTCGGAAGACTGCTTAAAGAAAGGTAATAGCTTCTCTGCAATTTTATCGGCATCCACACGATAGGTTCCAGAAGCTACTTGCTGCTTAAGCTCCTGAATTTTCTTAACGCGGTCTGCATCACTGCTGCGGTTCAGCATTTCCATTGCTTCTGGAGAAATGGAAACCTCGTCCTTACGGCGGGACTTCTTAAGCTCCTCCTGGCGTCCTGTTTCAATATTTCGCTGATATGGATTAATAGCTCCGATGCGGTTGGTCTCGTTAATTTTCATAACTTCCACCTTCCTTAGTTATTTGATATGGTCAGAATGTATCAGACGACATAGCGTCGAACATGGTTCGTATTATGCCTTACTTCTTTATTTTGGGCATGGTTGCTAAAATAAAAAAACCGATAAGCTCTATAAAGATTATCGGCGGTATTTGAAACTTTTTGAATAGCTGAATGCGTATTTAATTCCCCTGTACTAGTTTCCGCGAAGTTTATCCATCGCGCTGTAGGTACCTGAGCCCATATTATTACTTTGATCCTGATTACTACTTTCGCGTATGGCCTGATTCAGGTCTTTAGTCAGACGTGTTCGACAAGAATCGCACATATGCCCATCACGAATCGGTATCCCGCATACCTCGCAAGGATACGTCATATTGGGCGCATTAGCAATGGAAATACGTCCCTCACGTATAAATGTCGTAATTTGTTTAACAGAGACACCTGTAGCTTCCGAAAGCTCGTGCATATGAATACCTTTATTTTCACGTATATGTTTGACACAATGCTCGTATTCAACCTCAATTTCTTTAATACAGTTTTGACAGATTCCCCTAACATTCATAATAAACAGTTTCCCACAGCGAGGACAGTTATCCAAGTTCATCCTCTGTAGCGCCCCTTTCCAATTTCCGGTCTTTTAATTGCTTTTATCCTTACATTACCTTATAGCGAAGAGCCCCGTCTATCAAATATTTCAAAAAAAAGTTTTTTAGATTTAACACAACTCCACATTTCGTACGTTATCATAGTAAAAGTTATAATAGGGGAAGATTCAACGGACAAAAATCCTCCCATTTCTATGTACATTAATATGCAACAACATAAAATGCAGAGGCAAATAAGTCCTTATAATCCAGCCTATTACATATGAGTATTTATCGTCAAACATTACTCCGTACTTTAGAGGAAAAAATAAAATAAGCGCCATTCCAGTTATTCTCGGGAATAGCGCTTCATTATCATTAAACAGCTATATATGAATATGGTTAAAATGTAGAAATAAAATGAGGGAAAAACCGGGCGAAACAATCCTCAGAAGAATTCATGTTCACCTGTGCCCCGAACACAATCAAGAAAATGCTATAAATCCGGGGGATCGGCGTCCATACGAATGCTCCGCACATGGAGTGTGGGTATTCATAAATCTCATACACCTAACATCATTTCAACTTATAAGCTATCTGAAATTAAGCTAGATGTACCATTGGAAATTTGCAGCCCAAAAAAACAAATGATTTTACAAATAATTATTCAAAAAAGCATTGTTTTAATAGAGGCCTTCCCGTATACTATAGTCAAAAGCTTGGTTTAATAAATACATTTTATACAACAGTTTATAATGTTTATTATTTACTTGTGTTTGTTTGTGGTACTTGCAGTTCTTGACCAACTTTTACCAGATTGTTGATTTTAACCAGTTCTTCAACAGTTACACCGTATTTTTCAGCAATAGAAGCCAGTGTGTCGCCGTCTTGAACATTAACAGTAATTGTTTTTACAGTTGTTGCTGGTGTTTCAGTTGTAGTTGTTGCTGGTTTTGTAGTTGTTGTTTGGTTGTTGTTCTCACTTGTTGTTTGAGTCGGTGCTGTAGTTGTATTTTCAGTAGCTTCAGTTCCGTAAACTTTTGCTTCGAATGCTTTTTGTGCTGCTTCTTGCTGTTGAATGATCAGTTGTTCTTCAAATTGATCTTTATTTTGGTCTGAGTTGGATCTCGCCAATACTTGACCTGTAGCAAGTGGACTCAACAAAGATACTGCACCTAAGCTAACTGCCAACATGCTAGAAACTGCTACTTTTTTCATTACGTTTTTCATGATTTTGTTCTCTCCTCTTTTTAGCTTTAAATTTTAATTAACTGCTTTACTACTGAGCGAGACACTCCCAATGTCCGCTCTTTTGTCGTTAGCTGATCACTTATTACCAATCATGTTAGCTATCAACAGATAGAAATTGTACTCCTCTTTTCCAAAAAAATCAACCTCTAAATTGAAATATTCTGATTTCATCCCTCACTTCCTAACTTTTTTGTTCGTCTCTATATTTTTATTATATACCTCTCTCTAGCTTGTTGTCAAATTCTGCTGATTGTACGGATTAAAAGGCTTATACTCTATCATTTAATCCTTCTTTCAAAAGAATTATAACCTTTTTTTCATAGTTTCAAGCATAAAATTATGGAATATAATAGAAATTTAGACTCATGATCTTGCTAGAGTCAGGCAAAAGATAGCCAAATGTACTCCTCGTTCTAATGCCTTTTCTCTCAAAACACGTGCACACGCCTGCAATGTACTCCCCGTTGTATAAATATCATCTACAAGCAAAATTGTAACGGAGTGCGTGCACTCCTCCGTAGCACGTCGAGATTCAGCTTTTAAACTAAAGGATTTCATCGAATTCATCATATTGGGGTGAACAGAAAATGCATTATTCATTGTATTCATGCGTTCATTTTTTGATTTAAAGCTTTGCTTGCCTGTATCTTGCGGGCGAACAAGTAAAGGTAGAAAGGGGAGCTTATTTCGCTTTGCAATCTCTTCTGCCAAAATTTCAGCCTGATTAAAGCCACGCTCTGTCAGCCTCTTTTCACTTACCGGGACACAGGTCACTATATCTACATCCCACAAAGATTGCTTGAAACGATTACATTTATGACCTGCAAACTCATGTCTCATCGCCTGATAGGCACGGTTCATGATTTCGCCCAGCAGGGGGCCAAACTTTTCATTGCCGCGGTATTTAAACTGTCCTATCCATTCTTTCATCATCGGCGTATAACTGGTTGCACTCCGATTACATACATAATAACGTACTAATCGGTCGGGCCTGACGCAATCTGGACAAGACGTCGGACGTCCACAATGTGCACAACGAATGTTGTAAACCCAAGGAATTTGGGTCGAACAATGAGTACAAAGCCCAGTAAATTCGGAAAAATGACCTGTGAGAGTACCGCAAGCAACACATGTTTGCGACTGACGATGGAATAACCAATTCAAAAACAAACGGGTTCTTGGAATCATCCCCATACCAAAATGCACCTTTCTTGGTAGTTTACGTACCGACATTGTTTCAGGTTTCACATTTCCAAAAAAACTTTTTTTTATTTAATGCATTTAGTGCTTCACCAATTTCAGATATCCTTTTTTCCGAGCCAGTGCATTCATACGTTTAATCTGTTTAATCGCTCTCTTTTGACCACTAGTCCATTGAGGAGATATAAAAATAACACTACCACATGGGTCATCCTTAGATCTTCCCGCGCGGCCAGCCATTTGGACAAGGGATGCTTCATCAAAAAGACTGCTGTCCGCGTCTAGTACATACACATCACTCCGCGGAACAGTCACTCCCCGCTCCAAAATAGTGGTTGTAACCAGCACACGTATTTCAGTAGCCCGAAATAAACGCACTTTAGTGGTTCGTTCTTCATCCTGCGATGAGGTGCCGGCGATAGGTATATCAGGAAATTGTCTAATCAACAGTTCCACAAGGCCTTGAATATGTGAGATTCGTGTCACAAATAGAAAGACCTGCGCCCCTCGTTGAATGGATACGTTTAGCCGCTGAACAAATGAAGCAGGAAGCTGACCTTTTTGCAGCCACTGATGCACTGGAGGAGTCCCCAAACGAATTGGGACAGGTAGGGGATGACGATGAAAACGAACGGGAACCTTGGCATGTGGCAGTTGACCACGTGCAGCCTCTTTCTGCAAGGGGCGCGGTGGCGTAGCAGACAAATAAATAAACTTTCCTTCCCGCTTACATACTGCTTGGGCAGCAAAGGCAAGCATTGGATCATTGTGATAAGGAAATGCATCAATCTCGTCAATTACAACCAAATCAAAAGCCTGGCGATAACGCAACAGCTGATGTGTTGTTGCCAGTGTCAGTTGTCCCCTTTGCCACCGTTCTGCACTCCCTCCATAAAGCGTCACCATGCTAACCTGGGGAAACGCAACTGCCAAGCGAGGTGCCAATTCCAATACCACATCACGGCGCGGTGTTGCTACGAGCGCTGTCCCTCCGCGCTCCAACACATGCTGTAAAAGCGGAAACATCATTTCCGTCTTGCCCGCGCCAGTCACGGCCCAGAGCAAAAATCGTTCGGCCGCAGAATCGGGTACTTGCCGGCCAGCAATCTCCCAAGCACGCTCGCCAGATTTGGGCGATGACTGCTCGTTGAGGGCAAGAGTGCTGCCATGCGCAGCGGCAGCACCTAATTCCTGGCGCGCACGCATGCTACGCCGGAATAATTCGCGCGCTCGTTGCCATTGGCCTACCGGGCGAGAGCATTTTCGCACCCCTCCGGGTGGTGCGGCCAAAAAGCACAGCGCTGCTTCGGCGGCGGCACGTTGCGCAGGGCTCAGCCCCCAGCGGTCGAGATTCGTCGCCGGGGTTGCCTCTGCCGTGCGCGGTATGGTAGGTTTCGCTGTACCGCGCAGCAGCAGCGAGCACTCACGGCTACGCCCAAGCGTGAGACATGTCTCGCAGTAGGCGCACGCCTTACGACCGCACGATGCGCAGCTTGTGCGGTGCACCTTTCCGCTGCCACAACGGTTGCAGCGGAGTTCCTGTCTACGCGCGGCAGACCAGCGCGCACGTGGTGCTGGAGCGAGACCAGCAGCAAAGCTGAGTCGGCCTTGCAGATATGCAAGTTGCGCAGCTGAACGCCAAGTATGCTCCAAATCCGGGGCTGCCTCTGCTAGCAATGCTTCAGCTTCAGGAACAAGCAACTGGCGTCCTGCCAACAAATGAGTCAGCTCGTTCGCTTGTCGTGTTAAACATTCCATATCCAATCCATTTACTCCCGTGGCGAGCTTCCGGTTTTGAATAGAACGTACAGTTCCTATTGTTTCTTGTCCCTCATTCCCATGTTGAGTGCGTGAAACCCATCCTTGGTGCCGGTCCCAAATGTATATATTGTCTACTCCTCCAGATAAGATCCGTTCTCCATTAGAAGATTCAAGAACCAACTCATTCTTTAGCTGTGCAAGAGTATAGGCCCACCATTGTCGATCCCCCCACCGCTCCATCTCTGCTAACTCCCTAAATCCTCCACACAGGCTTACTCCCCAAGACAAGGGAAGCTCGTCTTCTAATAACACCCACCTTTCGACAGCATTCTCCTGGTGCTTATCTTGACACCACCACCATGTCATATCTACTCGAATATCCACAGATAATCGAAGATTCCAATTCCCTTTATATCTGACTGCATATACTGCAATTTTCATCTTTGTTCTCTCCTCTCATTCATCATTGTTCCTAGTTCTTATCACCCTAGAGAACAGCAAAAAAGCACACTTCCATGGCTATTAGCCTGAAGTGTGCTTCACATCAAACAGATTTCAACGAAATCCCTATTGTCTTGCATATGCAACTGTCTATAAATATTTATATCTGATTTTAACCACGATGTCCACAGATCCCTGTCACTAAGGAACAAGTGGGACGCCCGCCAACGGGTTTGCTGTTCTAAGATCAATAACAACCTGTTTTTCACCGCCTGACTTCGGCAAAACCGGGTTCCCCGGTGAAAAACGACATGAGATGACTGAAACATCCATATGACTATAGCGCACCAGCCGGGTCAGAATCGGTAGCGTATCGTCTATAGATTCATCATCCAGTACCGTTACATGTAGCGGCCTCCGGTGTAGCCAGGCAAGGATACTCAATGAACGCATCACCCATTCCACACGATCTCCATCATTGGATGTAATCACAATGTAGCGAGTCGCACGACGATTCAGCGATGTCGTGTGTGCATCTTCGCCATTGTGATAAGCCTGAACCGCCTGTCGTATATACATGAGATGCACGACTGCAGCTCCCACACCGTATATAAGCAATATCCAAACCAAGTGAGCCGTCACGAGGGTTCCACCTCCTCCTATAGCGACAATATATGCCGTATAACAGGAAGAGGTGTCACGGTTATGTACTGGACTTCCATACGAGCGGATATCTCGCTCTAAAAGAGAGGCGGTACAGCATTCATATCTAGGCAGCTGCATCGTCTAATACATGAAAAGACTACACTTTACAGCGTAACCCATCCATATTTGATGGAGTTAATAACTGCTTGTGTACGGTCATCCACTTCCATTTTTTGCAGAATACTGCTGACATGGTTTTTGACCGTTTTCTCGCTAATGAATAAATATTCACCAATCATCTTATTGCTCTTGCCTTCGGCCATCAGACGTAACACTTCTGCTTCACGACGAGTCAGCGGATTATTTTCACCTGCGACAAACTTCACGCCTGCTTCCTTAGTATGGCCTTCCGCCATAGCCCCTGTTTCATTCAGGTAAGTCATCCGACGAAGCTGCTGAATAAGCTTGCCCGTTACCTTCGGATGAATAAATGCATATCCTTCATGTACTGAACGAATAGCATTAATGAGGGACTCGGCTTCCATATCTTTTAACAGATATCCATTGGCTCCCTTGCGCAACGTCTCGAATACATAGCTTTCATCATCATGAATGGATAAAATGATCACTTTGACATCCGGGAACATCTCACGTAGTTTTTCAGTTGCTTCTACACCATTTTCAATTGGCATATTAATGTCCATCAGAACAATATCCGGTTTCTCTACGTTGCAGAATTCCAACACTTGAATGCCATCGCCACATTCTCCGATGACCTCAATGTCGTCCTCCATATTCAAAATACGTTTAAGTCCTTCACGGAACAACTGATGGTCGTCCGCTAACAGAACTTTAATGGGTGCATTACTCATTTCCTGATTTTCCATGTTGTTACTCCTTTCCCTTTTCCACGTTGGTTGGGATATGAATCACTATCTTGGTGCCTTGATTCTCAGCTGATTCGATCTCCATTCTCCCCTCGAGCAGTTCAACCCTTTCCCGCATACCAATCAGACCAAAATGCCCATGGTCTTTGCTTTTTTGCTGAAAAAGCTCTGGCTTAAAGCCCAGACCATTATCCTGCACAACAATTTTTACAAGCTGTGCCTGGTAGGTAATCTCCACAAGCACATAGGTAGGGTAAGCATGCTTGGCAGCGTTAGTCAAAGCTTCCTGGATCAGACGGTAAATGGCTGCTTCCATCGCGGAAGAGAGACGGTGTTCCTTGCCCCTTGTTTCAAAAAGCGCTCTAATCTTCGTTTTTTCTTCAAAATCCTGCACATATTTCCGGAGCGTCGGAATAAGCCCCAGGTCATCCAGGGCCATGGGACGCAAGTTAAAAATGACCTTTCGCATTTCTTCAAGACTGGAGCGAACTTGTTTCTTCAAGTCTACTATTTCGTCCTGAACCATCTTAAATTCCTGCTTGGCGATCATTCTTTCCACAATTTCCGTCCTAAGCACTAGATGCGCAAGGAGTTGCGCAGGTCCATCGTGAATTTCACGGGATATGCGCTTACGCTCCTCTTCCTGAGCCAAAATAATTTTCAGACCAATAAACTGCCGATTCTTGGCCGATTCAATGATCCGCGTCACTTGTCCCAATTCACCCGATAAATATTCCAGCACGACCCCCATCTGCGAACCGATAGTTTCGGCCCGCTCGACAGAAGCCTCGACACTTTTGGCCCGCTTTTGAAGATCATCTCTTCTGGCTTTGAGATACATTTCCTTCTCGCGAAAAATCATCACATCGAGTTGAAGCTGTGTCGCCTTCTCATATGCCTGCTTGATATCCTCTTCCGAGTAACGGACGAAATCACGACTGACCTCAGTCAACCGAATTCGGGACCGCCGATAGTTCATTTCCAGCTGGTCCACTTTTTCGATCGTTTCTGCCGTTTCCTTCAATACGCTCTGAAGCTCTTGATTTAACGTGACCAGCTCGGTTCGGGCCGTGTCCAATATTTCGAACATCTGATATTTGCTGTTCTCCATCACCTGGATGGCATTTTTAATGACTCGGTCTATGATATCGGCTTGAAAGTCCACAAATGTTCTACTCCAATCCTAGCATTTCAAGTATATATCATACCATATCATGACTGGAGGGTGATGGTCTTCGTTTCTTGTTCCCATTTTACAGTCATTCCTAACTGTTCAGACACAAGTCTTAACGGGACTAAAGTCCTTCCTCCTAGTACAATAGGTGCAACTTCAGTGCTCTGACGCTTTCCGTTTAGAATCACTTCTTTTTTTCCTACAGTTAAATCCATCAGCACACCACCGCGCATAATGGTGATCCGCTGATCGCCCGCATTCCATTTGGCTTGCCCGCCAAATGCGTCCAGCACATACTTGATTGGAACATACGTCGAACCATTGCGAGTCATCGGAGCTGCATCAATCGTTGTTGGCGTTCCATTTACCGTCATTGATTTTTGACCGATCGTCATCTGAGCTGTTCCCTTTTTAAGTCCTTCTGTGCCGACCGTCCCCGGTGTATTAAAAGAGATATTATCAAAAGCAACCTTACCTGTCTTAGCGCGCTCATCCTGACCCTCGGCTACATTGACCACATAGAGACGTTTCAGCTTCGCCGGATAAGAAATATTCAAACCGCTCATATCTGCGTTAATCGTTTTCCAGCCGTTCCAGTCGATCACTTTGGCAAGATCAATATATGCCGTTTTGCCTTGAGCATCCTCCAGTTCCGCACGCAGCCAGTTCAGACTCTTATCCCCTTTGACATCAATCGAGATGGATGTAGCTGCCTGCTCCAGCGTCTTCCCGGATGTGCCGTTCAATTGAGCGTAAGCATACATTTTACCACTGCCGTTCGTCATGTCGTAGCTTAGCTCCAGCACTTTGGAATTGGCATGGTCTCCATCCCCTTGTACAACAGCCGCTGTACCGGTAACACCTTCCACATTTGAAGTGAAATCAACCGGATACGAAACATTTTCGAAGTTTTCCCAGTTATTTGTACTTGCCCCGCCAGCGGACAGGAAGACAACCGCACTGAAACCATCGTAGCGACCAATGGCATAGCCTGTTTTCACACCCGCATCCACTGTATTTACCGTAAGCTGATTGTCCTTAACGTTTCCCTTAAAGCCGACGAACTCCCATTTGAGCGCATCTGATGTAATGCTGACACTCTGTCCATCTTTCGTCTTGGCCGTTATCGGTACTGCGATTTTAGCTCCTGCAGTAAGCGAGCCTGTCCCACTTCCTGCAGTAAGCGATGAAATTTCATCTGCTCCAAGCACGGTGACCTTGGTTGTCGCACTGGCTGAGCCACTGGATGCGGTTAAAGTAGCTGTTCCCGGTTTGGCCCCCTTCACAACACCGCCGCTCACGGACACAACAGCCGGGTTACTGGACTTCCACGTCACTTGTACTTTCGAGGTATCAAATGGATTGTAGTAGTTGTCGTAGCCTTTGAAGGAGTAGCTTCCGCTCTGACCAATCAGCAGCGTTTTATTGCCCTTGATGGTAAAGCCTTTGAGCGTTCCTTTAGGAGCAGTGGTATATACTCCCACTCCATTTACGATGCTACGTTGCTCTGTACCATATTCTGTATTGAATGTAAGCCCCGCTGTCGTATCTCCCAAATCACGAGTTACCATGGTGGTAGAGCCGCCACCATCGAGGTTCATCCCCTTCCAGACACCAATATCTTTCATCAGTGTTTGCAGCTCGCTCAAGGATACACCAACGCTGTTCCCATTCTTCTCAACGGCGATGACATAGGCATATCGCTTGTCACGGGAATATCCCAAAGCCGTACGCGCACGCGTCCCGCCTATACTTGTCGTACTTCGGGAGAACGAAGTCTTCTGTCCGTCATTTACTAATATGGTATGTCCACCGATCATCATTTGTAGGTTGGAAGGATCTACTTCACTCCCTGTCGATTTGACGCGAAGGTGATAGTTCGTTTCTACAGTCTGTCCCACAGTCAGATGCGCTTTGGCATAATCCGCTGCTTTACCGTGTGTACGCAAAATATAGCCATCCTGCGGAACAGTCATATTCAATGTAGCATTTTCGGAGACTTGCGTAACCACGCCATTTTGTACCAATATTTCAGTAGGCGTTGTCGAACTGTTTTTAGGTCGCTCAATTGCTTTCCAAGCAGATGTATAAATATACATAGCATTGGAGTGACTATAGCTGCTCCCACTCGTCTCAGGCGAGTATGAAGCCTTATTCATCCCTGCCAAAGAGAAGGAAGACCCATCACCAGCTTTTACTGTACCTTCAAAAGTAAATTGCTCAACCATCGGTGAGCCATCCTTCGTTACAGCAAAGGCATACATCCCTGTTAAATCAGAGGGAGTAGACATCAACACCCCTTTGGACACCTGTCCACCGATCGGTGCTCCCTCGCTAGAGGTATTAAAATAATCCCCGTTCACACCAGCAACCGCACCGGTCTCTTTTGCCATACCGCCTGTACTCTGACGGGTCGTAAACTGTCCGTTCTTCCCAGTCATGACATCCAGCTTTACGTACGGATTTTGCAGGTCTACTCGAACGATATCAGCCAGCGCTGTTCCCTTGGACCCTTTAAAACGATATTTCAATAATGTTGCGCCCGAAGTAATGATCTCCTCACCCAATTTTACCGTTGAACCGGAGGCAGCACTCGCGATTGGCGCAGATATCCAATTATTTAACGGGACTAGAACCCCAGTTCCGGCAACCGGACCGACCCATAATACTCCTGCCAGCGTTAAAACAGCCCATCTTTTAGCAATTCCTTTGCCATCTACTTTCACTTTGCTCTGTTTTCTATTACTTAAAAACATTTGGATAATAGCTCCCATCTTCTTTGTATTCAAACGGATTAATCCGCGCATGTACTCTACCAATAAACAAAAAAATCCTCTTATGTTAATAGACTTATTATAAAGGCAAAAGTTCCGAAATTCCGCCAACTAATTCATAAAATCCAAAACAGTGAATTGACGAATGCAATATAGGCGCACTATAATACACATGAACTAATGAGTTCATTTTAAACCAATTAGTTTAAACTCGATTTTATGACCCTATCGGAAGGAAGGATAATCATGAATAAACAACGGGCCATCATCATGCTCACCTTATCAATGAGCCTCGCAATTGCCGGATGTTCTACCGAAAAAAAAGATGCTGCTTCAGGTTCATCCGCACAGCCGACCGTTGTGCGCACTACAATCGTCAAAAATACACCACTCCATACCGCCTATGACTTGTCAGGCACCCTTCAGGCTTATGAAGAACGTACACTGGCCTTTCAAAATGGAGGTATCGTCGCCGGCGCAGAGGTCACTACTGGCACTCTAGTCCAAAAAGGGGCAATCATTGCCCGTCTAGATGATGCTGACTACAGGCTACAGGTTGCACAGGCAACGGCCTCTATCCAAGAAGCTTTAGCCGGTATAGATAACGCACAGGCTAACCTACAGGCAGCTGCCTCTGCCATTCAATCCGCCGATGCAGGTATTACGAGTGCTCGTGCAAATGTCAGCAAGGCCAACAAGGGTGCGCGCGCTCAGGAAAAACAGCAAGCACAAATCACTGTCGATAAGGCACAAAGCGCCTATAACAAGGCCAGGACGGATAGCGAGCGGACACAAAAGCTGTTTGAGGCAGGTGCAGCTACCGCGTCGGATAACGAGAACGCCCGCCTGAATGCAACTGCTGCTCTTCAAAATCTGGAGCAAGCAAAAGCTTCCTTATCTCTTTTGCTGGAAGGGGCCACAGCCGAAGAGCATCAATCTGTCCAAGCTTCCTTTCAGGATGCGATTGCAGGTAAAACTAAAGCTCTTGCAGCCAGCGAACAAGCAGAGGCTTCCCAGAAACAAGCACGTGCCAACTACGAAAAGGCCCTTGTCGCCAAGGACCAGGCGGAGCTGGCATTGTCACGCACCCGTTTAACTTCTCCCGTGAACGGCGTAATCTTAGACAAAATCGTGAATACAGGTGATTTGGTCGCGTCGGGCCAAGCCGTCTATCGCATAGGCTCCACCGACCGTCTTAAAGTACTCCTTCCCGTACCAGACAGTGAAATTAAGGATTGGAAAAAGGGACAACAGGTGAAGGTGGCACTCTATGATGAGACTCGTCATGGTATGGTGTCCAACATCTATCCTTCAACCAGCACCGATACGGGGCGGGTTAACGTAGAGATTATCATTGCCAATCCACAGCGAGACTGGTTACCCGGCCAGGTCATTAAAGCTGCGCATCAGGTGACAGACAAGAATGGTATTCTTGTGCCTGCTGAAGCAGTCATCAATACGGGAAGCAAGCCTTTTATTTTCAAAGATATTCAAGGAAAAGCGGTTAGAACCCCTGTGGAGCTTGGCAATCAGGTTGTAGATAATCAATTGCAAATTGTATCCGGGCTTCGTGAAGGAGAACGTATTGTCATTAAAGGGGCAGAATCCCTGTTTGATGGAAATGCGATTCAGTCGGAGGAAGGCGGACGTCCATGATTGAGTACATCGTAAAAAAGCGAAAAATAACATTGCTGTTTTTTGTCATGCTGATTGTAGTTGGAGCTTTCGGTTTTTTCCAGTTACCACAGCAGGAAATGCCAGACGTGACCATACAGAATGCTATGGTCACAACCGTTTACCCCGGTGCTTCGCCACAAAAGGTAGAACAAACCGTAACTAAAGAGCTGGAGAAACGCATCAAGGAGGTTGAAGGTGTTAAAACGATTAATTCGACTTCTGGCAACGGATTCTCCTCTATTCTAATCGAATCCAAAAATGGAGTGGATCCTCAGACAGTTTGGGATAATATGCGTAAAAAGGTGCAAGATGCACAAGCCGATCTTCCTCAAGGTGCTGAGGTGCCTGTTGTAAATGACAAGCTGACCAGCTCGTTTATCGGCTCTTATGCTCTGACCGCCGACTCATCTGCACCACTGTATAAACTAAATGATTTGACCACCACCTGGAAAGATCAACTTAATACGATTTCCGGCGTATCCAGTGTCAAATTCAATGGTCTGCCTGACCAAGAAGTGCGTGTCCATATCGACAATCAGAAGCTCCAGCAATATCAGTTGTCGTGGGGACAAGTGGCACAAGCGATCCAATCTCAGATCGATCGAGTTCCTACCGGTAATATTGAATACAACGGACGTACCTATCAACTCATTGTTCGTGAGACCGAAAAAGCTGACGAATTAAATCAGGTCATTTTGACACGTACAAAGGAAGGTAATCCTGTTTATTTAAGAGATATTGGAACAACTGAGCTGGCACATCCTGAGGCAGAATATTTCGCTTATGTAGAGGGTAAACCGGCCATTACGCTAAGTATTGGAGCGGAAACAGGCACAGACATCCCCTCTATGAGCGAAAAGGTCAATACCAAGCTCAAAGAGCTGGAGAAAACACTCCCCGTAGGTGTTCACTTACAGACTCTCTTTGCACAAAAGGATCAGGTAAACCATATCTTTGACGACTTAAAGCGTGAAACGATTCTGGCAATTGCGGCTGTTATTCTCGTTTGTATGTTGGGCTTGAATTTGCTCACCTCTGCTTTTGTCGCGCTGGCAATCCCTATTTCGGTTTCGATTGCCATTATCTTTCTACCTATGTTCGGCATTACTTTAAATCAGATTTCCGTTGTCGGTCTGATCATTGTACTCGGCATACTCGTGGATGATGCTGTAGTGGTAAACGATAATATTGAGCGCAGACTTACGGAATTAGGAGAATCACCCTCCGTTGCAGCTATAAAAGGTACCAAAGAGGTCATGCTGTCTATTTTGGTTGCAACATTGGCCACCATCTCAGCTTTCGCTCCACTGTTGTTTCTTCCCGGAAATGTAGGTGCCTTTATTAGACCCATTCCCGCCATTGTTTCTCTGACCATGTTAGCCTCTATGATCATGTCCCTCACGATCATCCCTATTTTTCGAGAATGGTATGAAAAGCGCAGACAGACTCGTCATCCCCAGGGGAAATCAAAACCAGTAGGCTTGCTCGGTCAGCAGATTCACTCTTTAAACAAGCTTTATTCACAAAAGCTGATGCCTAAAGTCATTCAGCGTCCCTTGCTGACGGCTATGGTTGGACTCATGCTTGGAACAGCTGCTTATGGATTAGTTCCCTTTACATCCGTTGAGCTTTTCCCTGAATCGGAAGACCCTCATGTTGCACTAAATGTAAAAATGCCTGTAGGCACTTCCATTGCGGAAACCGATCAGGTCGTTAAAGATCTTGCAGGCTGGATCAAGAAGCAACCTGAAACTTCCAAGGTCGTTTACAGTGCAGGAGGGACTGCTCCCCAACTGTTTAGTGACATTAATAGCATGGGTGGAAATATTACTTATAACGAAACCGTAGGTCAGATTGCTGTCGTCGGAAAAGAGAACGTATTCGATCTCAATTCGACAGTTGATGCCTGGGAACAACATGTTAAGAAATCCTACCCTGGCGTCACGGTTACCATGTATGTTCCCCGTCTTGGGATTCCAGTAGGTAAACCCGTTTCTATTCGTATCTCAGGTCAGGATTTGAATGAACTGCAAACCCTTGCCCAAAAAGCAAAGGAGCAGATCGCGACAGTAGAGGGCACAACGGGCATCGTAGATGACATAGGAATTGAACGATATGCCTCGTGCTTGAGGTCAACAAACAAGCCATGGATCAATATTTAGTAAGCTACACAGATTTGACTCGTACCCTTCTTCTGTTAAAAGAAGGAGCTCAAGTCAGTCAATTCGATACTGGAAGCAGTCTGGTAGATATCAAAATGTATTTGAATCACAGTAACGAGGAGCCAAGTAAGCTTTTCCAACAACTAAGTGTAGTGAATGCAGCCGGAAAGCAAATTCCATTAAACCAGCTAGTACAGATTAAGCCGTCATTTGCTATTCAGCAAATCAAGCATTACAATATGGAGCGGACGATTACAGTCGAAGCCGACTTGAACGGACGAACTGCAAGCGAAGCCATGGTAGATGTGGAAGGCAAACTGGCACAAATGAAGTTCCCTGAAGGCTATAAATGGGAGGTAGGCGGTGAAACATCCGATCAGTCTACCGTATTCGCGGATTTAGGGAAGCTGGCGATCGTTGTAGTCTTACTCATTCTACTCTTGATCACGATGCAGTTTTATTCACTCTCCATTCCTATTATTATTATGACAACCGTGTACCTAGCAGCAGCCGGCGGGATAATTGGTATTTTTCTGACTGGTATGCCCATCGGTTTTATGAGCATCATGGGAATTATTGCACTTGCGGGTATTGTTGTGCGGAATGGGATTGTCTTAATTGAATTTATCGAGGATGCAAGACATGAAGGAATGGAATTAAAGGAAGCCGTAATACAAGCGGCCGCTGCTCGTTTCAGACCGATTTTATTGACTTCCCTGGCTGCCATTGTAGGCATGATTCCCTTAGCACTATTGGGAAGCCTGCTCTTTAAGCCACTAGCGTTCACCGTTATTTTCGGTTTGTTATTTTCGACCTTGTTAACTTTGTTTGTGGTGCCGTCCATGTATATGATCATGGCCAAGTACAAGATGCACCGACAACTCAAAAAACAGCAGCACACAGTTATTACACGTCACCAACCTTTGTAATGTATGAAGTGGTAAATCCGCATGCTGTCGAGTTGGTTCCTGGAGGGAAGTATGTATGGAAAGTAAAAAAAATGATATTTTACAGGCGGCCATTCGGCTGTTCTCCAGAAAAGGCTATTATTCAACATCTGTTGAGGAAATCGCCAAAGAAAGTGGGATGGCAAAGGCATCCTTCTATAAATACTTTCAAGGGAAAGAAGAACTGCCTTTGGAAATGTGTATCATTCTGGAGAATAACATTGAACAAGACATCCGGGCTCTCTACAGTAAACCTGATCTTTCTAAGCACGATAAACTGCACGGTTTTATTGTACTTTATTTGAAAAATCTCGTTGAAAACAAAGTGTATCTCATGATGGATCTTCCTGAGCCTTCCATGCTTATTTTTCAGAATGAACAACTCAATGGTGCGTTTGAACAGCATGAATACAAATTGTACAAATGGGTTCACGACTGCCTAATTGATATTTTTGGACCAGGCATTGAAGATCATGCATGGGATATAACCTTTGTACTGAAAAGCATTGTGTTCGAATATATTCGCTTCTTTGCCGATCGGATGAATGATGAAACGATTGAGCATCTAACACAGTTTATCATCTTCTTATCCAGTTCCTTGGCAACCAGCCTGAGCAGTGCTGATTCCGCTCCACATTTGTTCTGGAACAAAAAGGGCTGGTTACCCGAGAGCGCACTAAGTAATCCCTTTGACCAAGGTCGTCAAATTAACGGCCTGCTCCACTCCCTGGAAGACAGTATACTGCTTTCTTCGTGGAGCACAGAGGAGAAACAGGAGTGTCAGCAAATTTACGCTCAATTAAAGGAAGAGGCTCTGAAATCGAACCCTCAAAAAGGTCTCTTAAAAGCTCTTTTTGCGTATTTGGAGCAATATAAGGAAGTACAAAAGGTGTGTCATTTACTCAGAAATTTATTGGGTCTCGCACCGATATCCGAATAGTGGTGTGAAATTAAGTACACTATGGCAAGTTCATAATTAATAGCAGAGCATATCAAAAAAAGACTGTCTCATGCATAGCATGAACAGTCTTTTTAGGTTAATGCGTTATTCTGATAACTTACGAGGATTATAACCCCGCTTGCTCTCTCAGAATTTCCGCTTTATCTACACTCTCCCATGGTACATCCAGATCTGTACGTCCAAAGTGGCCATAAGCAGCTGTTTGCTTGTAAATTGGACGTCGCAGATCCAACATGCGAATGATACCTGCTGGGCGAAGATCGAAGTTATTTCGGATCAGTTCAACGAGTTTTTCATCACTAACTTTTCCTGTGCCGTATGTATCGACGTTAATCGAAACAGGCGTAGCTACACCGATGGCATAAGCAAGCTGAATTTCCACCTTGTCAGCCAATCCAGCTGCCACGAGGTTTTTCGCTACATAACGAGCAGCATAAGCAGCAGAACGGTCTACTTTTGTTGGATCTTTACCCGAAAATGCTCCCCCGCCATGACGTGCATAACCACCGTACGTATCCACAATAATTTTACGGCCTGTCAGACCTGCATCTCCTTGAGGACCACCGATAACGAAACGCCCTGTTGGATTAATGTAGTACTTGGTTTGCTCATCCAGCAATTCTGCAGGAACAACTGGCAAAATAACCTTTTCCTTGATGTCTGCTTGAATCTGTTCCAAAGTTGTATCTTCTGCATGCTGCGTAGAAACCACAATAGCATCAATACGAACAGGTTTTCCATTTTCATATTCTACCGTTACTTGAGTTTTACCATCTGGACGAAGGTAATTCAGCGTTCCATCCTTACGCACTTCAGACAAGCGTCGTGCAATACGGTGAGACATAGCGATAGGAAGAGGCATTAGCTCAGGTGTTTCGTTCGTAGCAAAACCGAACATTAATCCTTGGTCACCAGCCCCAATGTTTTCTGTTTCCTTATCTACTTCAGCAGGATCACGGCTTTCCAGGGCAGCGTTAACCCCTTGAGCAATGTCTGGCGACTGTTCATTCAAAGAAGTCAATACAGCGCAAGTATTATAGTCAAAACCGTATTTTGCACGTGTATAACCAATTTCCTTAATCGTATTACGAACAATGGATGGAATATCCACGTATTCCGATTTGGAGCTGATTTCACCAATGACGAGAACGAGACCGGTAGCTACCGATACTTCACATGCTACCCGTGCATTAGGGTCATTAGCCAAAAAGGCGTCCAATACAGCATCGGATATCTGATCACAAATTTTATCCGGATGGCCTTCTGTTACAGACTCGGACGTGAACAAATGACGACCTTTTACAGACATGAATTTCAACCTCCCACAATTAAAATACATGAGGATTTTTAATAAATCCTAACATGGCATGGCATTATTCAGTTACCTTCAACTCAACAAATGACGGAAGATATCTTTTACACCTGATTAACAAAAAATGAACCTTTTCCGGTAGGAAAAGGTTGCGTACAAGCCTCAAATGCCATGATATCCTATTTAAAACAAGGTGTCAATTCATGTCATCCAAATAACAAAATTCGAAAATGAAGTGAGTTTACATGCGAACCATTATGATCCACATGTAAATAGCTCCAGTTTATACCTACTATTTGTTTAAAATCCATATCAATAATTACAATTTATAATGTACCAAATTCAGACAGGCTACGTTCAGCGGATTGTATCAATCGTTTAGTAATTTCTCCACCAACGGAACCATTTTGTCTTGAAGTTAAATCGCGCCACTCTACATTTTGATTCCTTGTAAAATCCCCTAATTCTGCAGCAAATTCACTGTCAGCATTCGGATGTATATGTGCATATTGAGGATTATAAACAGGTAACCCAAACTCGGCAGCAATTTCATACTTCAAATCATCTAACCTCGCACGGCTTTCGGGAATTAATCGTCTTTGACTTCTTGACGCCATCGTATGCACCCTCCACTCAATGAATTATTTTTCATGAAGTTAGTGTGCAGTGTTTAAAGTCAACTTAGCCAAGAACAATTTGCTATCCCAAGCAGTATTTAAGAAAAAGAGTACCTTAAACAGAGATAGACACCAGTTATTGAACAGTATAACCGCCTCGTACCATAACGACTAGGCCAAACTTCTGCCCTTCTTTTACTTGAATACCTCTTCCTTCTCTAGGAAACGATAATAAATGATTTTTTTCGACAGCCTGGTTATGAACAATTTCAGTTCCAGAAGTAATATCAATAGCACCACTGGCATCCATGCTGTACACAACAGCATTTCCATTACGTAAAATAAATTCTGCCCCAGCTTTGGCAATCAGTTTCTGACCAGGCTTTACATCAACAACCTTCAAAGCCTCTGTCTGCTCCACCGTTGAACTTTTAGCAGCATTAGAGGTTCCTGAAGACGTTGTATTAGAAGCAGTGGTGTTTGTTGCTGGAGCAGTCGAGTTAGTTGTTTTACTACTAGTGCTGCTTGCAGTTCCCCCACCTTTGATGGCCTGAGCAATTTTTTGGTCAACATAGCTTTTGGTTACGACTGGATCATCAGCTGTTCCAGGTTGTCCAGAACTGGAGGCTCCATTAACTGAACTGTTCATCAAAGAGCCAGCCACAATTCCTCCTCCAAGTAAAACAGCAGCCAACGATACTTTATAGCGTGATTTCATGAAAACCTCCTACTGCAGTTATAACAAGTATAGGTAAGCTTAAATTATTGCGCACTTGCTCCAGCGGAACCTTGCATAGCCCATGGCTTATTGAAAGCCAGCTTCAAAGTATCAATACTTGACACAATATCTTCCGCTTGTTGTTCAGCAGTAGTCACTTTCAAATTAGCCTCGTAAACCTGAAGCTCAGTAGCCAGTCCAACATCAAATTGCTTTTTAGCCATATCAGCCGCACTTCTTGCACTCACCAAACCAGCTTGGATCTGTGAGTATTGGCTTTCCAATGCCTTGATATTGTTATAAATTGTTCTCACAGCTTCTTCCAACTGTCTCTTTGTACCTTCTGTAGCATACTGAGCTTTTTCAACATTAAGTTGTTCAGCTTCATATGGGGTATTTCCAGGAGTACTAAAGTTATAAAGCTTCAAGCTCAATTCAGCCAAATCAACTTTTTGCTCACTCAACCAAATGGCAGTACTGCTAGTGAGTACTTGGCTTACTTTTGTCTCTACATTATCTTTAAATTCAGAATAGACAGGCTTATCCTTCAATTCATAACGTTGCTCTGGTTTGTAGCCAATCAATTGATTCAGAGATACATATGCACTATCCAAATCTTTTTTAGCTTTATCCAAAGCTGCTTGATTTTGGGTCAACTGATTAGTCGCTTGGGTAACCTCATAATCACTCGACATTTGATTATCTCTCTTGATTTGTACAACTTTAAGCTTGCGCTCAGAATCTTCAATATTTAATGCTGCCAGTTTGACGGCATTTTGCTTTTGAAGGAGCTTGTTATAAAGATCCTTCACATTATATTCAATACTTTCTTTGGTCATTTCCAGATTCTTTTTGGCAGCCTCATAATTAAGGTTCGTTTGGGCATAGCCTTTAAAAGCTTTATCTTGAGCCTCATCTCCCGCTTCAGCAGGAACAAAATCAATATTTTTGCCAGTTTCTTTCATGATTTTCCCTGCTTGATCGATACTCACTTCTCCTGTTTTAACTGAAGTACTATCAGCTATAGCCAGTTTTACTGCATCATCATAGGCTAAGGAGTCATTATAGTAAGTATCATAAGTAACTTTGGTCACAGGAGCTGTAAGTGGCTTACTGGACAAGCTATTAGTGTCAGTGGCGCTACCATTAGCTTGATTCGAAATGGTCACTGTTCGTGTAGCTTGATCCCAATTTACTTTGGCGCCTAATGATTGGCTCACAAAACGTAAAGGAACGAGCACCTGACCCTTTTGAATTTGAGTTGCTGCATCGAGCTGTACAGGATTACTGTTTTTATAAGCAAGTTTAGAACCAATATTCAAAGTTAATGTATCATCATTTTTAGATGCTATTACTTTTTTGGCTTTGCTGTCCCACTCTACTTGCGCTCCCAAGCTTTCAAAAACGCCACGAAGAGGCACCAAGGTTGTATTTTGACTGACTATCGGAGACTGTGTATATTGCTGAGTTACACCGTTAATAATAACCTTTATATCACCTGACTGAGCTCCTGCAAGATTAGCAAACGCAGAAGTAAGAACCAATGTGGATAGTAATGCCACTCCAAAACGTTTCATAATTTCTCTCCTTTGTCAATAAGACTAATAAAAGAAAAGGGCTCCAAAAGGAACCCTCTTCTCATCTAATTCAGTTAACTCAAAAGAGTTGCTCTTAAATTAGTTGTTGTTTTCAACAGTTACTGTTTTAGCAGTTGCATCATAGTTGATGGATGCATCCAAAGCTCTGCTCACCCAGAAGATAGGCAGTACAGTACGGTTTTTGTTAGTTACAGCTTTAACGTCCATACGGATCACAGAACCGTTAACAGTCAACAGGTTAGTGTTCAGTTTGATTTGAGCAACGCGGTCACCTTTAATCAGGGTAACTGTGGAAGTTGCTTTGTCAAACAGGATGTTTTGTGGGGATACACCCAAAGCTTCAGCTGCATAACGTACTGGCAAGTAAGTGCGTCCGTTTTCAGCATAAGCAGCTACATCAGCTGTTTTAGTTTCGCCGTTCACAGTGTAGGAAGTGCTTCCCAGTGTGAAGACAGCTTTAGTTTTAGTAGCACCTGGAGCTGGAGTTCCAACAGTTGCGATTGCTACTTCAGCAGCTGCAGTGTTGTTGTCTTTCCAGTTTTGAGTGTTGTCAGTTGCGCCTTTGTATGCAGTGTAAGAAACTGCGCTACCTTTCAGCTTAGCAACGATGTCACCTTGTGCTACAGTACGGTCAACAGTCAGCTTAGGAGCGGAGATTGTGATTGTACTTGGAGTAGCAGATTCGCTGTCGATGTAGAAGCTCAGACGGCCTTTGTTGCTTTCGCCGTAAGTATCAGTAGATACGCTCTTCACTTTAACGTCACCAGCTGTAACTTTTACTTCTGGAGTAGAAGCAAAACGTACGCCTGTTGGCAATTCCAAGATTACTTCACGGCTACCGTCTTTCTTAACGAAAGCTTCTTTAGCAGCTTCAGTGATTGTGATATCGCCAACTTGTTGATCGCCCAGACCGATTGTCAGGGTTGGTTTGGAAGCAGCAGCCAGAGTAACTGCTTGTTTCACAGTTGCAACCTTAACAGTACCGCTCAGACCTTGGCTACCAGCAACATCAACGTTCAGATCGCCAGAGAAACCTGGTTGCGTAGCAACTTCAACGTTTTTCAGTTTCAAAGTACCAGGATCGTTAGAGCTGTTAGGGTTTGTGAAAGTCAATCTCAAAGTACGTTTGTCGGAGTCTGTGTAAGATACTTCAGCTCCACCCAAACCGTTAGTGTTTTCGAAAGATCCAGTAAAGTTGCTTCCTGGGTTGTTGCTTTCGAAAGTAGACTGCCAACGAGCGCCTTCAGGCAAACGCAATGTTACAGTACGGTTCTTAACAAAAGATCCTGCAACACTTTCTTTAATTACGATGTCACCAATTTTTTGCTCGTCGTGACCAGCAAGAATAGTTGTTGGAGTAGCTACGGAAACTCCACCACCGATTTGACCATAGTTACCTACTACAAGGGAACTAACATCAGTAGTTGTGTTACCGGAGATGCTAGCTGTAACATCGCCTTCTTTAGCATTTGTTTCATCGTCAACGTAGAAGTTCAATGGCAGGTTGAAAGTTGTTTCTTTGCCACTTACTTTGCTCAGAGACACAGTCAAAGTGTCACCATCAACTTTAGAAACTACATCACCAGATGCGATGTCACCAAAGAGGATTGTAGCTGCTCCTGTAGCATTCCATTTGAAACCGCTAGGCAACTTCAATTTGATGTTATTGTTAGCCAAAGCACCTGCTGTTTGTTCTTTCACTTTCAATGTAGCAGTAAATTTGTCTGTATTGGAAACCGTATCAGCTACAGACAAGGATACTTGACCAGAAGATACTACGTTAGCAATTGTAATTTCGCCGCTAGTCAAACCACTTGCAGAAGCAGCATCAATTGTTGCTTTTACAGGACCGTTGCTTGGTCCAGTTACATTGATTTTACCAAAGTTCAGGTAAATATCAGTTCCATCTTTAGAATCGTTATAAGCGCTATCGAAAGTTACTTTCGCAGAATTATCAGTTAACTTTTCAACTTTAATTGGCTCTGCTGGGAATGGGGTTTCTGCTTTACTTTTGTTATCACCAGCATCAAGATTAACACCCAAACCATAAGTTGCATCAGAAGCGGATGTAGTAACTTTTGGAGCAGTAGCAAAGTTGAAACCTTTAGGCAATGTTACTGTAAAAGAAGCGCCTTGTGCCAGGGAAGCTTGGCTAATAGAAATTCTTGCTCTACCCAGAGAGATAGGCTCAGTAGTAGCACCAGAGCCGATTGACGGAGTGTTCAAAGATGTGTAGCTAGAAGCTGCATGAATTGCAGTTGGTGCAGTCAATGCTGCGATTGGAGCTGCAACACCAGCAACCAATGTTGCTGTTGCCAGCACGTTGATCATTTTTTTGTTAAACTTTGTCATAACCTTTTTTTCTCCTCCTTGAATATAACCAAAAATATTATTTTTGTCTTTTTGTCGGATCTTGTCACTCATCAGTCGTTACACCTCCTTTCCGAGCTTTATGAGAACCCTTATAAAATGATATCTGTGACAATATCACAGAAGCTTGGAATCTAGTTGAAAGAAAGCGTCCATTTATGACGTACTCCAGTATTATACAATGTGATAACAATGCAGTAAAGATTTTTTTTAGCGAATTTTGTCTTTACGCTTTTGTACCCCTTTGTTTCATACTCACCCAATTAGACGTAGCATGGGTTCAAAAAGTTGCGTCTGTTTCAAAAAAAAAATTTTATTTTTTTTGATTATGTATTCCGCTTTCCACAGTCATAATTATACTATTGAACCTGTTCCTCCGTCATCCTACAACTTTTACCTTCTCAACCTTAAATGTACAAGGGTAATTCCTGCACATTAATCAGGTCTCTAAAGAAGTATATTCGTTGCGAATTATCCATAGAATACATAAAGTACATAAAGAATATGATTCCTTAGAAATCTAATACTCTCATACACTTTAAATAGTAGAAATGACGGAGGATAGGAATATAACGTAAATATAACGAAACAAATTATTTTACTACATTAATCTTCGCGCCATCAGAAAGCAAACTTACACCCTTAACGACAACATTTTGTCCCTCAGTAAGCCCCTTGGTTATTTCAACCTGTTTGGCACTTTCCTGGCCTGTCTGCACTTCTACCCGCTTAGCAACAGTACCCTCGACTACATATGCATACTTCTTCCCTGCCTGCTCTGTAACGGCGTCCTGCGATACTAAAATGTTTTTAGGAGCCTCTGTCTTCATATATACAGTTACAACCATCCCTGATTTTAATTCGCCAGAGCCATTAGGAACAGAAATCTCGACAGGATACGCCTTGAGATCATTATCCATTACCGGATTGACAGCCGACACTCTGGCATCAATGCGCTTATTTAGCGAGTCCACGCCTACAGTTACAGATGAACCTACCTGTAATTTTAGAAGCTCTGATTCAGAAACGTTGACCTTAGCAATGATAGGATTGGTATTCGCAATTGTAACAACTGCAGATTGCGCACTAACCATTTGCCCTTGGACTCCTGTTACTACCGATATAGTACCGGAAATCGGAGCTTTGACTACAGCATCCACCAGTTGACTACGCGCTGTTTCTAAATTCGCTTTGGCTTGATTTACAGAAGCGCGCGCTACGTCTATGCCCGTTTTCTGTTGAGCAAGACGTAATGATTTTTGAGCATTATTATATGTTGTTTGTGCACTTTCCTTGGATGTTTGTGCATTGTGCAGCGCGATCTGTGCATTCTCCACTGCAGTTTGAGCCTTTCGATACGTTATTTGGGACTGCTCTAACTCGGATTGAGATAGAGCACCCGCACTAAACAACTGTTGGTTGCGATTAAGCGTATTTTGTGCATCACGTACGGAATTTTGAGCATCAACCAGACTGGTCTGAGCTTGAGTAATGGAATTGTCTTGCTGTACAAGCGCACTTTTGGCTTGATCCACACTGGACTCTGACTGTTGCACAGATTGCTCTGCGCCTGACTCAGCCTGTTTTAAATTGGCCAAGGCAACCTGATATGATTCCTGGGATTGCTTAATCGAGTCCTGTATATCCTTTTGATCTATAGTAAACAATGTGTCGCCTTTGCTTACCTTTTGCCCCACTGTAAGGTTAATACTTTGAATCTTACCACTAATTTTTGGAGATACTTGAGCCGTCTCTTTGGGAGCAAAGCTTCCAATAATACCTGTTGAATCCTTAATACTACCTTTCGTCACTTTTGCCACTTGGACTGGGATTGCCTTCTGCACTGAAGCTGGCGCAGCAGGGGCCTCCCCCCCACCGCAGCCTGCTAATGCAACTGATAAAAGCAAAGTTGTGACAACCAGAGCACTTTTTTTTATTCATTATGTTTCTCCACCTCACCTTATATATGAACACTTTTTTGTAGTTTCGCTTCTTTTTTCAGTTGTCTCTTTGCTTGTCTTTTCAGTTTACGATCTTTGCGTTTCTGGATAATATTATCCAGTATTACGTAAACAACCGGAATAAGAATCAGTGTAATCAATGCTGCGAAAGACAACCCGAACACAACAACAACTGCCATTGGGGCTTGTGTCTCATTACCATCACCTGTAGCAAATGCCATAGGAATCAAAGCAAGTACGGTAGCGAGTGTTGTCATCAAAATCGGACGCAACCGCTCAGATGCTCCATGAATAATAGCTTCATCTCGATCTTCGCCTTCTTTTCGAAGCTGAATAATGAAATCAATCATAACAATAGCATTGTTGACGACCAAGCCGACGAGCATGATATAACCTGTAAAAGCCGAAACACTGAGGCTTGCTCCCGTTACAACTAGACCGATAAGTACACCAATTAACGTAGGCGGAATCGAAAACATAATAACAAACGGTGTGAGCAACGATTCAAACTGTCCTGCCATAACCATATAAATCAGAACTACAGATAGCAGAATAGCTATGGCCAAGTTTATAAAGGACTCCATCATTTGTTCATTTTGCCCGCCCCCCGTATCTGCACTATAGCCTTCTGGGAAGTGGGTGCTCTTCAAAAGAGCATCAATTTTTTGATTGACAGTTAAAATATCCCCTGATCCATCAATGTCAGCTGTAATCTGTACTTGACGCGTCTGATCTTCACGGGTGACACTATCCGGTACAGCACGTTTATCAATACTTGCTACCGAAGATAAAGGTACATCAATCCCTTGTGAAGTGGTGATACGTAATGCATTCAAATAGGACCAGTCATGGCGATCCTGCTCTGGCAAAGATATTTTCACATCGATTTGGTCATCACCTGTGCGATAGCTTGTTGCAACAGATCCATTAAAGGAAGTGTTCACAGCAGATAGAATTTGGGTTGCAGATAAACCATACTGACTAGCAAGTTCTCGATTAACGGTAATCTCATATTCTTCGCGAACCGCATTCAAAGAACTTTTTACATTGACCGTTCCCGGTATATTCTTTACGTCAGCAACGAGATTGTCTGAGAGTTCCCTCAGGACGTCCATATCGTCACCTTTCAGATTAATGTTCACAGCCGATCCACTCGAAAGACCCGTTGCAGACGCCAGTGTAATCTCTGCATCCGGAATACTATCGAATTTCTTACGAAGGCCCTCAACTACAGTATCTGTTGGCTGATGCCCATCCTTCAGCGTTACACTTAGTTGTGCCGAATTGGATGGAGCAGCCCCTGAATAACCAGAAAGACCACCAGAACCAACAGTCACTGTCATTTTGTCCAGATCAGGTACTTTCAGAATTTCTTTTTCTATACCTTGAACAACACTTTCAGTTTCCTCCAGAATTGTTCCGTTAGGAAGTTTCACTGTAACTGAGAATTCCCCAGTATCGGATTCTGGAATAAATTCAGCCTTAACCATAGGAATCAGAGCCCCAGCTGCCACAAACATTAATAATGTAATGATTAAAACAGATTTTCTATGATTAATTCCCCACTTCAGTATACGTCGATAGCCACCCTTAAATTTCTCAAATCCGATATTAAACCACACAATAGGGTTAATACCTTTATAAGTACCTGAAGAATATATGGACTCATCCGGTACGGTAGGCATCCAACGTGAGCCGAGCATTGGCACAATCATAAGGGATACAAGCAAGGCTGCTATATGAGAAAAGATAACAGTTAATGCCAATGGCTTAAACATAACTCCTGCAATTCCGTCAACAAAAACAACTGGTAAAAATACTACAATCTGTGCAAGTGCAGATGCCATAACGGCATTGCCCACTTGCTTGGAACCATCAATAGCTCCTTGTAGCATACTTTTCCCTTCATGTCGTTGCCTAAATATATTTTCAATAATAACAACGGCAAAGTCGACAAAGGATCCTAGTCCCAGAAGCAAACCGCTCAGTGATATAATATTAATAGTTTGTCCGGTGAAATACATCATCATAAACGTTGCTACGAAAGAAATTGGGATAACGATCGTAGCGATAATAGTGGAACGTACACTATTCAAAAATAACAGCAACACAATGGCTGCGATAATAAGCCCTAATATAGCATGCTCTATTAGTGAGTGTACGGAATCGCTAATGGGTTTGGACGCATCAGTTACCATCTCCAGTTGAGTTCCCGGAGGCAGATCCTTCCGTATTGCCTCTAAACTTTCCTTCACCGAATCGGCGATTGAAAGAGTATTTCCTCCTGTTGCTTTCGTTACAGATATATTGATACTCGGCTTTCCATTAAAGGTAGAGATAGTAGTGACTTCTTCTACGGAGTCTTCAACCGTCGCGATATCCTTTAATTTTACACTTCCCTTGCCTACAGGGATTGGTGTTTCGCCCATTTCTGAAACAGCTTTATATTCACCTTGAACGCGAAGTTGGATTTGTGTATTACCACGATATACAGAACCAGCAGAGCCAGCAACATTATTAGCCGACAGGGCTTGGCGAATTTGATCCAGTGTAATACCATAGCTTTGAAGCTTGGCCTGATCTACGGTAATCTTCACAAGCCGTTCTTGTCCACCTGACATGTTGGCTGCAGCTACTCCCGCAATTCTTTCAAGCCGTGGCTCGATAATATCTTCAGCAATCGGCTTTAGCTTGTTAATATCCTGGTCTCCTGTAAAAGCGAGAGTAATAACTGGCGTTGCATTGAGATCCACTTTAAGGACACGCGGCGAATTGGCCGCATCTGGAAGAGAACCTCTAATCGTATCAACTTTATCCCTCATATCGAGGGTTGCCTGGTTCATATCTACTCCCCAGTTAAATTGAATCATGACCATAGATGATCCTTCTGAAGACTCGGACGTGATTGTATCCACGTTCTCGATAGAAGCCAAACTCTTTTCAATAGGTTTAGTAACCAATTCCTCAACCTCAGTAGGCGTTGCATTTGGAATACTAGTCACCACTGCAGCGTAAGGCAGCTTCATATCCGGCATATACTCGACAGGAAGCCTTAACGCAAAAATACCGCCCCCGATTAACAAAGCAACAATTAACATAAATACTGTTACAGGACGGCGTATTGAAAACTGAGACATCTCATCACTCCCCACTCACTTCTCTATGTAATATTTAAGCACACACATCCTCTACTACGATGAAATAGGCGTAAAGTTTCAGATAAATGCGCAAAAAAAACATATATAAAAATAATAAACACATTTTGAGATAAATCCTTAAAAAAAAGCAATTAATTACAGTCGTTTAAGGCAAATCAAAAATAAAAAAAACGCCGTAATGCTTATCCAAAGTATTCATCTCACTGATATTATGGCACAGGCTCGTAATTCCAGTCAAATAGCTGATTTATAAAAAACATCCCTCTCATGTATATGAAAGGGAATTTCCATTTCGCATGGAGGGATGTTTAATAATTACAGGTTTTTGATTGATTAGATTTTAGGAAGCAGTTTTTTATCAGCCATAACTTTGGCTACAATAATCGCTGCATCTCCGCGCAAGGTCAAGGATGTAGGGTTAAACATATAACCTTTTTTCGGATCACTTGCATCTACAGGAGACCCTGTGATAAAGCCTTTCTTGGCGATAGCCAATACAGATGCTTGCGCATAGTAATCGATCTTGTCCGCATCTTTAAAGGTCTTGGACAGATTTTTCATGATCTTGTCATGATCTGTTTCCAGCTTCAAATTCAATGCCTTGGCGATAATGACTGCTGCATCTTGACGTGTGATTACATCTTCCGGCATAAAGATTCTTGGTTGCGAACCTTTGACAATACCGGCACGCGCAGCTGTTTCAATATAACGATAATCGTAGAGCGCATCTGCGGATATCGTGTTTGGAATAGACACATCGTCGAAATGCTTCGCTCCGCTGAAATTAAGCGGAATTTGCAGACCTTTCACAATCATCGACGTGAATTCGCCTCTTTTAATATAGCTGTCAGGTCCAAAGCTATTAATTGGATCCATTGGGTTCATAACACCTTTAGCCAAGATCGCTTCGATGTAATCTCTGGCGTACTTGTGCTTAATGACATCACTATATGTTTCTCCAACCTTAGCAACTACATAATAGCCAAAACGATCAAACGGTACTTTAATGGTATGTTTCTTCGGATCCACCACACCACCAATGTTCTGCCAATCCTTCAAATCAGGATCAAAAAAGAACACTGTCATTTGCTTCCCTGCATCCTGAGCAATACTGCTATCATACGTCAGCGTCAATGTAGCACGCTTGGAAGGTACCAGCTCGTTGGATGGGTCACGCCAGTAGAAGTTTTTAATCTTGCTACTGTCATTTTGCGATTTGTTTGCCAATTGATATGGATCGGCACCATACGTTACTGGGTCGTAAGCATCTGTTTTGATATCATCTGCTGTACCTGGGTCAATCCAGAATACTGGACTGGACTTGGTAAAGCGACTTGGGAAATCTCTGTTGAAGTATCTACTTCCATCTGCAATCAGACTCTGCATGTCGGACAATGCTTTTTCAGTTTCAAATTCATGACGATCTACCACGCCATCTTCGCTATTCGCAATCGCAAAGTACAAAGTATGGCCAGAGAAAACCTGATTTTTGAATTGCTGTGGTTGATCGTAATCACGACGGATCAGGCTCGTTCCCTTCGCGAAAGCAAGTGTAAGATTACCATCAAACACTTTGTGCGATGTTTTCATCGCTTCCATGTACTGCTCGCCAGGAATATTAGTAGGCACATATTTAACAGTGATGGTCTGTTTTAATTTTTCCTTACCCACTGTAACCACTACATCAATTTTATTATCTTTGTTGGCTTTTAGACCTGTAACGATGGCTTTATAAGTTGATGGGTAATCAACAGTACCATCATAATCAGAGTCGAATCCTTCTTGAACTGCTGTTTCCTTACCTACTGTAACACTATCTGCATTACCTGCATTTACAACAACTTGTACAAAGTTTTGATTCACGATCCGTTTTTCAGGAAGCGGACGCAAGATATCAAAAGATGTGGATTGACCGGATACTTGCAGCCGGAAAGTAGCAAACGGTCCGCTCTTGCCGCTATTGTACAAGGTAATGTTATAAGCTACTGGCGTTCCATCTTGCGAAATAGTTTGGTTTTTCAATACAAAACTGAAATACTTTTTGTCCGGATGGTAGTATACGAGCAGGTCTTTCAAATCTTTGCTTGTAAACTTATCCGTAGTAGCACCAGAGTTGTATGCCGTTTTGGCATCTTCTGCTGAGAAGAACTCGTTATTCAGCGTCCAGTTTACCTCACTGTCGTCTGATCCCTTAATTTCTAAAATGTATTGATCTTTATTGGCAATATCACTTAAAGAACCACTCACCTGGTCCGCTTTACCCAAATCAGCAATACTGAAAGTACCAAAGATATTGATATTTTTCAGCGATGTATTGTAGTTAGTGTCATCTACTTTAGTGAAATTTGCATCTTTTGCTTTCGGCGCAATTTCGCTATATTTCGGCGTATTGCTCAAGCCGCTAACAGGTGTAAAAGGAATAATGCCTTGTGTGTTTGGAACAGGAATTACTGGAATATTCGTTTGTGTAAAGTTTACTTTTACCGTATTGCTATACTCAATACCTGGCTTGAACACAAACTTGATTTCATTATTTCCGTTTGCCAGTGCGTTGGCAGCCGCATCATACGAAGAAGCAGCCAGCTTAAAGTTCGCTCCTGAGCCTTCAAGGTCAACTAATACGTTGTTCACATACAAAAATACGTTTCGGTTACTGCCAGTGTAGTGAATATCAGCTGCATTACTTACATCCAGCAATTTACCTTTAAAATAACCCAACTGATTCAGTTTATACGTATTTAAGTTTGCACTCGATGTATTCAACGGAATTTGTTGACCATCATAAATCGTATCGTATTTCATGAATGGACCCTGCAATAAGTTTACAGTTGCCTTAATCAATTTGCTTGAGTCACCATTCAGGTAGAAATTCAGGACGTTTTGTCCTTCTTTAGGCAAAGTATCTACATAAGCAACAACTTTCTTCACTTGTGTTGACTTACCATTGATTGTCCGAATCACATCTTGGGAGCCCACGGTATGGACGGTTACACCAGAAAGCTCGCTAATTGAACTAGGTGTACCATTAACAATGATAAACTCCATACCTACAGGTACAGATGGAGCATCTGTAGTCTTGTTCTTCATAGAACTTCCTGTTAATTTCATAGCTTCATCTATGGCAGCAGCTTGATCAGACCCGCTACCATTAATTCTACTTAACAGCTGATTATTAAAATCAGGGAGAAAGTTCACGTCGTCAATATAAGGCTGAGTACTACTGCGCAATGTAAATTGAACCGCAGATGCATTGGAGCTTGTTCCATCTGCAAACCCTACACTCAGGGATGCACGAATCAAGTGGTCAGTTACGATACCATCAGGCACAGTTACCTGGAACGGATATACTTTGTAACCACTAGATGTAACCACATTCGCTGTATCAATCGTAGCATCAATTCCATTGGTATCCCCAATGGCGCTACCGTTATTGCTTACATCCGTAAATCTGGCATTAATTTTGCTCACTACTGGATCAGTTGCTCCGGAAGGAACCAGAACATTACCTTTCAAAACCACACCGCTTGTAGACGATACGGTAAAGTCAGGCGAAGTCGTCAGATCAGCAGACACATTGCCGTCCTTATTCAAGGTCAAATCAGAAAATTCAGGTTTACCGGTATATATCGTAATTTCACGCGTAACTGTAAGAGCCTGAGTTCCGTTATTCACTTTAATCGACACTATATTTTTACCCGGAGTGAGCACAACACTACCTGTTAATTTATAGCTAGTATAAGAGGAAACATTATACGTGTTACTACTTTTTGTAGAAGTGAGCGTTACACTGTCAGCATTAGGCGCTGTACCTTGAATGACTACCTTCACGTCATCTGTGCCGCTATTTTTCGCATCTGTCAGCACCGCCGTCTGATTCTCTAGCAACTGCTGGGTTTGGCCATTCAGCGTAGCAGACAGATCATACAGCTTAGGTCCATCCTGATACTCAATGTAAATGGAATCCTTCATTTCAGCCGAATTTTGACTGCTTTGGAATGTAATTCGGTTCAAACCAGGGAACAGTTTAATATCTGAAATTTGAATTGCAGAGCCATTGACCGTAATTCCGCCCTTTTGACTCTCATTTTTATTAACTACTGTAAGGTTTGTTCCATTTTTGGAGAGTTGGAATACACTATAAGATATAGTACTTCCATTCACTCCGTTAATCGTACCGTTAACTGTAACACGGTCGGTGTTTACCATTCTAGCCGAATCCGCATCATATTTTTCATTTGGAAAAATGAAATAAGTTCCTGTCGCAGCATGAGCCGTACCTACCAGGGCCGCCGGCACCAAGCCAATGATGAGACCAACCGTCAGCAACATGGATAGCAATCGTTTCAAATCATTGTCCTCCTTTGATTCTGTCGCACCTTGGGGTACGTAATCATTCATTACTTTTTTTTATCGGTAGCAAACATACAAAAAATTAGTAAATTCTCAAAAAAGGAGGGAGTTTTTTTACAGCAAACATCAAAAAAGCCTTCAAACCCGCGGTATACCGCTAAGCTTGAAGGCTTACATTTAAATTAAAATTATAATTTCGATCGCGTCTGGGAATCTGGCTTAGCCAACAACCGAATTAGTGTGTTAAGAACAGGACGTTTGGTTTTGCCAACGAGCCCAATAACTTCTGCCCCGATCTGTAGGAAGAACATCATGATACATATCACGACAAAGGTGACCCAGTTGGCTTCATTAAGCGCAGCCGACGATTGAATCACGGCTAATATACCGAAAAATACAGCAATACCGTAGATAATCAACACCGTCTGTCTGTGGCTGAAGCCTAGTTCGCGTAAGCAGTGATGCAAATGACCTTTATCCGGTGAGAATATCGGTTTTTTCTGCAACTTGCGACGAATAATAGCAAAGAATGTATCTGACAAAGGCACACCGATAATAATCAATGGCGTAATAAATGATACGATAGCAATTTGCTTGAACCCAAGCATTGAAAGCATAGCCAGAGAGAAACCTAAAAATAAGGACCCTGTATCACCCATAAATATTTTTGCAGGATGAAAGTTGAAAAACAAAAATCCAATAATACTGCCCAACAGCACAAGGCAAAGCATGGCTACCATGTAATTGCCCATTAGTAGTGACATCACAGCGATCGTTCCAATCGCAATTCCTGAGACACCTGCAGCCAGTCCATCCAGACCGTCAATCAAATTGATTGCATTGGTCACACCTACGATCCAAAAAATCGTAAGCGGAATGGAAATCCAGCTTTCTAAAGAAGAGTATGCATCTTGAAAAGGTACATTTACAAAATCCACACGAATATCAAAAGCAAACACGACCATACACGCCACGGCAATTTGAGCCAAAAATTTCAATTTCGCATTAAGATCAAGACGATCATCGAGAGCACCGATCAATGTAATCAACGTACCGCCAATCAGAAAGGCTGCAATAAAGTTAATATCCCGCGAGGACAGCATTCCGTCAGGCACAAAAGGTAACATCGCCAATAAGGACAACAGAAATGCCAAGAAAATCCCCAGACCGCCAAGACGCGGCATAATTCGGGTATGTACTTTTCGGGCATTCGGCACATCGACGGCTCCAACCTTCACAGCAAATCTCTTGACGAGCGGTGTCAGTAACAGCGCAAGTCCCAGTGCCATGATGAAACCAATAATATAGATCAATAACATTTGATCATTCGAACCCCAATTTTAAAGCAATGCCTTTTCAGATGTAACCGCATTGAATTATACTCTGATCAAAAATAAATACCAAGCCTCATATTCTGGCAAATTAGCGGGTTTTAAAGGCAGATTCAAGCTATTTATCACACTTTTGTGACGTTTTCTTTTTCACGCATCACTTTCACTGCGAATTTCGGCAACGCAAGCATTCTTTTGTAACGAGTGGGCTCTTTTAGAAGTCTATATAACCACTCGGCTCGTAGCTTTTGAAACAATTTAGGTGCGCGTTTTGTTTTGCCTGATATAACATCAAAACTACCGCCGACCCCCATCATCACCGGCACACCAAGTTTCTCCTTGTATTTACCAATCCAAGGTTCCTGCGTGTCCGCTCCACGTGCTACAAACAACAAATCAGGGTTCGCTTCACGAATAGCCGCAATCACTGCTTCGTCCTCGTTAGGACCAAAAAAACCATCGCGCTTGCCACAAACCGTAATTCCAGGATAAAGCTCATGTACCCGCTGAGCGGTCGCCTGAATCACTTCAGGCGTCGATCCAAGTAAGTAAACTTTCCAATGATAGTTTTCTCCAGCTGCGAGCAATTCATGTAACAAGTCAAAACCCGCCACCCTCTCGGGTACAGGATGCCCAACATAGTTTGCAGCCCAGACCACACCAGTTCCATCCGGAACAATCAACTCTGCCTGTTTCATCACATTCATATACACTGGATCTTCCAATGCAGCCATTACCATAATCGGATTGGCAGTGATCACTTGATGGGGGCGGCGAGACTTCACCGCCTGAATTAATACATTTAATGTATCTTTCATATTAAGCCTTGATACCTGAACACCGAAAATCGGGACGGTAGGCACACTCGTAACCTTATCAACTGTCACTGTATCCATCATCCTTTGCGACACAAGTAATTAACGATATGTTGTGCTGGTAAGCGAGCCTCACTTTTTAACAAAGCAATTGCTGCCCCCTGGCTCTCAATCCATTGACTGCGCTGATCCAGCAGTCGTATGGACTCATTAGCCAACTTTTGCCCATCCAGTGCATCTGTAGTACCTACAGGCTGGCTACCAACACGGCTGAGGAAATGATCAATTTTGGGATCGTAAGAAATCCCCAACGGGGGCACCTGATGGGACGCTGCATAAATTAAGCTGTGCAGCCTCATCCCGATCATCAAACTACATCTGCTGACTTCCAAAAGCATCTGTTGCGGATCGGTAACTTGTTCACACATGCTGACAAGGCTTCCCGTCCCCCTAATATCCCCCAACAAATCCATTACCATCCTTGAAGCCTGTACGTCGTCAGGTAAATGGAATGGCAAGAAACGCAAGTGAACACGGCGTTCCGCGGCTAATCTTTTTAAGCCATCTGCAATAGCCGTTAAATCGCGTTGTTCCTTATCCCAGTAGCGTACAGACACACCAACAACCGGGAGTTTATCCTCATCAGTCTCAGTTGCTGCATTATGTAGCTCGGAACCAGAGGGCAAAGGAAGCCCCATTACAGGGTCAGGAACAACATGAACAACCGGGCGTTTCAGTTTCATGGTACCCAGCAAAGCAGCAGATTGCTCATCTCTGACGGAAACATATTCACAGTGTTGAAACACAGATCGGATCATAGGATAAAATATCTTCCGCTGTACCGGGCCCATGCCCTGAGCGTATACAAACGTAGGCTTTCCAGCCCATTGAGCCAGTTTCAGAATCGCTAGATAATAAGGAATGCTTTTAGGGCTTGTAGCATCCTGGAGCAGACTCCCGCCGCCACTAATTAGCCCATCGCTGTTTTTAATCGCTCTCCGCACTTCTCCTAGGCTCATACGCGGAACAGCTTCTACTCCGTACATTTTCTGTGTCCAAGCAGGGTCAGAAGATAGAACAACAGGCTTGACCGTAAGCCCCGCCTGACGACTCTCCTCTTCTAAAGCAGTCAGAATCGACTTGAGCACCGCTTCATCCCCACTATTGCGAAACCCGTAATAACCCGAGATTATTATCGTTTTAGCTGTGGTGACCATTTCTTCCAACATCCTTCCAGCACTTGCCACACGACAATTGCGATGATTCCCAGCACCAGACCCAATCCCAATCCCAACAGCCCGCGACTAAGCGAGAGTGCAGCTGGAGAGTGAATGTGAGCGAAGGTATCCACCATCGAGGCTTGACCAATAGCAGCTATGATCAGCAAATAGATTGCTTTGCGATATTTCAAAGCCAAGAATATCCCTGCAATAAACAGTGGGTGAGCCATTAAAAATTCCTTATTACGCGGGCGTACACCAAACGCATTCTCAAGGAAATTACGGAAAACCAGTTCTGTGTTCGACACCGTACCTGCGTTTCCAGTACGAGTCAAATAGTAGTAGCCTGCCGCTGCGATAACAGCCAATGCGATAACCCACAATACAGTAATCGGCGTACGTAACAGTTTGGAGATTTCCTCCCGTATAGAAACGCCACGATAAAAGAAAATATAAATCGCAGCCAAGAAGATCGGCAGAATGTGAAGCAAGCTTACACCTCTAAATTGGTTTAGCACCAGACTGTAGGCAATGCTGTTCAACAGTGCAATAACAAAAGGCACTGCAGCCAGCGACAAGATCGCTGTCTGTACGTATAGTATAAGCGTTTGACTCAAACGTTGACCTACAGAAAGTTCAGGCCCCTGTTCACGTTTAATTCTGATCGTACGCACTGCAATGATCATCGCAACCGTAGGTCCGCTAATCGCTGCGAGCAGCGCCAAACCTTGTTCCATTAAACTGGAGTTCAAAACATAAAGCCCAGCAGAGCCTACCAACCCCAGTGCAAATGCAAGCAGAGTCAATGCCGGAACGAAATAGGACACCATTATGGAGAAGAAAGCTAGTGCACCCAGTACGACGATCATTTTGAGATAGCGCTGAATGGAGGAATCGACCACTTGGAACGGTTCAGCTTGTCCAAGTTCAAACCCTTTTTTCTCCATTCGTTGTACAGCGTTGCCCGGTTTGTCTAAGCTGTGAATCAGGTTGTCAACCGAGTCTTTCACCTTGGCCTCGGCAACACTACGACTAGGCGCGGTATTCAGATACAACATGCGAATATTCCGATCCTTGGTGGCCAGTGCAAAACGATCGGCCAACGTTTCCACATCGAGTGTTGCATCTTTATCACTCAATGAGTAGAGACGCACAACATTATAATGGATATCGTAAGCGAGCTTATTGAAGCCTGCCTGCGGTTTTTTTAAGTTTTCAATAGCAGCTAGGCCAATATCGTATTTGTTCAGCAATTTAGCAAATGCCGCTAAGCTATGCTCTTTCTCATTATCAGTAAAGCCTTTGACTGAATCACCTTCAAACAAAATGCGTTTTACACCATTTTGCTGAAAGGAAGCCAGCATCTCTTCCGTCAACTCCTGGTTATAGGGAAGGCTGTCACTCATGCGTGGAACAATAAAAAATCCTTTGCTCCGAAGCTGCTTCATAGCAATCGGGTCAGGCTGCATAGGCTTGAGATACGCATCCTCGGGGGATGTTTCCACAACAAGCCCCTCCTGTCCCTGATAACTCCACGGCTTTACGTTGATGCCCAGACTTGTAAACGTACGTAAAATTAACGGCTTTAGTGCCTCAGCATTTTCTTTGTCAGCGAAAACAACGTAAGTATAATTCTCATTTGCAGGTGAAAGACGTTTTTCTAGATCCGCAACATTCTGAGTCGTATATGTTACAATACGGCCCGCTTTACGGAAATCATCCAGCGTACTTTCATACATCGCCATGCTGTTCACACCAGCCTGTTGTAAGCGGTCAAGCTGCTCATTCAGATAGTCCTGCGGATGAGCCTGATACGAAGCCGCCTCCGTCAAATCCCGATAATCGAATACAATCTCTACTTTTTTACTCGAGGATTCTGTCTTTACACGATCGGCGATGACTGGAATGGAAGCCAGCAAGCCAACAGCGACCAGAATCCACAACCATTTTCGAGAAGCCGTATTCCAATACTGCCATTTCTGATACACCAAAGAACCTCCTTAATATTCGGGATTTTGCAAAATTCAATGCTGCCCACTTGCCATTCTGCCCTTTAGGTAGGTCACTCATTGAATTTTGCAAAATCCTCCGTTGCCGGAATAAGCCTATTTTTCCAAAGCCTCTTCCAGGTTATTCTGCAATACAGAGAAATGACCTCCACGGCGTACTGCCCTTTGCCGTGAGAGGTCACCGATTACTCATTTCATATTCTAATTACCTTAACCTATTCTATTATAAAGGGAATTTTCTCAAGCGTCTACGCGAGCCATAACAGCATTGACCAGCTGACCGATTCTTTGCTCCGCGTCTGACAGCGAGGAACCACGTACTGCAAAATATACTTTGATTTTAGGCTCTGTGCCCGAAGGACGCAGGCAGAACCATGAACCGTCCTCCAATAAAAACTTGAGTACGTTTTCCTGCGGAAGTCCGTCCAGGCCTTGTGAGTAGTCCAGTACTTTGTCTACCTTCACACCTGCAATCTCTTGAGGTGCGTTGCTGCGCCAATCCGTCATTTTGCCTTGAATTTGCTCCACTCCATCCTTCCCCTTGAGTGTACGAGACTCCAGCTTCTCAAGGAAGTAGCCAAACTGCTCGTACAGCTCTTGTAAAACATCATAGAGCGTCTTGCCTTGCGTGCTGTAATAAGCAGCAGCTTCAGCGATCAGCATGGCCGCCAAAACAGCATCCTTGTCACGAGCATAATTCCCTGCCAGATAGCCGTAGCTCTCTTCATAGCCAAACAGGTAGGTATACTCGCCAGTTTGGTCAAACTGGTTCATTTTCTCGCCAATATACTTGAAGCCAGTTAGCGTGTTAAACACTGTTGCTCCAAAATGCTCAGCAATGACTGCACCCATTTCGCTAGTAACGATGGTTTTGATGACCGCACCATTATTCGGAAGCTTGCCGGTTTCTTTCAGTTGATTCAGCAAGTAGTAAACCATAATGGCGCCGGACTGATTACCGGACAAGACCACATATTCGCCATCACGGTTTTTCACAACTGCCCCCATACGGTCAGCATCAGGGTCTGTTCCGATCAACAGATCTGCACCAATTTTCTCACCCAGCGCAATGGCCAGCTTGAACGCATCGCGTTCTTCCGGATTAGGCGACTTAACGGTCGAAAATTCTGCATCTGGCTGCTCTTGTTCAGGCACAATATGCACCTGTTCAAAACCGATTTTTTCCAGCACACGACGAACAGGTATATTTCCAGTGCCATGAAGAGGTGTAAACACAACTTTGAAGTTCTTGCCCGGTCCAGCTGCAATCAGTTCTCGGTTCACACTCACACTGGCTACCGTATCTACAAACGCTTCATCTTCCTCTTCTCCAAGCCAAACCAACAATCCCTGCGCCTCTGCTTCTTCACGTGCCAGACTTTTGATGTCAGCAAAAGAAGGAACCTCACGAATATAGCCAATCACCTTTTCAGCCTGATCAGGAACAAGCTGACCACCTTCATTATTGTATACCTTGTAACCATTATACTCGGGAGGATTGTGGCTCGCCGTTACAACGATTCCTCCACTGGCTCCCAAATGACGTACACTAAACGAAAGCTGTGGCGTTGGACGCAAGGAAGGGAACAACTTAGCTACGATACCATTGCCCGCCAACACCAAAGCTGCATCCAAAGCAAACTCTGGCGAAAAATGACGCGAATCATGTGCAATGACAACTGAAGGTTTTCCTTCTTTGCCAGCATGCTGCTCTAAAATATAGCGAGCGAGTCCTTGAGTCGCACGTCCAATCACATAACGATTCATCCGGTTACTGCCTGCCCCGATCACTCCACGCAGACCGCCTGTACCGAATTCCAGTTCTTTGTAAAAACGATCCTCTAGTTCCTGGTCGTTGCCTTGCAATGCGCGCAACTCCTGTTTGGTTTCTTCATCAATATAAGGGTCTTGCAGCCAGCTCTCAATGCCTTCTAATGCTTTTTTACTCAACTGCGTCATACGGAATTTCCCCTCTCCATTTTTGGGTTGTCAAAACAGGATCTCTATGTACACATGCACTCGGTTCAGACGTCGTGCTTATGTCGGCAGGGCTTGTCTATTGTGGTGGGTCTGATAAAGCAAACATAATCTCGCCCTCAGCTACTACCGTGTCGCCCACTTTCGCCGTAGCTTTCCCTTTGCCAAAAGCGCCTTTGGAACGAGTAATTTCCACTTCAAGTGTCAGCGTATCCCCAGGGACTACCTGCCCACGGAAACGGAAACCGTCCAACCCTGCCAAAAAGCCGATTTTGCCGCGATTGCTCTCTAGGTGCAGTAATGCGACTGCTCCGACTTGAGCCAACGCTTCAGTGATCAACACACCAGGCATAACGGGATAACCCGGAAAATGTCCAATGAAATGAGGCTCAGTCATCGTTACATTTTTAATGCCTACTGCTCTCTTCCCTTCCTCCAATTCAATAATACGGTCCACCAACAAAAATGGCGGTCGATGCGGAATAATCTCCTGAATTTGATTAACATCCAATTGCAATTTGTCCATTTAGCTTAATAACTCCTCCCGCTTGCAGATTTCACTCTGTTCAGCCAGAGTTACTGCAAGCATAATATTACCCCGCTAACGCTGTATAAAAACAGCTCATCACGGCAACAATGTTAGATATCCTTCACCTACTGCAGAAGTGAAGGTTGAGATAAGGGGCTTTTTCCGCCGGTTACGCAACCAGAGGCGAGAAGAAGCCCTTTTGCTCGTGCTTGGTTTTACCCCGCAGTGTTATAAACTCCCCATCATTATACATTCATCAGGTGCAAAAAGAAAATTATGCGGAAGTACCATATTTGTTGCTCCTATTATGGAGTGAAGCGAAGTTTCAATTGAGTCAAGGTGAGCAGGCTACGGGGAATGGATCATTCTTCCGATCGCTGTTATCCTCAGATTTTCTATTATATAAAACCCGAAAGGGTTAAAATCCGAGGATAAAGGCGAACGCTATTGCTTTCTTCAGAACGATTCGATCCCCTCCGCCAAGTTGTTTTTGGCTCATAAAGAAAGCTCGCTTCAATAATACTCGCTTGTCGTGAAGGGCAGAGAAACAATCGGAGGGCTCTGCGAATGGCCTACATTGGCCGCAATCCATGCGTGCTACGCTGGCGGCTCTTGCCGTCGGCGACATAACAAAACCCTGCGCCACTGGCACAGGGTTTTGTTTTCTATACTCCCCACACAATCGCGGGTGGTTTATTTTAATAAGAGTGGCCCATGGCGGGTAGCCAGCGGAGCGGGCAGAATTGTTTTGGAGAAGCACAGCGTTTGCCTTTATCCCCGGATTCAAACCTTGAATGCCTTAAAATCAAAATGAATCTGGGGATAACAGCAATCGGAAAAACAATCTGCACGCAGAGCGACCTTTTTCCGCCCCCACTCATTAAAGTAAACTAAGGCGCAAATATAAGATCAATGACATGCTGCCAGGTTTTCCATTCAAATACGCCTGCCAGCCCTTGCTTACCTACAATTACATATCCTGCAATTAAGCCGCCTAACAGCGAGAACAGGAGCAGCAACGGAACTACGAAATAACGAGCAGTACGCCAGCGGGATTTAGTCTTTTCAGGCACCGGACGGGAATCAGATTGTTCTTCCTTCATCACCAAATCCTTAAGCCCTCAAATTATTGGCCAGGTTCATCATCGTATCGCTAGAGGTTAATGCCCGTGCCGCCATTTGATACATCCGCTGGACTTGCATCATATCCGTCATTTCGCCCGCTAAATCCACATTAGACTCCTCAAGATAACCGGAACGCACAGATACGTCCGTTGGAACAGCACCTGCCACCCCTGCTGCACCGAATACGTCGGCTTCTGTCACGCCATTTGCTAACACAAACAGGTTATCATCCCGCTGTTGCAATCCTTCTGGACGCTGTACATCCATTAGCTTAATTCGCTGACCAACTGTCGGAGCGCCAGTTCCATTAGCACGAATCAGCAATTCGCCATCAGAGTTAATAGCTACTTTGGAACCCGCTGGTGCAGTCACAGGAACATCGTTATTATCCAGCACAGAATAACCTTCGGCAGTGGTCAACATCATCGTCTCATTATCATTCGGATCAGGGATAAAATGAAAGCTGCCATCACGCGTCCAAGCTTTTTGCCCATTTCCTTGGATTTCAAACAAAGCATTCCCCTGGATCGCCAGATCGGTAGGAAGTCCCGTCTCCTTGAGCGGACCTTGCTCCATATTTTTCATAATTGCGGTCGTTTTGACTCCGTAGCCCAAATTATAGCCGAGCGGCATCGCCCGCCCATTTTGGAGATACGTCGAAGGTTGTTGCTGCACATTGGCCAATACATCTTCAAAGGAACCCTGTTTACTCTTATAACCAACCGTATTGACATTGGCGATATTATCGGCAATTAAATCCAAACGCTGCTGCACACTGGCCATAGACACCATTGCGCCAATCATGGAGTTGTTCATCACTTACCCCCTGTTATACACGGCCTACTTCGTTAACGGCCTTGTCCAAGCTTTTATCATAAAATTGAATAACCTTCTGATTCGCTTCATACGCTCTTAACGCAGCCATCATATCCACCATCGACTGAGCAGCATCTACATTAGATACTTCCAGATAGCCCTGGCGAACAGATACAGTATCGTTAGCGGTCATCATTCTAGCCGTAGCACCATCCGTATCATTCAGACGGAAATTACCGTTGCCCTCACGAACGAGCTGGTATGGCCGATCAATAACACTAATTCCAAGCGTCGTTCCGAGCAACTGGTTAGATTGGCTGTCCACCAATTGACCCCGTTCATTTACTTTAAGCGCTGAGACAGGCCCCGTCAATTGAATTGGGTTTCCATTCGTATCCAACACTGCTGAACCAGTCGACGAAAGCAATGCTCCCGTTCCATTTACTTGAAAATGTCCATCACGTGTATAGCGGACATTACCATTATTGTCCCGTACCGTAAAAAACGCTTCTGGACGATAGGTGACTTCACCGTTAGCATTGATGAATTTTCCCGCCTGATCAAAAGCCATAGGTCGACCAGTAGCCGGGTCATTCACATTAATATTGGACTGTATCGCAAAATCCGTAGTTTGTCCACTATCCTTCAACGCTCCCTGAATGTAAGGAGAGAGGCTTTCCTCAGCAAAAACGCCAGTATTAAGCTTGCCGACCGTGCGATCCGGGTTATCAGGGTTTCCCCCCGTCATGGAAATAAGCATTTCGGGGAATGAGCGTTGAACGCTATTCTCCTGTTTATATCCCGTGGTATTCATATTAGCAATATTTTGCGTCACAGTGTCATGACGTCGTTGTTGTGTCATCATTCCGGCGGCCGCAGTATATAAACCTCTCAACATGTATCGTGCACCCCAATCCTATACTCTGCTCATCAATTATATGCTCGCATGGAGGCACTAAAGCCAAAATGTTAGGCAACCTGCCTGACCGCACACGAGTCTCTTATAGTCACTATCGGCAGATTAGAACTTTTTCTTAACCACATGATCCAAATTATCCAGCATAATTCCTGTACCTTTAACGACACAATGCATCGGATCTTCGGCAACCAGCACTGGAACACGCAATTCTTCAGCAAGTAGCTCGTCCAAACCGCTAAGCAACGCACCACCGCCAGTCAAAATGACACCACGGTCAATAATATCGGCTGATAGCTCCGGTGGGGTCTGCTCCAGTACAAACTTAGCTGCAGCTACAATCGCTGACACGGGATCTCTCAGCGCGTCCTGCACTTCTTCCGCGGAAATACTTAACGTTTTGGGCAATCCGGATACCATATCCCGTCCACGGATGTCCATCTCAGCACGTCGTCCGCTCGGATGCACGGTTCCGATAGCAATCTTGATATCCTCAGCCGTACGTTCCCCGATGAGAAGCTTGTACTTCGTTTTCACATATTTCATGATGGCTGTATCAAATTTGTCCCCTGCCATTTTAATAGAAGAAGCTGTTACAACATCTCCCATAGAGAGGACTGCAACGTCTGTTGTTCCGCCACCAATATCTACGACCATGTTGCCGCTAGGCTCAAAGATATCCATTCCTGCCCCGATGGCAGCCGCTTTTGGCTCTTCCTCCAAAAATACTTCTTTCGCCCCGCTACGCTCCGCCGCTTCACGAATCGCTTTTTGCTCCACTGAGGTAATGTTCGTCGGCGCACAAATCAAAATACGAGGGTGGCTGTACCAGCTTTTTCCCCCTACCCGATTAATAAAATATTTTAACATCGCTTCTGTTACTTCAAAATCGGCGATGACACCATCACGCAATGGACGGATGGCTATGATATTACCAGGAGTACGTCCTACCATACGGCGCGCTTCTTCTCCGACAGCCAGAACTCTTTTTGTATCGCTTTCTATCGCAACAACGGAAGGTTCGTCAAGAACAACCCCCTTACCTTTGACGTGGATAAGCACGTTGGCCGTACCGAGGTCGATACCGATATCATTACTGAACATATTAAAAAGGCCCCCAAAGTGATATTTTAAAAAGCTAAGATTCGACAAGAAGCGGCAAATATATGTATAAACCTACGGTTACATGTCATTTTTCGTCTTGTACCATCTTTTAACATATCATACTTCAGGGGGTTGATTCAATGGCTTTGCCAGCCAATTCACTATATATTTTTAGGACTTGCCAGAAACAAGAATTCCCCTTCTTTTCCCACTCGTTTTTTTGTATTTAATTTTCGTCGCTTCACCCCCCCGCAGATGACGGATGGATTTATGGTATTCGAGAATGTGCTTCACCTGATCGGCAAGATCCGGGTTAATTTCAGGCAGCCGTTCGGTCAGATCTTTATGCACCGTGCTCTTGGAGACACCAAATTCCTTGGCAATCGTACGGACCGTATTCCTTGTTTCCACGATACAGCGACCGATTTTGATGGTCCGTTCCTTGATGTAATCGTGCACGCTCCCGCCTCCCTACTGTGGATAGTTTGGTACATTATATGAGGAGCGTGCCTATATATTCGCGGTTTGGTGGTAAGACATGCTACGGAAGGCCTATTTATTTGGCAAAAGCAGCTTATGTTTACCTTATGCGCTAAAACTACACAAGAAAAAAGCAGGGAATATGAATTCCCCGCTTTGCATGCAAAGCTATGACCCATTTATTTTTTAGGAAGCAGACCTGTTGGATTCACCGGCTTGTCATCCTGGTACACTTCAAAATGCAGATGTGTTTTCAAATCCTTTTCGAGCTCATTGCGACCTGCTGAAGCAATCACATCATTTTGTTTCACTTGATCGCCTTCTTTTACTTTCAGATCGCTCAAGCTTTGGTACACTGTTTTGAGATTATTATCATGCGTGATTTCTACGACGTTACCTACCAGCGGATGTTGTTCCACACGGGATACTTTCCCACTCAGTGCAGCTCTCACTTCAAACGCTTGATCGTCGGACCGAGAAAGGTCAATCCCGGTGTTAGCGGTAAATGTTTTATCGTACTCTACCATAGCTGCCGCTTGCTCATCAGCCGTCGCGTTTTCGTCAAAGAAAGGCTTAACGACCTGCACTGCGCTAGCATCTGCCACCGGCCATGCGATATTTTCCGACTGAGCAACAACCTCCACACTTTCTGGTTGTTGTTCGTTGACATCGGTACTCACTGCGCTTGTGCTTTGTACCGATGGACTAGCTGGGTCAGGTTTGAAAGACTTCTGGCTAGCATCCTGATAGACCCACACTAAGGTTAGTATAATGGCTGCTGCGGCAATGTAGGCTGCCGGGTATGCCCACCTTTTGGACAACAGCTTTTTCCACGAAGACGGCCGTGAAGCTCTTCCACCCTGAAAGGTTTTGGGTGTATCTTCATGATTTTGGTTCTGGTTTTTATTTTGTTCACTCATTTGCTCATCACCTCAGTAACCAGTGTTACCGGGCGCAACTCTTTTATACTTCAAAGTTACGAAAAATTTACTAACTTAGAATACGAGAGGCATTCGCAAAAGAAATGCCAGTATAATAGTGAAGAAGAATCTGAGTGGCCGTATGTCCTTCCTTGGCCATTCCGTTGGCTCCCCACTGACTCATACCGACGCCATGGCCATAACCGTAGGTCGTTATAGCAATCCGATCCCCTTCGGTCTTCCACGTAAATTCAGCCGATCGTAGCCCTAGTTTGTTACGAATCTCCGGTCCCGTAAAGACCGAACCTCCCACCTCAATCTTTTTGATGCGATGCCCTTCTGTTTTGGAGAGTATACGAATCTCTGGCATACTCCCCCCTCCAGTAGAAGCAGTGACCGCAGCACGACTCAATCCTAATCTATCGAACACGCTCTGACGACTCAGTGTAACGGTTTCTGTAAAACGAGGAGCCAACTGCTTGTCCCATGGACTGGACACACTTCGTAAATAGGGCACGGCCTTCGCCCATACATCCTCTGAATTTTCGGTATAGCCGTTGCTGGTAGAAAAAAAAGAAGCTGTAATGGGTTTGCCATCATATACCATGATTGTATCCTTGGTGTCTTGTACAGCCTGACGAATTTTAGTCAGATCTGCGGATTTGCCAGAATGCTCCCATTCTCTAGTAAGTTTAGCTTTGGAGATGTAAGCCTGGTGTTTAACGGTATCTGTCACATCTGCGCCCGCCGGGGCACCACTGGTATCATCAGCCAACAAACGCCGGGTAATGAAGGTACGCGCGGCAATGGCCTGTGCTTTCAATGCCTCTTCCTCAAAGCTGGGCGGCATTTCAGCTGCTACTACGCCGACAATGTATTGCTCCAAAGGCAGTGTCTCCGTCCGGCCAGTAGACGTGACGTACACCCGCACGTCCGGCTCTGCCGCAGCTGGCACGCTGCGCGCTGGAGCAGCCGGTACGGCCGGCATCGGCGGGACACCCGGCAGGCGCGTAACGGGCGCCTCGCTCTTTGCCGCCGTATTAGGCTGCGCGGGTGCGGCTGTGCGGCTCCCAGACGGCAAAGGCTGCACTGCCTGGCGTGGCCATGCCATTAGTGCGGGCACCGCCATGGCAAGCACCAGCACCCCTGCCATGGCGGCAAAGGGCAGCCATGGGCGGCGGCTCCCCCAACGCGGGGCTCGCCCGGATGTAGGTCGCAGATGCGGCTGCGCTCCCTGTATCCTGCTTGCGTCGCCCGTGTTACTGGTCGCTGTTTCAGCATCAGGAAGCATCGCACCGACAGTGTGTATAGTGGAAGTCAACGCTGTGGTACGCCGATGGGTCTTGGCGATAGGCGGCAATGCGCCTGTTCTGTCTGGCTGCTGCTGCATAAGCTTATTTTTCTGCAACGAAGTTGCTATAGAGCCAGAGCTTTCCTTCGCAAGTGAGGTCTGGCGATGTTCCTTAGGATGATGAATTGGTATACGGATGCGAACCTGTGAATCTTTCATAGGCTGAAACCTCCATCAAAGGGTTAAGTGTCCGGCTAAAGTACACATATACTCCAGCAGATATTCTCAATCATATGAGGTCGTCCACTTTGATAGAACCGTTTTGAGAGAACTGAAAGAATGAAAAAGACAGGCAGCAAAAACACAAAAAAACCAAGTCCTTTCGGACTTGGTTCTAATGGTTCAAGTTAATACCTATGCCAATACGTTAAAGGTTAGGCGAGGGAAGGTTGAATCTTCTTGAACAGATTCCCTGACGTTTCTTCTGCCACAACGCGCTCTGTGCTGGCCGAATGATCCAGTTTGGATTCATCTACAGTCACTCTGTAAATATCCGCTCCCAATCCAGTCAGTTTTTCAGCCAAATGAACGTAACCACGATCGATGTGATGAACGCCAGATACCTCCGTTGTACCTTCCGCAATAAGTCCGGTCAGAATTAACGCAGCTCCTGCACGCAAATCTGTCGAGGTTACTTTCGCACCCGTCAGCTTAGCATTGCCAGTTACAATCGCCGAACGACCTTCGACCTTAATTTCCGCATTCATGAGATGAAATTCATCCACATGCATGAAACGATTTTCAAACACAGTTTCCGTAATGATGCTCGTTCCTTCAGCGGCAAGTTGAAGTGCCATCATTTGAGACTGCATATCGGTCGGAAACCCAGGATAAGGCAGCGTTTTAACATCAACGGCCTTTAGCGGCTTATCCGCAATGACACGAATACCATTTTCATCGGGTTGAATCGTTACACCCATTTCTTCCATCTTGGATATAACCGGTCCCAAATGATCGGATATCGCGCCTTCTACATATACGTTCCCGCCTGTGATCGCAGCAGCAACCATATAAGTACCTGCTTCTACCCGGTCGGGAATGACCGTATGTTTTACACCATGCAGCTTCTCGACGCCTTCTATACGAATTACGCCTGTGCCTGCACCGCGTACTTTGGCTCCCATGCCATTCAGGAAGTTGGCGAGATCAACGATCTCAGGTTCCTTAGCAGCATTCTCAATGGTAGTTACGCCCTCAGCAAGAGTAGCGGCCATCATAATATTCTCGGTTGCTCCTACGCTGGCTACATCCAAATAAACTTTAGCTCCGCGCAGACGACCGTTACTTTTAGCTTCAATAAAGCCCTGGCCCAAGCTTATCTCGGCGCCCAACGCTTCGAACCCCTTCAAATGCTGATCAATAGGTCTTGTTCCAATTGCGCATCCGCCTGGAAGCGAGATTCTTGTACGTCCCAAACGTGTAAGCAATGGCCCCATAACCAAAAATGATGCGCGCATTTTCCTAACCCACTCGTAAGGGGCTTCACAGGAAATTATCTTCCGCGCGTCAACACGAATGACCTCGTCTTGGTATGTAACGCCTGCTCCTAAGGACTCCAGCACTTTGTTAATGGTCATCACATCGTCTAGAGGAGGTGCATCCATAATAACACTTTCTCCTTCTTCTCCTAACAGAGAAGCGGCGATGATCGGCAGAACTGAGTTTTTGGCTCCGCTGACTTTGACACTCCCGGTCAATCTGTTGCCACCGCGGACGATAAATTTGCTCATCTATGGTTCCCTCCGCGCGTCATTTCTCTTTTCCATTTTTGAAAAAAAGAACATATTCCGCTATTTTCATGCCTTGCTTTTTCATTACATAAAAAAACAAGATTTTACTAATACCCTAACTGCCATCATACCACTGATTAAAACAAGTATACAAGCGTTTTTTTTGTACTTGACGACCATTGCGTTCTAACTGATTGAGCCAGTTATACATGTATGGTTCTTTTGTTTACCATTGTTAACAATATGGCACGATGTTATTCGACAATTCCTGCAACATCCACAGTCATAAAATCATATAACCCGCCTACTTCATGTTAAAACAAATTCTAGAGCATCTGGCTCCAAGAGATGTAGTTCAACAAGAAACCAGAAACCAACTGTCCCAAAATTATAGCAAGAAACAAGTGCAGCAATCTGCCCTGCGGTCCTTTGGGTTGCCGGATTAACAAATCCAGCTTTAAGCTTTGCAAAGCCCACCAAGCTAACGCTATACAGACGAGCGATACGATCATGGAGATCAGCGCGGTCATACTCGCCGATTGACTTAACTGTTCAGCCAACTGCTGCTTCCCGTTCATCCGTAATTCCTCCCATCTGCGTCACAGACTTCTTTATAATACTCGGCGAGCGCCTAATATGCCAGTGCTATTTCTGTTTCCAGTACATTTATTTCGACAAAATGTGAATAATCACTTCTGTTTCGCGAATTTAAAAGGTACTAAATACCTAGCCATCAAACAAGAAATAGGACTATATTTTTGGAAAAGACAGCTAAAAAAGGGCTCGATCACAGTGATCGAAGGAAGCAAAGGCGTCACTTACCTTCTGCAGGCATTCTTGGGCAGAAGTTATGAAGTGGTCTCTTTGTCATTCCATCCGTATACTATGCCGAACCCTTTTAAAATTCCACTCAAAATCCAATATTAATTCTTATTGGTTCTGATACTTGTAGCATTCAATCGGTTAAGCGCCCGTTGCAGAGCGACTTCTGCCCGATGATGATCTATCTGTTCCTGCTTGCTCTGGAGCCGCAGTTCTGCCCGCTCCCTTGCCGCACGGGCACGCTCCACATCAATATCTTCGGAACGTTCCGCACTCTCAGCCAAAATGACCACTTTATCTTTGCGGACTTCAACAAAGCCCCCATTGACCGCGATCACTTCAGTTTGACCACCGATTTTAATACGTATCGGTGCAATCTTCAAGGGAGTGACCAAGGGAAGGTGTCCTGGTAAAATCCCAAGATCGCCTTCCGAGCCGCGAACACTGATGCTGTTTACCTGTTCCGTATAGACCAGGCGCTCCGGCGTCACAATCTCTAGTAAATACGTGCTCACTTGAATCCCTCCTGGAAGCTGTCCACAGCCAGCTCACTTCGTAAGGCTCGGCTATTCTCTGCCTGTATGTTTACAACGTTTTAGCTTTTTCAACTGCTTCTTCGATGGCTCCTACAAAAAGGAAGGCCGCTTCTGGAAGGTGGTCATACTTGCCCTCCAAAATTTCTTTGAAGCTTCGTACAGTTTCTTTAACCGGCACATATTTACCTGGGAAGCCGTTAAATGCTTCGGCAACATGGAAAGGTTGTGAAAGGAAACGCTGGATTTTACGGGCACGTGCTACCAGCATTTTATCTTCTTCACTCAACTCGTCCATACCCAGGATCGCAATAATATCCTGAAGCTCATTGTAGCGGGCCAAAATTTGTTTTACCCCTTGCGCTACATTATAATGCTCTTCACCCACAACGTCTGGAGCCAAAATACGGGAGCTTGATGCGAGTGGATCAACCGCTGGGTAAATACCCATTTCGGAAATTTTACGTTCCAGGTTTGTTGTAGCATCCAAATGGGCAAACGTCGTAGCAGGAGCCGGGTCAGTGTAGTCATCCGCAGGCACGTAGATTGCCTGAATGGAAGTAACTGAACCTTTTTTAGTAGAAGTAATCCGTTCTTGCAATTGACCCATCTCAGTTGCCAGCGTAGGCTGGTAACCTACTGCGGAAGGCATACGTCCCAACAGGGCAGAAACCTCAGAACCTGCTTGGGTAAAGCGGAAAATGTTATCAATAAAGAGCAACACGTCACGGCCTTCTTGATCACGGAAATACTCAGCCATCGTCAGACCTGTGAGGGCAACACGCAAACGCGCACCCGGAGGCTCGTTCATTTGTCCAAACACCATCGCTGTTTTGTTGATAACGCCGGAATCTCTCATTTCATGGTACAAGTCATTTCCTTCACGTGTACGTTCACCTACACCTGCGAATACAGAAATACCACCATGCTCCTGAGCGATATTGTTAATCAATTCTTGAATGGTTACGGTTTTACCTACACCAGCACCACCAAACAATCCGACTTTACCACCTTTGGCATAAGGAGCCAGCAAGTCGATAACCTTAATACCAGTTTCGAGCATCTCTGCTTGAGTTGTCAATTCTTCGAAAGAAGGCGCTTGACGGTGAATCGGATTTCTAGCCGTTTCACTCATATCAGCACCATTATCAATTGGCGTTCCAAGCACGTTAAATACACGTCCAAGAGTAGCTTCGCCGACAGGTACCGAGATAGGCGCTCCCAGATCTATTGCTTCAGCTCCACGAACCAAACCATCTGTGGAAGACATGGCAATACAACGCACACGGTTGTCACCTAGATGTTTTGAAGCTTCGAGCGTCAGATCAATTTTGACTCCGCTCTCCAGCACAGTCCCAATATGAATGGCATTCAGAATTTCCGGAAGCTGCCCACGTTCAAACTCAACGTCGACAACCGGACCCATGATGCTCACTACGCGTCCTTTGTTCATCTTTTGGTTTCCCTCCTACAAGCTTGCACAGCCGCAAATCCGAACCATTCTGATTTGTTTTGCGCCCGCAATTTATCATAATAGTGTAGAGCCTGTTATAAAACAGTCGCAAGAAGTCGCATTAAGACTGAGCGTTAGCCCCTGCGACAATTTCCGTAATTTCCTGGGTAATAGCCGCTTGACGAGCACGGTTATAGGTTAAGGAAAGCTCTCCAATCAACTTGGTAGCATTCTTCGTAGCTGATCCCATTGCCGTCATCTTCGCTCCCAGCTCACTTGCTTTACCATCCAGCAAAGCGCCGTAAATGAGCGTTTCCGCGTAACGCGGTAGCAATACTTCAAGCACACCTTCTGGTGAAGGTTCATACTCATAGTTAATTGAGGATGAAGTCGTAGCAGAATCCGGTGTTGCCATCGGTAACAAACGATCAACTGTTGGAATTTGAGTCAATGCGTTGACAAAGCGGTTATAGCATAGATAAAGCTCATCAAATTCTTTAAGTTCAAAGCCTTGTACTGCCTTGCTAGCAATCGTTTTGATATCTGCAAATGCAGGTGTATCTGACAGATCTGTTACCGATTCAGCGATAGGAAATTCACGACGTCTGAAATAATCCCGTCCTTTTCGCCCAATGATGAAAATCATAAATTCATCCTGTGAACGGTGACGTTCAGCAATCGTCTGCGTAACCTGTCGCAAAATATTGGCGTTATAACCACCAGCCAGACCACGATCAGATGTAATGATGAGATAAGCCGTCTTTTTAACTGGACGCGTCTCTAGCATTGGATGCTTGATGTTATTCGCTCCAGAAGCAATGCTACTCACAACTTCTCTAAGCTTTTCCGAGTAAGGACGAGCCGATTCCGCTTTTTCCTGAGCTTTTCTCAGCTTGGATGCAGCGACCATTTCCATTGCTTTCGTGATCTGCTTCGTACTCTGCACACTTTTAATCTGACGTTTAATCTCGCGCATACCTTTTGCCATGATTTCACCACCTTCAAGCTTTGACAAAGCCAAAGCTAACTTCGTAAGATTCAAATCCAGCCGGACATATGTTAAAGGGCCTGTTAGTGAGGGTAAAACATGCCAAGGAAGCCACAACCCAGAGGGTACGCTTCCTTAGGACATCTTTCATCATAAACAGGCAAATTCCAATGTATTAAACCGACGTGGCGAATGATTTTTTGAATTTCTCGATAGCTGCCTTCAAAGCTGCTTCATTATCAGCAACCAAGTCTTTCGTGTCGCGAATAGATTGAAGCACATCCTGATGATCGGACTCCATGAAAGACAGGAAGTCTTTTTCAAAACGTTTTACATCCGCTACAGGAATATCATCGAGGAAGCCTTTTACAGCAGTATACAAGCTCACTACTTGTTGCTCTACAGCAAGCGGTTGGTTAACTCCTTGTTTCAAAATTTCCATCATGCGTGCACCACGATCAAGACGAGCTTTGGTGGATTTATCCAAGTCGGACCCGAATTGGGAGAACGCTTGAAGCTCACGATATTGAGCGAGATCCAGACGCAGGGAACCTGCAACCTTTTTCATCGCTTTAATCTGAGCGGAGCCACCTACACGAGATACGGAAATACCTACGTTGATCGCCGGACGTTGCCCTGCATAGAACAAGTCAGCTTCCAGGAAGATCTGTCCATCCGTGATGGAAATAACGTTAGTTGGAATATACGCAGAAACGTCGGAAGCCTGTGTCTCGATGAACGGCAATGCGGTAAGTGATCCGCCACCGAGCTCATCATTCAGCTTCGCTGCACGTTCCAGCAAGCGAGAGTGCAGGTAGAAAACGTCACCCGGATATGCTTCACGACCCGGTGGACGACGCAGCAACAGGGAAAGTTCCCGGTAAGCAGACGCTTGTTTAGTCAAGTCATCATAAACAACGAGGACGTGCTCGCCTTTGTACATAAAGTACTCACCCATGGCACAGCCAGAGTAAGGAGCAATGTACAGCAATGGTGATGGTTCGGAAGCAGATGCCGTAACGACAATCGTGTATTCCAGCGCACCATGACGACGCAATGTTTCAACAACTTGAGCAACCGTGGATTGTTTTTGACCAATAGCAACATAAATACATTTCATGCCGTTGCCTTTTTGGTTCAAAATAGCATCGATTGCGATAGAAGTTTTACCTGTTTGACGGTCACCGATAATCAGCTCACGTTGACCACGACCAATCGGAACCATCGCATCAATAGCTTTAATCCCTGTCTGCATAGGCTCATGTACCGATTTACGGGCCATAACGCCTGGAGCCTGACTTTCAACCGGACGGAATTCTGTTGTAGCAATCGGTCCTTTACCGTCTACCGGTTGTCCCAGCGGGTTAACTACACGTCCGATCATTGCTTCGCCTACAGGGACTTGCATGATCTGACCTGTACGTTTTACTTGACCACCTTCGCGAATGTCGGAGAATTGACCCAAAATAACAACACCGACATTGCTCTCTTCCACATTGAGCGCCAAGCCCAATACGCCAGTGTCGAATTCGACCAATTCACCGGCCATAACTTTTTCCAGTCCGTAGACGCGGGCAATACCGTCGCCGACTTCAACAACAGTGCCGACTTCAACGACCTCGATATCATTTTTATATTGTTCAATCTGACTTTTAATCAATGAACTGATTTCCTCAGGTTTGATACTCAAGTGTGTTCACCCCTATCTTCTATACTCGTCTGTTAAAGGATTTCTCGAGACGATCCAGCTTGCCGGCCAGACTGCCGTCGTACAGTGTATCGCCGATAACCACTTTCAATCCGCCCAGCAGACTCGGGTCCACTATATTTTCCACACGGATTGTTTTATGTTCACGGGTTCCGAATTCCTCGGCTACCGCTGTTTTTTCCTGATCACTTAAAGCATAAGTCGAATACACCTTAGCATGGGCAATCCCCAGCTTGTATTCCTGTATATCGAGATATCCGGCCAGGAGAGATTCGAACAAATCTGCTCTACTGCGCTGAATCAGCAGCTTAATCGTGTTAATCAGCGACGCAGACAACTTGCCTTCAAAATTGCTAGCCAGAACCTGAAGCTTGACTGCTTCCGTAATGTTAGGAGAATTAATGAATTTACGGATTTCAGCATCCCCCGATACAGCTTCTACAAAAGCACGTAGCTCCTGTTCGGTTTCCATAATGGTTTGCTCCTGCTCTGCTACTTCATACAAAGCTTTCGCATACCGTTTGGCAACTACCGTATCTCGGCTCATGCTTTGCCTCCTACCTCTTTAAGGTATTGGTCGACAAGCTCTCCCTGGACTTGATCTTCCTTAATTTCCTTTTGAATCAGTTTGGAAGCAATTTGTACCGAAGCTTTACCCACTTCGCTGCGCAATTCGGCAACTGCCTTATTACGCTCGCTTGTGATTTCACGAACAGCTTCGTCTTTCAGGCGGACAGCTTCGTCTTTGGCCTGAATAATAATTTGTTCCGCTTGCTTGTTACCTGTTTGTTTTGACTGCTCTATAATATCGTAGGCTTCCTTACGCGCCTGCTGGAGAGCCTGCTTTTGCTCCTCAACATAAGCAACAGCCTGTTCACGTGTTTGTGCCGCCTCATTCATTTGCTGTAACACGAGTTGACGCCGCTTTTCCATAACGGAAAAGAGAGGGCCAAATGCATAGCGCGTCAGTAACCAGTACAAGATCAAAAATGCAATGATAGTGAAAACGATACTTGTCCAATTTAAACTCAATTGAAGTCACTCCTTTCCGGTGAACGTCGGTTCTGGGTCTTTCATGTTCAAACGAACAAAGAAGGCGCGGATGGCTGTGCCTTCCCCGCCAAACCTTGCTTCCATTCAATTAAGCACCTGCGTAGAAAATGAATGCCAGAACGACCCCGATGATTGGCAGGGCTTCGACCAGACCTACACCGATAAACATTACCGTTTGCAATGTTGCTTTAGCTTCAGGCTGACGAGCAATACCTTCAACTGTTTTACTTACGATCAGACCGTTACCAATACCTGCGCCCAAAGCGCCCAAACCTACTGCGATTGCAGCTGCGATATATGCCCAAACTCCCATTTTAAAAAATCCTCCTTAGTGATGTGTATTTGTGTTTTACATGTATTTGCAGTTAAGCGCGAAGCGTACTCCTGAACTTAACTAAAAACCGGAAAACGTGCTTGTCTAATGCTCTTCTTCATGCGTGTCAATGGACTGCGAAATATATACAAACGTTAGAATCGTAAAGACGAACGCTTGGATACTGCCGACAAAAATACTGAATCCCTGCCAGACTACGAGTCCCAATACGGAAGCAACCATACCTCCCACACCAAGGGCTGTCATTTTCAGCAGAACACTAATCAAAACTTCGCCGGCAAAAATATTACCGAATAGACGCATACCGTGTGTCAATAGTTTTGAGAACTGCTCAATCAAGTTAATTGGCAAAAAGAACGGAAATGGCTGAACGTAATGCTTGAAGTAAGCTTTGGTATTACGGAAGATCCCCAGGAAATGAACCAGGACAAAGATCATCAATGCCAGTCCAATGGATACCCCTGCATCTGCGGTAGGTGACTTCCACCAGCTGATACCTACATGGGCAGCTTCGCCCGGGTGAGACGCCTGTGCTTGTTCTAATGCTTCTTTGACTGGAATGATTTCATGTCCAAATACTTGGGCACTTTGCACATTATCGAATTCAGTCACAATGCCGAACGGTAAACCCAGCATATTGCCCACGAAAATGAACATGATCAGCGTCATCCCCAAGGAGAGGAATGGCTTCCCTTTTTTCAAATCCATCGTGCTGGAAATCAGTCCTTGAACGAATTCTACGACCCATTCCATAAAATTTTGCAACTTGCTCGGATTGTCCACAGACAAATTGCGCGTTGCAGCAAATGCCAGTCCAAATACAATCGCGCAGGTCACAACCAGCATAATAATGACGGACAAGTCAATGTTAAACCCGCCCAATTGGATAATCGGTGATTCATGCAACATGTTTTCTCACCCCTTTCTCAGTTGAGCTATCATTTTTCCTGAAGCGCGAATATGATGCCTATAATTAACAGAAGGAATTGTCCGGTCACCAAGCTTGCCATTACAGCGATCTCATGGAAATAGGCCGGGAATTCTATAGCCAGCACCACTGCCAAAATTGAGGTCCCTAATCGAACGCCAAAGCCAATACCAAACACTCTCTTCTTTCTTTCACCGGCGGCCGCACTCGCAACCTGTCGAATTTTGTAGGCCATATACAGCACATTTAGACAGCTTACTCCCGTTCCCAGAATGATTCCGTGAGCAATGTCACGATGTTGGGGCATGAAGGCGGAGACCAGGAAACACAGAGCCATAATACCAAGCGCCACGATCCATAACATTTTTTGCATACGGGTCATCTCATTCATGGTTATCCCTCAATACCTTTCCGATCACAAGGGCAATACTTAATGCGCCTACAACCAAGCCTGCGAGAACGCTTACGCCAATCCAAATTCCGGAGCCACCAAGTTTGGTATCAAGCCATTTTCCGGCATAGAAACCACCCAGTGTGCATATCGTCAAATCAATGCCGATCGCGCTCACCAGTCCTATAGCCTTAAAGGCATTTCCGGTGTTGTTTCGGTTGTTGTTTTGCTTGGAAGGTTTGACCACTTTTCTCATGTCACCCCTGCAATTCCAGTCCATTTTACTTAAATATAAGATGCTTTGTCAATTGAGATATTTTAGCGCCCTAAAGTATAAAAATCAGTCGACAAAGCATCTAAAAATGCTGTATCCCTTGGTAACCGTACAGTTTAACTGTATGCTTACCTTGTAAAGATTAATTATTACGAACGGACGCCTTTTGTGAACATTGTGTGAAATTCTTCAGGACGTTCTGCTTGAACACCATAATGGTGCAAAATCGCATTGACAATTCTTACAGATGCCTGTCCATCACCGTAAGGATTCGCTGCCTGACTCATAGACTCATACAACGCGGAATCTGTCAAAAGAGCCTTGGTCCGATTGTACACGTTCTCTTCACTTGTACCCACCAGTTCCAAGGTACCCGCTTCAATCCCTTCCGGTCTTTCGGTCGTATCACGCAGCACTAGGACAGGTACTCCGAACGAAGGCGCTTCTTCCTGAAGACCACCGGAATCGGTAAGAATCAGATGCGTGTGTGGATAAAAATTGTGCAGGTCCACTACATCCAGCGGATCAATCAGCTTAATACGCGGATGGTTGCCCAAAATTTCAAATGCAGGTTCCTTCACAGCCGGACTCGGATGAACCGGGTAAACAATTGCAATATCCTCAAACTCATCTGCGATCCGCTTAACCGCAGTAAAAATCTGACGATGCGGTTCCCCTTGGGATTCCCGGCGATGTGCTGTCATGAGAATCAGGCGTTTGCCCTGAGCCCAGTCCAGTACCGGATGCTCGTAGTCCTGGCGAACTGTATACTGAAACACGTCAGTTACTGTATTGCCTGTTACATATATTCGCGATTCAGGTTTATTTTCCTTCCGCAAATTTCCAGCCGATAAAGAAGTAGGCGAAAAATGCAGATCGGACAGCACACCTGTGAGCTGACGATTCATTTCTTCAGGATATGGAGAAAGCTTGTTCCATGTCCGCAAACCTGCTTCCACATGCCCTACTTCAATTTGCTGCATAAAGGCTGCATAGCTAGCCAAGAAAGTCGTCAGCGTATCGCCGTGAACCAACACGATATCAGGCTTGGCTTCACGCAATACGGGTTCCAGACCTTGAAGTACACGTATGGAGATTTCATTGAGTGTCTGGCGATCCTTCATTACATCCAGATCATAGTCAGGGTGGATATTAAAAACTTCCAGAACCTGATCAAGCATCTGGCGATGTTGAGCTGTTACGCATACTACGGACTCGATATGCTCCGGATGGCGCTGAAGCTCCAAAATGAGAGGAGCCATCTTAATCGCTTCCGGACGCACACCGAAAATTGTCATTACTTTGATTTTAGACATTTTCTGTTGAACCCCTTTTCATAATAAACGTCTGCTTCCAGATCTTCCGTGATTCAGTTAGATGATCTGTCTTAGCGTCCATAGATTGTGCCGAACCGCTAAAAGCAGTCTACTTAGTTCCGTACAAGCGGTCTCCCGCATCCCCAAGACCCGGAATGATGTAACCATGATCATCCAAACGCTCGTCCAGTGCAGCGACATAAATGTCTACATCAGGATGCGCATCCTGCACAGCTTTCACTCCTTCAGGAGCGGCAATCAGATTCATCATTTTAATTTGAGTACAGCCTCTTTTTTTCAACACATCAATCGCTGCGATCGCCGACCCGCCCGTTGCGAGCATCGGATCAATTACGATCAATTCACGTTCAGTTACATCCGTAGGCAGCTTCGTATAATATTCTACGGGTTGCAATGTCTCAGGATCACGGAACAACCCCACATGTCCTACTTTTGCAGCAGGCAAAAGCTTTACGACACCATCCAGCATACCCAGGCCTGCACGCAAAATCGGGATAAGGCCCAACATACGACCAGAAATCACTTTACCTTCAGTTTCAGCAACTGGAGTCTGTACCGTAATGCTCTCCAGCGGAATATCTCTTGTAATTTCATAAGCCATCAAAGTTGCTACTTCATCAACCAGTTCACGGAAATCTTTCGTGTTGGTCCGCACATCGCGGATAAATGTAAGTTTGTGTTGGATCAAAGGGTGATCGCAAACCACCAGTTTTGCCATAATATATTCCCTCCGGTATTATCGTCACGTTCTTCCGCACCAGCATATCGAACATCCTGATTCGAAAGGATCTATGTAACCTATTTGTACAAACCAAATAAGCACAGATGCAATGCGTGCCTGTAAATCCTGTTTATTATAACATTCCCTTGATTGATTTAACACCTGCCACTGCAACCTTTTGTCAAGGGAAAGATATGACAGGCAAAATACTTGGCAAGGCCCATTTACGTGTGACTTTTGTCATATGAAATCATACTAAAAAGGCTCTGACGGTCCTTGACCGTCAAAGCCTACCAGTTCTAAACTTCCTGCCTGAGATATAGCCTCTGCTATCCCACGCATATATTCTTTATCTATACTTCAGATTGTCCCACGCTCCCTGAAATTGCTGAAGCATTTCGTCCTTCGTAATAACGCCTGCGATATAGGCTTGCATACTACTGCTTAAATCCTGATTTAGCCCCTTTGGAAAGCGCTGGAAGTTCCAGCTCCATATCTTGCCTTCCTTCACGTGCCGTGATATTTCCGCACCCAAATCACCTGTGGTCTCGTCACTGGACGTGATACTTTTGAAGGCAGGAACGAACTTAAACTCCTTGGTAATATAATGCTTGCCTGTTTCTGATGTGACCAGCCAGTTGAGAAATTCCTTTGCCTCCTGCTTCACAGGCGAGTTTTTGTTGACAACCCAGTTCGAGGCCACTCCCACAGCCAGTTTGTCTCCAGTGGAAGAATTATTGTCTATAGGCGTAGGAAGAATACCCAAATTCAAGTTAGGATTAATTCCATCTATTTGCGGCTGCGTCCAGTTCCCCTGGTGCATCATAGCGGCCTTACCTGTTGAAAACAGTGTCACTTGTGTATTGTAGTCCGTCGTGAGCGGATTGGGGTTTCCATATTTTAAAGTCAGGTCAAGCAACTTCACCCACTGATCGAACACGGGGTTACCAGGAATGCGAGCAGTTCCTTGGTTTAAATCCGCAACGTAACTCTCCGGGTTCGGCTGTCTGGCAAAGGGGATATTGATAAAATGGTTTCCCAGAACCCACCATTCTGCATAGCCGTTAGCAAAAGGGATAATCCCTGCTGCTTTCAGTCGCTTGGCTGCTTCCTCCAATTCATCTAACGTCTGAGGCAATTTGGTTATACCCGCTTTTTTGAACAAATCCTTATTATAAACAAAACCAAATCCCTCCAGGTTCATAGGCTGTCCATAAATCTTACCGTTAACCGTCATCGGCTTACGGGCGAAATCGTCCAGGTCCTTCACCCATGGCTGATCCGACAAATCCTCCAGGTACTCAAACCACGTATCGCGATCCTGGTAACCCTCATTCGTGAAAATGTCCGGCTGGTCGCCTGAGGCGAATTTAGCCTTCAACGAAGCACCGTAGTCCGTACCCCCACCGACAGATTGAATATCCAGCTTGATACCAGGGTGCGTTCTTTCATACTCAGCCTTCAGTTTGTTCAACGGTTCCGAAATCTCCACTTTGAATTGATAAATGTGTATCGTTTTGGTCCCACTCTGTTGAGCCTTTGTATTACCACAACCTGCAAGCATACACGTAAGCAGCAACATCAGGGAGATGACAAGCAGCACTGTCTTTTTCATCCGATAACCCTCCCATCAGCCTTTAACCGCTCCGGCCGCAATGCCAGAAACGATATATTTTTGCATCACCAGAAAAAACACAACAATTGGCGTGATTCCGAGCACCAGTGCGGGCAACGCCAAGTCCCATTGCTTGGTATATTGACCAAACAGCATATAGGTCGCAATCGGAATCGTACGCAGCTCAGGATCATTTAAAATGAGCGAAGGCAGCAGATAATCATTCCAGATCCATAACGTATTCAAAATAAGTACGGTCACGAACATAGGGAGCAACAGTGGACAAACGATGCGAAAGAACACCCCGTAACGAGAGGAACCATCTACTCTCGCCGCTTGCTCAACCTCAATAGGCACCGTTTTAATAAAACCATGAAACAGAAAAACTGATAAAGGCGCTCCAAAACCCAGATAGCACAAAATCAGTCCTGGTATGCTGTTGTTCAGGCTCAATACGTTGGACACTTCCATAAGCGGCAACATAATCGATTGAAAAGGTACGACCATCGCAGCCACAAGCAGCCCGAACAGGAACCGATTAAAAAGAGTATCATGCCGAACCATTTGGTAGGCGGCCATCGAGCTGATCAGCAGCAAAAGCGCATTGCTGACGATGGTGACGATCAGTGAATTCCCCAGTGCTGTGGGAAAGTTTATTTTATTCCAGGCGTTAGCATAGTTTTCAAAACGGAAGGTTGTCGGCCACGAAGCGGAATGAGCCAAAATGTCTCCAAAAGATTTAACCGAGTTCACGAGCAAAAAATAGAACGGAACTAGAAAGATCAACCCAATCACAATAAGCAATATTTCAGCTACCCATGTGCTTAAACGATAGTTCGATGTTTTTTCCATTACATTTCGACCTCCTTTTTCTTCGTGAGGCGCACCTGAATGCTGGTAATGATCGCAACGACCACGAAGAAAATCATAGCCTTAGCAGTTCCCAATCCAAGTCGATTATTTGTAAACGCTTCATTATATATGTCCAACGCTACAGACTCTGTCGCCTTGAATGGTCCACCCTTTGTCAAAGCCAAATTCAGCTCAAATACTTTAAAGGACCAGGATATCGCCAGGAACAAGCAGACGGTCACTGCTGGCATAATAAGCGGCACCACGATATGACGCAAAACCTGTCTTCGGCTCGCACCATCAATTTGGGCTGATTCAATAAGAGCATGCGGGACATTATTTAGAGAGGATATGTAAATAACCATGAGATAACCTGCGTATTGCCAAACAAACACAATGACAGTTCCCCAAAATGCAGTAGGCCCATCACCCAACCACGGCAGTTTGAAAAAGGAAAGCCCTGTGGCCTCTCCTACCGCCGAAAAGCCACGTACAAATATAAATTGCCAGATGAAGCCGAGCAGCAAGCCGCCGATCATATTAGGCATAAAAAATACAGTTCGCAGTGCATTGCGAGTACGCAACGGCTTTGTAAGCGCATAGGCCAGGAAAAAGCCCACCAGGTTAGTTAGAATGACACCACATACGGTAAAACGGACCGTAAACCAAAATGCATTACGGAAGTCCGGATCATCTTTAAAAATATGAACGTAATTCCCTAGCCCGAGCCATCGGACATGTTCAGATACGCCATCCCAGTTCGTCATGGAATAATACAGCCCCAACAGAAACGGAATGACCATAATTAAGACGAAAAACAACGCCATCGGTCCTACAAATATGAGCTGCTGCAATAATTGCGCGGATTTTCTTTGGCTCAATGCAATCACTCCTTTGTCGTAGATCATGAAGGAAAATGCGCATAAATCCTTACTTTAAACGCTTATTACCCAAAAACGTAAGTTTCGAGTCGTCTGGAATCAAAAAAAGGCTGTTCTCCCTTCGCTAACGAAAGGAAAACAGCCTTATCATATAAAGATTAAAAGGAATGGCGATGAATTAGTATTGTGTTCCTGGATAGATCGGGAACTTGTCTGTCAACTCGCCCACCGCTTGGCTTGCTTTGGACAATACAGTATCATCTTTTGGATTTTTAAGAGTATCAGCAATGATTTTACCGATTTTAACCATAGCCTCTTCATCCATACCACGAGAAGTTGCAGCAGGTGTACCAATACGAATGCCGCTGGTAACGAACGGACTCGTTGGGTCGAAAGGAATAGCATTTTTGTTGACCGTGATACCCACGGAATCCAATACATGCTCCGCTTCTTTACCTGTAATATTCAAATTGCGAGTATCCAACAGCATCAGGTGATTATCCGTACCACCGGATACAATGTTGATTCCCTCTGCCAGCAATGTCTCAGCCAGCACCTGTGCGTTGCGAACTACGTTTTGCGCATAGGTTTTGAATGATGGCTGGAGCGCTTCACCCAGAGCAACTGCTTTGGACGCGATCACGTGCATCAGTGGTCCTCCTTGAGTACCAGGGAAGATAGCTTTATCAATCGCTTGCGCCCACGCTTTGCGAGTCAGAATTAGACCCCCACGCGGACCACGCAGCGTTTTGTGTGTCGTTGTTGTCACAAATTGAGCATGGGGAACCGGACTAGGATGAATCCCTGCTGCCACGAGACCTGCGATATGTGCCATATCCACCATGAATAAAGCACCTACATCATTAGCAATGGAAGCAAAGGCTTCAAAATCGATAGTACGCGGATATGCACTTGCACCAGCTACGATCAGACGAGGGCGGTGCTTGAAGGCTGCTTTGCGCACTTCATCATAGTCGATGCGGAAGTTGTCTTCACGTACACCGTAAGCAGCAAAGTTATACAACAAACCGGAGGCATTAACCGGGCTTCCGTGTGTTAAGTGGCCGCCATGCGCCAGATTCATACCCAGTACAGTATCTCCAGGTTGAAGAGCTGCCAGATATACCGCCATGTTAGCCTGCGCTCCAGAGTGAGGCTGCACGTTCGCATGCTCGGCGCCAAATAGTTCTTTCGCACGGTCACGTGCAATATCTTCGACGATATCTACATGCTCACAGCCACCATAGTAGCGTTTGTTCGGATAACCTTCAGCATATTTATTGGTAAGCACGGAGCCCATGGCTTCCATTACTTCTTCACTGACGATATTCTCAGATGCGATCAGCTCGATATTGTGGCGTTGCCGTTTCAGTTCAAGCCCCATTGCTTCCATCACTGCCGGGTCACTTTTACGCAGATGTTCCATCATGATTGATTACTCCCTCTCCATGGTCAAATTGTTGGGTATACAAGCAAATGCCTGCTCCTCTGTTGGGTACCTCATCATCAATGCAAAAAAGATCAGTACAAACATGCCGACATGCCAAATGCTAATCGCAGTTTCCACCGGCTTCTTGTTCCAGACTGTACACTGCCCGTTGTCCGCCAATAAGCGGAGGACGAGTGAACGCAGCCGTCACACGTGCTTCACCAATCCAGCGAAGACTTGGGCGAAACGGAACGGCAATCGGGCGCAAATGCATGCCAATCAGCGTCTCACCGATGTCTATCCCGGCATGAGCCTGCACATTCGCCGCCAGACACGCATCGTCCATAGAGCGATAGGCAACAGTAGCCATAGAGCCCCCTGCTGTACGAACAGGAACAGCCGCAACCTCCATCAGGCCTAATCGCTCCAGTAGAGAACGTTCAACGACCAGTGCTCGGTTCAAGTGCTCACAGCATTGAAACGCCACATCAAAGCCATACTCTCTGCGAACGGATTCTACTCCAGACAACACTTGCTGAGCCACATCCAGCGCTCCTGCTGTGCCGATCCGACTTCCAGCTACTTCACTCGTGCTTGCGCCAATAACCAGCAGGCGACCAGCTTTAAGACTGGCCACTTCTGCAATTTCCCGCACGACAGAAGCGGTCTGTGCTTCGAGTGAAATTTCATGATCCAATTGTTCTACCATTGGAACCTCCTTTGGTTGAACAGCCTCTCAGAGACTAGGCATGGTCCCATGCCCCAAGTTCAACACACTCTCTCCTGATCACAATCTGACTATATTATAGCCGATGTTTCAGATTTCGAGCAGAAAAAATGGAAGAACAAGAAGGCAACAGAAGATCTGCTGTAGCTCGTATACGAAAAAAGAGCAGTCCACACCTATGTGGAATTGCTCTTTTGCCCAGGCGACCGGCCGTATATCCGATGCTCCATCGTGGTTAATCCCACTTTTGTCGCCAGTTACATCGGATTCTCATTTTTCCACCTTATCTTAACGGATTAACTGTCGAAAATCAACAGATTCCGTACAAAATAGAGGAATGGTACCGACTTTATTCGGAAGATCCCTTTAGCTTGTCCAGCAACTTATGCAAAGCTACACGGATTTCCGCAGCTGTGACATCGTAGTCCTCCCGCGAACCGCCAAACGGATCTGAGATATCGAAGCCCGGAATCCGTTGATGTAATTCAATCATTCGCTCACGTTCCTGCGCTGATAGCTCTTGTCCAAGTGAAGCCATCAACTGCTGTGAAGCATACAAGCCGTCTAATTCCTGTACGTCCTTCAGCACTGCGTCCCGGTCCTCCACATACTCCTTCAGCGTAAATACTTTGCCCGCCGTTTGTGGAAACCGTTGAATGACATGCTGTTTATGTCCTTGCGTCAAGGTTAAGATCAGATGTGCCCACTCGGCAAGTCCGTCGCTTAAAGGGGTTGAAGTGATCTGATCCGATATATCGTGATCACGTAGAACCGCCTCTGCATGCCGGGATATCGACGCCCCGTCCATCGCAGCTACTCCAGCGGAACGCACTTCCAGTTCCAGTCCATGCTCAGCAGCCAACTTACGTAGCATCCCCTCAGCCATTGGACTGCGACAGGTGTTCCCTGTGCATACAAATAAGATATTCTTCAACGTCTTCACCCCCCGTATGTTGAAAAAATATATAAACAGAGGATTACTCAAATCCTGTATTTATTTTACACTGTCTACGTTAAAATCAAAACATAAACATAAAGCCGAATGCCAGCAAAACGGCACCGCCCACCGCTTCTCCATAATCCCCCAGATTGCGGCTGACCTTGCGCCCCAGTAACAGCCCCAGCATCGCCATCGCTCCCCCGCAAAAACCAAAGGCCAGAACAGTCAGCACCAGGTCACTCTGGAACATCCCCAGGGACACTCCCACAGAAAATGAGTCAATGCTCACCCCAAGTGCAAATAGCAAAAGACCCAAAGGCGACCGATGATCCAATACGTGTACGCCGTCTCCCTTGAAGGAATTGTACACCATATGCCCGCCCAAAAGGATGAGTAATCCCCCTGCGAAATAGGTCGTCACATGGCCTAATAAAGAACTCATATAATGGCCTGTGAACATTCCCAGCAACGGCATCAGGATGTGAAAAAAACCAATCACAATGCTGATGCGCAGCACGTCTCGCAGGCGTATCCCCTTCATACCGATCCCTACGCCCAGCGACAGCGCATCCATTCCTAGCGCTACCGCCATGATCAGAATCGTTACAACCTGCCCAGCATCGGCAGAGGCTGCCAGCATACTCCATCCCTCCATTATCCGTCTGTTCTTGTACACGTTATGCGGACAAGGGGCAAATCAGTACAAGCAGGTACTGAAAATACCCAAAACAGAGACGAGGAGAGAGGAGAAATTAAAATAAGAGACTCCATTCTTTACAGAAGCTACAATCGGATAATTCGATGACCTGCCGCTTTAAGCAGTCGATTCATGACGGCGTCTCCCAATCCCTTCGGCGGGCAGGCTTCCGCCAAAATGTAGGTGACGCCGTCCTCATCGCAGCGGCGCAGCACGCCGTACAGGCGCTGCGCCGCCTCATGGAGCGCGTCCAGCTTGCCCAGCGTGTAGACCCGTTCTCCGGCGTAGCCGGCGGCATGGTCGTCGAACGCGAGCACCGCCGTGCGCTCCCCGCGCGCGGCAGCCTCCGCCAGCGCGTCGCGAATCCAGCCCGTCACTTCAACAGGCGACGGGCCTTGTACCACGCTCAAGCGGCCTCGCGGCGCGTAGTGCGTATACTTCATGCCCGGCGAGCGTGGCGCCAGGCTGTCAACATCCTGCCCCGGTGTGGCAGCCAACGCCGGGTCCAATACGACGGCGCGAGCAACCGCAGCGAGCTGTTCAGCCGTCACGCCGCCAGGGCGCAGAATGGTGACGGTTCCGTCGTCACCCACTTGCACTACCGTGGACTCCAGTCCCACCCCCGTGGGACCTCCGTCCAAAATACCGCCGATGCGACCCTCCAGGTCCTCCAGCACATGCTGTGCTAGAGTCGGACTGGGTCTTCCCGAGCGGTTGGCGCTTGGTGCAGCCAGCGGACAACCGGCTTCCGTGATCAAGCGCAGCGCGATCGGATGATCCGGCATGCGCACACCGACCGTGTCCAAGCCTGCTGTCACACGCGATGACAGTGCCTGCGGCACTACCGGCAATACGAGGGTCAGCGGTCCTGGCCAAAATGCATTCATCAGCGCTCGGGCTGTATCGTTAATTTCCGCTACCATACCTTTTAATTGAGCAGCATCGGAAATATGTACAATGAGCGGGTTATCGGAAGGACGACCTTTGGCAGCAAATACCGCCTCCACCGCTTTAGTGCTGCGTGCATCGGCCCCCAGTCCGTACACGGTTTCCGTAGGGAAGGCTACCGTCTCTCCAGCCTGGAGAAGTACGGCGGCCTCGCGTATGCCCTTTTCCGCTGCGATCAGAGCCTGTCCAGCTGAAAGTTCGTCAGAACCATCCCCGTCAGTGTTGTTCACAGAACCAACAGAATCCACTTTTTCCACCTCAAAAGACGAGGTAGCAGATACAGTCGTGCTCTCTACAGGAACCAGACATCTTACATCCCACCAGTGTGTATGAGAAGACTGTGGCGCCTGCTCCTGCCCTACGCTCTCTTTTTTCACAAAACCTACGTGCATGTCATGCATTTGATTCACTTTATCACTCATATCAGATCATCCCATATCTTATTGTCATACAGGCCATTTCATGGCCCTGATCCCCAAAAAACCTACTTTAACAAATCAGTTCGAATTGGCTCTGTCCTCTGTATATCTATCGTAAGTTCCATTATAACATATGGGGAAACTTACACTCGTTGTTCTCTTTTCCATAGCACTGACGAAACATTTAGGCAAACAAGCCACTCACCCAGTTCAACAGACCCGTAAGGGCATCCCACAGGAAAAAACGTACTTCCGGCTCCTTGTCAGCGGCGTTCGTTCGATTGTCTTCATGACTTGTTTTTGCCGATACAGTTTGTGCTGCTGCTTCACCGCTGCCTGCATCAATAAAGCACAACGGCGGGAACAGCACACACCACCAATTTTGTCCTTTCCCTTGCCCCAGTGTAACCCGAAGCGCCTCATAATTCCCTGCTGGGTACACAAGGCCACCGTACATTTTCGTCGGAAAAGGTACACTTGCCAGCTCCACCTGATGATCATACGCTATACCGCGAAGAGCCAGTTCTTCACCTACCAAGCGATCAATTTCAGGTAAATGTGCATCAATCAACACTCTGGCTTGACTTAGGCTTTGTGGATTGTCCAGCTCACCCACCCACGCATTCATCTGCTGCACGATGGCATCCCGTATTTCGCGCTTAACCAACTGATCCTCTGGACGATCTGAATTAGCTAAAATTCGCAGTCGAATGGAATCGTGCGGAATTACCTTCAACCCTGTGGTGGTTACTCCAGACGCTAAAGTTCCTCTTGCTCCCGTGGTCATCGCAGCATCTGTTTTTTGACCTTCCCAAGACATCATTAATATTGAAATACAAAAGAGTATCATTGCAGCTTGCTTTATCCAACTTCTCATCTTCGTCCCCCCAAACCCAAACTCTATCATGTCTATCAGTCTGTCCGGTTTGGGAGAGTCTAAACCTATGAATCTCGTAAAATAATTCAGGCTATTGCAAGCTAGATCGTCACCTAGGAATATAAAAAAGCCCAGATTTCACAATCTGGACTCTTTTGTTGCACCGATTCAACTCGTACAAATAACTATCAATATTTAGCCACAACCCACCTGTACTAAGCTTTTTTCGCCTTCGTCAAGCTTACTCTGGAAGGCTGCGGCAGGTCATCCTCTAGCTCCTGACCATGCACCTTAATGCTCATAACTAAGCCAATACTAGCCATGTTAATAAGCAACGAGGTACCGCCATAGCTTATGAACGGGAGCGTAATCCCCGTAAGTGGCATAATGCCCAGAAACGCACCAATGTTCTCAAAAATCTGATACAGCAACATGGACACAATCCCGACAATTATATACGGGCCAGCCCGATCCCGACATTCCAGTGAAATCAGGATCATTCGGTGAATCAAAATAAAATAAAGCAATAGCAGAATGGATGAGCCTACAAACCCAAACTCCTCTGCTACAACTACAAAAATAGAATCCGCATAGGTATAGGGAACACGTCCGGACTGTACCGAGGTTCCTTGCAAAAAGCCCTTGCCCATCATACCGCCAGAAGCTATGGCCAGTTTGGCATTTTTCGTATGATAGGATGCCTTCGCAGTCGCTTCTTCTGGTACCAGCCAAGGGTCTAAACGCTCTACCCAGTGACTACGTCCAATGCCTTTCATAAAGGAATCAATCTCATCATGAAACGAAATATACGCTTTGATCCCGCCACCAACGGCGACTGCAAATACGATAAATCCGATTAGCGCATGGGATGCCTTCACATTACCAATCCATAGCATACCAATGACGATGACAATGTAACCGAGCGCATTCCCCAAGTCATTTTGTGCCATGACCATGGCAAATGGGACAAAGCTCACCAGAGCAACTGGAAGGACATCCTGAATAAAATACAGCTTGCTCTTGCGCTTTTTAATCAGCATATACGCCAAAAAAATGATAAGAACCAGTTTGAATACCTCAGCAGGCTGGAGATTTAAGCCACCAATTTTCAAAAAGCCTTGAGAGTTATTAACCGTCCCGCCAAAAAAGCCGAGAATCAGCAGAAATATCCCGCCTCCATATACATACAAGGCTTTTTTAATGAATATCCGAAAATCAACTATCGCTAAACCCAAGATCGCTACAAAGCCCAATATATAATACCCGATCATCTTCTGGTAATCGTTGCCGTGCTCTGCCAAGTTCGTAGGACCCCTACCAGCACTGTATACCGTTATGATACTAATCGCCATGAGCAAAACCAGAATAAAAATAACCGGACCATCAATTTTTTTCAATTTCTGAAGCATGATTTCCCCCTGAGCCGTTTCTCGGTCATACTCCTCTTATTCTAAAGGAAAGACTCGCAAAAAGAAAATGCAGCATTACTCCAAGACGCCTAGGACATGTCGCTCGATCCCCGCAAGGTCAGGAATGATTAGAATGTTCTTCCAATGGCCTGCCTGTTCCAGCAGGTCAGCCACGTCTCTGGCCTGTCCCATCCCCAGCTCAAACCCGATTAGCCGGGGTGGGGCCTGAAGGAGCCCAAGCTGCTCCAGCATTGCCCGATACGGGCCAAGCCCGTCAGGACCGCCATCCAGCGCCATTCGCGGCTCATGGTCGCGCACCTCTGGCTGCAAGCCAGCGATGTCAGCAGCCGGGATATATGGCGGGTTGGACACGAGGATGTCCACCGCTGTTCCCGCAAACGGCACCAGTAGATCGCCCTCGCGGAATTCTACGGCTGCGCCGTTTGCGGCGGCGTTCTGGGACGCCATTTCGAGCGCAGCAGCAGAAATATCACCCGCTGCTACGTGCCAGCGCGGCCGCTCAGCTGCCAGCGTCACGGCAATCGCGCCGCTACCCGTGCCAATGTCGAGCGCGTGCGGAGCACTGCTCGGCCACAGCCGGTCACCGTGCTGGAGTATCGCCTCGACGAGCAGCTCTGTCTCGGGGCGCGGAATCAGCACCGACGGTGAAACCGCGAACGGGCGGCCATAAAATTCCTGCCGTCCGATAATATACTGCGCCGGTTCACCCGCAGCTTTGCGGGCGATGAACCGTTCCCACGTCTCCTTAACGGAGGAAGGGAACGGATCGCCCAGAGCGGCGTAAAACCTCGTACCTTCCAGCCCAAGCACATGTTCCAGCAGCAAGCGGGCATTATGCTGCGGCTCCAACACGCCGCAACTTCCTAAAAAAGAAGAAGCCTCAACTAAGGCTTCTCTGACACTCATGTTCCGTTCCGGCGGCATCCGATACACACAATCGCGTTCGTTCCCCAAAACTTAAACCTCTTGTTCCATCAAATCAGCCTGCTCTGCAATCGTGAGCGCTGATACGATTTCTTCGATCTCTCCGTTCATCACCTGGTCCAGCTTGTGCATGGTTAAACCAATGCGATGATCCGTTACACGGCTTTGCGGGAAGTTGTAAGTACGTATACGCTCACTGCGGTCTCCAGTACCTACTTTGCTCTTACGCTCGCCTGCATATTTGGCTTCCTCTTCCTGGCGCATCATATCCGAAATACGGGCACGCAAAACTTGCAGCGCCTTCTCCTTGTTGGAGTTTTGGGACTTGCCGTCCTGGCAGGTTGCCACAATACCTGTTGGCATATGCGTTACACGCACCGCCGACTTGGTTGTATTAACGGACTGACCGCCCGCACCGCTGGAGCAGAAAGTATCCACGCGGATATCCTTGTCTAAAATTTCGATATCCACTTCCTCTGCCTCAGGCATCACAGACACCGTGGAGGTAGATGTATGAATACGTCCGCCAGATTCTGTTGTCGGAATCCGCTGTACACGGTGTGCGCCACTTTCGAATTTCATTTTGCTGTATGCACCGCGTCCGTTAATCATGAAAATAACCTCTTTAAAGCCTCCAAGGTCATTCATGTTTGCATCCATCAGCTCTACACGCCAGCCTTGGGTATCTGCATAACGCGTGTACATCCGGTACAAGTCCGCTGCAAACAGCGCGGCCTCGTCCCCACCGGCAGCACCACGAATTTCGATAATAACGTTCTTATCATCGTTCGGGTCCTTCGGCAGCAGCAAAATACGAATTTTCTCGTCCAGCTCCCGCTTACGGGCACTCAGCTCTTCAATCTCCATTTTGACCATTTCACGCATCTCGTCGTCCAGCTTTTCTGCCTGCATGGCTTTAGCAGCGTCCAGCTCCTCAACGACAGTTTTATATTCGGTATATGCTTCATAAGCAGGCTGTAAATCAGACTGTTCTTTGGAATAATCTCTAAGTTTTTTGCTATCGTTCGCCACATCCGGATCGCAGAGCAGTTCGCTCAGTTTATCGTAGCGGTCCGCCAATGATTGCAATCGGTCCAACAAGCGATTCACCTCTTCAGTTAAATTAATATGAAACCAGCTTTAAATTCACTGGCTACAGCTCTTTATTATAACAACTATTCGATTAATTAGCTACATAAAATACTTGCTAATTTAGGATTTTGCAAAAATCCGCAAATCAATTGAAGTCGAATAAACAAAATCTCGCTAAAGAGTTGAATAACAAACTCTCAACTAATAAAAGAAATGCGAATCAAATATAAAAAGCCGCCGCCCGGGACAGGCAGCGACTACGTAATTGGTACATGCAGGCAACATATATCATTACTTAATATGTTTGTATATAAACTCTGTTTGCTATACGCCGAGATGCATCCTAAACATTAAAACGGAAATGCATAACGTCTCCGTCCTGCACCACATATTCCTTGCCTTCCAAACGAAGCTGACCACGTTCTTTGGCCCCGTTCATAGATCCAGCAGCGACCAAGTCATCGTAGGATACAACCTCAGCGCGAATAAATCCGCGTTCAAAATCCGAGTGGATTACGCCCGCAGCGCCAGGTGCTTTTGTTCCTTTGTGAATAGTCCATGCGCGTACTTCCTGCACACCTGCTGTGAAATACGTATACAGTCCCAGCAAGCGGTAAGCTGCTTTGATTAGACGGTTCAGACCAGACTCAGCCAGCCCTAGCTCCTCAAGGAACATTGCCTTGTCTTCGCCTTCCAGCTCAGCAATTTCAGCCTCTACTTTGGCACTGATCGGTACCACTTCAGCATTTTCCGCTACTGCAAATTCACGTACCTTTTGCACATATGGATTGCTGTCAGCTTCCGTTACACCATCTTCACTGACATTAGCCGCGTACAATACAGGCTTCATCGTGAGCAAATGAAGGTCGCGTATAATCAGCTTTTCGTCTTCTGACAATTCTACGCTACGTGCAGGTTTATCGGCATACAGCGATTCCTTGATCCGTTCCAGTACTTCAACCTCTTGGGCATACTGCTTGTTGCCGCCCTTCATGTTCTTACGGGAACGATCAATACGCTTGTCTACACTTTCGATATCCGCCAGAATCAATTCCAGATTAATCGTCTGAATATCGCTGATCGGATCAATTTTGCCGTCCACATGAGTAATATTCTCATCTTCAAAGCAGCGTACCACATGAACAATGGCATCTACTTCACGAATATGAGCCAAAAACTTGTTACCCAAACCCTCGCCTTTGCTGGCACCTCGTACAAGTCCTGCAATATCAACAAATTCAAAAGCCGTTGGTACCGTTTTGTTCGGTACTACCAGTTCAGTCAGCTTATCCAGTCGCTCGTCCGGTACTTCAACGACCCCTACATTAGGGTCAATTGTACAAAATGGATAGTTTGCGGATTCAGCCCCCGCCTGCGTTATTGCGTTAAACAGTGTTGATTTGCCCACGTTCGGCAGACCCACGATCCCCGCTTTTAAAGCCATAATCAGAACAACTCCCGTTTATATAAAATATGCGCTATACCCTCTGTTAGTTTACCAACCCACATTATATAGGAGAACCTATACATGCGGCAAGCATACGGCTGTGAATTTAGGATTTTGCTGCATCCCTATTTAGATAGCTTTATTTAAATTTCCTTGCTCATCTGGATATCCGTAACCCGATAACCAGACTTGCGATATACATGTAAAGCCCGCTCATTATGCCCAAATACATGCAGACCGATGCGAACCGCACCCAGCCTCCGAGCTTCTTGTTCCAACGCCTGCATCGTCAACGTACCCAGGCCTCGCCCCTGATATGAATCGTAAACGAGAATATCCAGCAAAAAGGCCTCTTTGCCTTGCGTACCTTCTGTAATGTTGAACCAGATATATCCCGCTTCCTCGGAGCCTTGACCCACACTACCTGAATACTCAAGCATGTACAGGTGAGCATGGGGCGTGTCTAGCCTTTGCGGCAAATATGTTGCAAAGCTCTCCTTTGCCCGTTCTGGTGCCTCTTCCACCGTCCACGTGCCTGCCTGGATTTTCTCTTCCGCGTAATCTGCGAGCGAGCGTTGCTCAAAGCGATCATACTGCTCTGCGTTCATCGGAACCAACTTAATGAATCCGCTCATCCGTTCGCCTTCTTTCTTAGTCTGGTCGTTTCTTTAAGACCTTCGATCCTAGCTACTCCGATGCCAAACATGACTGTACGCAATTCCAGCTCCACTTGCTCCAATCGCGCTTCCAGCGCCTCGCTGGAGGTAACCGCCGAGCCAAGCAAAGAGCGACCGAAGCCTGCCATGTCAGCGCCCAAAGCAAGTGCCTTCGCAGCATCGACACCGTTTTTCAGTCCACCACTACCGATCAGAGCGCCATTAGGCTGGGCTGCTCTAACCTCCACGATACAATCAGCGGTCGAATTGCCCCAATCGGCGAACGCCTCTGCCGCTGCACGGCGCACAGGATCAGGATTGCGAAATTTCTCCACTTGGCTCCAGCTTGTCCCGCCCGCACCAGCGACATCAATAAAAGCAGCGCCTGCATCATATAATCTCGATGCCGTCTCACCATCTATGCCCCAGCCTACTTCCTTCACGCCTACAGGCACCGAAAGACGACGACACAACTCCTCAATGCGCTCAAGCAGCCTGCTAAAATCCAAATTCCCTTCAGGTTGGAATATCTCCTGCAAGCCGTTTAAATGCAGCACCAACATATCCGCTCCGGCAATTTCCACTGCACGTTGGCAATCGTCCACACCAAACCCGTAGTTCAGCTGTACTGCGCCCAGATTGGCAAGGATCGGGATGCTAGGTGCTAGACGGCGAACTGCAAAGGTTGAAGCCAACTCTTCTTTTTCCACCGCAGCTCGTACGGAGCCGACACCGAGCGCCCAGCCACGTCTCTCTGCTGTCTCTGCCAACCGCTCATTAATCGCTCCTGTCTCGGCGCTACCGCCTGTCATCGAACTGATGAGCAGCGGTGTCCGTACAGTGCGCCCCATAAAAGTTGTATCCAGACGCACCTCGTCAAAATGTAGCTCCGGCAAAGCGCAGTGCTTAAAGGCATAACGCTCCAGCCCGCTGGTAATGCCGTGTCCAGCCACATCTTCCTGCAGACAAAGGCGGACATGCTCAATTTTCCGTTCACCTGTCTGCGTGGCAGGCAACAAAGAGCCGGATCTGTCTGAGCCGTCAGGTGATCCATTTTTATTTTCTGTATTACTCATCTATGTTCCACCTCATCCAAAGTCAATCTGTGCATTCCATCAGGTTCGTGAAGCACAAATAAGACCGTTCCCGAACACGGTAACCGATCTATTTATCATCTCATATATCAAATATCCAGGCCCTTAAAGCACTATTTTAAGATATTTTCATTGTATCATGGATGGAAAAATATATACATGACCGTGAACATTTTTCTTTGCCTATGGGATCGAAAAGCAGCACCTGCTTAAGATGCAGCTTCTCTGCAAAATGCAAAATACCCCTCCGAAAGTGGGACCCCAATCAAGCAGGATTAAGGTCATCACAACCTTCTTTAGCTCTTCATCGAATCAGGTATAGTTGTAATATTTTCTTGTGGTTCCTTTGTACGCCCATGTCCAAATTTGAAAACGAGAATACCACCGATAATGACCAATACACCAATCAACTTATTGAAGGTAAACGGAATCTTCTCTAGTCCAAGCCATCCTAATGAATCCCACAACAAGGCTGTACCTAATTGTGCCGTCAATACGATGGAGATCGCATAGGTAGGGCCAAGTCGCTTCATTCCTTGGACCAGACAGAACACAACGCCGACACCAATCATGCCACTGAACCAGTACCACAGCTGCATATGCTGTAAAGCAAATGTATTTTTCCCTTCAAAAATAAGACTTCCGAGCAAGGAAGCCAAGAACCCTGTTCCCAGTACCAATGTCGTTGTGGCCCATGAACCTGTCCGCTCATTCACCTTATTATTGAATATCGTTTGCAGACTGACCAAAGCACCTGCGATAACTGCCAATATAAGCCCTAATAACATATTTAACTCTCCCTTGATAGTCCCTTTATTGTGCTGCACTTATTCAAAGCACTATGATTACAACGATTCATAAATATTATGGCCAGCCAGTTCACTCAAACCTTTTCTGTCCTTAATGACAATATAGCCTTTTGCCCGTTCAACCAATCCCTCTTCGATCAGCTTGCGAATGACACGGTTGAGGTGTCTGTAGCTGGTTCCGATCAAATTCGCCACATCCACCAGACTGGATGCCCGTAGTTCCTCATGAAAGGCAGAATTGGATTCGTCAAAAGAAACAGATAGCAGGTAGCTCGCAAGCCTAACTTCCACCGGATACATCAGGTTGAAATTGGAGAAATCAGAGTCCAGGCAAAACTTCCGCGTGACAATATCCAATAGAAATTGCAGCAAAGGAGCATAATCTCTGCCGTACTTATTCATCCATTGATGATGAACACCAATCACATAGATCGGCGACACTGCCTCTACTGTATTGATGACGTGACTATTACGAATATATTCAACATCTCCTATGACCTCGATCGGGGTTTTGAAGCAAAGGATCAGAGTCTTTCCTTCTGTAGAGCTGGTAAAAATTTTGACCTTGCCCTGCACCAGAATATACAGATGCTCAATGGCGTCCCCCTGCGAACAGAGCTTTTCCCCTTGCTCCAAACGATGCAGCGACAAATAGGGATGTAGTGGCTCGTAGAGTATGGATTCTAACTGATGCAGATGCAAAAAATACTTTAGCTGCTCTTGATCCTGAATTTCTCTCATTGCTTAGCTCACCTTCATTTTCTACGTTCTAAGCTTTTTCTATAAATAAAGTTTTATTTTAGAGTTTTAATATAATGACACCCGCGATCATCATACCAATACCTATAAATTGTGGCAGCTTCATCTTCTGCTTCACTATGCCGAACCATCCTTTGATGTCTACCAGGAAGGTTAAACATAACTGAGCAATCAACAGCGCCGAGATTGTGAACGTAACCCCAATATGTTGAATGGCTGTGACTTCACTAAATATAATGATAGCCGCAAAAGCACCACCCCAAAGATACATCGGCTTTACCTGTTTCATTTCAGACACACGGCCATCCTTTGTAAACATCCAAACTGATGCTGCCAAAATAAAACCTATTAGCTGAGTAACGGTAGCCGCCTGCCATGTCCCGATATCCTGGCTAATCCGTGTATTCGCTACCCCCTGTAACGTAATACAAGCGCCTCCCAGAAAAGCAAACAAGATTCCTCTCATAAATCGTTATTCTCCCCATATAAATGACTTTTGTATCTATTTAAGTATAGGTCAGCCTGCCTATAAAGGACATATGTCCTCAATTAATAAAACGTTCTTCATTTCATTCTGTTCAGCATTCCGCTTCAATCCTGTGGACTTGCGGTAATAATTAGACAGTATCTATATCATAATCTGCATGTTCGGTCACGATAAAATGGAATGCAGCATTCAATGGAGGAGCTGATCGTCGTATGACTAAACAAAATCCGCTGCATTCTGCGCCGGAATCCCAAAGAAAATTCATGTACAAGGGCCGTGCTCTTAAAATCGCCATTTTGGTGCTTATCCTGTGGCTGATTGCCGTTATGCTGTATCAAACCCATAAACCATTGCCTCCGTTCGTCTCTTATGAGAGTCAGGAGTATTCAACGAACGAGGTAAACTTTTGGACGGATTTGACCTACCCTACTGGGGATGGAAGCACTGTACAACATGAAGGGCAAATTTTGAATCGTATGCTCGGAATCATTGATGAAGCCCAGCAATTTATCGTCATTGACCTGTTTCTGTTCAACGATTATAAACATAAAGGGCAGCACTTCCCCGAAGTCAGCGCACAAATGGCCCAGCATCTTATCGCCAAAAAGAAAGCCCATCCTGAGATGCCTATCTTTTTCATTACAGATGAAGTCAATACCAACTATAATTCTGCTCCCAATCCTTTGTTGGAGAATATGAAGGAAGTAGGAATTCAGGTCGTGCAGACCGATGTAGATCCATTGCGGGACTCCACGCCCATCTATTCAGCGGTGTGGCGTACCTTTTTCCAGTGGTTCGGGCAGCAAGGCACAGGCTGGATTCCCAATCTGATGGCCAGTGACGGACCTGACGTTACGGCTCGCTCCTATTTAAAGCTGTTAAACGTCAAAGCCAATCACCGAAAATTGGTTACCAACGAGCAAACTGCTCTCATTTCTACAGGTAATGTTCACGATGCAAGTGCCTATCATTCCAATGTTGCCCTAGAAGTGAAGGGACCGATCATCGGAGATATTTTACAAACAGAGCAGGCGGTATTGGACTTCTCGGGCGGAGGGCAACTTCCTGTCTACACACCTCAAGCAGAGCCCCTAGTCCCATCAGGTAAGGACAGCTACCGGATCAAATATCTCACTGAAGGCAAAGTGTATGCCTCCGTTCTGAATGGCATTAAGCAGACGAAGCAAGGTGACAGCATTCATATGGGCATGTTTTATTTGGCTGATCGCAAAATATTGAATAGCCTGCTGGATGCCTCGGCACGCGGCGTAAACATCCAATTGCTGCTGGACCCCAATGAAAACGCGTTCGGTCAGGAAAAAATAGGCATCCCTAATCGTCCGGTTGCCCAAGAGTTGTCCGATAAATCGGATGGAAACATTCAAATTCGTTGGTATCATACTACCCATGAGCAATTCCATACGAAGCTGATTTATATTGCCAAGGCACAAGGAGAGCATTTGATTTGGGGTGGCTCTACCAATTTGACCCCCCGTAATTTGGATGATTTGAATCTGGAGAATGAACTGTGGGTGGCCGCTCCGGCGGACAGCAAGCTGACCCGACAGGTGGCGGCCTATTTTGATAAGCTGTGGAATAACCGGGGAGCTGAATACAGCCTGGAGCTGGCGGCCTACGAGGATCATTCAACATTTTGGAAAGATATTGTATACCGTCTCCAGGATATTTTGGGCTTTACTACATTTTGACTCTAAGATCTGCTTCCATATCCACAGCTCATCGTTTGTACATTACAGCAGTGGTGAAAGCAGCCGAGCGAGCGATTCCATCAAACGTTTGAACAGACGCTTTTTCATGAATTCCTCACGTACGATCAAGCTGGCATTGTGCAAATCTCGCTCATAGTCGTTCACCATCTGCTGCACACTGTGTGTTTGAATCAACAGAGCGTTCACTTCAAAATTCAAATGGAAGCTGCGCATATCCATATTGGCTGTCCCAATAGTCGCAACTTCCCCGTCAATAATGAGAAGCTTGGAGTGAAGGAACCCTTTTTCATATTCATATACCTTGACTCCCACCTCTAGCAACGATTGGAAGTACGAATGGGATGCGAGAAAAGGCAGCCATTTATCCGGTTTCGCGGGGAACAGAATACGCACATCCAACCCGGATAGAGCAGCCATCCGCAAAGCAGTCAGGATATCTTCATCCGGGATAAAATAAGGAGTGGCAATCCAGACGGATTTTCGAGCGGATGTAATCATGGAGAAAAACAGATTTTTAAGCACTCTCCGCTCGTTATCTGGACCGCTGGCAATAATCTGTACGCCGCCGTCCGTGATCGGTTCAATATCGGGAGACAGATATTCGCTATCCAGCACCGATTCGCCCGTCATATGAAGCCAATCCTGTAAAAATATAAGTTGCAGCGTCCGCACAGCTTCGCCTTTCACAATCATATGTGTGTCACGCCAAAAGCCGTAGGCTTTATTGCGGCTGAGATACTCATCTCCCACATTTAGGCCACCGATTAATCCAATATTACCGTCGATAACTACAATTTTACGGTGATTACGGTAGTTTACCCGGCTGGAGAAGAACAAAATCCGAGCGCCGCCGTATGCAACAACCTCGACTCCTGCATCTTTCATTTCCTTCAAAAATGCCTTCGATAACTGAATACTACCGACCGCATCGTACATAAACCGAACCTTAACACCCGCTTTAGCCTTTTCAATCAAAATTTTCTGAATGCTGGTACCGATATCATCCGAGCGGAAAATGTAATATTCCATATGGATATGATGCTGCGCCTTGCGCAGTTCTTCGAGCAGCGTGGAGAAGGTTTCATCTCCATTATTCAGAATCTGGGTTTCTGTCGCAAAATAAATCGGGGAGCGGGCCAATCTCCGGGCCAGGCGCATTAACTGCTGCTGCTCATCTGTAAAGCAGGTCAGATCTCGTTTGACCCGCAAAGCATCCTTTTCGATACGCTCATACGCCTGTTGGTCACGCAATGCCTTTTTGTCATACTTACGGCGCTTGAATACATTTTGCCCAAATAAAAAATAAAGAGGAAGTCCAACGACTGGCAACAACGCCAGCAGCAAAATCCATGACATGGTGGTGGAAGGATTACGATTCTCCGTGAAAATAATCAGACTTATGGAAATAACCGTCAAGGTAGAGAAAATACTGATGACAGTTCCTTCATTTTTACCGATGTAATTAAACAAGCCAAAATAATAAATAATAAACACCATAGCCGCGATCAATACGGCCAGTAAGCTTCGCCTCATAACTAACCTCACTTCCAATGGACTGCATTTGAACAGGTATTCCTCATTATATTGTACATGAGCCCCTTATTTCTTCCCACTTTTTTTATTTAAATGTTGAATAAAAAAAATCCAGAGTACATAATGAAATGTCGATGGGTTGACACTTACTTTTTTTCATGTGAAAATAAACTAACGAACGTTAGGTAGGTGATGATAATGGGAATGGAAGAGATTCGAAAGGCCGCTCTTTTCCAATTTGCCGCCAATGGGTATGAGGGAGCATCCTTGAGCAGTATTGCCGCCGAGGTTGGAATCCGAAAACCGTCTATATATGCGCATTTTCAGGGTAAGGAGGATTTGTTTTTGCAGGTGGCAAGTTACGCGTTTCAAGAGCAGAATTTACGTATTTTTGAATACTTTACGGAACGCAAAGAACAGTCGCTGGAGCATACACTGCATAATTTCTTGTTCTGGATGGAACAGGAATATGAGGGCAACAACTCAGCCAAGTTTATGCTTCGTTTTTCCTTTTTTCCGCCTGTATCTTTATATAACGAGGTACTGAATATTGTGAATCCTTTCCTGGAACAAATGGAGCGAAAATTAACTCGTCGCCTCCGAAATGTACGGGATCGGGAACCCTTTGGACATATGAAGCCAGCGGATGTGGCCTTAGCCTACATGACGCTGGTGGATGGAATCATGGTAGAGCTGCTGTACAGCGGAAGCACCAACTACCACCGAAGGCTGAACGCTGCATGGCCTATTTTTTGGCGTGGGATTACGTTAACTTCATCTCATGAAGGGTGAAGCAGTCGTAATTGAAAATTATACTGAATTGAGGAGAAATTCATCATGAATCGCAGTTGGATTTACGTTTTTGTTGGAGGCCTGATTGAGGTCGTATGGGTATCAGGCTTGAAGCATGCAGATTCTGAACTCACCTGGGCTGTAACTGTGCTGGCTGTGGTGGCCAGCTTTTATTTAATCATGAAGGCTGCAAAGCGTCTGCCTGTAGGCACGGTGTATGCTGTATTTACCGGACTGGGGACAGGGGGAACCGTCGTAGGCGAAATGCTGCTTTTCGGGGAACCGTTTCAATGGTCCAAAACGCTGCTAATCGCCCTTTTGCTAGCAGGTGTGATCGGCTTGAAGTTAGTTACCGATCGTGATGCTCAGGAAGGGAGTGGTGCATAATGGCTTGGATTGCATTGGTTATCGCGGGCTGCTCGGAAGTGCTTGGAGTCATCGGCATGAAGGGAGTTACGGTCGGTAAAGGGTGGAAGGCTTTAGCACTTATGATTTTATCCTTTATTCTTAGCTTCTCTCTGCTCAGCTTCGCCATGAAAAGTTTGCCGATGGGAACTTCTTATGCCGTATGGACAGGCATTGGAACCGTCGGCAGTACGATTACAGGCATGTTCTTGTATGGTGAGCAAAAAAGCGTACTGCGTGTTTTATTCATCGCCATGATTCTTGCCGCAGCATTGGGCTTAAAGCTGATTTCTTAAAGGAGTGATGCCTTGTGATTACCACCGTAACGCTTAACGCAGCAGTGGATAAAATCTACACGGTTGCAGGCTTTGGACTGAATGCCGTCCACCGCATTGAAGGGGGCTTAACGGTACCAGGCGGCAAGGGCGTGAATGCCGCTCGTGTCATTCGCACGCTAGGTCAGCCTGTACGGGCGACCGGGTTTGTAGCTGGACATACCGGACGGCTGCTCATCGACGGGTTGAGCGCGGAGGGCGTAAGCGCCGATTTCATCGAAACGGCATACGGGGAAACCCGTCTCGCCATAACCGTGCTCGACCCGGCTGCCCGCACGCAGACCGAGCTGATTGAGAGCGGCCCGACCGTTGGGCCGCTTGAACTAGCCGCACTGCGGCGCAAAATCGCGACCCTTGCCGAGGATTCGGCTTGGGTCGTTCTCTCCGGCAGCCTGCCACCCGGCTGCCCGTCCGATCTGTATGCCGAGCTGTGCACGCTGGCAAAGGAACGCGGCGCGCGCGTGGCGCTGGACGCGAGCGGCGAAGCGCTGCGCTTGGGGCTGCGCGGGAAGCCCGACCTCGTAAAGCCTAACGAGGAAGAGGCCGCCCGCTTCGCGGGGATCGACGCCACGCGCCCAGATGCCGCTGAAGCGGCGGCATCACAGCTGCTGGAAGCCGGAGCTCAGTTGGCAGTCATCTCGCTCGGCGCACGCGGGGCGCTAGCGGTAACGCGCGATGCACGCTACCGCGTAAGCCTGCCGGACGCGGACATTGTCAGCGCGCTCGGCAGCGGTGACGCCATGGTCGCCGGGCTGGTTAGCGGCGCGGTGGCGGGGCTGGAGCTCCCTGCCATGCTACGACAGGGAGCGGCCTGCGGCACGGCGGCAGCTCTGCACGCCATGGCCGGCAAGATCGAGCTTCAGGACGTGGAACGTCTGAAGCAAGGAATTACGGTGACGCTGGTGTAATTCAGCGTCACTTTTTTTTATTTCATCCAAATTATTTGCTTAATTTAATGTTACGAATAATAGCTTTCTGAATGATTTATGTTCCAAATATGCGTTGCCGGATGACTTACAACAAAACCCTGTTTTCCAGTATATTTTTCATACAAATATGCGATTTGGAAGGCCCCAGCTTGACTAGTGAATCCTGAAACTCTGCAATTTCCTCTACAGACGCGCTTTGTACCTTAATGAGATAATTAAATTCCCCGCTGATGCGAAACAAATCGGTAACCTCCTTCGCCTCCTTACAAAAATCAATCAGCTCTTGGCAATGTTCTGTCTTTATCAGAATAAACGTAGTTGTCCCTCGATTCAGTTCCCGTAAATTAAATACAGCATTATATCCAGAAATAATCCCTCGTTCTTCGAGCTTGGTCATTCTTTCTTTAACGGACGGTTGTGACATCGAAATTTCTTTGCTGATTTGGGAAATCGTTATTCGCGCATCATGCTGTAACAATTTCATGATTTTGTAGTCTATCTCGTCTATGTGATGCTGCATATCAAGTACCTCCTGATTCGAATTTAAAAAGTAACGTTTTTCATCTAAAATATCTTCGGTTTCATAACCAATATAGTATAAAAAGCTTATTTTAAATATATATGTAGCACATAATTATTCATATAATAAGGTTTACTTACATATAAGGAGGATCTGAAATGAGTGTGAAGGGACTAGCTCATGTGGCCATCCAAGCCCGTGATTATCAAGCAACCATTGCATTTTATACCGAAGTACTGGGATTTAAAAGAGGACATCACTGGAGTCTTCCATCCTTTCGGATTCAAGAAGCTTCCATGCTGATCTCACCTGACCAAAGAACCTGTCTCGAGATCTTTGATAACGATGCCGTCATTCCTGCCCAAGGGAAAAAGGCTGCATCCGAGCAGGATATTGCTCATGGGGCTTTATTACACCTCGCATTTTACGTAGACAATGTGGATGAAATATACCAAAAAGCCCTTGTCCACGGAGCAAGAACCTTTGTGGAACCCAATCAGCTTACACTTGGCGAACCTCCTCTACTAGTCACCAATGCATTAGTCCACAGCCCTAATGGTGAGGTTATCGAATTTATCGAGGATGTTGATTTTGACATGTCCCAAACGAGCAAGAAGTAGTCCGCACAGCTATTAAAAAGATCCACTTCCCGGGGAAGCGGATCTTTTTTTTATACTCCATTCATCTCCACCCTATTCTCTATGGAAAAATTAAACTATTCCTAAGTATTTCCGATATATTGTTTATCGCTTGTTTAAAGGAGTAGATTATCATTTCAATTGACTTCAATGTGTACTGGTTTCATTTTAGCTCCGATCTGCTCATGCCGTTGTTCAGCTTGATCGGTCTGCTGCTCATCTATTTCGGATTCAGAACGATCCGTCGCCACCGTTATCGTAAACGCCACTGGGTCCGTACCAAAGGGCAAATCGTTGACGCGCATATCGAAGTAGACATAGATGTCGTTCCTTTTGACCGTGATGATCCGGTAGATACCAGCTACACCCGCCGATTAAAGGTACGCTTCTATACCGCTTCAGGTGAAGTCGTGGAATTCTGGAATCCTTATAGTACCAATCTCAGCCTCAACCGGGTTGGCAGCAAGATTAAGGTATTATACAATCCGGCCAACCCTCGGGACGCCCGAATTGCTGGCGGTGTAAATGGTGCAGGCTGTCTGGCCTTTATGTTGTTTTTGATCGGTGTCCCCTTTGCTTTGAGCGGGGTATTCGCTTTATTGAAATTTTTCTTCTAACAAGGCTTGGGTCACATACTAGTCATAAAAGTTATCGCCATATAAATGGCCAGACCCAAAATAATCAGTGCCGATATTTTGTTGAGCATAGTACCAAACTTTCCTTCTGAATCCATACGTCCTACAAGCCGCCCCGCCGTTGCCAGACCCACAAACCATATCCACGATACTGACACGGCAGCCAGACCGAAGGCCCAACGTTCCCCGCCGTTATATTGAAGGGAGCTGGTTCCAATTACACCAACCGTGTCAAGTATGGCATGTGGATTCAGTAGCGATACCGAAGCGGCAAAGATCATCTGGCGTTTCGGCAGCATCGGCTGACTTTCTCCCGAGGAAGCAGCCTTGGACCTCCAAAGAGTCCAAGCCATATACAGCAAAAAAAAACAGCCCGCCGCATAAAGCACATTCGTGAGCCATAGAAATTGCTGCAAAATGAGGGATACTCCCCCAACTGCAAGCGTGATCAGAATGGTGTCACAGACACCCGCTGTAATGACCGCAGGCAAGGCATTGCGAAACCGCGACTGGGACGCCCCCTGATTAAACACAAATACATTTTGTACCCCTAAAGGCAAAATCAATCCCAATGCCAATAAAACGGCATGAATAATAGCTTCCAGCATGTTATGTACTCCCCCAAATTCATTGCCTAATATTCTCTAAATGCTTCTAATCCTTCCGGAACTGCTCTAACACAAGCTTGTAATCCTGAGGTTTGTTCATGTTGAACACGGCATTGTGCCACATATTCTCTGTCACTCCCGGCATGTCCTCTATAGTGGCATAACGAACATTCAACGTTTCCAACCATTCGGTGAGACGGAGCCGTTTATTCCGCAAACGTTCCTCAGCAGATGGCAGTATGCTCCGATGATACACTCCCAGCAAAGGATGCATACGTCCAGCCACAGAAGCAATTACCGCTTGCAGTGGTGATTCCGCTACTTCTTTGGGTGCCGCCCACTTTTCAGTTAAAACGAGCAAGGCTTGCAGCACTTCCAGCTGTACAAAAGGCATATCACAGGCCACGACTATTCCCCATTCGGTAGTAGATGCAGATAAGCCTGCATGAATACCACTCAAGGGTCCCATACCCGGATAGATATCAGATATAGTCTCAATACCGCTCAGTCCATATTCTTGATCGTCACGAGTGACTACTACCACCCGTTGGACCGCCTGCTGTAAGGTAATAAATGTCCGTTCAAGCATAGTAGCTCCCTCAATCTCAAGCAGGGCCTTATCCTGTCCCATTCGGCTGGAACGTCCTCCTGCGATGATAATACCAGTCACTTCCACGGAAAACTCCTCCTTTTTTTCTAAAAACAATCACAAATATGCATATGGAATTTTGGACAAAATTGAAATTTACATAATTGTAATTTTATTGGTTTGTTAACCCTTTCAACACATGATACATTGGAATAAAGAACATTCCCACAGATCGACATCGGTGCGTAGTTCTCTATCGGGCTAAGAAAGGAATGGCTTGTCTTGCAAAAGAGAGAAATTCAAGAGACTCCCCTATATTCCCTAAAGCTATATAACTTTTTTCTATATGGAGCTATGGTCATTTTCTCCAGCTTCTTTCCGTTGTATCTACAAGATATCGGCATGGACAAGCTGGAAATCGGGAGTCTGATGGCCATCGGACCTTTTGTATCTGTATTCGCGAATCCTTTCTGGGGATATACAAGCGACCGCAGCCGAAATCTCCGACGTATCCTACTATTTATGATTATAGGTACACTGTTACTGCTCCAAGCTTTATTTCATGTTCACACGTATGTCATGATTTATGTGTCGATGATTGGCTTTTACTTTTTTCAAAGCCCGTTATTTGCCCAAAGCAATACCCTGATTCTCAGTTATATTGAGGGCACAGACCGGAAATTTGGTTCATTTCGCATATGGGGTTCCTTCGGTTGGGCTGTGACTGCGGCAGTTGCCGGCATCGTTGTTGACCACACAGGAGTATCCAGTATATCGACTATCTTTACGATACTTCTTCTAGCTGCATTGATCTGCACTTTGGCAATTCCACCACTGAAAAGCACTGTGGAGACGGCAACCATTCATTTGCGTGGCTTTGGCAGTATTATATTAAACGGATATTTCATATCCTTCATTTTGTTAGGCATCCTTGTATCAATTCCTAATTCAATCAACGGCGCCTTTATGTCCTTGTACATCACCGAACTGGGTGGGTCCAAGCTGATGCTTGGTTTTGCCGTTTTTATGTCATCGGTATTCGAAATTATTGTCTTTTTACTGTTTGATCGCTTCTTGAGGAAAAAAATGACCGTGATGGTCGGCTGTTTGGCACTCGTCAGTTTGCTATTTGCCTTACGTTGGGAACTCATGGCGCTGGCTACAGACCCGATCCAGATCGTGTTCATTCAGGCACTTCATTGTGTCACCTTCGGTGGATATTTCTATGTAGGCACCCAGTTGACCGTCCTGTTCACTCCTGCAGCATACCGATCATCCGGACAGGCCGTATATACCTTGACCTGGAGTGGTATATCCGGTATCGTAGCAGGTTTTGCTGGCGGTTGGCTATTCCAGAACTTCGGCGGTGAAATGATGTACCATGCAGGTGTCTTCTTCGCCCTGCTGGGCTCTGCGGGATTCGCTATCATGTGGTATATGCTGTACAAGAACGGCTACCAGCCAGGGCATGGCGGCGAGCACAAACCAGGCGAGCATAAACCAATAGAAGAAGCACCACAACGACAATAGAGTGTCTCCAAGTCAATGGTCATGCTCTGAAGAACGGTTGTGCGTAAAATAAAGGAGTCTGCCGTTGGCAGACTCCTTTTCACTTGGTCGCACGAAGCAACCATCCGTCCCACTGTTTCCAACGTCTTATTGCTTAGGCAATTGGAAAGAGCTTTTCAATGATACCACACGGTTAAATACAGGCTCACCCGGTTTGGAAAGCTTCGGATCTACACTGAAATAACCATGACGGAAAAATTGGAACTTGTCCTGCGATTGTGCTTCTTTCATATTCCGCTCCACATAGCCATGAGCAATTTCCAAAGAGTTCGGATTTAATTGATCAAGGAATGTTTTTTCCGATCCATCCTCTTCCAGCACCTCTGGTTCCTCTGCGTTAATCAATGGCTCATACAAACGGAATTCAGCCGGAACAGCCTGAGTAGCCTCAACCCAATGGATTGTACCTTTCACTTTACGTCCCGTAAAGCCCGATCCACTCTTGGTTTCTATATCATAGGTACAGTGGATCTCCGTTACACGACCGTCCGCATCCTTAATGACATCGTTGCATTTAATGAAGTAAGCATGTTTGAGACGCACCTCATTACCAGGGAACAAACGGAAGTATTTGCTCGGCGGATTCTCCATGAAATCCTCACGCTCAATATAAATCTCACGAGAAAACGGAATTTGGCGTGTTCCAAGCTCCGGATTTTCTGTATTGTTCTCCGCCTCCAGCATTTCCACTTGTCCTTCAGGATAGTTCGTAATGACCACCTTCAACGGATCTATAACTGCCATCGTACGAGGAGCCTTAAGCTTCAAATCCTCACGTGCAAAATGCTCCAGCACCTGCAAATCAATGACTCCGTAGGCTTTGGAAATGCCTGTCTCATATACGAAGCTGCGAATGGCCTCTGGCGTATAGCCGCGACGACGCAAACCGGAAATGGTTGGCATCCGCGGGTCATCCCAGCCGTCTACGTGTTTTTCATCAACCAGAAGCTTGAGCTTACGTTTGCTGGTTACCGTTTGAGCTAGATTTAGCCGTCCAAATTCGTATTGATGAGGTACGTTTTCCATCTCGCATTCAGCTACAACCCAATCGTACAGTGGTCGTTGATCTTCGAACTCAAGCGAACAAAGCGAATGGGTTACGCCCTCAATTGCATCTTCCAGCGGATGAGCATAGGAATACATCGGATAGATGCACCAGGTATCGCCTGTATTGTGATGGGCCGTGTGTGAAATACGGTAAATAACCGGGTCACGCAAATTGATGTTTGGCGAAGCCATATCAATCTTGGCACGCAACACCTTTTCACCATTCTGGTATTTGCCTGCACGCATCTCTTCAAACAGCTTCAGATTGTCTTCCACACTGCGATCCCGATAGGGGCTGTTTTGTCCCGGTTCTGTCAGTGTTCCGCGCGTTTCACGGATTTGGTCCGCACTTTGGTCATCTACGTAGGCTTTCCCCTTTTGGATCAGCAGGATAGCACGCTTGTACATCTCTTCAAAGTAATTGGAGGCAAAATGTTTCTCCTCCCATTCATAGCCAAGCCACTTTACGTCCTCCTGAATGGAGTTCACATATTCCGTGTCTTCCTTCGCCGGATTGGTGTCATCAAAGCGCAGGTTCGTGCGTCCTCCGAATTCATCTCCCAACGAGAAATTGATCCAGATGGCTTTAGCATGTCCAATATGCAAATATCCGTTGGGTTCAGGTGGAAAGCGTGTAACAACCTCCTTGACCTTACCCGTACGTAAATCCTCTTCAATAACATTTTTAATAAAATTGGGGGGAGTAATCGGCTTCTCCACACTAATCAACCTTTCTTCCGTATAATCTGTATACAACCTGTTCCCTTAAATATACCCTTTCACACCGCATAACTCAATAAAATGAAAATCGGGATGCTCTCTTCAGCAAAAAAAGATGCAAGTTATGAAAAAGAGTTAACATTTTCGGCAAATAAATTCGTTATAGTGTATATATCTTTTATTTTACCGGAAAAGGAGACCCACCCGTGTTTAAGCTGTTGATCGTCATCCTGCTGTCTATGCTACTGTCCTCTTCCGTTATGACTACCGATCATCCTTCTTCAAGCATGGTGACCGAAACTGCATTATCTCATCCGCTGGCCAGCGCGCCAGAAGACTCATCTGTCCGCTTATATGCCGTGAGCCCGTCTCAGGGGCTCTTTCATTCAGCCGTACTGGAAATCGGCCAGCAGCGCCGAACATTCCAGTGGTCGGGCTCGGCGGATATTTCCACCGCACCACAGTTATTTTACAGAGATGTAAACGAAGACGGGATCCGTGAAGCCGTTGTCATTCTCACGCGTGCCTCGGGAACGGGTGTGGAATTGCAGGAGTTGCATATTGTTAACGTACAGACAATGGAGGAATATGCCGTTGAATCAGCGGAAAATGCTGTATCCCAGCGAGTACACAGCTCCGTGGAGCTACGTGACCACAACCGCCAGGTACATATCGCTGTTATGATTGACGGTACTACACACACGATGGACCCCAAAGCGTCTGTATTTTACGATGATCCAGCCCAGTTTACAAAGCATCTCGATTTTAGCTCTGTTGTAATGTATGACGCCGAACAATTCCCACTCCATGCCACTGTATCCGGTAGCGTATCGCCAAGCGAATTTGTAGGGGATTTGGATCTGAAATATGTATACGAGCAGGGGCGGTTCCGGGTGGGACCTATAAAGTTTGAAGCTTCCTCTCCCTTTTGACGACTCTCGCAGAATAAGGTAGCATGGGATTAAATGCTAGACTGGCTGGTTTAGCGATTTTCCGAGTGAAAGAGGGGATTAATCATGTTTACATATGCGTTGGACGAACGCACAGTCCTTCGGCCGCTCACCAAGGAGCATGTGCAGCCTCTGTTTGAGCTGATCGAAATGTCCCGTGACCGTCTGCGTCAATGGCTTCCATGGGTAGACTCCACCACGGAAATCAGCCATACAGAGCAGTTCGTGCAAGGCGCCTTGAAACAAGCCGCAGAGAACGGTAGCCTGACCGCTGGAATTTGGATAGACAACGAGCTTGCTGGCATCATCAGCTACCATGAGATCAATTGGGCTCACCGTTCGGTTAGCATCGGATACTGGCTTGGGCACGGTTACGAAGGACAGGGTCTCATGACCAGTGCCTGCCGCGTATTCGTCGAATATGCGTTGATGGAGTTGGACTTGCATCGGGTCGAAATCCGTTGTGCAACGACAAACCGCCGCAGCCGCGGTATTCCAGAACGCCTGGGCTTTGTGCTCGAAGGCATTGTACGCGAAGCAGAGTTGCTGCCAGATGGCTATATGAACCACGCAGTGTATGGTATGCTCCAGAATGAATGGAAGCAACTTCGATAGCCTTGTACTGCACAACAACGCCGCAGGCCTGATCAGGTCTGCGGCGTTGTTGATTATGAACTGGACATCACAACCGAATGTTGCTGCCTGTCTGTATCATCCGGTCTATTTTAAGAAATAGGCCATTAGAACATCATCCACAAATTGGCCTGCGATATAAAACTCCTCATGCAGCCGCCCTTCAATTGCAAAACCGCATTTTTCATAAAACATAAGGGCTTCCGTGTTACAGGACAGTACACGCAAACTTAACTTGCGGATGCCCTCCGCAGCTGCAATCTCCTTCATGGAGTTCATGAGCGCCGTCCCAATACCTTTGCGATGATAGTCTGGACGCACAGCTATATTTATTTCGAGCACATGACAATTACTAGCCAACAGCGTTGGAGGACGAAATCCAATATACCCGCAGAGCACTTCCTGTTCGATGGCAACCAGTTGAGAGCCTGGAGGCGTATTGCGCAGAAACTCTCCGCGCGACTTCCATGACAGCGAAGCAGGAGCCGTGCGTTCATTCCATACCAATTCATCCAGCGCAATCAGATCAGGAGCATCCTTCATCTCCGAATGACGTATCGTCAAGGGTTGACTTGTAAACAATTCCTTTCAATCCTTCCTGTGAAGGCTTTCCTGAAGCAATAACTGCAACCATTCGTCACTTATTGTACCATAATCGCAGCTCATTACTGAACTTTTATTAGGACTTAAGGACTGGGAACGTCCATCTTGGAAGAAGTGTCAAAATCACCCATATTGTGACGGTAACGATTCAACCAGCTATGCAGGACGAAAAATAGAATCGACAACACCGCTACGCCCGCTGCCAGCCAAAGTGTAGGAGGTAACCCACCGCCATCATACAACTTTCCCATAAAATAAGGTCCCATCACCCGTCCGGCTGCACCAATGCCCCCCACAAGTCCAATGTAAAAGGGGGCGCCCCGACCTCCATGATCAGACAGGAATGCTGGAACCGCAGGTGCAATCAGCATTTCTCCCAGAGTCGCCAGTACCATAGCGAATATCATCCCAGTATAGTTCTGTGTGCCCAGTATGACAATATAAGCTGCCAAATAAAATCCTCCAGCCCATGTCATTTGCGCAGAAGCGTGATGAGCGTACAGCCGTTTGATCCAGAAAATAATAGGTTGTGCGGCAAAAATGAGAATACCATTCAACGTCCATAATAATCCATACATCGTTTTAGGCAAGCCCTGTTCAATAATATGGGGAGAGACTCCCGTATTCCAGATCGAATTGCCGAACCATAAAAAAAAGCGAGCCTAACCCCACAAAGAGATACAGCCTGGTATCACGAAACAGCAACCGAGCGGGTATTTCTTCTTTTTTCATCACAGACTTGCTGAGCTGGACTTCTCCCTCTTCCCGATCTACCCTGCTTAGATAAGACCAGAAGAATCCAGCAAATACCGCAGAAGTCACCCCGTTCATCACAAAGCTGAGCTGATAGGAAAGGTCGGCCAGAACGCCGCTCAGTCCCGTTCCGAGTGCCACCCCAATATTGTTCGCGACATAAATGATATTAAACAGCTCTCCACGTCGGTCAGCAAAACGAAAACCTACAAAAGCCTGAATCGCAGGCACGGATACTACATTAAAAAAGCCGATAATGCCCATCATGATGACAAAAGCTACCCAATGACCACTGGTAAATGGAAGCGAGAGAAGTCCCAACGCATTCATGGCCAGTGAGCCGACAATCAGTTGCTTGGCTCCAATACGATGATAAAGGGCTCCGCCCAGCACTTGACCGAAAATTCCGCCTAAAGACTGCACTAAAATTGCAATCCCCGCATCTTCCATACTACGGTTCAGTTCGTCAAATACATACATGCTAACGAGCGGCCACATGAGGGAACTTCCGGCGGAATTAATCAGGCTGGCAATGAGAAATACTTTTACTTCTTTCGGATAAGACTCCAACCATTTCATATGTTTTACTTCTCCTTTTGCACCTGGCGCCATGAAAGGCAGTTTCTCATTGGCGCTTCACATTCACCACCGTTGAGAAAAAAGTAGCCCCCTGCCCCATATCCGACAGCCGGTCAGAGGTTAACGCATTGGCGCGCTGTCTGCGTCCTTTGCCTTTCCACCATAATCCTTGGCTAATCACCGTGCCGGGCAGCATCAGATCGGTGACCTTGGCTTTCAATTCATACATTCCCCTGTCATTCCAGACGGTAACCGGATCACCATCTGCGATGTCTCTTGCCTGAGCATCCTCCGGGTGAATTTGCAGCAAGGGCTCCCGTTCCAAGCGCTGATGTTTGGGCAAATTAGCAAATGTAGAATTCAAAAAATTATGGTTTGGCGGTGAAACAAACATCAATGGAAAACGGTCATCCGCTTGCGGCCGATGCTCTCCGTCATACCCTTCGACCAGCGGTACATAGGAGGGCAATGCAGGCAGACCTGCTTGTTTCATCTTTTCCGAATACAACTCGATCTTGCCTGAAGGAGTAGTTAAACGCTCCAAATAAGTAGCCTTTGGCGTCATATCGAGCTTTACAAAAGGCAACTTTGTTAAGGCATCCAAGGTTACACCATTGAGATAAGGGTTCGTTGGATTATCAAGCGCGCCTGCGATCATATCCTCTTCACTTTCCGTAAAGGCAGCTTCATCAAAGCCCATTGCCTGTCCGAGCAGGCTAAATAGCTCATAATTGCTTTTGCTTTCACCTAACGGATCAATAACAGGCTTCTGCATCTGGATATAGTGGTGCCAATACGATTTGTATAGATCTGTTCCTTCAAAAGAAGACGCAGCAGGCAGCACAATATCTGCATAGCAGGCCGTATCAGTAAGGAACAGGTCATGAACAACCGTAAACAGATCCTCTCGTTCAAATCCCTCCGTTACCCGTTGCGAATCGGGTGCTACAACTACCGGATTACTACAATATACGAATAACGCCTTAATCGGCTGTTCCTTTTGTAGCAGCGCCTCTCCAATCCGGTTCATGTTGATCACCCGGGCATCCGGGTTCTGTCGCAGATCAGGACGCTCCAGATGGGCGCTGTTAATCTTGGCATAAGCGCCATTGGAGCGCGACGCTCCTCCGCCGTGCTTCAACCATTGTCCAGTGAGTGCAGGCAAGCATGTAACTGCGCGTACGTTCATACCGCCATTATCATGGTGCTGAAGCCCATTTCCAATATTGATATAGGCCGCTCGCGCCTTTCCGTACATTTCCGCCAAACGGATAATATCCTCTTTCGGCACGCCGGTAATCCGCGAAACCCGCTCTGGTGTATAGGTCTTAACATGCTCGCGCAGTTCCTCGTGACCTACAGTATAGCGATGTAAAAATTCGTCGTCTGTCAGTCCCTGATCAAACAGTACATGCATAACCCCCAGCGCAAGCGCCGTATCCGTACCCGGATATAATGGAATGAACCAATCCGCCCATTGCGCCGTCCGGTTGCGATGAACATCAATTACGACCACCTTAGCACCTTTTTTACGTGCTTTCTCAGCCAATACGACCTGATGCATGTTGGTGCTTATGACATTTCCACCCCATACAATAATGAGCTCTGCATCTTCTGTATCCTCCGGGCTCGTGCCGCCCTTAAACCCCATAACGGATGCCCAGCCTTCATTCCCAGCCACGCTACAAATCGTCTGATCCAGCTGGCTTGAACCCAGTGCATTGAAAAAGCGACGATCCATTCCATCCACACTCAATACGCCCATATTGCCATAAAAGCTGTAGGGGAGTATGGATTCCGGTCCATCCGTACGTATCAGCTCCTTGAACCGACCTGTAATGGTATCGACCGCTTCCTCCCAGCTAATTCGTTCAAATTTCCCTTCCCCTTTGGCACCTACACGCTTCAACGGATAAAGCACCCGATCCGGATCATATACGCGCTCGGTCATATTGCGGACTTTGTTGCATATAGCCCCTTTGGTAATGGGATGATCCGGATTACCAGTCACCTTGACTATCTTTCCATCTTCCTTGTGAAGCAGGAGCCCACACGTATCCGGGCAATCCAACGGGCATACAGCCGGAAAAATACCATTCTGCTGCTCCGTCATCCGCTGTCCTCTTTGTAGATTTTGTTGAAGTGTGGCCTCAAGAGGCGCGCTATTGCGATGATCCATGGTTAAATGCTCCTTTCCGTTACCGTTTCCAAAAATTACACTGTTCTTATCATATCTACAGCTTTGGCCTATGGCAAGAGAAGGATTTTACCACACAGTAGCTCTCCAAAATATAAAAAAAAATCCGTCTGCTGCATAGAGCAAAACGGATTTTAAAAAAGTATAATTATTTTTTTTATCATTCTGTTTCATCATTACATACCCAGGGTAAAAGAGATCAAGGCATTATGGACGAGAGCACACTCATCCTCCATGCCAAATCATGGACCACTCCCAAAAAAATCCGCCATGACAGGTTTCGTTCCCCCGGGCCTGTCATGGCGGATTTGCTTTGTTTATTGCTTCATAAAGTAACGTGATTATGCATGATCACTCAACGGCTTGGATGTAACTGAAGAAGTAGTTTGAGGTTCATTCACGGAATGTGTGTTGGCTTGAGTTTTTTTCAGATAGGCCAGCCAGTAGGCTCCAGCCACAAACAGACTGCCTCCTACCAAATTCCCCAACCAGACCGGAATGAAATTCATAACATACTCTGCCCACGAAAAATGACCTGCAAATATAGCCGCCGGAATGAGAAACATATTGGCAACAACGTGCTGGAATCCAATAGCAACAAAGGCCATGGTCGGGAACCAAATTCCCATAATTTTTCCACCAACGGAGTCTGTGCTGTACGCTAACCATACAGCAAGTGCTACGAGCCAGTTACATCCTATACCTGATATAAAAGACTGCAAAAAGCTTTCATGCAGCTTATGTCCTGCCATATCCACCACTTTATCCAGGTAAGGACCCGTTTCGGTCAAGCCTAGAACATGCCCAAAGAAAAATGCAACAAATAATGCACCTGCAAAATTACTGAGCGTAATAATTGCCAAATTACGAAGCATGGCTCCTGTCTTAATTCGTCCTGCCCATCTTGCCAAAGGGACTGCCATCATATTGCCGGTCAGCAATTCCCCACCAGCTATCAAAACTAACACCAGACCTACAGGGAACACCGCAGCTCCAATAAAGGTAGCAATGCTTCCCCATTCTTTAGGTGCACTTGCAATAACGCGTATATCCAGCAAAAACCCGAGTGCAATAAATGCACCTGCCAAAAATCCCAATACCACCGCCACAGTCCACGGGTTGTTCGCCTTGGCCACTCCTGTTTCCACCGTCTTTTCGGCAATTTGCCCCGGTTTATAGCTTGCCATCTGCCCCCGCTCCTTTAATATCTTTTAAACAAAATATTCTTCTTTCATATTTTATTTAAAATCAGTGATTTTGTTTGTGAAAAAAATCACTTTCTTAGCTATAAAAAAAAACAGCCCTCGAAAAAGGACTGTCTTTCTATTTTATTACATCTACTGCTACTGCGCTGCTATGCGCTTTACATTTAATTATATTCTTCCTTTTCAACGGCTTTCAAGAACCAAAGTACTCCGCCCAGACCGATGGCTGCGACAACTACAAGAAAAAGGATATAAAACAAACCCATTATCTACTTCTCCCCCTAATCCTTATGCTCTCTATATTGTACTATAAGGATTCATCCGTACGCTTTCAGATTGTTGACAAACTTATGAACAATGTCACAGACAAATCGGATTATACAGTAACTGGGTTCCGTTCGGATAGTATAGGCAATGCCTGCAAACCTGCCGCGTTCAGGAAATTCCAAGGCTTGTTATAGTGCGGCTGGAAGAAGAAATCGACAAAGGCCAACTGATCAATGGTCATATGATTTTGAATGGCTACAGACAGGGTGTTAATGGATTGCGTCAAATCGACCTTCGACATAATTTGTGCCCCAACAATTCTCCGTGTCTCCTGCTCATATACAACCTTCAGCAACACCTTTTCAGAAGTTGGCATAAACTCAGGACGGTAGCTGTCCTCAATGGTTACAGCTTCTACAGTCATCCCCTCGTCCGTTGCTGCGGCTTCCGTCATTCCTGTTCCTGCAATATTGTCTTCGTAAATTTTGATACCCGAGGTTCCTTGTGTTCCCATGTAGGCAATGGTAGGTTGTACCAGATTACGTGCCACCAGCGTACCCATACGAACCGCATTGGTCGCCAATGGGATATAAGCTGTTTTGCCGGTCGGATTATAACGAATTGCACAACTGTCGCCTGCTGCAAACACGTCTGGGCAGCTACTTTGCATATAATTGTCCACAATGATCGCACCGTTAGGCAACATATCTACCTGACCTTTGAGCAGATCCGTTTGAGGTCGGAAACCGATACAGAGTATAACAAGCTCTGTTTCATATTCTCCTTTGGAGGTCACGACCTTACTTACTTTACCGTTAGTCCCCTCAAAACGACTTACTGTCTCGCCAAGTACCAGCTTAATGCCATGTTCTCTCAGGGAATTCTCAATCCGGTCTGTATACTCATGGTCTAAATACTTATTCAATATACGATCAGCACTGTCGATCAGTGTTACGTTCTTACCGTTCATTTGAAAAGCTTCTACCAGCTCAACACCAATGTATCCAGCTCCCACGACAGTAATGTTCTGTACGTGCTGGGCTTTCTCAATGATTTCATTCGAATGATTATAGTTTTTGCAGAGCAAAATATGATCAAGTTCAATGCCTTCCAGCTTCGGAATAATTGGCCACGATCCAGTAGTCACAATCAATTTATCAAATGTATCCGTAAATTCCTCACCTGTTTGGAGATTACGTGCATGCAGCGTCTTGCCCGCTGTATCTACACTCGTTACCTCATGAAGCATCTTGGTCACTACACCCATATCAGCCAGTTGATCTGGGGACGAATAAAACAATCCGTGCGGATCTTTGACGACACCACCTACATACAGTGCAATACCACAAGATAAAAATGAAATATTGTCATTACGCTCATAGACCGTAATTTCGGCATCTGGATAACATTTAGCTGTGTTGACTATGGCTGCCGTACCTGCGTGTGTACATCCGATAACTGCTACTTTCATGTTGAATTCCTCCTTGGTGTGTGGGCATAAAATGTATAATAATTGTGAATACTTTCACTTAGATAACTCGTTGCTTCTTGTGATTTATTTCACTTCATGCGCTTATTATAGTGTGATATTTTTCACATTACAATAGCTTTTTATGATATTCACAATTTGTCCACATTTTAAAAGGCAAGGATATCTGAACTCAGCCGTTTGCTGAAATCTTTTTTTGCTCCATTCAGTTTTCCCTACCTGCCTCTTGATTATGCTCCTGGAACAGACTTTCACACGATACGTCAATCTTTAGGCAAATGCGTATGTAGGGAATAAAAAAAGGTCCGTTTCCCCTAAGACAAGCGGAAATCAGACCTTGTTTACACATATACTTTGGAATTACACGAAGCTATTATAATAACTGCTCAATGGCCGTTTTCATCGCTTCCGGTGACTCCTTGGGCTCAAAGCGTCCCACAGGCACACCTTCCCGATTCACAATGAATTTTGTAAAATTCCACTGAATTGTACCATCTTCCTGTTCTCCAGGCTGTTGCTTCTTCAAATATTCAAACAGAGGGGCTGTATCTGGTCCGTTCACATCCACTTTAGCGAATACCGGGAAATTAACCCCGTAATTCAATTGGCAAAATTCAGCCGCTTCCTCGCTGCTGCCCGGCTCCTGACCGCCAAACTGGTTGCAAGGGAAGCCTAAAACAACGAGTCCCCGATCCTTATATTCGTCATAAAGCTTTTGCAAATCCCCATATTGCGGGGTAAGTCCGCACTTACTAGCGGTATTCGCAATAACCAGCACTTTACCTGTGTAAGTTTCCAGAGAAACCTCCTGATTGGCTGGTGTTACGGCATTATATGAATAGACAGACATATAGCATCCTCCTTCATGTCGCTTGGTTTAGGTTCTCAACCTATTTTACCCAAAACGTGACGGACATGCCAATATTCACAAACCCTTACCGTGATGCTGCCACTTGTCGCACCCTCTAACCTCTTGCTGCTACTTGTGGTCTAGCATCACGCCGCTCGGCAACAGAACCCACCGTTTGTTTCTCTTCTACATTCATTCCCTTTACTGCTTGGCTTACCGCAGGCTGACCAGCCAAAGCATACGGAAGACAGAGTGGTACCCCCGTACGAGGATCAGTAACAATATCCGCCTCAATCCCGAACACCTCACGCAGCACATCTGGGGTCATAACCTCCGTCGGGGCTCCTACCGCCTTCGCTTTCCCTTTTTTGATCGCAATCATATGCTGAGCATAGCGGGCTGCGTGGTTCAAGTCGTGCACGACCATAACAATGGTGCGTTCTGCCGAAGTATTCAGATACTCTAGCAGATGCAGCACTTCCAGTTGATGCGCCATATCCAAAAATGTAGTCGGCTCATCCAAAAACAATATATCCGTATCTTGTGCAAGCGCCATAGCAATCCAGGCACGCTGACGCTGCCCCCCAGAAAGCTGATCAATCGGACGATCGTGAAATTCGCTCATTCCTGTTACTTGGATGGCCCACTCTACCATTTTGCGATCGTCCGCTTTCATGGAACCAAAACCTTTTTGATAGGGAAAACGTCCGTATGATACCAGTTCCGTCACGGTCAATCCTTCCGGTGCCGTCGGATTCTGCGGCAAAATAGCCAACTGCTTGGCTACCTCCCGGGTGGATTGCTTATGAATGGATTTACCATCCAACAGAACGCTACCGCCTTTAGGATTCATGATGCGAGCCATCGTTTTCAAAATGGTCGACTTACCGGAGCCATTTGCACCCACCAACGCTGTAATTTTCCCTTGCGGTATTTCTACGTTCAGATCTTCTACTATCAATCGATCTTCATAAGCAATATCCAGATTTGCCGTTTTCAGACGAAACATTTGGAATCATCCCTTTCCCTAATCCAATATATATAATCACGGGCTTAACGCACGACATTCATCAAAACTTCATTCTATCTTTATATAATAAAGATATTGATAATCATTATCAAGTGTTAACTCACAAAAAAAGATCACAGCCCTCAAGCTGTGATCTTCTGATTCTGGCCATTCGCATTAAGCCTGTACAGAGGACAGTCCAAATGCTTCAGCCATGAGACGTATAGATTTCATTTTGGCATCGAAGTCGTGAATAATGCTCGCAACCATGATCTCCTGTGCATTATAGTCCTTGGATAATTGCTCAAGCTGACGCTTGACCTGTGCGGGTGAACCAACCACCATACGCTTGCGATTCTCACGAATGCGCATCCGGTCATATGGCGTATACGGATACGCAAGCGCCTTTTCGACGGAAGGTGTTCCTGCGGAACGCGTTCCCTGTTCCAAAAGCACCAGGGACAAGTCCATGCTGGATGCCAAACGATTGGCCTCCTCTTCAGTATCCGCACAGATCGCAAATACGGAGACAAGCGAACGCGGTTGGTCACTATGCTGGGAAGGCTGGAAGTTTTCCTGATATCCCTTCATAGCACCTGTGCCGCCTTCACCATTAATAAACTGCGCGAACGCAAAGCCTACGCCACGCTCGGCGGCCAGACCCGCGCTATCACCGCTGGAGCCAAGCAGCCACATTTCCGGCACAGTCTCTACGAGCGGCATCGCCTGTAGCGAACCGAAGCGATGCTGGCTGCCTGTGCTATCGTGCAAGTAGGCTAGCAGATCATCCAGCTGCTCGGGGTACAGATCAATGCCGCCCCGCATTTTCCCCTCCTGCAAAGCTCTGGTAGCAATCGGCATTCCTCCGGGCGCTCGCCCCAGACCCAGATCAATGCGCCCCGGATACAATCCCTCCAGTACCCGGAAGTTTTCCGCTACTTTATAAGCGCTGTAATGGGGCAGCATCACACCGCCCGACCCTACCCGAATCGTCTGGGTACGAGCAGCCAGGTGTGAAATCAATACCTCGGGGCTGGACCCTGCAAGATTAGAGGCAGCATGATGCTCGGATACCCAAAAGCGATGATAACCTAAGCGTTCCGCCTCTATAGCAAGCTCAGCAGTCTTTTGTAATGCTTGTGCATGTGTCATGCCTTCCGATACCGGAGATTGGTCAAGAATGCTGAGTTTTATCATAAAAAGTCTGACCTTTCTATTTTGGAATAAGAATAGGCATTAAGTATAGCACGTAAAGCCACAGTTAACCAAGAGGAGCAAAATAGTAGATTTACCACGCCCATTAGTCATGTTTACTTTTCATAGAGACTGCTTTTTACTTTACTTTATCTGCTTCATAAAGATGTGAACGCTTTTGAAAGAAACTAAACAGATGGGTCACGATGACCTTCAAGACAGCATAACCTGGAACAGCCAGTACAATTCCTACCACACCAAACAAATTGCCTGCTGTCAAAATAACAAAGATAATCGTAATCGGATGTACTCGAAGAGATTTACCCATAATTTGTGGTGAAATAAATTTACCCTCAATAAGCTGGACAACTGTCCATACGATAACCATTTTGAGCAGCATGATCGGTGAGGTAACTATAGCTACGATTAACGCGGGTGTAATGGCAATTACAGGACCTAAGTAGGGAACCACGCTCGTAAAAGACGCAATGACCGCAAGCGTCAAAGAGTAGTCCAATCCAATAATCAGATAACCTATATATAGCAGCACTCCAATACAGAAGCTAACAATAATTTGTCCACGAATGTACGAGCTGACCTGATGATTCATTTCGGTCATGATACGATCTGTCTCTTTACGAAACATAGGTGGAAGCATTTTTAGAATCCACTGCGGCAGCTTGTGTCCATCTTTCAGCAAATAGAACAGAATGAACGGAACCGTAGCGATCGCAAGCACAGTTTCCGTAATCACACCCAAAAAGCTTCCCACACCCGTCCATGCATTATTGATAAAGCCAGATAACTTTTCAGAAGCTTTGGAGGCCAGTTCAGATGGATCTATTTGAATGGTGTTCTGGAACTGGTTCACAAAGTTACTGCCAATCAGTCGCTCAAACTGTTGTTTGACTTGCTCGGTATAAGCAGGGACATTTTGGATAAGGCCCTGTATCTGATCACGGATCACAGGTACCACCGACGTAACCACAATAGCGATAATCCCTATAATGAGCAAAAACAGAACAACAATGGAGTATACTCGCTTTACCTTATTCCGCTCCAGTACATCTACCAACGGATTGAGCAGATAGTACAATACACCGGACAAAATGACAGGGAGAATAATCGTTTTCAGCAGCACGATGACAGGGGTAAATATGTATGAAATTTTGGTAAGCACTAAGATATTCAAGCCGATCAGCAGCAGTACCAACAGGAATAACACAAACTTGTTGTTCAGAAAAAACTTCTTAAACCGGTCTTTCCATGCCGGAGTTATTTCCACATGACATTCCCCTTCTCTTTAGACAGATGAGTATACGTTCTTCATAATTACGATATATTTTTGGAACAAAATATACAAGGTTATACCCCAATAAACACAAAAGCAAACAAAGTTGTACGTTATTGTACGAACTTCGCTTGCTTTGAATGGTTATGGAGTATCATTTGTCGTGGTGGCAGCCTCCACCGTCGTAGTCACAGGTTTGTTTTCTTGATCAAAAAGATTCTGTATGAACCGCTTGAGCTTCCGCTCATCCACACCCAACACCTGTGCACCCTTGATGGTTTCCCCGCGCACCAGTTCATTTGGCGGGATTTGCTGCTTCGCTACTGTTTTAGCATCGATATTAAAACCCAATGAAGCCAACTGCAGCATTTCCGTTGTACTCAGATTCGTTTCAATATAAGGAGAAATGCTATTTAAAATACTTGGCAGTTTAATGAGCGACGAGGTCGATTGTATTTTACTGCCCAGTTCGGTAATGAATTTGCGCTGTCGCTCCGTACGTGTAAAATCCGAAGTCGCATCATGACGGAAACGTACATATTGCAAGGCTGTTTTACCGTCCATGTGCTGCATTCCCTTTTTCAAGTCAATATCAAACTGGTGTTTGTCTGCCTTGGAAGTGTAATGCATATCTTTTTCGACATCCAGGTCAATACCACCTACAGAGTCAACCAGTGCAATGAAACCATTAAAATCAGTATATACATAATATTGAATCGGTATGCCCAGAAGATCGCTCACAGTCTGTCTGGTCAAATCCGGCCCACCGTAGGAAAAGGCAGCATTCAATCGACTTTGCCCATGACCCGGGATCTTGACGTACGTATCACGAAGAATCGACATCAGAGTGGCCTTTTTCGTAACCGGATCAACAGAAGCAACCATAACCGAGTCAGAGCGCCCTGAATCTTCTCCACGGGAATCTCCGCCAAGCAGCAGAATATTCACTCTCTCTGTTCCATCCCATTCCGGTGGGAGTGATACCTCTACAGGTTGTACATTGGTTGATGTTTGGGTTTGCGGTTTAAATTTCGAGTCCTGGCCGGAAGCAACTGAAATTTGATTCGTAAAATGATATATAGAATAAGCATAATATCCGCCCACTAAAAGGACTGCAGCAGTCACAGAAATACCTAGCCATTTTAAAAATTTTCGCATATTTTCGGGTAACCTCGCTTTTATTCATCATCGTTCGGCTTTTAAAAGCATACCCTTCCGGCAAGTTATCTGTCAATTCGCGTCGTATGTTCTAGGGGCGTTATTCGTATCGGTTATACCTTTTCTTCAGGGTCTTTTTGTGTTGATTTTACAGCATGGAGGTCGTCTGCATACCACGGATTCAAATGGACAAGCACCTCATAAACCCGCGGCTCCTGCTTCATGACGGCCCTCTTGATCAGCCGGATAATATCGTGTCCCTGCTGAATCGTCAAAGAGGCATCCACTGAAGCTCGGATATCAACGATAATATAATGACCATGCTCACGGGCACGGATACGATCAATACGCTGAACCTCGACTACACTCAGTGCCGCTGCTGCGTAGCTTTCGATTTCCTCGGTTGCAATGGCCTTCTCCATGAGCACATCTATGGATTCGCGACCCATTTCCCACGCCAATTTCAGAACCAGCAACGCCACTACGAACCCCGCAATGGGGTCGCCGTAAGATAAAATCGGAATATTCCAATGTTCCCCGATCAGTCCTAATCCGATCCCCAAGACAGCCGCTCCCGAGGCATACACATCAGCGAGGTGATCTTTTGCCGTCGCAATGAGACCCTGACTATTGGCCGCTCTGCCAATACGAATCGTGTAGATATACAGCCACTGTTTCCAGAGCAAGGAAATAATGGCGGCCACCAATGCCAGTATATGCTCCTGTGGCATCGGTTCGAACAGTGCGGCAATGGAATGATAGCCGATAAATATGCCTGCCCCGAACAGTATGACCGCCACTACACTAGCACCAATTACTTCTGCCTTGCCATGACCATAAGGATGATCCTCATCCGGCGGCTGGCTGGATATTCTCATCGCTCCCAGTGCCGTTGCAGAAGCAATGACGTCCCCGGCGTTATGCACACCATCGGCCACCAGCACCTTACTGTTGAACATGAGTCCTGCGATGATTTTGATGCCGGTTAAGAGGATGTTGCTGATCAGGCTGATCCATGCTGAGACCATGGCACGCTTGCCCATATCCTGTTCCTGCATGATGTATAACCCCTCCAAATTATCTTTTAAAAAATGTCCTGACCGCTATTCGGTTATCTCAGGGCATCTTTGGTTGCTCTTTATCTTATGATGCTGTTCTTGCAGCGGCATAGTTGAAGATTACAATAGCCCCGGAAGATGAGCCTCCCCGGGGCTATTATGATAACCATAGTGGAGCATTCTATGAGAATACCCCCATTTTATCTACCTGGACCGACCGCGTCGGCCTCCTTGACCTTGACCACCACGCGGACCGCCTTTGGCTTGTCCACCGCGTCCACCTTGGCCTCCGCGTGCGGAACCGCCGCTGCTACGGTCATATCCGCTACGTCCGCTGCTTTGGCCTGCCGAACGACCTTGACCTCCGCGTGCAGAACCGCCGCTGCTACGGTCATATCCGCCACGTCCGCTGCTTTGCTCTGCGGAGCGGCCTTGGCCTCCGCGTGCGGAACCGCCGCTGCTACGGTCATATCCGCCACGTCCGCTGCTTTGGCCTGCCGAGCGGCCTTGACCTTCGCGTACAGAACGGCCGCTACTGCGGTCATATCCGCCACGTTCACTGCTACTGCGGTTGGAGCGACGCTCGCCGCTTGCACCGTCACGACGACCCGCCTGTTCGCGGCCGCTGCGGCGTCCGCCGCCAGCATCGTTGCCGCCAAAGGAACGGCGGTCGTTTCTGCCTGAGCGGTCATTTCTACCCTGCCGCTCAGCCGTATCGGGAGCAGGTCTACGCTGCCCGCCGCCCTCACTGCTGGTGAATGTGACACCAGCAACTCTTTGGATGTTCCGAAGCTCAGGAACATCCCTTGGCGTGGCGAGCGTCACCGCAACGCCTTTGCCTCCGGCACGACCGGTACGTCCGATGCGGTGGATGTAGCTTTCGGCATCCTGCGGCATGTCATAGTTGAAGACATGCGTGACGCCTTCTACATCGAGGCCGCGTGCGGCTACATCTGTCGCTACGAGCAATTGAAGTTTCGCTTCACGGAACGCCTTCATCACTTGCTCCCGCTTGTTCTGGGACAAGTCCCCGTGCAGCTCACCGCTCTCGAACCCCATCTCCTGGAGTTCTTCATTCAGTTTGGAAGCCCGGCGCTTGGTACGGCAGAAAATAACAGCCAGATACGGACGATCCGTATTCAGCATATCTACCAATGCCTGTTGCTTACCACGGTCTGTTGTTTGCACAACGACCTGACGGATTTGGCTCACGGGAACGGAAGAAGCCGATTTCACTTTGACATCAACGGGTTCGTTCATATAGACACGAGCCAGCTTGCGAATACCAGCTGGCATCGTAGCGGAAAACAGCATGGTTTGTCTTCGGTAAGGAACCTCCTGAAGAATCGTTTCCACATCGTTCAAGAAGCCCATGTGTAACATTTGGTCAGCCTCATCCAGGACCAGCATTTTAATGCCGCCTAAATCAAGCGTGCCACGTCTCAGGTGATCTAAAAGTCGCCCAGGTGTACCAATAATCAGTTGTGCGCCACCTTTTAGTTTACGAAGCTGACGCTCCACGTCCTGTCCTCCGTAAACAGCTAGCAGAGATAAACTCGGTTCCGCAGCAGCCAAGCATTTTGCTTCCTCTGTAATCTGGAGCGCCAATTCACGCGTAGGTGCAATCACGAGCGCCTGCGGATGCCGCTTGTCCAAATTCAGCTTTTGTAGAATCGGCAGTAAAAACGCAAGCGTCTTCCCCGTGCCTGTATGTGCCTCGGCAATCACATCCTGACCTTCCATCAACAGTGGAATGGACTCCTGTTGTACAGGTGTTGGCGCTGAGATGCCTTGCTCTTTCAAGGCTTCTACCCAATGTTGCTCCACGCCTAATGCTGTAAAATTCTTCAAGTTGTATTCACTTCCCTTATCTGTATTCAATATGTGTCACGTAAAATAGGTTCATGTGCCATATGACATCTATCGTTCCATAGTTCAGAATTCCCATTTTTGTATCGGTTCTCATTCTCCCCTTTTCAGGAAGGGAGCATATCCGTTATCGTTGAATCTGTTCATGTAACTCAACATACGGCCGCAAGGCGGCTCAGGCCGTTCCATATATGACTTTCCTAGTATACGCGAAGTTGAACTGGTTTCCAAACGATTTTAACGAATCCCGCAAAAGGTGAATTCAATCACCATGTCATATATTATGGTAGGATAATTGGTAATTCATGAATAAAGGGTGGATGCTTGTGGTTAACAACCTACATTATAATTTCATAATGACAGGTTCCTTGTCGGAGAAGCACACTTTGTTTGCCGAAGAGTGCTTTACTAACTTGTTCGATTGTTTTGAAGCGCTCTTGAATATATCAGGAATCCGTAACACCCGTGTGTCTGTCTATCAATCGAAGAAAGCCAAACACGGCAAGATCCGCTGGGACAAGCAGGAGCTGCTCCGCATTGTAACCGATGATGAAATGACTCCTTTGATGCTGGTTATAGAGGCTCCTAGTATCAAATCGTCCTATAACAAAGGGACGACGCCGGAAGTGTACATTCTTTTGTCCAATGACCATATGGGTCAATCTTCCAACAATTGCGGGATGCTTGTTTCGATTCGTCAGGACGTTTATGAACGTATTGACCGAACAAGCGTGGAAGACGTTATGCTGCAGCTCAGCCAGTTAATAAAGGCAAACAAACTGTTACATAGCTCGCGCAACTTTTATGCTGGCAGTAAAGCAAGAGCTATTATGGATATTCTCCCATTTATGCTCGAAAAGGATACCCCGGATATGAAGTATGTTTTTCAATCGTGGACTCCGTACCCTTTACGTCACACTTAAACTATCCGTCATCCCATTAACCCTAGGAGGCTGCAATTTATGCAAATTCAAGTTCACAATATTGAAAAAAAAGAAAACGAATATCTCATTCATTATCAAGCCGGAGGAGCACTGCCGTTCGTTCCGCATGATGTTGTCCTGATCCATGGCAAACAGTATTTTATAGGTACGATGTTGAAGGTAGAGTCGGAACAGGCCCTTATCCGTATCAATCCAGAATATGAAGACCAACTGACAGGGTCTATCGGACTGGAACTGGCTTTCTCTCCAACCGTTTCTATTCAAGGTGCAGACAGCATTGTCGAAAAGCTCGGCTATTTCCCACCTTTCCACTATGACCGAATCACGGCTGCCAATATGACGAAAGACCAGATTACACTGACAATTGAGCTATCCCCCGCTAGCGTGCTGGTTCCTAAATCACCGGATCTGGAACCTTCGGCTGAGGCACCAGTGATCCCTGAAGCTCCAGTCCAGGACATTCCACGCTATGCAGTGACCTTTACATTTCTGGAGACCAAAGAGCATGTATTAACCCCTGTAGAAACAGAAAATATCATCTTGCAGCTCGATTTCCGCTATGAAGAAGCTGACATGGTCGTTGACATCGATGCCTTGTCAGGGCTGTCAGGCAGCTTTCTGTGCAGAGGTATCCGTGCAGAGATTACGGAACTTCATGAATAAACAAGAAGCCCGTGAGCTGTTGCACTGTCATTCTTTTATTCATGATGATCTGGAGCATCCCAAAATGCGAAGCGGATTTTTAGGGATGCTTCGTCCCTTTCAAGGCGAACTGATCGAGGATAATTTTCATGAGCTCATGACTATCATTGAAGTTCTGGCAGATGAGTTGGAGAAACCGTCCGTAGAACGGGAGCTTATAGCCGCTCTGTGGGGAATTTGCCAATATACACGGGCATGGGCGTTGTATCCTGATAGTATGCTGCAACGGAATCACCTGCTGACCGCAGAGCAGATTAGTACCCTTGACGATTGGATTGATACAATCTCCTATGCGATTATGGTGCTGCTGGAGGGGGGCGGAACGGAAGAGGCTTTATCGAACTACAGACATAAGAGTAGGTAATACACAATGCCAAAAGTAATCTGGCTAAGAAATAAGGAGGGTATATGTCCATACAAACCGATGATGAGGGAAAGACATTTTTATCTATTTTCCCTACACTATCGTATGAAGATCGATTGGTATCACTACGCGAATTAACAGCGATCCCCCAGCCTGTGGAGGACACCACCGCATTACTTTTGCAGCTTGCGCAGCAATCATCCGAGGAGGATCTGCTTCGTATAGAAGCGCTGAAGGTCATCGGACTATATGCAGATCAGAGCCAGCAGCCGATGATCATGCGAGGAATTCGCGAGCTGCTGTGCAAGCCTGATGAAGATGATGATGTGCAAAACGCAGCTTTACAAACTTTGGCATGGATGCCTTGTTCAGAAGCAGAGCTACGTTTAGCTTTGGACATAATCTGCAGTGATACATATATCTTAGTCAAGGGGGCCGCTTTTGCACTGCTTCGCGCACATAAAGCCAACCCTTTTGCACAACATGCGCTGAAGCAATTATTGCAACATGAGGAATTCGGCGCTTCTGCCCAACGAGAGCTGTCCACATAATCGACAACCAAAGGAGAATTACTCTACTCATGCGTGTAAGAATATTTATATTCATATTGATTATCGGAATTATATGTGTGCCTGCGTATTTCATTATGAGCAGCTTTGGGTTATTCCAAAATGAAAAGGTGCTCGTACATTATAAGGTTGCCGTTGAGGTAAAGGGTAAAAAGTACGATGCCTGGCCTTTAATCAGCAGCTATACCGCAATAGATAAAAATGGGGACCATCGTCAGCTCTACTATCAGGCAGAGGGCTCAGGCATAGAGTATCTGTTTCAACTAGCCTATGGACAGTATGAACTCAAGCCCTCCAAAGAAAATCCTTTTCTGGACGGGGGAATCCACTACACCATGGACCATCCCGATTATGTGCGTGAGGAAAAACAGTATGAGAACGCCAACGACTATACGGAGTTAACCCATTATTACAATCAACAAGAGCAGGTTATTTATACTTACAATCCTGAAGCCAAGCTCGACAAAACCTATGTTCGCTCCATCATCACCGCTGGGATGACTCGCACCACTGGTAATTCAAGCCGTGCGGTAAAGGATAACTATATCAATATCAGTAAGCTGTTTAAGGACAAGCTGGGAGTGAACGTGAAGGTAGATGTTGACGAGGACAACAAAATCGTGACCCTGTCCATGTCATAATGAATGAAAAGAAAGGAAGGCGCTACGGATGACAGAAACACATCATGTTAAATTAGGACCCGCTTATTTGGATGGTTGGGTTGTGCCCGAAAACCCGGAGGCATGGGTCGAGCAGGAATGGACAGGTAAGCTCCGTTCACAGGCCGGAAATACGAAATTCCACATTTTTTATTATGGAGAATTCATGGATGAGCTGATTGCTGTAACGGAGTTTGCACCCCAGCTCATTATTGCAGAAGATGCGGTCACAGGTGAGCAGATCGTCATTTTTGATGGAACCCGCCATGGCTACGATGCACTGCTGTGTGAAGTATATACGGAGGAACAGCAGAACAATCGCACCCCCCTGCTGCCTTATCTGGACGATGATGGTGAAGATACCTTTGAGGTGACCGTGACTGCTTTTTATAATGTTGATTGGGATGACGAATTTGCAGATGATGTGGATGAGAACGGGCAGCTGGAGCTGATCAGCGGCGAACGTTGTGATTTTGAAGAGGCCAAGCGAAACGGTTTTGATGCGATTAGCATTACAATTACCAGCGCTAAAGGTCTAAAAACTGAGATTCTTCAGGAAGAGTTGGCTTGACGATGGTATTCAAAAGAATCAAACATCAGGAAGGCGATATTTTTGTTATCCCTTTGCATGACGGCCGATTTGCGGTATGTCAGGTGATCTGCGCGTTGTATGGTCGATTCAAAAAAGCGTTCTCCTTTGGTGTTCTATCCATAGGTCAGAATCAAGCGTACGAGGGTGAAGCTACATATCTCTCATTCACAGATTACCGGGGCAGGTTCGAGGTTATATTCACCGCCACCCAAAATCTGACAAAGGGGGTATGGCCCATTATCGATCATCGCCCTCTATCTGAGGAACAACAGCAGCTAAAATATTTTAATTGCGCGGGCCATCTGTATTACGGAGATGAATATGTACGCAACCTGGAACTAAAAGAATATAATCAATATCCTGTAATGGGCGTGGCTGGATATGAACTGGTACAGCAATATTTAGCCCAAGCATAAAGAACAAGAAGAATAGCAACTTAAAGAGCCACCTTAAAGTTCGAAAACCAGGGTGGCTCTTTAATGATTTAAAAGGGTTCAAATGTATAAGGGAATGGTGTACGATGTGTTCCCAAAATCGACTTTACACGCTCCCCATCCAGCAGCGCTTCGACGAAGCTATACAAATCAGGGGCTGCATACCGAAAGTTGCCCCATGTGCGCAGATTCAAAGCATAAATCGGGAATTCCCCCCGTTTATCAGGCGATTGAATATCCCAGACCAGCAGGTCATTTCCTTCACTGGAAGCGAAGGGAACGGCATGTTCCAATAATTGCGGGAAACCATCTGGCTCCAACGCCGCTTCTTGTAAGACCTCCTCCGATTCCAGTACATCATCAAACCAAGCTCGCCAGTCATGGTAACGATGAAGCCATGAATCCGGATGATCCCCGAGAGGAATATGGATGTTCCATACGCCACATAACCGCCCGTAGCCAAGAGTCTTGACGTAATCTATATAGGAAGGCGGAAACCCTCGACCGTTTTCAAAACGATGCTCTATAAGAAATTCCTTATCATAGTAGGCCTGGAATTGCGGACGCTGCAAACCTGTAAAAATGCTCATATACCCATTCTCCTTTGCACTACGTAATCCTATTTCCACGCTTCGGCACTTTGAAAAGGCCCTTTTCAAGTGTTAAAATGGGAATAAGATGTATATTCTAAAAAAGAGTGAAGATGCGTCAACATCCCCACTCTTTGGCAACAGCCGCTTTTAAGGCGGTGGCTGCAAGTTTACGGTACATGAAATAGACCGGTTCCTACCACGGGCGGTCTATTTCTTTTTATGGAAGGAAAGAATCAGGACCCTCACCTCCTTCACAGGAGACTAGCCGACCGCCCATCTAAGCCATTCTGTTGTTAAGGAATATTATAACATATGATATATAAAAAGTACGTTTTTACGCTCTTTTCGAAAAGGAGGAACGAACATGGAGCAAAAACGCTTCAAAGATGAATATGGATATAAATATGACTTTGCCGCCGTGATCTGGAGGGGAGAACAGGTAGCTGTCCACTGTCCTCGCTGTCAGGGTCAAGCTTCTATTTCCAAATCAAAGGAAGACTGTTATTACGTTGTTCGCTGCTCTCATTGTTACTACACATTTCAGCAGCCAGAATCGTATAAATATTATGCACGCGGCGTATGCAGCCACTGTGAGCGGTATTTTAATATTGAAATTCATGATGACCGAACGGTTACTCATAAACATACGAATATACACTGTCCGCACTGTGAGACACGCAATCAGGTTCCGGTGCATCGTATGCAGTCACGTGAATGGCATACGGACGTGATCCAAAATGGAAAAGATCCTATTTTCCAGCTCCAGCTGTACTTCCTTGATTACTATCGGGGGAAACCAGTCTGGGCTCTTAACCGGATACACCTGAATTACCTGCTCTCCTATATCTCTGCCGAGTTGCGAGAAAAACCCTCATCCGGTATGATGCGTACGGCTTCCCATTCCATTCCAAAGTACATTAAGGATGCGAAAAATCGCCAGGCCATCTTAAAAATATTACAAAAACTACAGCATAAACAAGCGTCTAAGGGTGAGCATTCCAAACATGAGTATACAAACTTTTGACAGCTGGTCCAGGCCTTCTGTCAGACCACCACGTGCAATCTCGGCTGGAGATAGCGACTGTACAGATGTTATTGAAGTACTGCGCCTCAGTGGAAGCGAGCCGGATGTTCAACGCATTGCGCAGGGACTGCGATATGATCAAGAATACGATGCTTTTATGGAATAAGCGGCTCCAGTAACTCTTTTACCTCAGGGACAGCCTGCTTCAGGCTGTTTTTTAGTTTCTTCGCGCCACCCCATATACGATAAACGAGCATCTCTTGTTCGTAGTCTTCCAGTTGTAGAAGCACATCTACTAACGCCTGTGCCTGCTCTACACTTTCAATGCCAGCCGATTTTAGTGGTTTGGCGGACTCATTACCTGCCAAAAGAATCCTCGCCCAAACGGGGATCGTATCCGGTGTCAGTCCATGCGCCTCAGCAAATACAGTAGCGTAACCGTCCTGTACCGACTGATGCTCACTGTCTACCAGCTTCATATAACGATTCACCAGCGAAAAATACTCCGTTCCTTTAAGTCCTAATCCCATCACCGCATAGGTTCCTGGCATCGCCGACTTCTCCCCCGGCTCTACATCGTTGTACCACTTGAATTCTTCCATCACAGTCTCGGCATATTCCGCCAGCAACGGAAGCAGCGAAGGGTATTCAAGTGCATTGGCAAAGAAACGATGTAATGCAGATTTGGCCAACTTGGGTACGGGTAGATAGTTTTTCACTTTGCTTTTAAACTTCATCCCATATTCCTTAGTAAAGCCTTTCCGTAATATATCACATAGATATATGAGTGCTTCTCTGTAGCTCTCTTCTTCCTCAGAACGAATCTGAACCTCTAGTGTTTGCAAAATATCATTCGCTTGGCAGGTGACACGCTCGCTTGTATATGACGCTGGAATGCTGCCTGATCCGCTCTTAAGCCACTGAACAGCCTGCTCTGAACCCAATTGTGCAGCAATCTCCAAAATACTTCTGCCGTGCATCGGCATCGGT
>NZ_AMQU01000012.1:0-94044 GCF_000307675.1 Paenibacillus sp. ICGEB2008
TGGTGATGGGGAGCGAAAATTATATAGTAGCGAAGGTCATGATCTCAGACTGCCAAGAAAAGCCTCTAGCCAGGAGAAGGTGCCCGTACCGCAAACCGACACAGGTAGGCGAGAAGAGAATTCTAAGGCGCGCGGAAGAACTCTCGTTAAGGAACTCGGCAAAATGACCCCGTAACTTCGGGAGAAGGGGTGCCTCGGTAGGGTGAATAGCCCGAGGGGGCCGCAGTGAAAAGGCCCAAGCGACTGTTTAGCAAAAACACAGGTCTGTGCGAAGCCGCAAGGCGAAGTATACGGGCTGACGCCTGCCCGGTGCTGGAAGGTTAAGGGGAGTGGTAAGCCTTCGGGCGAAGCTATGAACCGAAGCCCCAGTAAACGGCGGCCGTAACTATAACGGTCCTAAGGTAGCGAAATTCCTTGTCAGGTAAATTCTGACCCGCACGAATGGCGTAACGACTTGGGCGCTGTCTCAACGAGAGATCCGGTGAAATTTTAATACCTGTGAAGATGCAGGTTACCCGCGACAAGACGGAAAGACCCCATGGAGCTTTACTGCAGCTTGATATTGAATTTGGGTACGATCTGTACAGGATAGGTGGGAGCCGTTGAACCTTGAGCGCCAGCTTGAGGGGAGGCATCCTTGGGATACCACCCTGATCGTATCTAGGTTCTAACTTGGTACCGTAATCCGGTACGAGGACAGTGTCAGGTGGGCAGTTTGACTGGGGCGGTCGCCTCCTAAAGAGTAACGGAGGCGCCCCAAGGTTCCCTCAGAATGGTTGGAAATCATTCGAAGAGTGCAAAGGCAGAAGGGAGCTTGACTGCGAGACCTACAAGTCGAGCAGGGACGAAAGTCGGGCTTAGTGATCCGGTGGTACCGCATGGAAGGGCCATCGCTCAACGGATAAAAGCTACCCTGGGGATAACAGGCTTATCTCCCCCAAGAGTCCACATCGACGGGGAGGTTTGGCACCTCGATGTCGGCTCATCGCATCCTGGGGCTGAAGTAGGTCCCAAGGGTTGGGCTGTTCGCCCATTAAGCGGTACGCGAGCTGGGTTCAGAACGTCGTGAGACAGTTCGGTCCCTATCTGTCGTGGGCGTAGGAAATTTGAGAGGAGCTGTCCTTAGTACGAGAGGACCGGGATGGACGTACCGCTGGTGTACCAGTTGTTCCGCCAGGAGCACCGCTGGGTAGCTATGTACGGAAGGGATAAGCGCTGAAAGCATCTAAGCGTGAAGCCCCCCTCAAGATGAGATTTCCCAATTAGTAAGACCCCTTGAAGACGACGAGGTAGATAGGTTGGGGGTGGAAGTGCAGTAATGCATGGAGCTGACCAATACTAATCGGTCGAGGGCTTATCCTAAAGATAAGACGCAATGAAGTTTCGGATCCAGTTTTCAGGGTGTAACCTTGAAAGTATGTAGGAGTACATACGACAAGCGTATGGCGATTCATTCACACAATCTGTGATGAACCGAATAAGCTTACGGAAGAATTTGCGGAGCAAATTCATGTTTGGTGGCGATAGCGGAGGGGTTCCACACGTACCCATCCCGAACACGACCGTTAAGCCCTCCAGCGCCGATGGTACTTGGACCGCAGGGTCCTGGGAGAGTAGGACGTTGCCAAGCACAGAAAAAAGAGCACAGCCTTAATGGTTGTGCTCTTTTTGTATAACCGATTTATTTATCGTCCACATGAAAGGCTCATGCCATGCCTTTGGTTAAAAGCACTAATATATTCTGGTTGTTCCTTGTATAGGGCTGCTTGACGTGTGTTTCAACTGAGATCCAGCACTGTGCGATGTTAATCTATTTCAACCTCTTCTGTCTGGAGGACACTTAAGGCTTGAAGTTTACGGGTAATTTCCTTTTGCCACTTTGTATCTCCGACTTGTACGGCAAGATTGAGAAGATCCAAATAATCATCGATATGCAGGGAGGTTTTACTAAAAGCTTCTTTCACTGCGGTCCTGCCTCCTTTAAAGTCTATGTGTATTTATCCTTTAATAATGATAATCATTATCAAATAAAGATCTTATTCATATTATGCCTGTCTTCTAGATAAATTGCAAGTTATGATATGAATGAATTTTGAAGCACGCAAATGAGGGCTTAAAAAAACAAACCCTTCTCCTTAAGTTCACGCATTGTTCACGTCTTTTCTATGTAACATAATGAAAAGAACAAGCGGGCATTGAGTGTCCACCGACTAGGAGGATAAATTGCGCAATGCTTCAACCAGAGGAGGAAAAGGAACATGAGCAGAGTAAAAATGAAAGCGTTTGCCGTTGTGGCGGCGGGCGCCTTGGCATTGACGCTGGCAGCTTGTAATAACGGACAGAGCGCAAGTCCGGGAAATTCAGGGGAAAAGGGTGGAGGCAATGTAACGAAGGATGTGACGATTACCTTTCAAAACATCAATCCTGATCCGAGCACCCCTTCATACAAAATGATAAAGCAGATTGTAAGTCAATACGAGCAGAATCATCCTCATGTCAAAATTGAGTTGGATTCGCTAAATACAGATCAGCAAAAGCTCAAGCTGAAAACACAAGCAGCAGCGAAGGAAGTACCGGATATTACGATTGTAAATCCGGCTGCACAGATGAAGCCATTCGTAGATGCCGGGCTACTGGCACCATTAAATGATGTAGCTGATAAAGAGGGGTTAAAAGATACGTTTCAGGATGGCCTTCTTAACTACTATAGCTTCGATGATAAGCTTTACGCTTTTCCGGATGGTAACAATATAGAAGTGGTCTTTTACAATAAAGAACTGTTCGAGCAGGCGGGAATTCAAAAGTTGCCGACCACCTTTGATGAGCTGATAACAACGGTGAAGACACTGAAGGCAAAGGGAATTACTCCAATTGCTATTGGGGAAAAGGATTCATGGACCGGTTCCCTCCTTTTTATGAATATTCTGTTGCGTACAAATGAAGGACCAAACTTCCTCAATGATGTGCTGGATGGCAAAAAGACGTTTAACGACCCGGCTTTTGTGGAAGCTGTGGATGCATTTCAGGAATTAGTGCAGGCCGGGGCTTTCCCGGATGGAGCTACATCTATTGACTATAATGCAGGCGGTAATATTTTTAAAACAGGGAAAGCTGCGATGTATATTATGGGCACCTGGGAAACAGGTTCTATTGATGCCTCCCCAGTAGCGGGTAAGGTCGGAGCGTTTCAATTTCCTACGGTGAATGGCAAAGGGAATGTGAATGAGTATGTCATTGCGCCGGGTAGCGCGTTTGCGGTATCTGCGAATAGTGAACATTTACAGGAGACGAAGGACTTTCTGCACTATTTTATTACAGAGATGCCCAAGATTCAGTTTGATCTGAAGAATGCAATTGGCAGCGGTCAGAAAATGAAAGGCGATCTGAAGGAAGCGGGTTATTCCGAGTTAGCCATTAGTCTCAATGAGCTGTTCAAAAATGTAAAAGGAGGGGACCTTGCTTTTGATAATACGATGAATCCGGCTATTGCACAGGCGCATCTAAGTAGCATTCAAAACCTGTTTGTACAACAAGAAGACTCTGCGCAAGTTGCGAAGGAACATCAGAACACTTTTGAAGCGAATAAATAATTGAGAATTTTGCAAACATCCAATAGGTGACTTCCAATGAAGAATGTATAGATCGAAATGGCCTAGTTCGTCTAGATATTGCACTTTGGAGCGACTGGAATCGAATTTTGCGAAATCCTGGAGTAGCAGACTTGAGGGGAGGGAGCGAAAGTTCCCTTCCCTGATTCGGAATCACATATGGCTAAGCATTTCCCAGAAAGATGCTTCGAATCAACACAAAGGAGATTAGAGCATGAATGTACTGAAGGTGCCGGCACGCACGATTGCCGTTTTCGTGCTGCCCTGCCTGTTGCTGTATACCTGTATGGTATTTGTTCCGATTTTGGTATCTGTGTATTGCGGGTTGCTGGATTGGAACGGGATTGCAGAGGCGAAGTTTGTGGGGCTGACTAATTTTAAGCGTATTTTCACAGCCGATCCAGTGTTCTGGCCGTCCGTGAAGCGAACGATGATGTTCGCTGTATTTTCTATGCTGGAAATCCCGCTTTGTCTACTGCTGGCCATTTTACTCAATCGCTATGTGCGTAGGGCAAATACATTGGTAACGATGTATTTTTTGCCGGTCATTCTATCGGTGGTTATTATTGGCCAGTTGTGGAAAACGATCTATAATCCGGCCTCGATGGGTGGGATGCTGAACGGTATATTGATGGCGGTCGGACTGGAAAGCTGGACACGCTCTTGGCTGACAGAACCGCAGATAGCAATGTATGCTCTATATTTTGTATCGTTGTGGCAATATTTTGGCTACCATTTGCTTATCCAGTTTACTGGGGTACAAAACATACCCAATGAGCTGTATGAAGCAGCTAAAATTGATGGGGCAGAAGGATTCAAAGCAGACCGTTACATTACGTTGCCACTCATTGTGCCTATTTTCAAAATATCTATTGTATTAGCCTTTATCGGGTCCTTGCAATCGTTTGATTTGATCTGGGTGATGACGGGTGGAGGACCAGCCCATGCGACGGATACAGTATCCACGTATATGTACAATATGTCCTTTTTATCTATGAAATACGGGTATGGCAGTGCATTGGCTTCGTTTCTCGTAGTAATATGCTTGTCATTTACAGTTGTGATAAATTTTGTTTTCAAACGAATCGAAAATAAGGTAAGCTAAAGGGGATGGGACTGTTGAACGCCTTGAAAAAAATGGGGGTTTTCTCCCTGTTGGCCGTCTTAGTGGTCACCCAGCTGTATCCACTCTTTTGGCTGCTGACCTATTCGTTGAAGACGAATGAAGAGATATTAAGTTCAAGCTTCTTTGCACTCCCTCAAGTGCCCCAGTGGCACAACTACCAGGAAGCCTATGAATCAGGGAGCTACTTGCGTTATTTAGGAAACAGTGTGCTGGTGACCGGGGTTACAATGATTTTTGTCATTGTATTAAGCTCGATGACTGCTTATGCAATTACACGTTTTCGCTGGCGTTTCGGGGCTGTTATGCTGACATTGTTTTTGGTCGGGATGATGATCCCCATGCAAGCTACACTGCTACCGCTGATGGTGATGTTTAAAAACGTCCATATTCTGAATACGTATTTCTCGCTGATTTTACCCTACATTGCTTTTCAGACACCGATTGCGGTCTTCATCCTATCCGGCTTTATGCGGTCCATTCCCCACGAAATTGAAGAATCCGCCTACATTGACGGAGCGAGCATCTATCGTATCTTCCGCAGTGTAATCTTACCCATCTCGATTCCGCCTATCATGACAGTGTGTATTTTAACCTTCATTAATATTTGGAATGAATACATTATGGCTGCCACCTTTATCTCGTCCGAAAAGCTAAAAACGCTCCCTTTCGGCGTATATACGTTCGTCAGCCAGTATTCTGTGAATTATGGCAACATTGGTGCTTTTTTAGTCATGGGGGCCTTACCAGTCATTATTATTTATTTTGTCCTGTCCGAAAAAATCACCAAGGGCATGGTTGCAGGAGCGGTTAAAGGATAGGCGGCCGATGCGAAAGGAGCGCACAGAGGTATGATGCGCCGTTTTCAATCCATTCAATACCGCTTGTTTGTTCTGTTCCTATTGAGCATGTCCAGCATTGTGCTGGCGGTGAGTCTATTATTTTACAACCGTACTACGGTGCAGTTCCATGATAAGATCAGTGAGCTTGCGCGTAAAAATGTATCTCAGACGGCAGGTCTGTTCGAATTGCTGCTCGACAGCTATAACAGTCTCTCCAAGTCGATCAGCAACAATATGGATTTGGTTCGTCTGCTGACGACAGATCATAGTGATTTACCTGCTGTCAATTACATCAACGAACGTACGATTACGAATATCCTTGGAGCCATCTACTATTCGCGCGAGGATCTAATCGGCATTCATGTCATCACAGACACAGGTAAGGTATACAATTATGGGAATTATATGAATGTCATTGATACTCATTACGAGCATACGGAATGGTACAGGGAAATTCGAAGGTCGGCAGGCAAAATTGCATGGCTGGGTGTTTATCCTCACTCTGTCATCGACCAAGTGGAAACTAGGCCTGTGTTTGCATTTGGACGGCAGCTCTATGATCTGGATGAACACAAGCCGATTGGTATTGTTCTATTTGAGGCTGAACCGCGTTCAATATTGTCCGCTCTCCACAATTTACGGCTGAGCACTAATAGTCAGGTCTATCTGTTGGGCCATGAAAATCGAATTGTATCGGCTACTTCTTCTGATCCACCACCAGATTTGCGAAATCTAGAGCCACAGGTCCCGGAGGAGGATGTAATTGTAGATCGGAATAATGAGAAAGTTGTAATCGCTTCCAAACTTCCGTTTGCCGATTGGTCGGTGATTAGTGTGACACCCAGCGAGGATCTGAATGTGGAACTGGCTCAAACTCAAAGGTACTTATTTATCGTGGCACCTATACTCATTATGGTATCGGCGCTAATTGCGTCTATCGTCTCCAGGGGCATCTCCCTTCCGCTCAAACGAGTTATTCGGGAAATGAAACGGGTAGAGACAGGCAATTTCCGCCACACGGTAAACATCGAATCCTATGAAGAAATCAACCAGTTGGCTACCTCTTTCAACCATATGGTAAGGCAGATTGCAGAACTGATTGAGTTGGTGCGTATATCATCGGTCAGCGAGAAAAATGCGGAGCTACACGCTCTGCAGACGCAGGTTAATCCACATTTTCTGTACAATACGCTGGATATGATCTATTGGATGCTGGATGAAAAGGGGCAGGATCAGCTCGGTGAGGTGGTTCTCTCCTTATCCCATATGTTCCGTTACAGCAGTCACTGGGAAGAGGGAGCCGATGTGAGCCTTCGGGAAGAAGTAGAGCAGGTCGGTCACTACCTCACCATTATCCAGGCTCGGCTGGAGGGCAGGGTATCTGTTGACGTCCACATTGAAGAACGATGGCTGGATATCCGTTTACCTAAAATGACCTTACAGCCGTTAATTGAAAATGCGGTGAAACATGGGCTGGAGCCTCTTCATGCAGATACAGGTGGCACACTGCTCGTCAGAGCGGAGGAGTATGGCGGTGTATTGAGCCTGCACATCATCGACAACGGTGTAGGGATGGAATATGAACGATGGGGGGTGGTCCAGATCGCTTTGGCAGAACCCGGCAAACAGGCGGGCAGCGGGCAGGCGGGAGGCATCGGCCTGCAAAACCTAAATTTACGGCTACGGCACATGTTCGGAGAAGAGTACGGCCTACGGATCTCCAGCGCACCAGGGGCCGGAACGACAGTCACTGTAAGTGTGCCTCTGCCACAGAAGGAGGAGAAACATGAATATTCTGATAGCTGACGATGAGAATATGATTCGACAGGGGATTCGGCGTACTATTGGCCAAGCACTACCAACCTGCGGCATTCATCTCGCTGCTTCCACCGAGGAAGCAGCAGGCATTCTGGCGGAGCATCCTGTAGATATTGTATTGACCGATATCCTGATGCCCGGTATGGATGGTCTGGAATTCATGCGCATTTCCAAGCGAAAGCATCCTCATCTGCAGTGGGTTGTCATTTCGGCCCATTCCGACTTCCAATATGCGCAAAGAGCAGTAAAGCTGGGTGCCAAAGACTACCTGTTAAAGCCGATCGGTAAAAAGAAGCTACTGGAATGCATTGAAGTGTTAGCAGCCGAAGCCCTTGTGGCCTCGCAACAGGCAAACGAGGGCAGACTTCTTAAATCCAATATGGTCTATTTGCGTGAAGCTGTTTTCCAGCGTTATGCACTCGGATTGGATACAGGTAAGCTGGATATACAGCCCTTCGTCGAAAATTATCCAGAATTCCATCTTTTTATGGTTCGCATGGAACCTGATCACAAGCAGACGCATTTGGAGCATTTTATGATTGAAAATGTACTGTCCGAGCTCATTGAGGCTGGAGGCAGTGGCTTTGTCGTTAGTCTAGACCGCCATAGTCTGCTGGGGATTGCAAGGTTAAGGGATGAAGCAGAGGCTGCACGGCTAGAGACGTTGCTTGAATCCCATTTGAAGCGTTATGTGAAAGTACCTCTGCAAATTACACGTTCGGGTGTTCACCACAATTTTGCATCCATACCTGAAGAGGTAGCGCGACTAAGACGAACACCAGAGGAGATTGCAGCCGCAGCAGCGGATACAGGAGAATGCCTCCGCAAGGGCATGCATACGGTTGATGTAGCATTGCAATATATCCGGGCTCATTTTACAGAGGAGCTGTCACTGGAAAAAGTGGCCTCAATCGTATTTTTAAATCCGGTGTATTTCAGCCAGTTATTCAAGCAAAAGACGGGACAAGGCTATAAGGATTACGTTATTTCATTGCGTATGGAAGAGGCAAAGCGGCTGCTAAATGATCCTCATCTGCGGCTGGCTGATATTTCCGAGCGGATTGGATATCAAGATATGAGGCATTTTACACAGGTATTTCGGCGCAAATGTGGAATGACTCCGACCGAGTATCGGCATCAAGGAGTTAAATAAGTTGGTATCAACGACCGAATGAAGGAAGTTCATACAGCATCAGACTGTTTCAGGAGTAGAGCGGTAGAGCATCTACTCGGGAACAGTCTTTTTCGTGTCTCCAGCTTGTAGAAGTTCAACAAATTTGCGAGCTGCATTGGATAAATAACGATCCTTGCGCCATACGACGGCAGGCTGTGTGAAAGGGAATGGCTCCTTAATGGAGAGTGTGCGAAATCTGTCCCCGTATTCTTGTCCCAAGCCAGCGTCTGGAATAATGGTAATTCCCATGCCTGTGGAAACGAGCGAGAGAATGGTCGATATTTCTGGACAGTCCAATACGACGCGCGGAATAAGATGGTGTTCCTGAAATTTGCGGATGACGGTTTCGTATAGTCCGTGTCCTTCTGTTCGGCGTCCCAACAAGAGGTCATAGCTGGCAGCTTCCTGTAATGTAATTTCCCCACTGGGATGGCGATCTGCCCATTCACACGGAAGAACCGCAACAAAAGAAACGCCCTCCAGTTCAATCGTATGGTACGATTTGTCGTCTACCGGAAGCAGCAGCAGGGCCAGATCGACTTTATTTTGATGCAGCAGCTCTTCCAGATGATGTGTGTCTCCGTGTCCTATTTTAACGTATACCTCTGGATAAACTTGATGAAAGTGACTGAGTTGTTCAGTAATCAGAGACATACAGGCGGATGACGTGCCTATGGCAAGTGTGCCGGTTACTCTGTTTTCAAACTCCCCAATTTCTCTACAGGTGTCCTCCATTTCAGCCAATAATCGTTTGGCGCGTGTATACAGTGTATATCCGGCCTCGGTAACTTCCCACTTCTTTCCTTCACGGTAAATCAGCTTTACACCAAGCTCGTCCTCCATATTTTTGAGTTGTTGACTCAGTGGAGGTTGGGCCATGTTGAGCGTTCTGGCGGCCTTGGTGATTTGCCCTTCCTCCACGATGACGCAAAAGTAATGCAGATGCTTCAAGTCCATTGGGGATTCCTCCTCATTTCTAAACAACGCTTCGATTTGAATACTTTTAAAGTATGCATTACATATATTATATATATTTTTCGTGTGCAGGGAACGGGCGTATAATTTTTGACAGTAATGCATGGGTGAACATAAAACGATGGGATGGAAGGAGGAGACATATGAAGAAAATCATTGTAGGAATATCGGGAGCGACAGGGTCAATCTTTGGTATCCGTATATTGCAAAAATTACGGGAGGCTGGAGTCCAAAGCCATCTGGTGCTATCCCCGTGGGCTATTGCCAACATTCCCTATGAGACAGGCTACACGGTGAAGGATGTGGAGGCAATGGCGGATGCAGTCTACTCGTATAAGGATCAGGCCGCACGTATTTCTAGCGGCTCCTTCCGGGTAGATGGTATGGTCGTCGCTCCTTGCAGTATGAAGACTCTTGCCTCTATTCGTATCGGTATGGCGGACAACCTGCTTACCCGATCAGCGGATGTGATACTGAAGGAGCGAAAGAAGCTGCTGCTCATGACCAGAGAAACACCATTAAGCAGTATCCATCTGGAAAATATGCTGGAGCTGTCACGTATGGGCGTGATGATCCTGCCGCCGATGCCTGCCTTTTATAATCATCCTGCAAGTATCGAGGAATTAGTGGATCATATTGTTTTTCGCGCATTGGATCAGTTCGGTATTGTCACAACCGCAGCCAAACGCTGGGATGGGATGAAGCAGAATGACTCCAGGCTGCACCAGAATTGAGAAATCGAAAGACGAAGGAGAATGAATGATGGCTTATAAAGACTTTCGCGATTTTCTACACACCTTGGAAAAGGAGGGACAATTACTCACGATCAGCGATGAGGTAAAGCCGGAGCCGGACCTCGCAGCAGCTAACAGAGCATTAAACAATCTTGGAGATAAGACGCCTGCTCTCTTTTTCAACAACATCTATGGATATACGGATGCTCGTATTGCAATGAATGTGATGGGCTCCTGGCCCAATCATGCCCTCATGATGGGAATGCCCAAAAATACGCCGCTCAAGGAGCAGTTTTTTGAATTTGCCAGACGCTATGAACAATTTCCGGTGCCCGTGAAGCGGGAAGAAGCCGCTCCTTTTCATGAAGTCGAAATTACGGAGAATATTAATTTGTTTGATATTTTGCCGTTGTTTCGTTTGAATCAGGGGGACGGAGGGTTTTATTTGGATAAAGCAATTCTAGTTTCACGCGATCTGGATGACCCGGACACCTACGGTAAGCAAAATGTCGGCTTATACCGGATGCAGGTGAAAGGCAAGAACCGTTTGGGCATCCAGCCTGTACCACAGCATGATATTGCGATCCATATCCGTCAGGCTGAGGAGCGTGGCGAAAATCTGAAGGTGGCTATTGCCCTCGGATGTGAGCCTGTGATTACAACGGCTGCTTCTACGCCGCTGCTGTACGATCAATCCGAATATGAGATGGCGGGCGCCATTCAGGGCGAGCCTTATCGTGTGGTCAAAGCGAAGGATGCAGATCTGGATCTGCCTTGGGGAGCCGAGGTCATTTTGGAAGGCGAAGTGTTAGCAGGTGAACGTGAGTATGAAGGTCCATTCGGTGAATTCACAGGTCACTATTCCGGCGGTCGCGCGATGCCAGTCATTCAGATTAATCGTGTATATCACCGCAAACAGCCTATCTTTGAGCATCTGTACATCGGGATGCCTTGGACGGAAACGGATTATATGATCGGTGTGAATACAAGTGTACCGTTGTTTCAGCAGCTTAAGGATGCTTTTCCTAATGAAATCGTAGCTGTTAATGCCATGTATACGCATGGGCTGGTCGCTATTATTTCCACGAAAACCCGGTATGGCGGCTTCGCGAAGGCTGTGGGAATGCGTGCGTTAACGACTCCGCATGGATTGGGGTATTGCAAGCTGGTGATTGTGGTGGACGAGGAGGTCGATCCGTTCAATCTGCCGCAAGTCATGTGGGCTTTATCCACCAAGCTTCATCCAAAGCATGATGCTGTCATTGTTCCTGGCTTGTCTATTTTACCGCTTGACCCCGGCTCTGATCCGGCAGGTATGACGCACAAAATGATACTGGATGCGACGACACCTGTAGCACCGGATATTAGAGGCCATTACTCGCAGCCGCTCGATTCCCCGCTGGGTGTAGCGGAATGGGAGAAAAAGTTGAGCCAAATGCTTCGCTAAATATTTTTAAAAACAAAGAAAAATTAAAGGAGTGCTGACAGATGCATATTTGTCCCCGTTGTGAGTCCAATCGTTCAGAAGTCGTTTCCCATTCGCCGGTTAAAGGTGCCTGGGAGGTTTTGTTATGCCCTGTATGCCTGTTCACATGGCGAACCTCAGAACCGGATAGCATTACTGATCCAGCAAAGTATAAATCGGCATTCAAGGTAAACCCCCAAGATATTCCGGATGCTGCTCATGTTCCTCCTATTCCAGAGCGGATATAGGGTCGTTCGTAAGTAGCCGTAATTTATGGTATTTTGAAGTTATAGGCCAAATGTAAAGGGGATTATACTTCATGCAGACGCCAAGGATCGGTAAGGAACTGTTCACGCTGCTGAACGGCAAGGAGTTGGAGCACAAGCAACAGGAAGCAATGATGCTGTTGACGGTTACGGAAGATCAGTGGCCGCACATAGCAATGATTAGCGTGGGTGAGATTGTAGCGCTGGACGAGGAAAATTTACGTCTGGCACTGTGGCCCGGTACGACCACGACTGGCAACATAATCCGTACGGGGAAGGCGACGCTTGCGATCTTCACCGGCGGGCAGGCGCATTATGTGCGGTTGTCGCTGGAACATCTGTCCGCTTTGCGTGAAGCCAAGCATGTGCGTGAGCGATTTGCGGCACGGGTTTTCGCAGCTAGAGAAGATTCGGCTCAATATGCGGATATCTTGACAGGTGTCACAATTCGCCTCAAGGAGCCGGAATCGGTGATCAATCGCTGGAAAGAGACGGTGGCAGAGTTGTTGGTATAAAGCTATCTGATTATGACAAATCATCTTTGTAATTACCAAGTTTACCGTTAAAATAGATGCAAGGGAATAAGCGCTTACAAGGAGTCAGGTTGAGCTTGTTGGAACAGGAATTAGAGCGTGAGGGGAAGCTTGTTTCTTTTGAAGGAAAATAGGAGGGATGAAAATGTCTCGTTTTGACAAGGTAGATCAGCTATTGCAACAATTCTTAGCGAATGGACCGGCAGGGTGTGGTTGTGCCATTGCACAAAATGGCCAAGTGTTGTATGAAGGATATCATGGATATGCTGATGTGGAAACTCGGAAACCGATTACTGAAGATACCGTGTATCGCTTGTTTTCCATGACAAAGGTTGTTGTATGTGCGGCTGCCCTTATGCTGTACGAACGCGGACAATTTTTATTGAATGAGCCTTTGTGTGAATATTTACCTGAGTATCGCGATTCGTATGTATTCAAAACTGCTCCTAACGGATACACCTACGTTGACAAGGCGGATAACCCTATTTTAATTAAGCATATATTCAATATGAGTGCGGGGCTTCCTTATGCTTCCGAGTTTTCAGAAACAGGAAAAGCTATGCACAAGGTCATTACAGCTTTAAAGGAAAAGCAAGGAAAATATGACCTGCGTACAGAAATTAAAGCGCTTTCTAAAGTTCCGCTTGCATTTGAACCGGGAACACGATGGTTATACGGATATGGACATGATCTTGTTGCAGGTCTAATTGAAGTCATTTCAGGTAAATCATTAGGACAATTTTTGAAGGATGAAATCTTTGATCCACTTGGAATGAACAATACAGGTTACCGTTATCGTGGAGATATTGAATCGCGGATGGCCTCCATGTATCAACGGACAGACGCCGGAAAACTTGAAAAAATTGAAGGTTTCTTGGATGAACATCATCAGCCAGATGCTATATATGAAGGTGGAGGCGCAGGCTTATATTCGACGGTCAAAGAATACCTGACATTTTCACAAATGTTGTCAAATGGCGGCATGGTAGACGGTGTGAGGCTATTGGGGAGAAAAACCATTGATTTAATGCGCACAAATCATCTGAGTACAGCCCAACTATCGGATTTCACCAATTCATACCATACAGGTTATGGCTATGGACTGGGCGTGCGTACGTTAATGGATAAAGCGGCTGGTCATGCAAACAGCTCGATAGGGGAATTTGGCTGGACGGGAATGGCAGGCACATGGGTTTCTATAGATCCGAGCGAACAGTTCTCCGTCGTTTATATGCATCAGCTTGATCCCAATATGGAAGAGTATCACCATTTGAGAATACGTGCAGCAGCTTATAGCTGTTTGTAAAAGTAAGGGTATATTTAACGATTTGATCTTCGGTAATACCGATTCTAGTTAATAAGGACCAAATTTTCTTTAAAGTCTAAACTATTCTTTTCCATATGACGACATAAAACGTAGGTGTAGGGATTTTGCGAAATCCTTAATTTTTAGCATTGAAATGGGAGGGAATTAGATTTTGAAGAATAGATGGTCCGGATTTCTGGCGTTGGTCATCCTGATTTCAAGTTTTACATCATATGCAGGGTTTGCATTTGCAGCAGATGCAGTGCTTTCCAAGATTGTCCTTTCCTCTAACGAGGTAACTTTGCAGCAGGGAGATACGGCTGCGCTGACGGCTACGGCTGTTTTTAGCGATGGGACGACCTCGAATGTAACCGTAAGCACGGATTGGAAAAGTGATAATACAGCTATCGCTACAGTGTATAACGGTACGGTTTCAGCCAAAGCTGAAGGGGAAGCGACCGTGGTAGCGACCTATAAAGAGAAGGTACAATCGGTTCAGGTACATGTTACGAAAAAGGTTAAGGCGCTGACATCCAATGTACAAAGCCTGAACTTACGTTCGAGCGGCACAGGACAGATTGATTTGACAGCGACTTATAGTGATAATACGACAGCTCAGGTTTCAGGTGATGCGACCTGGACCTCGGATAACCAAAAGGTAGCGACTGTAGTCAACGGATTGGTTACTGCTCAGGGAGCAGGTACAGCTAATATTAAGGCTGTTTATGGTCAACAGACTGTAACGATTGCTGTACAGGTAGAGCAGGTTAAACGTCTCGATGTCAGTTCATCAGAGGTTTCTCTTTTGTTGAAGGATACAGAGAAGGTTAAATTGACAGCAACGTTCCCGGATGGATCGGTACAGGACGTGACAGAGTCTGCTGAGTGGAGCTCCAGCAATGCAGCTGTGGCAGATGTACTGAAAGGCACTATTACCGGCTATAGCGCGGGTAAGGCGACGATCACAGGTAAATATGGCACGATGTCCGCTACGATTGCGGTGGATGTAGATCAGACGAATAAGCTGAAAGCCAGCGAAACCAATATTTTTCTCCGTTTGGATGAATCTAAAAAAATTCAGGTATCTGCTGTCTACCCGGATGGAACAGTAACGGATATCACAGATAAAGCTACTTGGGCATCAAGCGATGAAAAAGTTGCAACGGTGAATAAAGGAACGATTATGGCCATTGGAGCGGGTTCAGCTACAGTGACTGCTAAGTATGGAGATAAGACAGTTTCGATCAAGACAGATGTCGAAACCTCTAGATTTCTGGATTTGAGCGAGGACAAGCTGAGCTTGAACGCCAAGGAATCCAAAAAGCTCAAGCTGACTGCAACGTACGTAACAGGTACGGAAGAAGATATCACAAGTAAGGCAGAGTGGAAATCCAGCAATGAAGATATCGCTTTTGTCAGCGCGGGGGAAGTCACAGGTTATAAAACAGGTGAGGCTACGATCACAGCTTCTTATGGCGGCAAAACAGCTACAGCTACAGTATCCGTAAATGTGCCTGGTGATCTGTCTTTGTCTTCCAAAACGGCAACGATTGATATTAATGAGGACTATACTGCAACTCTGACGGCTACTTATGCGGATGGACGCAAGGAAGACGTGACACAGGATGCGGAGTGGGCTTCAAGCGCGGAAGATATTGCTTCTGTGTCCAAAGGAACGATTACGGGTAAAGCAGCCGGTAAAGCGGTTATTACAGCGACCTATAACGGCAAAAAACTGACAATAAACGTACAAGTGGGCCTTGTGGACCGTCTGGAAACAGACTCGCGCGTGATTGCGCTTGGTGCTCAGGAAACAAAGCAGCTGAAAGTAACAGGCGTTAAGAGTGGTGGCACAAAAACAGACGTAACCAAGGACGCCACTTGGACTACTAGTAATGTAAAAGTAGTTGAAGTTAGCGAAGGTTTGATTAAAGCGAATGCAAGCGGTAAGGCAACGGTCACTGCTTCATATGGCAAGCAAACCATTACGTTTACGGTAGAAGTGGACGTAGCGCAAAAGATTGAAGCGGATGCCATTGCGTTATCACTAAAATCCGGGGATCAAAAAACGATTGCGATTGTAGTTAAATCCAGTGATGGCAAAGAAAAGGATGTTACAACCCAAGCTGAATGGAAAACGTCCAACTATAAGGTAGCCACCGTCAAAAAGGGTCAGGTTACCGCGGTCAGCTACGGTAAGGCTAACATTCAGGCGAAGTTTGGCGGTAAGGTGATCAGCGTACCTGTTGATGTTGATACGCTTAAATACCTGCAAACGGACGAAGTCGCCTTGACTTTGAAGGCAGGGCAGCTGGCCAAGGTTACGGCTACAGCCACGTATAAGGATGAGTCGGAGAAGGATGTTTCCAAACCTGCTGTCTGGTCCTCGTCCAGAATTATTGTTGCGACCGTCAAAGACGGCAACATTAAGGCACAGGGCAAGGGCAAAGCTGTAATTACAGTGAAATATGCAGGTAAAATGACGAAGGTACAGGTAACCGTTCAGTAATCTGTTAAAATGAAAAGAAAAAGAGCAAGCATACGTCTAGAGACGATATGCTTGCTCTTTTCTTTTTTGAAGCTTAGAAGCTACGATTTATTCTTCTTGGTTGATGTGTTGCGTGTCAGTGATTCGGTCAAACGCTTGCCAGTGGGTGTCTGGGCCAAGCCGCCTTTGGCGGTCTCGCGGTGCTTCGACGGCATCGCGCTGCCGACTTCAAGCATCACGTCGATGACTTCGTCAGACGGAATGGCGCTGCGCACACCCGCCAAAGCCATATCCGCCGCGGCAAGCGCAGTCACGGCTCCCAGTCCGTTGCGCACGATGCAAGGAATCTCCACGAGTCCAGCGACGGGGTCGCAAATCAGGCCGAGCGTGTTCTTAAGAGCGAGCCTACGGCGTGAACGGCCTGCTCAGGTGTGCCACCGCGTAGCTCCACCATCGCGCCAGCGGCCATCCCGATGGCTGAGCCAATCTCAGCCTGACAGCCTCCCTCCGCGCCGGAAATGAAGGAATTGTTGGCGATGACGTAGCCAATGGCTCCGGCTGCGAACAAGCCGTGCACCATATGCTCATCATCCCAGCCGAATCGCTCCTGCGCACTAATGAACACACCGGGGATGACTCCACAAGAGCCAGCAGTGGGCGTAGCCACAATACGCCCCATGGATGCATTAACCTCCGACACGGATAGCGCATAAGCCATGGCGAGTGCAGAGGCGTCGCCGGAGCAGGTTTCCCCTGCCCGCAGATACTCGGCCAGACGCTTGCCATCACCGCCCGTTAATCCACTGCGGGATACGGTGTCTTGTGTCTGACCACGATGAACGGCCTCCTTCATGACTTCATAATAATCAGACATTTGGCGGAAGATTTCTTCTTCCGTTGTATTCGTCTCTTGTACCTGCTCTTGAATCATCAGGCGGCCAATCGTGGTGGATTCCTCCGCGCATATGGCGCTGATTTCATGCAGATGGCTAAATCGCATCAGATTCAGCTCCTTTTTTCAAATTAATCATTTTAATTTCGTACATATGTGGTAAGGATCGTAGTTTTGCGATCAGTTCAGCCGTAGGAGGACTGTCCGTTTCGATGGCGGTAAGTGCTTCTCCATCTCGGCCTTTGCGATCCACATGCATATAGGCAATGTTAATGTCGGCAGCGCCGAGTGCTGAAGTCACCGCACCTAATGTGCCGGGCTTATCCGAGTGAAGAAGCACCAACGTAGCCAGCTCCCCGGTCAGGTTGACTCGGAATTCGTTGAGCTGCTGGACATGGATGCTGCCGCCGCCGATGGAGGAGCCCAGCAGTGTGCGCTGATCCTCACCCTTCCACAGTTCAAAACGGACGGTATTTGGATGGGGCGCGGGTAGTCCGCTGACGGCAAACTCCACGGCCATTCCAGCCTGCTCCGCCCATTGCTCGGCATCTGGAATTCGGTGGTCGTCTGTATCGTAATTGAGCAGGCCTGCGATGAGTGCTAGGTCTGTACCGTGTCCTTTGTAGGTGTCGGCGAAGGAGCCGTACAGTGTCATGCGGGCACGGTCCGGCTGCATCCCGAGCCAGTGACGGGCAACGCGTGCAAGCCGCACCGCGCCTGCAGTGTGTGAACTGGAAGGTCCGGTCATGGCCGGACCGATAATGGAAAATACATCTTTGAAACGCATGGTGTGGCCCCCTGTATGTTCTAGTACCATAGTATATGGTATTTCCGCGTTTGTGCGCAGCTATGACGGTTCCTAATGCTGACGTACAATGTGAGCGCAAAAAAGGACAGGATAAGGAAGTTTCCCTTATCTCTGTCCTCGTTACCTGAGAGTTTCGTGCGGTGTACTTACCGCCTTACCCCTTGGGTGGCTTGCGCTCTCTCCAGAGTTGCGTCAGATGACGATACATGGACCTGAGAGATTATCCGCCAGCCGGGTGCTGACGTCTTGCTCCTTCGGTGCCGCCAGCGTGTAAGCCCCTGGACAGACTCTCCCGTCATCTTCATTCGCGTATACCGTTCTACATATCTTTCTTAGCGTAATGTATGCCGTGCTCGGTGTCAATCGCAGGTTTCAATTTTTACATAAACAGGCGAGTTTCCGATAAAAAAGATTAAAATTTACATAATTATGGATGAAATCAGGAAGGAATTAGAAGATTGACAGCTAATCTGATAGAGGACAAGTACATTTATGGAATTATAGGAGGGATATTGACGTATGGTAAAAGGCTTGCGGTTCACAGGTTCACGCTTGAAAGGGGTGCTGCATCTAGCAGCGATCGTATCGCTGTTGATTGGGATCCTCGTTCCATTCGGTCAGGTCAAGGCAGAGGGAGCATTGACAGTAGACGAAGCACTTCAGCGCCAAGGCAGTGGAGGTACAGTGACGGTGGAAGGCTACATCGTCGGACATGCTACCGGATCGAAAACAGCTAATTTTTCTGCTCCGTTTGCGAATGATTTTAACGTACTGATTGCCGACCAGGCCAATGAACGTAGCACGTCTAATCTATTGGATGTGCAGCTGACATCTGCGTACAGAGGGCAATTTGGGTTAATAGGTCATCCTGAACTGGTCGGCAGCAAAATTCGCGTGACAGGTACGCTTGGTGCCTACAATAATTTTGGTGGAGTAAAAAGTCCAAGCGCTGTGGAACTGGTGAGTGGAAGCGAGCCGGGGGAACCAGGTGAACCTGGCGAACCTGAACCTGGCAACCCGGGTCAACCCGGTACTACACTGCCGGATGGAAAAGGCAAAAAGGTGCTGTTCGATAATACGCACGCACAGACGGCTGGTGCAGCAGATTGGGTCATTGAAGGCGCCTTCTCCGACTTTGCCAATGGATTACGTAATGTAGGCTTTACTGTGGATCAATTGAACCGCCCTATTCCTTTTACTTATGGAGAACAGGCCATAACCTATGATAAGCTGCGCCAATATGATGTGTTCATCATCGGTGAAGCGAATGTGGCCTTTAAGGCATCCGAGCAGGCTGCCCTGCTGCAATATGTGAATAACGGGGGAAGTGTGTTCTTCATCTCCGACCATTATAATGCCGACCGTAACAAAAACCGTTGGGATTCCTCCGAGGTTATGAATGGCTACCGTCGTGGAGCCTATACTAATCCGGCCAAAGGCATGACTGCAGAAGAAGCTGCATCGCCGGCGATGCAAGGATTAACAAGCTCCGATTGGCTGGCGACCAACTTTGGTGTTCGTTTCCGTTATAATGCGCTTGGCGATGTAAATGCTACGGACATCGTAGCCGCAGATCAATCCTTCGGCATTACCAAGGGTGTACGCTCGATTGCCATGCATGCGGGATCTACGCTGGCTATTATTGATCCTACCAAAGCCAAAGGAATTGCCTATATCCCGACAGGTACAAAAAAATGGGGCAATGCAGTAGACCAAGGAGTCTATAATGGCGGAGGCCGTGCGGAAGGTCCTTATGCTGCGATCTCCAAGGTGGGTCAAGGCAAGGCAGCATTTATCGGTGATTCTTCCCCTGTAGAAGATGCTACTCCGAAATATGCGCGTGAGGAAAACGGACAGTCGAAAAAGACATATGATGGTTTTAAGGAAGTAGACGATGCCACCTTCCTGGTGCAAACGGTCCAATGGCTTGCGTGGAAGCAGGACTATACGAAATTATCCGATGTGGCAGGTTTAACGCTGGATCAACCGACGAAGCTGCTGCCGTTTGAAGAGCCTGCGGCTTCCACAGAACCGCAACCGGAGCCTTGGTCTGCTCCAGCAGCAGGCTACAAATGGTACGATCCAAGAACGTTCAAGCCGGGCTCCTATGGAGCGGCTTCGTAATAAACGCAAAAAATAATTCAGTGTGAGTGGTTGGTGCTAGTTAGCCGTTTGGTCCTCTGTAGGGGATCAAACGGCTTTTTTGTGATGAAAATTAACCTGTGGTTGGTTATTTTATTACATTTTGTGCCAGGAAGGTCGCGCTACGGCTGGATCATTGATTTTTTAAATGATGTTGATAGCATAATCTTAATTGATATATCCATATACTGGTGATAGGATGTATTCAAATTATTCCGACAAAAACGGTATGTAATGTTTGTGGAAGGTTTTAACATCAAACATGGTGAGAATAAGCAGGACAAGACCATGGAGAATGGAGGAAGCGCGCGCATTGAATATCGAACCTGTGTTGGAGATTAAAGGATTATCCGTATCTTTTCGTATCAACGATCAATACCACCCGGCAGTCGATCATCTGGATCTGACGGTCAACCCCAATGAAGTGCTGGCTGTAGTCGGAGAATCCGGTTGTGGCAAAAGCGCGCTGGCGCTTTCCATCCCACAATTGCATGACATGGAGCGGACACGTGTCGAAGGAAAGGTTCTTTTTAAAGGCACGGATCTGATCCGTCTCTCCTCAGGGCAAATGAATAAAATCCGCGGAGCGGGCATTGGCATGATCTTTCAGGACCCGCTGACAGCACTGAACCCGTTAATGAGCATTGGCAAGCAGATCGAGGAAAATCTCGATTATCATACGTCCCTATCTACGAAGCAAAAAAGGGAACGTGTACTGGAGCTACTGGAAAGCGTGGATATACCCAACCCCGTACGTGTGTATGAACAGTATCCACATGAACTTTCAGGAGGGATGCGCCAGCGTGTGATGATCGCGATTGCCATAGCTTGCCGACCCTCACTTATTATTGCAGATGAGCCGACGACTGCGCTCGATGTAACCATTCAATCGCAAATTCTTGACTTGCTCAAACAGCTTCAACAGGAGACTGGAAGCGGAATTATTCTGATTACGCACGATCTTGGCGTTGTGGCCGAAGTAGCTGACCGTGTGGTGGTCATGTATGCCGGAGAAATCGTGGAAAGCGCTGATGTTTTTGAATTATTCCGGCATCCACAGCATCCGTATACGCGTTCCTTGCTAGCCTCCATGCCGGGATCGCATACCAAGGGAGAATCGCTGCATGTCATTGGTGGCATTGTTCCCTCATTGCAAGATATTCCTCGCAATAGCTGTCGCTTTGCTTCGCGTATTCCCTGGATTCAGCAGAGAATGCATGAAGACCATCCCCGATTAAAAGAAATTTCCCCCGGCCATTGGGTCCGCTGTACATGTTACCAGCATTTTCATTTTGAAGACGAAACAAAGGGAGAGGCTGCTCATGGCACTACTGAAGCTAAATGATTTGAAGGTTCATTATCCGGTGCGCGGTGGTTTTTTCCAGCGTGTTGTTGATCAGGTAAAAGCAGTGGATGGCGTGTCGATCAGCATAGAGGCAGGCCAAACATATGGGCTAGTGGGAGAATCCGGCTGCGGAAAAACGACGACAGGCAGGACGATTATCGGCCTGAATAAGCTGACGAGCGGACAGATTATTTTTAATGGAAAGGACCTTGCGGCTTTGAGTCGGAATAACCGCCATCCGCTGCGTAGAGACATTCAGATGATTTTTCAGGACCCCTATTCTTCGCTTAACCCGCGCAAGCGCGTATTGGATGTCATTGCTGAACCGCTGCGGAACTTTGAAAGGCTGAGTAATGAGGAAGAGCGGCGAAAAGTGCAGATGCTGCTGGAAAAGGTCGGCTTGAACGCTGATGCGGCCTACAAATATCCGCATGAATTTTCCGGAGGCCAGCGGCAACGGATCGGGATTGCGCGTGCGCTGACATTAAATCCAAAACTGATTATTGCTGATGAACCGGTATCGGCGCTAGATGTTTCTGTGCAGGCACAGGTGCTTAATTTTATGAAGGATGTGCAGCGAGAGTTCAAATTGACGTATTTGTTCATTAGTCATGACCTGGGTATTATCCGCCATATGTGTGACCAAATCGGCATCATGTACCGAGGTCGCTTAGTGGAACAGGGAAGCGAGCAGGACATTTATGAGCGTCCACAGCATTTGTATACCCAGCGGCTTATTGCCACCATTCCCAGTATTGATCCTGCGAAGCGGCTAGAAAATGCTCGAAAAAGGCAGAAGCTTTTATCCTCTTACAAGTCAGAGCTGCCCAAACATTTAGATACGAGTGGAAAGCCGTTCGCACTAAAATCAGTAAGTCCATCCCATCAAGTCGCGCTACCTTAAGGGAGGTACAGAATATGTGGAAATTTACAATGCGTCGACTGCTGGTTATGATCCCTCAACTTTTTGCACTGAGTGTGCTTATATTTTTCCTAGCTAAGGCTATGCCAGGGGATGCCCTGACAGGGCTCATCACTTCAACACCCAATCTGAATCCGGCTGCACTGGAAGAACAGCGGCAAAAACTGGGACTCAATGACCCGGTGTGGGTGCAATATGGGAACTGGCTCGTCCAGCTTGCTCATGGGGATCTGGGCAAATCTTATGTACATAAAATTAGCGTTACCGACTTGATTGGCAGTCGTTTGGGGAACACGTTCTTTCTGGGTGTAGTGATTCTGGTTCTGACGTATCTGATCGCCATTCCGCTGGGAGTACTCAGTGGTCGGTATCAGCATAGTCTGCTGGATAAAACCGTGGTGGGGTATACCTATCTCAGCTTTGCAACACCTCTGTTTATACTCGCGTTGCTGCTGCTGTACGTGTTTGGATTCAGACTTGGCTGGTTTCCAACCAGCGGCAGTGTGGATGTAGGTGTTGAACCGGGGACATGGTCATATTACGTGAATAAATCGTATCATCTCATACTACCGGCGGTTACAGGCGCATTGCTCAGTACGACGGCTACAATTCAGTATTTGCGCAATGAGGTCATTGACACACGCCTAAAGGATTTTGTGAAAACAGCACGTTCCAAGGGGGTACCCGAAGGAAAGATCTATTCCCGTCATATTTTCAAGAACTCTTTATTACCCATTGCTGCTTTTTTGGGCTACGACCTGACGGGTGTGATTGCCGGCAACATTTTCCTGGAATCTATTTTTGGTTATCCGGGATTGGGCCAGTTGTTTCTTCAGTCTATCACCCAACGGGACTTTTCAGTCGTGAACGCGCTGGTCATGATCTCCGGCTTCTTGGCACTATTAGGAACCCTTTTATCTGATGTCATCCTGAGCAAGGTCGATCCACGCATTCGAATTGAATAGCGAACAAGTCTAGAGAAAAGGAGGGGTTATGGTGTCTATGCAGGTGGAGGAGGTCTTCTCGCCGGAAATCATTCGTAAATCACCATCCAGTTGGTCTGTACTGCGTCGTGAGCTGGTACGTGACAAAATGGCCTTGATTTCCATTGGGTTTGTGGCTCTGTTCTTGATTTTTATTTATGCCTCTGTCCTGTTTGTCAATCAGGATGTAGTCACGACGGTCGATTTGGGCGCGATCCGCGAAGCTCCCGGCTCAGTGCACTGGCTGGGTACGGACCGAGCGGGCAGGGATATATTCGGCCAGTTGGTCATTGGGGCCCGCAATTCCTTTACCATTGGCTTTACGATTACTTTGTTATCCGCCGCCATTGGCTTGACGCTGGGCTTACTGGCTGGGTTTTATGGAGGAATGGTCGATAACATCATCATGCGAATCATTGATTTTATCCTAGTGCTTCCATTCTTGATGCTGGTTATCGTATTTGTCAGCATTGTGCCCAAAAGTGGCATAGGGTCCTTTATTTTCATTATGACTGCCTTTTTGTGGATTGGAAAAGCGCGCCTGATCCGGGCCAAGGTACTGTCGGAGCGGGAGCTGGACTACGTGCAGGCTTCCAAAACCCTTGGCACACCCAATTGGAAGATCATCTGGTTGGGTGTGCTGCCCAATCTCAGCTCTGTTGTGATTGTTAATCTAACGCTCAGTCTTGCAGGAAATATCGGGATTGAGACCGGGCTGTCCTATCTCGGCTTTGGCTTGCCAGAATCAACTCCAAGCTTGGGTACACTAGTGAGTTATGCCAATGACCCGGATGTATTGCAGAACAGCTGGTGGATGTGGTTGCCTGCCTCACTGCTTATATTAGTGCTGATGCTGGCGATTAATTTTATCGGTCAGGCGCTCAAACGTGCCACGGATGCCAGACAACGATTGGGTTAAACCGAAGTTCAAGGATAAGGACAACGACAAGGAGGGGTTTACAATGATTAAAAGCTGGAAAAAAGGAATTTTGCCTGTTCTATCTGCCATTTTGGTGCTTTCTTTGGCCGCATGCAGCGGCTCGCCTTCCACTTCGAGTGGAGCAAAATCGTCTAACGGTACAGGTGGGTCAGGGTCCGACAACAAGCAGGTGAATACGACTGCGCTGGCAAAGGGGGTCAAGAACGATAAACCCCCGATTAAGGGCGGCATCATCAATTATGCACTCGTGTCCGACACCCCTTTTGAAGGTATTCTGAATCCTGTATTTTATGATGGAAATCCGGATTTTGAAGTCTTCCAGTTTTTCTACCCTTCCATGTTTTCGATTGATTCCAATCTGAATATTGACGATAAAGGAGCGGCGACGATTTCCTTTTCCGCAGATAATAAGGCGGTGACTGTCAAAATTGATCCCAAACTGAACTGGACAGATGGTAATCCCGTAACGGCAGAGGACTATGCCTTTTCCTATGAAGTGATCGGTAACAAAGACTACGAAGGTCCGCGTTATGATAGTTTTATGACCAACATTGTAGGGATGGAAGATTATCACGCCGGCAAGACCAAAACCATTTCTGGCATCAAGGTGCTGAATGAGAAAGAGGTTACCATTCATTTTAAGGAACCTAATCCTTCGGTAAAGTCAGGACTCTGGTCCACACCACTGGAGAAGAAGGTGTTCCAGAACATTCCTGTGAAGGACATGGCCGGATCTGATCCTGTCCGTAAACATCCGATTGGCTATGGGCCATTCAAAATTAAATCTATGGTCACAGGTGAATCTGTAGAATTCGTCAAAAATGAAGATTATTTCCGCGGTGCGCCCAAGTTGGATGGCCTTCATCTGAAGGTGGTGAATCCGAATGTCATTACCGAGGCGTTGAAAAGCGGAGAAATCGACTGGGCCAGCTATCCGACCACCCGTTACAATGAGGCCAGTAATCCGAAAAATGTACAGTTTCTCGGTCAGGAGGAATTGTCTTATAGCTATGTAGGCTTTAAGCTGGGCAAATTCGATCAGGCCAAGAGTCTGAATATCATGGACCCGAACGCCAAGTTGGCGAACAAGTCATTACGTCAGGCCCTTGGCTACGCGCTGAATAATGAGCAGGTTGGCAAGCAGCTCTATCATGGGCTTCGGACTCCTGCGACATCCCTGATCCCGCCCGCCTTCAAGGGATACCATGATGTGAATGCGAAGGGCATTGCGTATGATCCAGACAAGGCGAAAAAGCTGCTGGACGAGGCAGGATATGTGGACACCAATGGAGATGGATACCGTGAGGACCCTAAAGGTAAGGAACTGGTGCTCCATTATGCAGCAATGAGCGGGGATGCGACAGCTGAATCGCTGGCGAAGTTTTATTTGCAAAATTGGAAGGATGTCGGGCTTCATGTCGAACTGGTGGACGGTCGTCTGCTTGAGTTCAATTCTTTCTATGACCGTGTGCAGAAGGATGACCCTGGCATTGATATTTTTGGCGGCGCATGGAGTACGGGTACAGATGTAGACCCTAGTGGGCTGTATGGACGCGGAGCCAGCTTTAACTACTCGCGCTTTACCAGTGAAGAGAATGATAAGCTGTTGCAGGAAGGGGTGTCTGTGAAAGCCTTTGACGACAATTATCGTAAAGATATATACAACCAGTGGCAGGCGTATATGAGCGAGGAGGCGCCCATTGTACCGACGTTATTCCGTTATTCGCTGGAGGCAGTGAATAATCGGGTAGCCAATTACGATATTACCCGTGGTAAGGAGTACGATGCAGACGCGTTTGCGAATATTACGTTGACTTCGGAAAAAGCAGAAGTAGGTCAATAATCTAAAAAAAGCGCAATAACCTGCGAAGAAGCGCGAACCGGAATGATCCGATCTCGCGCTTCTTTTGACCTGTTCATGCAAACATTCTTGGACTTTCGAAGGGAGAGAAGGAAGACGGAAATACGTCAGCTTCAATACTTCATAGCCGTATGCGAGGAACTGCATTTTACGAAGGCTTCGGAAAAGATCGGTATCTCTCAACCCACACTTAGCTTGCAAATTAAGGCGCTGGAGGAGGAACTGGGCATGACGCTCTTTGACCGCGCAGGCAAGAAAATTAAAATGACAGATGCCGGTAAACTGCTGCTACAACACAGTGCCCATGCGCTCAAGGGATTACAGCAAGCAAAGGCATCCATTGAGGAGCTGCGTACCGAGCAACGCGGAAGTTTACGGATTGGTATCGCATTACCTGAGCTGGAGGAACCTTTGCAAAAGATGCTTGCCCATTTTCATCGGTCATTTCCTAAAATCAGCTTGCACATCTGCCCATCCTTTGATGTAACAGAACAGCTGCTGGATAACCGTGTGGACGTTGGCATCACCCTACACTCGGGTACAGATGAAAGGCTTGTCCAGCTTCCGCTCCGCACAGAGAACTACTGTCTTATTGTCCCGGTAAACCATGCATTTTCCAACCGTTCTTCCATTATGCTGGACGAATTGAGGCATGTACCCTGGGCGATGCAGCCAGAATGCCATCCCGGCAGGAAGCTGATTGAGAAATGCTTTCGTGATCGCGGGTATCCCTTTGCAACCGTCTTGGAAACCAATTCTATAGCTTCAATCCTGCGCTGGGTGCAGGAGGAACTTGCCGTAACCTTACAGACGAAGTCTCTTGCGGCCGAACTGGATCGTTCGCATTTTTGCACGGTGCCTATTTTGCGTGGTGCGCCTCAAGGACAGCTAGAGTTGATTTATCGAGCTGACCGTTACCAGGGAGAAGCAGTGAAACGATTGATAGATAAGATACAAGCTGTGCTGACAGAGCGCTCCAACTAATGACAACCGTGATGAGTATCACAAGCCTTAATGTGTACGAACCTCCAACCTGCGTGCAATCAGTGACATACTGTAATTAACGGCAAAGTACAGGAAAGCAGCGAACAGCAGAGCTGGAATGACAAAGGATTGATTTTGCCCACCGACGATCTGAATGTTATGCGTCAGCTCCGGCAAACTGATAATGACAGCCAGTGACGTATCCTTAAATAGGGAAATGAACTGGCTGACAATCGGGGGCACCATGCGACGAAGCGCTTGGGGCAGAATGATATGCCATAAGGTTTGAGAATAGCTTAGACCGGAGGAACGTGCGGCTTCCACCTGTCCTTTATGGACCGAATTCAGACCACTGCGCACAATCTCGGCGATCATGGCTCCCTCGAAGATTGACAGTCCTGTAATGGCTGCCCACTTGAGGGAAATTGAAAATCCGATGGATGGCAAAACCATGCCGATGAAGAAAATAATGAGCAATAAGGGCAGATTGCGAATCAGATCAATGATAAAGGCTGCAACCTGTGAGAGCACAGGTAAGCGGGTATAGCGCAGAATGCCGAATACGATACCAAGAGCGAAGCTGAATATGATAGAGTAAATGGCGACTTCCAGCGTGAGCAGGAAGCCCTCCAGTATAAAACGCACATTAGGCCATGCAAACAATCCACCGAAATCCATACGGGCTTCCCTCCTTAGGATGTTTTGGACAAGCGTCGCTCCATAAATAACACGAGAAAGCTGAGCGGAACCGTCAATACAAGATACAGCAGCGCCGTGATCGCATAGACTGTGATGGGCAGGAAGGTATCCGAGTTAATGAGATCCGAGTAATACATGAGATCCAGTCCGGCCACAATGGCCAGCACGGAAGAGTTTTTGACCAGATTGATGAATTGGTTGCCGATTGCAGGCAGTACAATTTTGATGGCTTGCGGTAAAATAATGCTGATCATCGTCTGGTTGTAATTCAACCCGGAGGATATTGCCGCTTCAAATTGTCCTTTGGGTACAGATTGAATGCCGGCACGTATAGCTTCTGCAATGAAAGAGGCTGTGTACACAGTCAATCCAAGCGTTCCAGATACAAAGCCATCCAAGGGGATGCCCAAAGTGGGAAGACCGAGATAAAAAAACAGTACGACAATCAGCAATGGAATATTGCGGATGACCTCTACATAGACAGTACCGATCCAGTTTAGCCATTTAAAAGGTGCAATTCGGAAGATGGCAATGATAGCGCCCAGAATAAAGCTTCCGATCAAGGCAATAACACTAGCTTGAACGGTATGAAGCAAGCCCTCTCTAAAACGGTCGCCATGATCGAGAAGTACGTTGATATCAAAAGTAAGCATCTACGGGTATACCTCCTTATCCAGAGCTAAGAAAGGAAGGAGCACGCAATCGCGGCTCCTTCACAAGATCATTATTCGGGTTTAACCCCAAGCCATTGCTCATGCAGCTTATCGTATTCACCATTGCTTTTCAGTTCCTTGATCGTATCATTAATGGCTTGCAGCAGTTCGGTTTGTCCCTTCTTCACTGCGATACCGTAAGGTTCCTCTGTGAAGTTCCCGCCTACTAGGGTATAATTCGGATCTTGCTGCTGCATGCCAAGCAGAATAGAGTTATCGGTCGTCAGCGCTTGCCCTTTACCTGCCTTGAGGGCGTTGAAGGCATCCTGATAGTTTTCAAACTCTAAAATCGTTGCTTTAGGCGCTTTTTCGCGGATATTTTTTGCGGAGGTAGAGCCTTTAACAGCGAGCACCTTGGTATCGGGAGTCAGGGACTCCAGACCTGTGATCGGGCTTCCCTTTTTCACAAGCAGGGATTGCCCTGCATTAAAGTAGACATCGCTGAAATCGACCTGTTTTTTGCGTTCATCCGAAATGGTCATCGTGGCGATAATAGCGTCGATGTCCCCATTTTGCAGTAAGGTGATTCGTGTTTTGGACGTGACTTCCTTGAGCTCAAGCTTGGTTTCATCACCAAAAATATGCTTGGCTACAGCCTTGGCGATGTCGATATCAAAGCCCTCGACCTTCCCGCTAGCCGGGTCTTTTAGTCCGAACAACTTGGTATCGTACTTCACCCCAATGACCAGCTTGCCACGCTGTTTGATGGCTTCCAGCCCGTTGGAAGCTGCTGCCTCATTTCCTGACGTTGTTGCTTCTTGCTTGCCTCCACAGCCTGCCAAGACGAGCAGACAGGATAATGCAACCAGCACCAAAGTACTCCACTGAAATCTTTTTCTCATCAAGATGATCCCCTTTCGATTTTTATTCCATTAATAGTCTGTTTAATGATGAATCAGACGGCTCAGGAACAGGCGAGCCCGTTCTTCACCCGGATTCTGAAAAAACTCAGCAGGTTGGCTATCTTCCAGGATCTGTCCTTTGTCCATAAAAATCACGCGGTCTGCCACTTCACGGGCAAAGCCCATTTCATGAGTGACGATGACCATCGTGATGCCCTGATGGGCAAGCGAGCGCATGACATCCAGCACCTCTCCGATGGTTTCGGGGTCCAGGGCTGAAGTAGGCTCGTCAAACAGCATAATTTTCGGATTCATCGCGAGTCCACGGGCGATCGCCACCCGCTGCTGCTGTCCACCGGACAATTGGGCGGGGTAGCTCTGTGCCTTTTCCTCGATTCCGACACGCTTCAGATAGGTGAGGGCTGTTTGAATAGCTTCTTCTTTCGGGATGCCCAGTACCTTCATCGGTGCCAGTACAATGTTCTCAATCACCTTTTTGTGGGGATACAGATTGAAATGTTGGAATACCATCCCGATATTGCGACGGAAGGCATTAATATCAATCTTTTTGTCATGCACAGGGACATCGTTAACGATTAGCTCCCCATCGGATATCGTTTCCAGACGATTGATGCAGCGAAGCAGGGTGCTTTTACCTGAGCCGGAGGGACCGATGATGACAACGACCTCGCCCTCCTTAATCTGAAGATTGATGTCTTTAAGTACATGAAAGTGACCATAATGCTTGTTGACATTGCGAAAATGGATCAGAGAGCTCACCCCTTTTTTGACTTGAATACATCGCTTAGTAGACGACTGACATGATTAAGCTCTATTAGAATTTCAAAATTTCTCTCATGATACTATAAGCTTACAATAAAAAAACAAGATTTTATGTCAATAAACTTTACGTAAAATATGTTTTTGAATGTATTTTTACTAGTTTTCTGTTATTTTTATGATGAAAACGAGTATGGATCCACAATTTAATGTTATTAAATCTTACATAGTTTGTTGACCTTCGACATGCAGAGGGAGAAACGTGACAAAAGCAGCGCTATGTTTTACAGTAGGGGAGAAGGAATTTAGGGTAAAGGAAGGATAGACAATGACGAAAGCTATTTCACCGCTAGTCACGGCATTGGGCATGGAGCCCCATCCAGAAGGCGGCTGGTACAAAGAGATGTGGAAGGCCAATTTTCAAATTCCGAAGCCTGTACTGCCGGATGTGTACTCCGGTCCGCGCTTTGCAGCTTCGTCTACGTATTTCTTGCTGCATCCGGGTGAGTTCTCCGAGTGGCATGTGGTCCATTCTGATGAGCTGTGGCTATACCATAGCGGAAGTCCTATAGAGCTAAAATTGGGTGGAAGTGGAGAAGAACCTGGCGAAGAAACGGTCATTATCGTTGGTGCAGATGTGGAGGCAGGACAACATCCACAAGCACTCGTACCAGGAACAGTATGGCAAACGGCACGTCCGCTGGGGGATGAGCCTGTGCTGGTAACCTGTGTTGTTGCACCAGGATTCCACTTTGATGATTTCAAGCTGATTGCCAAGAATTCAACTGAAGCATGATGTGAACTATGGCGGGTGTATTTCTGTAAACGAGCAGGAATAGCCCGCCTGATTTATTTTATCCATAGGAATGGGCGATTTAGCTAGGTTTAGGTGCTTAACTTGGCTTGAACAATGAGATGATGGGTGGGATTCACGAGAGGGTCGCATGTAATTAGCGTGAGCAGCTTATGGTTTTTGAAGCTTTTCAGAACAGACACGTCCATTGGATCGACTACCTTTATGCTGTAAACTTTATACATATACTGGCTACCTTGAGCGTTAACAACAATTTTATCTCCAATCTTCAGTTCATGAAGACGATTAAATAAACGTCCGGGAGTACGGGCTCGATGAGCAGCAATAGCAGCATTCCCCACTTGTCCCAGCTTTCCCGTTTCCGGCATATGTACTGCCGCATATTTCATGTTTTTCCTCGTTGCGCCTTCCAACACAGGGAGCTTTAAAGCAATACGACTTATGCTAATAGTGGCTATAGGAGTTTGTTCATTAACGCTGGCATTGGGAGCGGGGGATGGAAAGGCATGTTGCCGTGCCTCACTAACCGGAGCTTCCGCTACCCGAGTGGACAAGCGAGCATAGCTGTCTGCAAGACTAGAAGGCAATACCGAATTGCTTTTTTCTAGTGATAACTCCGCTGCTTGTAACAGCTTGTGTTGTTCTCGATCCTCATTCCATTCGGTCGCTTTAGGAAACAAAATAAAGAGTAAGCCCAACCCAATAAACAGATATGAAAGTTTACGCAGATTCAGCAATCTCATCTCCCCTAAGCAATGTACGGATGATACATACTTTGAAAAAAAAAAGCCCCATTTCCGTCTCATTCCACTCGGGAATGAGACGGAAGATCAGGCAGGTAGATTGCATTTATTTTTTGTTTGTCCGTCTAAATTTCAAAAATACGCCGCTTATAATCATGGCGATGCCTGCCAAATAAAACGGAACGGGGCTACTTTCTCCTGTTTGGGGCAACTGATGCACCGCAGGTGGCTCCTCTGGCACTTTCTCTGGATCATGGAGACGGATTTTAGGTTTGGGCTCGTCGTTCGGCTCCACTGGAGGAGACGGATCTTGATGAGGCATGACGGCTGGTGGTTCAGGCAGTGCTTTGGGTTCCTCCCGGGCTGCTGGCGGCGGTGTGGGTGCGGGTTCCTCCCGTGGAGGGACAATGTCCTCCGAAGGCCTTGGCAGTGACGGAGGAACGGTTATAGATGGTGTCACGGGCACCTCGGGATCTTTATCATGTTTTTTCCCGGAGCCTCCTGCTGGGGGAGACGGCTCTGGGTGGGTAGGTGTGCCTGGGTCTACAGGTGTTTCGGGTTCGTTTTTCTTTTCTTTACGATTGGTGATCACAACCTTCTTTATGCCAGAGCTTTGTTGGAGTGCTGCGTCTATTCTGATCTCAAGTTTACCCTCTGTTATTTCATACCCCTCCGGTGCTGCCAATTCTTCCAAAATGTAATCGTCATGAAGCAAGGAGGAAAAGATGATTTTGCCTTCCGCATTGGTCGTTTGTATAAGCGGTACTCTTTTTTGTCCCTTATCATAGAGCGCAAACCGGGCGCCAGGCAGTACTCTGTCGGGAGCATCCTGATCCACCTTGGTCAGTTCAAGAGTTTCGGTTACGCCCCCACCAGAACCGGAGCCAGAAGACGTCCGTACGATGATTTCCTGACTGGTTTCCCGCAGTTCTGTCGTCAAACGATCTCCTGCAAAAGCAACCTTGTTGCTCACCTTAGCTTTATCCTCAGCATGAATGAACGATTGATATTCAAGAATAAAAGCAGTGGAAATATCCTTGGCAAAAGTAAGCTCAAAAGTTTGCTGGCCCTGAGTGTCTGTCTTGATGTGAAGCCAGTAATCTCGGTTTTTGATTAATTCGGTGCCCTTGGTGGTATTTCCATTGGCAGCCATGATTGTAGAGTATAAATGGAAGGAATCTTCAATTAAGATTTGGTTGCTGCTAGGCTGATCGACTATTTTAGCGTTGGACACATGTGATTGTCCTTCATTGATACGAATGCTCCAGTCGATCTTATTTCCATTTTGTGCGCCGGCCTTAGACACATATTCCCCGCCATGAGGTACCGTAACTTGGGCTGCCCAATCGGAGACGGTTTTTTGTCCATCCAGTAGAAGAGCGCGATTATGAATTTCCTTTTCAATCAATTCTCCTTCCAATGAAGCTTGAAAGGTAATCCAGTACGGAGTCTGTATCGGCTTCTTGAACTGGATACGCAATTCATTACCATTTTGCTCAGTGGGGAGGATCGTCGTATATTGATCTGCCGGGATTTCAGCCCCTTTTTGTACGCCATCCCACCATCCCAGCAAGGTCATATCGTATACTTTTACGGAGCCAGGCAGTAACCTCTGACCTTGCAATAAGACATCTCTCACTTCCGCATGATTCAGGATCTTGCGATTATAGTTGGCTTTAATATCCCAGGTAATGAGTTTGGAGCTCGCATCATAGCTTCCTTGCTTGGCCCCGTTCCGTTGTGTCATAAAGTCCGGCCAGATCGGGCATTCCACCTCATGCGACGATGTTTCACCATTTTCATACTGATAATCTATAAAGGATTTGTTGCGAAATTCGGGCTTCGTCGTATCTGTTTTCCAATCATTGTTGTAGAGAGTTGAATATTTGATCGTATAAGCTTTCTGAATCGTTTTATGAAAAATAAGTGTAAACCCTTGTTTATAGTCTGCTGATCGTGGAACTAGCTCATAATCCATGGGCGCGAGTAGTTCCGTTGTACCGTCAACACTTTGAATTTTCAGGGTGTCGGGCAACAAGGCGAGGCCCCCATTAGGGAACACATCCTTAATGACAATATTTTTCATGGTGTATGAGTCTGTATTAATGGTGATCACCCAAGGTATGACTTTCGTGTTGTAATTGGGCGTGTCATACATTTTAGTCATAACTCCGCTTGTGATTTCCGTCGATATGATCTTCTGGGTTCCATCTGTGGCGATGATGTTTGTAACTTTTTCATCTTCATAGACGCGGCCTCTAGCCTGGGTCTGATATCGGATGGTATAGGCTGAATCTACGTCGAAGTTGAATTGAAGTTTGAAGCCGTTACGGTCGGGATAGTCAACCGGGATGACGGTGTACGCCCACGATGGAAGCTCCTCCAGTGTATTTCCCTTAAATACTTTCAAAGAACCGGGCAGCAATTTTTGAGTTTTGTTGAAATGATCAATTAAAAGGGCTTTGGCTTCGGGGATTTTTGTCTCGCCAAAGTTATATCTTATGGCCCACGAGAGTGTTTGTGTGGCATGATCATACTTTTCAACTTTTTTGGACAAAAATTCACCACGCTCCACCTGAACCGTAGCGGTGGCAGCAACGTTATCTATCGCATCTCCTGAAAGCGTCGCTGTGTTGGAAAAGCGAGTTTCGTTGCCAGTAATGCGGGTGGAGTATTGGATCTGATAGGCAGTGCTAATGCTAGCATCTTGAAAATGAATTGCAAATCCGGTCCCGGCTTGATCCGATTCAATGGCGTATTTACTCGCATTCACTAGGTCTTTGACAACGGTCGTGCCATCGATATTGACTTGCAGATGATAGAGTCGGATAGAGCCTCTCACGAGTTCCAGTCCTGAAGGAGTTGGATCAGTAATGAGGGCGTGTTTAACGGTGTTTAGCTGTTTGTTCACATCAATGGCCCAGTCGATCTGGTGGGTGCCATTTATTTTTCCTTGCTTGCTTAAAGTTGGCCCTGACTGGGGTTTCACATTTACGATGACCGTTTGAACCCCGCCCTTAATTGGAATCGCAATGATGACTTCTGTGCTGCCTTTCACCGTTTCTTTTGTGAATTCGGTTTTAATTTGCAGTTTGCCGCTGACATGGGAATGGTTCTCTACATATTGGTTAAAGGTCATGATGACCTTACCCTGACGATCTACTGTAAAGAACCCCACGGTCCCGTCTGTAGTCACTAGCGGAGATGAGATATCAGTGTAGATGACAAACTGTTCTGGTAAGTGAAAGGTGAAGGTATCCCCTGCTTTATAAGCATCGTCAGGAAGCTCCCATTCATAGCCAAGTTGGATGGCTGATCCAATGTCGAACGTACTACCTGGATTATATACCGCATCAATGACACGTCCGGCTTCGTCCGTTAGAATCAACTTCGTTAGTATACTCTGGGGAGCTGCTTCCTTTTGAGACTTTGAATGAGCTGCTCCTTGCACGGAAGGGACAGTGTTTGGCGGAACCTCCTTAGGGGGTTCAGGGTTTGGGACCGCATATACAGCATCCGTAACGGTTGTAGGATCGGATACAGCACTGTGCGGCAGTTCAGGGGCAGGAGGATCTGCGTAAGCCAGTGTGGTGCTGAAAAAGCTTTGGACAATGAGCAATAAGGCAATAATCATGACATTTATTTTGGTTCCCATGCTCCAAGTGATTCTCCTATTCATCGTAATATGGCAAGCTTCGGCGGTTATGTTGTGTTATATTGTTTTCCTTCCCTCCTCCTAGTTCGAAATTAGTATATTCAGCATGCTAGGTTGACATGACTACCCCAACAGAAAAAAACCTTGATCATAGTGATCAAGGTTTTTTCTTCGAGAGAGGTATAGCAATTTTGTGATGGAGCTATGTAAAAAGGCATAATAAAAAGCTCGTTCACCTGGTAACTGGCTGCCATCCGAGTAGGAAGGCCCTATAGTTTTGCGTCACTGTCTTTCGACAGCTTTGCCATTAGCTTGAATAGCTTGTGCGTCTATCGTCTATCAAACGGAGTACAGGAGACCTCCTATTTACAATTTGGAGCGGTTTCCCCATTTTTTACGGAAGGAATGAGGTGTTTCCCCTACATGTTCCTTGAATAGGTTGATAAAATGGCTCGTATTGGGAATCCCAACGTACCTTGCGATATCCACAATGGATATGTCACTGGTTTTAAGCCATCCCTGAGCGGCTGTGATCCGGACATTAATGAGATAATCAATTGGAGAAAATCCAATCTGTTTTTTGAAATTTTTAGCAAGATTAAATTTGTTTAGGTTGAACATGTCTGCCAGCGAGTCCAGCGTAATTCGCTCACAGTAGGACTGGTCCAAATACTGCTGCACCTGACGTACTTCGCTGAGCGTTCCAGCATTTACATACCGATGATCATAAGGATGCTGCAAAATATACGTCAGTATTTCACCAATGAGTCTGGACGTCAGCAGCTCGCCGGAAAGGCTTCGATCAGACTGCCCGCAGATTAGAGCATGCAGCTTGTCCAATATAACATATGGATTGTGCAGGGATATTACCGGTTTATTATGCTTGGCAAATTGTTCGTAAAAATGTTCGATCAGGTTGCCGTACAGGTATAAGCTGATAAACTCCCAGGCTTCATCACCGGAGGTGCTATATTGTAAATATTCATCGCAATTAATAAAAAACAAATCATGAGGCTTTAAAATATATTTCTTGTCCCGGTACAGTAATTCTCCCTTACCAGACAGCGTAAAAACAAGCAAAAAGGAGGTGAGTTCTTTCCTTTCTATTGTAAAATCAGAGGTTTTTTGGAAATAGCCTAATTCCTGAATATATAAAAGGGATTGCTTGGCAAAAGCGGAGGGAGTGCGCACAATTACGACAGGTTCGCCGTTCCAGAGGCCCTCGATGTTTTTTTTGGTCTGTTGTCATATTCAATTCCTTTACAAAAAAGCAATTTTATCTAGCTTATCTTGGTTTGATGTACCAATATATAATGGCTGATTAAACATGATTTACTATTTAATAAAAGTTTATTTTATCACATTAAATATGTCTATATATCAAAATTTGTGTGTGAGCTTTATAGAAGCCTCGCTTCTTATGGATATTCAACCTGGTTATCCGTATAAAAGGTCGAATATTGTTGAAAGAATTCTGAGGTCATCATGGATTCAAATCCTTTCCGGGGTCAAATATAGGATAGTGTTGAAAAAAATATCTTACATGCCCATTCAACTTTTCCATTCACTTCTCCTTTCGGTTTACGAAATTTAGGACTTGGTTCTGATAAAATGGTTCGTAAGGCTTATTATTGAAAATGAGATTTTGGACCCAGTGTTGTGATTTGGTTCACGAACATGAATGTAAAAAAGAGAGATATATGCATAAAAAATTACGCAAAAAATGTCCTTATGTGTTGAATTATAAGTGCTCTCAACTTTGGAAATTACACAGGCAATGATATGATGGGTAATATATGTATAGTTGCTTAACTTATCGATAGTCAGTTTGGAGGATTACAGGATGGAAAAACCCAAAAATACGAAAACCGCAGCGGCTTGGTCGCTCGTTATTCTAGGGGCAGGCTTTGCAGCCACCGTGCCCTTCCAGCAATATGGCTGGGCTCGATTGTTAGCCGGAGCCTTTGAGGCAGGACTTGTAGGGGGACTGGCAGACTGGTTCGCTGTCACAGCATTGTTCCGTCATCCGCTAGGCATCCCGATACCACATACGGCGCTTCTCCCTAAAAATAGGGACAAGCTCACGAATGCATTGGTGAATACGGTGGAAAATAACTTGCTGAACAAAGACAGCATTGCTTCTAAAATCGCGGACATTCGTTTGGCGGAGCTGATGCTGGGCGGTGTGGAAAAAGGATTGCGTACACCAGAAGCAGCAGCATCGATAGATGTGCTCGCCAAGCGGCTCGTCCAGTCGCTCCCGCTCGCGGAATTGGCTCCGATTATCGTGGCTGAGATCAAGCGACAGGTGACGGACATCGATGCCGGACCACTACTGGAGGCGCTTGCCCGCCAATCCAGTGAGAAGGGCTATGATATTCGTGCACTGGATTACACGCTGGAGCAGGCGGAATCCTGGCTTTTGCGACCGGAAACAGGCTATACACTTGGCACCTTAGGGATGCAGGCTGTCAGTGGTTTGCAGGTGAGCGGGCTGATGCAATTTGCCTTGAACGCCTTCCTCGGCTATCTGAACGAAGAGCGCATGGGTGAAATGATTCGTCATTTCCTGCTGGATCAGGTAGCAGAGCTGCAAAGGGAAGAGCATCCGCGCCGTCTGGCAGTGATCGACGGTCTAAGAACACAGGTGACCCGATTGGCAACGAAGGATACGGTTCAGGAAGGGCTGAACGGCTGGAAGGATAGCCTTATTGAAGCTTGGGAAGGCGAAGCGTCCGTGCTCGGTAAAATGGAAGAGCTTCGTACCCGCTTATTGAACTATATGGAAGACGAAGACTATGTGCCGACCTACATTTTACCGTTACTGGATCGGATGCTGGCTGATTTAAGAGGGAATACCGAATTGCTGGACAAAATTAATGCACGAATCGTGGAAGGAATTACTAGTCTCGTGGAAGCCAATCATAGCCGGATTGGTAACCTGGTGCGCGAAAATGTAGACAAAATGGATAACAAATCCCTGATTGCACTGATGGAGGACAAACTGGGACAGGATTTGCAGTGGATACGTATTAACGGCGCAGTAACAGGCTTCCTGATCGGTATTGTACTGACAGGTATCCGTATGCTAATCCAATAATACAGAAAAAGCTACAGATAAGGTTGTGGAAGCATGAGGCTTTGGCATGAACAATTGATTGGCAAGCTGCCCCGTCCCCAACTGTTGGGACAACATCGTGAGTGTTGTGCCCTGCGGGGGAACGGGTGGGGAAAGCCACACGCCACAGTGAATTATGTGTTCGACTATCACCCCATGCTGCTGGTACGCTATCATAAGCTCATTATGGACGAAATGAAAAGCAGAGGATACAATGTTGATCCACTATGGGAACAGCCATTGTATCGTGGTAAGCAGTGTGAACCTTGGGAAGCGGAGCTAGGCGAGGAACTGGCAGGCGCGGACGCATATGTGGAGCATGATGACGAATATATGAAGGAGTGCCTGGATAACCTGGCTTCCAAAGGAATTTTAATAGAGATTGAAGTGATCTAAAAAAGCGGGCTGCGGTGTGTTCATCATTCAGATGAAGCGCCGTAAGCCCGCTTTTTAGATGCTTTAATGTCCAAGGTTTGGAAGGGTATGAGTCGCAGGTTACAGGACCCAACGTGTAACTTTCTCCAGTGGTTGTCTGGATTTTTCCCGCTTGGGTTCATGAGCACGATAACCGAAGGCAGCGATGACTGAAATATCCAGCAGCCCGTCCTCCAGCAGGCCTTCTTCCTCCAAAATGGCATGCACCTGATCATAGTTAAAGCCTTCAATCGGGCAGGAATCAATGCCGATCTGAGCTGCCGCTGTCATCATATTACCTAAGGCAATATAAGTTTGCTTGGAGGCCCAGTCGAATAACGTGCGTTCGTTTTCCAGCAGGCGTTGGTTTTCACCTTGGAAAATCTTATAGCGGCCTGGTAGGGAGGCAAAGTCTTCGTCAGACATACCCTTCACCTCTTTATACATGTACTCCACGTAAGGTGAATCATAACGGACATCCTTACGTGCCAAAATCAAAACGACATGGCTGGCCGCTGGGATCTGCTTTTGACCACCACTGGAAACCGCAGCCAGTTTTTCTCTCAATGCCTGATTTTGTACGACTACAAACTGCCAAGGTTCAAATCCTACGGAGCTTGGGGAAAGTCGTCCAGTTTCGAGAATGAATTGAAAATCCTCCTCCGGTATGATGCGATTAGGGTCGAATTCTTTCGTGGCATGTCTGAATAGAAAGGCATCCAGAATTTCCTGTTTTTTATCTGATGTATTGGACATGAAATGTACTCCTTTAGATTTGGGTTTAGTTGGTGCTCCATTGGTTTTCTGCTACTATAATGAGAGTTGATATCGAATATATAGTCATCATATAGAAAGTTTTTTGCGGGAACAAGTACGCACATATTTGTACCTTGTAGGTCTGGGGCTATTAGTCTACAACCTGTAGAAAGAAGGGGAATACATGGCACAGGAGATGGAACATACAGTTAGCGTTAATTTTGGGTGTCCTGTCGCGACAACTGTTGGGATTATAGGCGGCAAATGGAAGGGGGGCATCTTGTATCATTTGACCACAGGACCACGGCGCTATAATGAAATTCGACGGACCCTCCCTAATATTACACAGCGGATGCTAACCTTGCAGTTGCGCGAATTGGAGCGTGATGGCATTGTGCACCGTGAAATTTATAACGAGAACCCACCGCGTGTGGAGTACTCGCTTACCCCGTTGGGAGATACGCTAAGACCGTTGCTGGATTTTATGAGAGACTGGGGTGTCTTCTACGGAGAACAGGGTTGCGAGCCTGTGGCGACAACTTCCAAGTCAGGCAAGCATTTTGCTAAAATAGACATGAAAAAAGCCCACCGATGATTTCATAGCAGACGCATGAGAATCATTAGCGGGCGGAATAAGAACGGGATATCTTTATAAAATATAATCTTATTTAAACTCGATGGCTTCGTTCATCTGTGCCCAGGCTGTTTCTCCGATGATGCCCAGACGCCAGATCGCGATTCCTTTGAGGTCATAACGTTTGGCTAAACCGATCTTGGCGTTAACGGTGCTGCCTTTTTCGCTACCCATTGAAATTCCCAAAATGAGCTTATCCCGCGAGGTTTCCTTCAATGCCAGTTTTATGGCTTCGTCCACTTTATCTAGTGGCTCAGGCGTAGATTTTTGTCCGTAATCATAGGCCATGATGATCAGATCGTCCGCCAGATTACCCAGCGTCTTGTAATCATAACCAGTGTAAGAGCTATTCAGCGGATGCAGAACGACGGTGAGCTTGAGTCCCGCTTGATGCGCTTTGGCCGATAACTTTTTAATAAAAGCGTTGTAATCAGAACGAGCTTTGGCCTTATCGCCGCTCCAGCCTAATCCTTCAAGATCTAACGTAATGCCCTTGAACTGCTTATCGGTGGCAGTGCTGACGATTTGGGAAATGGTTTGTTCTTGAAGCTGCGTATTTTCCAAAACCTTGGTTAGCTCATGATTACCGTCTACAGAATAAACCATCAGGTAAGGGGAAGTCCCCTGGCTATCTGCTTCTTGTAGAATAGACTCAGGCGTTACAGCTCCAGCGGCTTGAGGCCATTTATATTCTTTGCCGGTCGTCGTGAACTGTCCGTTTGTATCAATTCGGCTCCAGCCGAAGGCAACGGCATTAAAATTCGGTATTTTGGATTTTTGGTCAAAGGAAGACAGCGCATAGAAGCCTACAGTATACATAGCTTCACGTGGCGATGTAATAGAGACTGTCCGTGTTCCCTGATTCCAGTTGACTGTGGCTCCAAACTGTTGCCCGAAAAAGCCCAGCGGAATCATCGTGCTGCCGCGCACGGTTTGCGGTGCGGCTGTTAGTTGAACGGTTTGTCCGTCTACTGTGGCATTGCGGCTCCCCATTTTGAGAACCACCTGCTTGGTTGCATTGCCTTGTGCTTTGGTAGCGGTGATGCTTTGGCTGGCTTGATCCCATTTCACTGTAATGCCCAGAGCCTCAGAAATTGCGCGAAAGGGAACCATCGTCGTGCCGTTCATCATGGCAGGCTGTACAGGGAACGGCAATGGATATCCGTCCAGCATGATGCTGATCTTACCCGCATCCGCTTGTGCCATAGGGCTATAGATTCCCGCTGCGGTACTCAGAAGGATAACGCTAGATAACAAAGCCTTATTTACGATTTTCATCCTATGATCTCCTATGCTCAATAGATTGCAATGCTATCATGTTAGAATCGTGAGGTTTCTACCATTTTACCAAAAAAATGATAGATAGGTGAATGTGAAATGATAGGATGAGATAAATCTGAGTATTTGTTTAAGCTGAATAGTATAAGAAAAACATCGTTATTTTTCATATAAAAAAAAGCTGACACCTTTTAAAACGGTGTCAGCCTTTTCTTTTTAAAACAGTTTTATATTTTATTGTAACCCAGATTATTTGCGGCGTTTGAGTGCAATGCCGACAGCTACGGCACCAAGAACGACTGCAATGATCGAGAGGACAAGTGCTGTGGTTTGTGTAGCAGAGCTGGCTGGAGCAGAAGCAGCAGGGGCAGCCTCAGCAGCATTGTCCGAGGTAGGTGCGGTGCTGCTGCTATCTTTAGCCGTATCTGTGTTTGCATGACCCTCTGCGGTGCCTGCCGAATCATGTCCGCTGTCTGCGGCAGGAGCAGGAGTTTCCGGTGTGGCATCCGCCGTGATTGTAGTAATGGAATGAGGATTGTTACTTCCTTCATCGCCTGTCCATTCCACAATACTTCCGTCACTGTAATATTGGAAGGCGTCCCAGGCTGCTGCAGTATTCTGATCTGCATTTTGTGCTACAAAGCTGAACCGTTGGTACTGACCCGCTTGGATTCCGTCTTTTTCGGACGTCCAGGTGACGGTAGTTATTTTGCCAGAGCTGTCTTTTTCGGTGGCTACCTTCCATTCCGGTACTGGCTCGTATTGTTTGAAAACGACCTCTTTGGGAATTTTCAAGGCCACTTTAGTGGTTGGAATGTTTTTTTCCACAGGCACTTTCAACGTGTACGTTTCCCACGCATTAGGTTGTGAAACGGAAGGCTTGACCGTCACATGCGCACTGGCCATACCTGCAAAAAGCAAGGCACCAGCCGCAATTAAACCCATGGAAGTTGCTAACCTGGAAAACCTGGATTTTGCTGTTTGAATCGTTGTATTCATATTTATTTCGCTCCTTTTAAGAATAAGATAATTATTTTTTACCGTCTACTTGCAGAGTGAATTCAACATCAACCGCATCGAGTGATGCTGTCAGAGCATGTACTTTTACCGCCCATGTTCCTTCGGAGGTTATCAATTCCTGACTGCGGAAAGGCTGTTGCTGCTTCACGGGCAGAACAAATTCCTGTTGATCTTGGTCAGGATTAGCTGGCATAAGCGTTAATGTGACCTGCTGGATTCCTGAAACGGCAGCCCCCTTGCTATCCTGAACGGATACCTTAAATTCATTGCTGCCCACAGCATTAGGGCTGACTGCCAGTGTAACGCTGTATTCGCCAGTAGTGCGAGTCTCCTCAAACGGTACAGCAGGTGCCTGGCCAGGTGACAGGTGAGTGAGCACCGCTGCCAGTAGCATCACGAGCAGACCGACGGACAGCTCGGTACGCAATCCTCCGACGGCTCGCTTGCTCGCCGCCGCTTGCCGAGCGCTGCGAAACTGGCTGGCTGCGAAGACCAGCATCACTAGCAGTAGCGCTGCTTTACCAAGCAGAACGAGTCCATAGGATGTGTTCAGCAGCATGGAGGGAGCCGGAATGTACAGCACCGCTCCATAGATACCAGTGGCGAGTAGCGCCGCCACCATAGCCATGCCCCAGCCAGCGAAGCGGCGCAGGGCCGTTTGTCGCAGAGTTGCCTGCACGGATACAGGGAGCTCCAATCCGGCAACAGGCAGGCACACCACCATGACGGCAAGTGATCCGATCCAAAAAGCTGACGCTGCAAGATGGACGAAATCTGCCACAATGGCTGGAGCCGGATGGGTGGCTGCTGCCGGATGCCCGACAAAGGCCTTGGACAGCATGAGGCTCAGCGTGAGTAAAACGGAGCTGTAGCCCCAAACACGGCGCTGGCGATCAGAAATGCTGGGATCGATCGCATAAATTAGCGTTACGCTTAGAAGCAGCACGAGAATCATCTGGATAAACCAGATTTTCCCTGCTCCCGTAAATTGAAGAGCTTCTCCCAGAATAGGGAGTGAGAAGCCCTCCCCGATGGAAACTCCGGCATCCCAAGACGCCTGAAGCGGTAGGCTAATTAAAATGACAGCAGACGTTATGCCGTAGCCGCTCCAGAGCAGCTTAGTCCAACGGGGTAATGTGTCAGAGGGTCGCTGACTAAGCATCTGCTGTTCACTGCGATTCTTGGCTCGGTTTATGCTCGGTAAGAGGAACAGTCGGAAACAAATCGCTCCAAACAGCAGCGATAACCCTATGTAAAGGAGCCAACGGACAGCAATTAAGTCGATTCGTGATGTCCCAGAGCTTTCAGAAGGGGTAGCTTGATCGGTATACGCATTGGAACCGCTACCTACTTGAAATGGAATCACTCCATTGACTGGGTGTCCATCTGCGGACAAAGCTCTCCAAGTGATGGTGTAAATTCCATTCTTCACCCCTGGAATCAATTGGATCTCCATGGTGGATGGGTGCTCTGGATTGAGCTGTGCTTTTCCTGTGTCGACCCGCTTGCCTGTTTCATCAGTCACTTTGATGGACATGAAGGCAGACTGCAAATCTTCATTGAAAGTGATAGTCACCTGAGAAGGGGACTTGTCCAAAACCTGATTTTCGGTCGGGCTGGATTCAACGACAAATGCATGAGCCCACGATGAGTGAGGAAACAGGAACAGAAGAGGGAGACACAGCAATAAAAGACAAGCCACACGGGCTGGTCTGGACAGGTACAACATGCCTGTGAAGTCACCTTCTCTCGATTACTTGAAGCGAGGATATCCTCATTTGTAGCATTTTATACGGACAAACCAATTCCTATCTTAATCATAGTGCATATAGCGTGAATAGATGGAGCGAATTATGACATTTATATGAAATTTGAAATAATAAGCATGATGCAAAATGGCAATCTTATAAAAAGTCCCTACTGTGAAAGAAATCGCCTGGATTTCATTCGCGGTAAGGATAAAGTGGAATAGTGTATGAGACATTAGATGCCTGCTTCTATAGACTGCGTGAAAGCAGGTTGCTTATGTTGAATATATTGGATAAAAATAGCCGTTAGATCGGGATCGAATTGGCTCCCCGAACAAGTACGCAATTCTTCGATGGCCTCCTCGAATGTTTTGGTCGGTTGATAGGGACGTTCTGTTGTCATCGCGTCAAAAGAGTCGATGATCGTCAGCATCCGACACAGCCTTGGGATTTGCTCGCCCTTAAAGCCAAACGGATAGCCTCCCCCGTCATAACGTTCATGATGCAGCTCCACAAAAGGAACTAAATCTATGAATCGTTCATTGGCTTCGACAATACGTTTGCCCCACATGACATGAGCTTGTACCATCCGCCATTCCTCGCTAGACAGCTTCTCTTTTTTATTAAGAATATTCCAGGGTATTTCCAGTTTGCCAATGTCGTGAATGAGGGCTCCCAGTAAAAAACGTCGCTTATCCTTCGGACCGAGCTGAAGCACATCGCTCATGTCCGCTGCATATCTGAATACCCGTTTGGAATGCTTGAAGGTGTTAATATCCTTGTACAAGAATAGATTAAGCTGCTGCTCCAGATCACGAATATCCTGTCCGAGATCGACCTCACGTTCCACTTCATTTAGACTGCCGTGTGTATGAACGATATTTTTGCCCTGTTTCTTGGCATAGTACAGTGCTTTATCCGCTAGATCGACCAGCTGTGATTTGTCGTAGATGTCAATGCGGCTTTGTGCAATGCCTGCGGAGAAGGACAGACACCCGTGTGGGAAAATTTCAACTCCCTCGTAACGGGAATCATTCAGTTTTTTTCGGATAGCATTGACCTTTTCATAAGCTTGTTCAGCAGTATGATCGGGCATAAGCAAAGTGAATTCTTCTCCACCATAGCGGGATACGGTAATATGAGTACCGAACGTTTCCTTTTTGAGAAACTCACCGAGAAACCCCAGTAGCTGATCGCCCTTGAGATGACCGAAGTGATCATTGTATTTTTTGAAATCATCAATATCAATCAGCGCCAAACTTAGGGGAGTATTCTGCGATCTGGATGTATTTAGTTCAGCTTCAAGTGTATTTTCAAAGTAGCTGTGATTGTACAGCCCTGTTCTGCGATCCGTGTTGGCTTTTTCTTCAATCTCACGATACATCGTGAACATTTGCTTGAACGCGTGGGATAAGAGCATGCTTAGCCCCAAGAACAGCAAAAGTCCTAAAATGCCGTTGTAATAAATCAGCGTGGTTAAGACCAAAGACAGGATGAGTGTACATAAGTATACAAGCAGGGATTCTGCCAAAAAAGCCTGTTTGAGCTCATTGAACGACCCTTTATATGCGATATAGAAGTAGATGCCCAAGGTGATTGTGTTTACCGTAAAGTAGCAGATCAATGCGAGCAGGTAGGAAGCAAAATGGTCCTCGTTCAAGGCTCCCTGCGTTCCGCCGCTTAGTTCGAACACGGTTGACGACAGGAAAATGGAAAGTGCGTAAATGGAAAAATTGACGGCATGTTTCCACCAGGACAGTTCTGTATGCCGAAACGCAGCAATGATCACATTGAACAGCAAAATCAAAATGGCAATTTCAGTGCCATGCACAAAAATACAAGCGAGGTACACGGAGGAATCCATGGACTGCTTGTTACTGGCTGGTGGCAACTGGAATGTAAAATGCTCCAGAATCAGAACTGCTCCCAACAGGGAATAGATCGTGACCCACTCTGTCGTCGAATAGTGCAAAAAGGACCAACGGTTCGTATACAAGAGAACGATCAGGCCTACCATACACATGAAAAATACGTATATTCCCGTCGTGGTAACCCGTTCTTGCAGCTTTTTTAATATACTCATCATTTTTTCTCCTGCCTTGTCGTATCTTGATGTCAAAGCTACCAGGGGTGAATGGGATAATTTACAATTTTGTAATCGAAAATTTCACATGAAAAAACAGGCCGGAATCCAGCCTGTTTTGTTGAGCCTGTGCTTCCTTTTTTTCTTTATCGGTGACTAGCCTCCAATTTTGTAACCGGAAGTCAAAGCGATTACGACAGAAGCAACGATAATAGCATTGATAATCACACGGGAGTATTTCAAGTTTTTCATACGGTTCCCTCCCTTCCTTGGAATAAGCTCTGAACTAGGCATGGTGGGGGTTGGTTTCTTGTTGATTATCCTTATTTCTTTTTACGACCATCACATTTTGGATAAACAGGAACATCCCGAAGTTCATGACGACATCTCCAATACTAATCACCTGCGTGCGGGGATAGGGCTTGGAAAGGGGAATGATGTCACCAAGCAATGATAAACGTGTGCTCGCATCCATCATGTAATGTTTCGAGATGACACTGCCGGATTTAAGCATATCTGTATAATAAGGACCCAGTACTTCAGAAGCGCTTAGCGAGACCGGCATCCTGCCGCCATTCACTGCCATAACGATAAAATTCATCAACACGCCGATTAAAATAAGCTTGAATCCCTTATGATGTCTGTTCAACCAGAGAAATATCAATCCGACCACGTAGACTCCCATAAATAGATACCCATTAATGGCTGCCAGCCAAGCCCACTTTTCCTGAGCATAAAAAATAATGAATTGAACCACCAGCAGCAGGGGGAACATCCAACCGGCTATAAGGCGAATATGACTGAAACGGATCAGACCTTGCCGCCAGCCTCCTCTAAACAAGCCTACAATGAGACCCAGCAGCACTCCATCATAGACCATTATCATTCTCCAGATTCTACAATTTTTTTTGTTTTGGTTACCGTGTAATTCGACCTGAAATTGGTAAATTCCTGCCTGATTTATAGCAATTTTGAAAAAAAAATCGCGGATTAGCGTGTAATTATTCGAAGCCAGATGAAATGAATGATATCATAATATATTGAAGTCATTATTTATATTTTAGTGAAAAGGATGATTATTATCATGAATCGGTTATCCAATACGGTAATGGTTGCCGCAGATATGACCAAATCACGAATATTATGGATTGCCTTTGTTCTGGGTGCATTAAGTGCCTTCGGACCATTGTCCATAGATATGTATTTGCCGTCACTGCCTACATTAGCCGACAATTTGCATACGACTACTTCGCTGGCACAGCTTAGTTTGACAGCCTGTCTGTTGGGACTGGCCGTTGGTCAGATCGTTGCTGGTCCGCTTAGCGATGTGAGGGGTCGCAGAGGACCGCTGGTGATTTCGCTTATTCTGTACGCCGCGGCATCGCTGTTATGTGTGTTTGCTCCAAATATCGCTGTGCTTATTGCGCTTCGCTTTATTCAAGGGCTTACAGGATCGGCGGGGATCGTGATTTCCAGAGCAGTGGCCCGTGATTTGTACTCGGGCAAAGAATTGACACGCTTTTTCTCACTGCTCATGCTGGTGAATGGTGTGGCTCCCATTGCTGCACCTGTGCTGGGCGGTGTCATTTTGAATTTTGTTTCCTGGCGCGGTGTTTTCATGGTGCTGTGTGTAGTTGGTGTGGCCATGCTAATTGCCGTTGTATTGGGCCTTCCAGAAACGTTGCCAACGAACCGTCGTTCATCCGGTGGCTTGAAGCAGACGCTGGGAACACTCGGTCATCTATTTGCAGATCGGCGCTTTATGGGTTATGCCCTCTCGCAGGCACTGATTACAGGGGCTATGTTCGCGTACATCGCTGGCTCGCCTTTCGTGCTTCAGGATATTTTCGGGGTTTCTCCTCAGACGTATAGCATCATTTTTGCGGTGAATGGTTTGGGTATTGTACTGTTTTCCCAGTTGACGGGTAGACTCGTGGGTCGATTTAGCGAACGACAGTTGCTCTTGTCAGGTCTGGTGATTGCGGCTGTAGCCGGGATCAGCTTGCTTACCGTAGCTTTTACCGGAGGCCAATTGTTAGCTGTATTAATTCCGATGTTTTTTGTCGTATCCTGCGTAGGTATTGTGAGTACAACGACGACTTCACTGGCCATGCAGAGTCAGCAGCGTTCCGCAGGCAGTGCGTCCGCCATGCTTGGCTTGCTGCCTCTATTGCTGGGCTCCATCGCTTCACCGTTGGTAGGCTTGGGTAGTGGAACAACCCCCGTACCGATGGCGGTTGTTATTGCTATAGCTGAGCTTGGTGCGCTGTTAAGCTTTGTTGTACTTGCCAAGGAAGCACGCTCAAAAGTGTGAAACAAGGCAAAATGGTGACATTTTTCAGGAATGTTGACATACCCCATGGGGGTATATTATGATGGGGATATATTAAATGCATGAGTGCATTACACCACACAGGAGGCTGATGTATGGCTGAGGAGCAACCTGTTTCCCACACTGAAGTCCACGGGACTCATTGTGGAACAGATGGGGAGAAGACAGTTAGAAAAAGTCATCATTCGGCGGAATTCAAGAACAGCCTTGTATCCCGGTTAAACCGTATTGAAGGGCAGGTACGCGGGATTAAGGGCTTGATTGAGAAGGACACTTACTGTGACGATGTGTTGAACCAGATTGCGGCTGTTCAGTCGGCCCTGAATGGTGTCGGCAAGCTACTGCTGGAAGGGCATATGAAAAGCTGTGTCATTGAGCGCATGCAGGCAGGAGAGCAAGAAGTGATTGATGAGCTATTAATTACGGTTAAGAAGCTAATCCGTTAAAAGTAGCAGATATACACATTATGGGTATGGACGTACCTTGAGGAGGAAACGAAAATGGCACAAGTTACATTGAACGTAGAAGGCATGAGCTGCAATCATTGCGTGAAAGCCGTAGAAGGAGCTTTGGAAAAAGTAGGCGCTACCGGCAAGGTCAGCCTCGAAACGAAACAAGTAAGTGTAGAATATGACGAATCCAAGCTGAGTGTTGAAGCGCTGAAAACAGCCATTGAAGACCAAGGCTATGATGTTGTTTAAGATTAAGATGCTGTATGATGCGTGAACAGGTTTGTTCGAAGAAGAAGCTTCCTTGTAAGGAGCTTTTTCTTTTTGAACACAATATACCCCACTGGGGTATGTAGAAGGAGGACTACCATGGAAAACCGTGCGACCGACGGTGATAAGCATACAACGCTTCATATTACGGGGATGTCCTGCGCAGCCTGCGCAAGCCGTATTGAAAAAGGTTTAAACCGAATAGACGGAGTGGCGCAGGCTAATGTGAATTTGGCATTGGAGCAGGCGTCTATATCCTATGACCCCAAGCAGGTGGAAATCCCTGAATTCCGCGATAAAATTGCTTCTCTTGGTTTTGGAACTGTGAGTGAAGAAGCCAATTTGAATGTGACGGGCATGACTTGCGCAGCCTGTGCAGCTCGAATTGAAAAAGGATTAAACCGAATACCAGGCGTAACAGGTGCTACGGTTAATTTGGCGATGGAAACAGCTCATGTGGAATATTCTGCTGGGAGTACTACGGTTAGTGATCTGGTAAGCAAGATTGAACAGCTGGGCTACGGAGCGATCCCACAGAGTGCTGAGGACAATATTGCGGATGTTCGCAGTAAGGATATCCAACGTAAAAAATGGAAGTGGATAATATCGGCAGTGCTGTCGCTTCCGTTATTGTGGGCGATGGTGGCTCATTTTTCCTTTACCTCATGGATTTATGTACCAGAACTGTTCTTGAATCCATGGTTTCAACTTGTACTGACAACACCCATTCAGTTCATCATTGGATGGCAGTTTTATGTGGGTGCGTATAAAGCGCTTCGCAACGGCAGTTCAAATATGGATGTGTTAGTTGCACTGGGTACGTCTGCGGCTTATTTTTACAGCTTGTACCTTACCCTGCGTCCGTCTGATGTCATGGAGGGAATGGCGGGAATGCCTGTCATGACCATGCCAGAGCTGTATTACGAGACAAGCGCGGTACTCATTACGCTTATTCTGGTCGGTAAATGGTTCGAAGCGGTAGCCAAAGGACGTTCGTCTGAGGCGATCAAGAGCTTGATGAACCTACAGGCGACAACGGCACGTGTGGTACGTGATGGACAAGAGCTAGATATACCGATTGAACAAGTGCGTGTGAAGGATATCTTTATTGTGCGTCCAGGGGAGAAAATTCCCGTCGATGGTGTAGTCGTGGATGGGCGTTCGGCAGTGGATGAATCCATGTTAAGTGGCGAGAGTCTTCCGGTTGAAAAAGGAGAGGGTTCCCCAGTCACAGGAGCCACGCTCAATAAAAACGGAGTACTTCGTATCCAGGCTGAGCGTGTGGGTGGTGATACGGCGTTGGCCCGTATTATTAAGGTCGTGGAAGATGCGCAAAACTCCAAGGCCCCGATTCAGCGGATTGCGGATCAAATCTCGGGTATCTTTGTTCCCATCGTAGTTGCTATTGCCGTGATGACGTTTCTCGTCTGGTTTTTCCTTGTGACACCGTCTGATTTTGCAGGATCATTGGAGAAAATGATTGCAGTTCTCGTCATTGCTTGTCCTTGTGCGCTCGGATTGGCTACCCCAACGTCCATTATGGCAGGATCGGGACGTGCCGCTGAGTACGGTATTTTGTTCAAGGGCGGCGAGCATTTGGAAATGACCCGTTCCGTCAACGCAGTGATTTTGGATAAGACAGGTACGGTTACGAACGGCAAGCCAGAGCTAACGGATGTTATGGTTGGCGCAAGCAGCCTGGCTGAAACGGATTTGCTGCGATTGCTCGGTGCGGCAGAAAAAAGCTCGGAGCATCCGCTGGCAGAAGCTATTGTAAAAGGGATTGCTGATCGAGGTATTGAGCTAGTGAGCCCGACGGATTTTGAAAATATTCCGGGTTATGGTGTGAAGGCCTCTGTGGAAGGCAAGCAGGTATTGGTGGGCACACGCCGGTTAATGAGCAGGGAAGGCATCGCGATTGATGACTCAACCGAGCAGCAAATGAATGAACTGGAAGGCGCAGGGAAAACGGCGATGCTTGTCGCTGTGGACGGTTCCTATGCCGGATTAGTGGCCGTCGCGGATACAATTAAAGAAACGTCACGAGAAGCTGTTGTCCGTCTGCGGGCGATGAACATTGAAGTCATCATGATTACGGGTGACAATGAAAGGACGGCGCGGGCCGTTGCCACCCAGGCGGGAATTGAACGGGTGCTGGCGGAAGTGTTGCCTGAAGGAAAGGCCGAAGAGGTAAAACGACTTCAGGAACAGGGCAAGATCGTAGCCATGGTCGGAGACGGTATTAACGATGCGCCGGCGCTGGCTACAGCTCATATAGGGATGGCAATGGGCACGGGTACAGATGTGGCCATGGAGGCTGCCGATATTACGCTCATGCGTGGTAACCTAAATAGCATTCCGGACGCGATCGAAATGAGCCGGCGGACCATGACAAACATACGGCAAAATCTGTTCTGGGCGCTCGGTTATAACGTGATCGGCATTCCGATTGCTGCTTTAGGCTTTCTTGCTCCATGGTTGGCGGGAGCGGCCATGGCATTCAGCTCTGTTTCGGTCGTGCTGAATGCGCTGCGTCTCCAGCGCGTGAAGCTGTAAATGTTTTGATGTATTAGGCAGACGCATACTGCTGGATATTTGCAGCAAGATCGATTTGTAATTTGGAGCAAGTACGCACAATTTTAGCTTTGTGCATACTTGCTTTTTTGCTAAGTTTTTCATTTGTGTAATCCATGGTGCCATCTTTCATCGCGTCAGGTTGCTTATCATTGGCGAAAGTTTCATAATATTTGTAGGAGTGCCATGCAAGTATGCAAGAACCTTTTCGTGTACTCACAGCTTGAAGCAGATAAAGAGCTTATATTATGGATTAGGAGTGAAGCCGTCATGAATGATACGATTTCCTTGTTGATGAACCATCGGTCTGTTCGAAAATTCAAGTCAGACCCCATTGCCGACGAGCAGCTCGCAGCTATTGTGGCAGCTGGCCAAATGGCATCCTCGTCCAGCAATGTGCAGGCATATACCGTTATTGCCGTTACCGAGCCTTCCTTAAAAACAAAACTGGCCGAGTTGGCAGGAGGGCAGGCTTATGTTGAGCAATGCCCTACATTTCTGGTGTGGTGCGCAGACCTGTATCGTTTGAAGCAGGTGACGATTCATCATCAGCCAGGCCAGCCTTCCTACGAAGGGTCCGTCGAAAATTATACAGTTGCAACCATTGATGCCGCGTTAGCTGCACAAAATGCAGCGGTGGCCGCTGAATCACTCGGCTTGGGCATCGTTTACATCGGGGGCATTCGTACTAAAATAGCAGAGGTATCCGAGTTGTTAGGGTTACCAGAGCTGGTATATCCAGTGTTCGGTATGTGCATTGGTGTACCGGATCAGGAAACGGGCTTGCGTCCACGTCTTCCACTGTCCGGTGTTTTGCATATGAATGGTTACGATAAAAATCAGACGATGAAAGCTGTAGAGGTATACGACCATACATCAGCTGAATATCTGAAGGAACGTACGGGCGGTCAACGCTCTACACCTTGGTCTGAGCAAATGGCGACGAGATTGACCGAGCCAGCGCGTTTGCAGTTGAAGCCATTTTTGGAACAGAAGGGTTTCTTGAAGCAATAAAGTGGAGCAACGTCAAAAAACGTTGCAATGGATGAGCTGCATTTGAGCAACACGTGTATGTAAAATTACAAGAACCTCCTTAATTACGCATGATAAAGTTTCGCGTATATAAGGAGGTTCTTTGCTTTGACTACAAGTTATGGTTGTGAGCCTTTTAGTAAATAGCTGATATGCCTTTATGAATTGGACAGGGAGTAGAAGCGGCTCGTATTATCATAAAACAATTGACGGACAGTAGCTTCATCTTGACCGGTCAGCTTGCTATACTCGCGAATGACCTCGGCAGTCATCCGTGGATGTGTCTGCTGTCCGGTAAAAGGGCCCTCGAATGGCCATGGGCCGTCTGTCTCTGCCATGACCTGATTAGACGGATACTGTCTTGCCAAACTGCGGATTTCTTCTTCGTACAGGAGATCCGGTGTGAAGGACACATAATAGCCATTACGGGCCATACGTTTGGTCGTGGCGGCAGAGCCCTTGAACCAGTGAAAATGCGCTTGCGTAACGCCGTGACGTTCCAATAGGTCGCAGGCCATGTCTGCATCTTCATAAACGGCGTGCAGCACGATGGGCTTGCTATGCTTGCTTGCAAACTGGATAAAACGCTCCAGTAGCACTATGTAGGGAGCGAGGTAAAAAGCATCTCCGCTGCGTGAGGCTTCCAGCCGATTGTAATAGGGCAAGCCGACTTCACCCACCGCGACCATCTGCTGTACATGTTCGTCCATCCAGTGGAACAACAGGTCAAGCTCGGCTTGTGATGGCAGAGCCTGTTCTGGATGAAAGCCGAAGGCTGGACGTACTAGCCTGGGCCAACGCTCAGCCAGGCGCAAGTTGGCTTGACTGGAGGCTAGATGCATGGACACAGCTACGATGGCTTCTACATGGTTGTCGACAAGCGAAGCGAGCAATAGCTCCTGTTGTTCAGGTGGGTAACTGTCTACATGAATGTGTGCGTCGATTAAGGGAACAGTTGCTGCGACGTTCAATCTCAATGCAGAGTGCACATTCCAATCATTCATAATGGTTTACCCCGCCGTCAGAGGTGTTTTTACGGACACTTTCAGCGGTGTCCATATCGCCGTCCAGTTTGTGCTTTTCCTCACGCATCCAGCCAGTCATTGTCCGCTTCCATTCCATAAAGCGTGGATCGAGGGTGATTTCTTCCCTACGCGGGCGAGGAAAAGGAACGTCTACGACATGCATCACTGAAGCAGGTCGCGCCGACAGCACATAAATGCGGTCGGAGAGCAACAGCGCTTCTTCAATGCTGTGGGTAATGAACAGCACAGAGCGGCGGTTCTTCTCCCACATCCGCAATAACCATTGCTGCATATCTGCGCGTGTCAACGCATCGAGTGCGCTGAACGGCTCATCCAGCAGCATTAGCTCCTGCGGGCTAAGCAGGGCGCGAAGAAAGGCCGCCCGTTGCTGCATGCCACCAGACAGCGTATGCGGATACGCCTTCGCGAACTTGCCCAGCCCAACCTGCTCAAGCCATTGCAAGGCTTCTTTGCGCCGTTCACGTTCGCTGACGTATCGGGACTCTGCTACTGCATCCTTTCGCGGTGCATTTTCCTGCCCGAGTAGTATGTTATCCAGCGTCGTGCGCCACGGGAAAAGGGCGGGCTGCTGTGGCATATAGCTAATATGACCGCGTTCACCAGTCACGTCCTGTCCATGCATACGAATACGTCCCTGCTGCGGCTTGAGCAGCCCGCCGATGATGTGAAACAGCGTACTTTTGCCACTGCCTGACGGACCAATGAGGGAGACAAATTCGCCCGGCTTAACGGTAAGGGATACATCCTGTAGTACAGGCAGTGAGCTTCGCTTTTCCCGGAAGGCGAGGCTGATCCCGTCCAATTCCAAAGCAGGAGGAGCAGGTGTCATTACCTGCGGTTCTCCGGCTTGTTGCTGTTCATCAGCCACAGGTGGTGATGTCAAGTCCGTCGGATGCAGACTCATATGTGCCACGTCCTTTCATTAATGCTTTAATGCAATATGTGGAGGCTATTCTTGATCAGGCTTCCAGCGCACCAACCATTTCTCCAGTAGTAGAATAACGACAAACATCAGTAAGCTGAGTGTAACAATAATCCCGATAGCGGCAAAAATGAGATCCGTACGATAGGCAGATTTTTGCAGCAACATATAATATCCAATTCCTTCACTGGCCCCAATCCATTCGGCAATAATCGCGCCCATCACACTGTAGGTAGCAGCGATTTTAATGCCAGAGAAGACTTGTGGCAGGGAGTGTGGCAGCTCCAGCTTCATAAAAATAGCCCTGCGGCTTGCACCCGACATCCGCATGTAGTTCATCATCATACGATCTGTCCGTGTCAGCCCGTCCATGGCTGCTACAGCCACTGGAAAAAAGCATACTAATGTAATGACCATAAGCTTGGGCAGCACGCCAAAACCGAACCATACCATGAGCAACGGGCCGAGGGCGATAATCGGAATGTTTTGGCTAAGGATCAGGAGCGGGTACAAAGCAGATTTGAGAAAAGGAATCGTATGAAGAACGATGGCGATCAGCAGTCCCATTGCTGTCCCTATAGCAAACCCCGCAAGCGTCAGGCGAATCGTAGCCCATGTATGGGCACCAAGCAACGCCGACTGCGCCATACCCTCTTGTACGATTAGGGATGGAGCTGGCAGCAGCCAGGATTCAATATGTAAATAGGAAACCGCTCCCTGCCAAGCCGCTAAAAAGAAGAGGACCGCCACAAGGGGCGGCCATACGCTTTTCCACCAGGATGCGTTCTTGCCTTTCGGATTCATGGGCGATACTTCTCGGTCAGCTTGTTCATGCTGATACCCTGTGGGTTATGTGCAATTTTGATCTGTGAAATGACGCTGGGACTTCCAGCTTCCGTCAAAGCCTCGTGCATTTCTTTAACCACTTTCAGCAACTCGTCGAGCTCGCCCTCCATGGTCGTATCCAATGGATTCACCTGATGTTTGACACCGGAACGCTGGATGACCTCAATCGCCTTGTCTACATAGGGGTAAGAGTCTTCGTTATTAGGTGTTTTAGGGATTACTTGAATGCTGAGCAGTGTATTAGCCATGTGAATTTCACCTGTCCTTTATTGGAGTGTTAGTAAAAAGATATGGTGGTTTAAGGTGGGGAGACCGCTTCGCGTTTCATTTGATCTTACGACCGCTATTGCCGTGAGATTCTATGGAAAATTTTTTAAAGGTAAGAATTCCCCTGAGCGTATGCTTCCGAAGTCAGCTTTCCTAAAGAAAGCTTTCAGGCGAACGCTTCGCTTCTCCAGATTCAAGTGAACCGCTACGCTACTAATCGCCTTAAAAGCACCTTATTTTTAAAGCTAGGTTGTACAGTATTTTGTACGGTATTTTCTACATAAGCGCACCTGTTTTTGCGCTTAGATACTATGAGACTAGAGAAATAAACCAAGTGGAACGAGAACGAATTGGACGGAATGGTGCTGTACAAGCAAAACGGTCGCTTTTGTCCCCGGATTTCTACCCTGCTGAGGGCTTTATTCGAGAAATCCGGGGGCGGTGGCGATGGGAAGCATCATCCGTCCGCATAGTGGCGCTTCGTTCACTTCTCTAGTCCAGTCTTATTTAGCGTTTTAACAAAATGATCAACGCTTGGGCAAGAAGTCGTTTGTGAAGGCCTTATCGACTTCCAAAGGTTTGCTGAGCAGCTTGCGTTCATACATCCAATCCGAGTAGTTTTGCCATACCTCTGCTTTTTGTAAACCCCATTGCGTGGCATCGTCCTGATAACGCGGGCTTAGCCATTTTTGGCTAGCAAGTACCAGCTTTTTGTCCAGCTCTGGCACAGCTTTAGTTAAGATATTCGCCGCTTCTTCTGGATGGGCGATAGTGTATTCATAGCCTTGTGCAGTAGCGTCCATGAACGCTTTGACTAGGTCAGGATCGTTTTTTATCGTCTGTTCATTGCTCACAATTACAGGTGTATAGTAATCGAGACTTTTGGAATAATCTTTTACATACAGCATATCCAAGGGCTCGCCTCGAAGTTCGGCCTCAATCCCGGTCCATGCGTAGAAAATCCAGGCAAAGTCAATATCCCGCTTCACGGCTGTAAAATAGTCTGCATTGCCCATATTGACGATTTTCACTTTGCTCACATCACCTTGGTCTGAATCCATGATGGATTTCATGACCGCTTCTTCTACAAGAGAACCCCAGCCGCCGTAGCTTTTACCCTCGAAATCTTTCGGGCTTTTAATTCCGCGGTCTACCGGAGCTGCGAAGCCAGAGGTGTTATGCTGAATCACCGCAGCGATGGATACGAGCGGTACGCCTTGGATACGAGCCTGAGTGACGCCTTCTTGATAGCTGATACCAAAAGGTGCAGCATTCGAAGCAACCATTTGGTCGGCTCCCCCTGAACCAGGTTGAACAATTTGGACATTCAAGCCTGCCTTTTCGTAAAATCCTTTGTCCTTGGCGACATAGAGTCCCGTGTGATTCGTATTGGGTGTCCAGTCGAGCACGACTTTAACATCTTTGAGCCCCTTTGCCGAGGTAGACGTTGAAGTGTCGGCAGCAGGAACCTCCTTTTGAGATGTAGGGGGATTGCCGCCGCAAGCGGTCAGAGTCATAGCCATGAGCCACAGACTGATTAGACCCAGGCTTAACATTTTCATGCGCTTCATCGTTGTGTTCTCTCCTTTTTAATTACCCGTTATCCGTCCAATCAGACAGTTTATATTCCCCATTTTCACAAAAATCACATCTGCCGGAAGCAATCTTTCCAACAACTTTATCTTCAACAAAAAAAGCGTCCCGAGATTCCGGGACGCTTGCGCTTGTATATACCAAAGTAAGGGATGTCCTGTTTTAATAAAAGGCACATCTTGCTTAAGCATTCCTACGCTGGCATTACCCAGATCAGGTTGTAAGGGTCAGTGTCTTGGGACACACTCTCAGCCGGCCGATTCCAGCACCCCTGGCATTGTATGGTTTAATGGGTTCGTTTATTCGGGTTTACTACGACGATTATATGCCTTGAAAGCAGGTCTGTCCAGCCTTGAGGGAGCGCTCACGGTTCATTTGTCGAACGACAGGGTACACTTTTACTGTGAGCTTTGATCTGAAAATGGACATGAATCATTCAGATCTGTTTCGGTCATGTTATTTTTAGAACAGCTACACTGTATGTTTAGGAGAGCTGGTGCCAAGTGGCATAGCCCTATAGAATTCTAATTCGTAAAAAGGAGTTGTTGTACTGTGGGTAAAACGGAGACACTGGATCGCAGTCAGCTGGAACAAGCCATTGTGAAGGCTTTGGATAACAACAAATTTTGCTCGTTAGGTACGGTTGAGGGCGGAAAACCGAAAGTACGCTATATGGCCCTTTTTAACGATGGAATGAACATTCATCTGGCGACGGATCGCAAAACACATAAAGTGGATGAGCTAAAGGACAATCCGAATGCTTATCTGCTGCTGGGCTATGAAGTGGGTGGCACGAAGGAAGTCTTGGAAGTGGAGGCTACCGTCCAGATTACAGCTGATGAGGGGTTACGCAAACAAGTGTGGAATGATTCTCTGAAAAAATGGTTTTCCGGACCAGATGATCCCGATTATGTCATCTTAGACGTCAATCCGACTCGTATTGAGTACGTGGGTCAACAAACGGAGCGCCAGGTGTGGACAAAATAGAAACAATATAAACGGACAAGCCAGTAAATTTCCAACTTTTTCAGGAGATTTATTGGCTTTTTTTATACGCAAAATAATTATTTTTTCATAAATATTTTAAGCAAATGACTACTCTTTTGTCTGGCGTTGGATTAAAATAGGAATGGTGGGTTCAAAGCTTACATATATGTGCAAAAGTATGTATATGAGGCATACACCTTAATGAGGAGGGGTATATTTTGTTATTTCGTAAAAATTGGTTTAAAGGGTTTACAGCAGCAGTTGTAGCTTGTAGCCTGCTGGTGTTTTCAGCGGCTCCATCCTGGGCAGCTATCGATTCTCGCGATAGCGCTACGGTGAATTTGCGGATCATGGAAACAACAGATATTCATGGGGCGCTGATGAATTATGATTATTATTCGGACAAAGAAACTAATGAATATGGCTTGGTTAGCACAGCAAGCTTGATCCAACAAGCACGTAGTGAAACAAGAAACAGCATGCTGTTCGATAACGGTGATTTGCTGCAGGGCAATCCATTAGACGATTATATGGCCCGCAACAAAACCTTTGAGAAAGAAGGCGGTGTCCATCCGGTCTATAAGATGATGAACTTGATGGATTATGATGCGGCTACTGTCGGCAACCACGAATTCAACTATGGTCTTGACTTCCTGGACAAATCGCTCAAGGGAGCTGATTTTCCTTACGTAAATGCGAACGTTTATGTTGATAATGAGGGTCAAGCTACTAAAAATTATTTTACTCCTTATCAGATTCTTGATAAAAAAGTAACGGATGAGAAGGGCGAAGAGCATACGCTTAGGGTGGGTGTCATCGGTCTGGTAACCCCCCAAATTATGCAGTGGGATGAAGCTAATTTGAAGGATAAGGTCGTTACGAAGGATATTGTGGAAACAGCCAAAAAGTTTATTCCACAAATGAAAACAGAAGGTGCTGACATTATTGTCGTGCTTGCACACACAGGTTATGAGGATGTGCCGCAAACGCCAATGATGGAGAATGCCGTTAAATATTTGAGCCAGGTAGACGGGATTAACGCGATTTTGTTTGGGCATGCTCACAAATCTTTCCCAGGCTCTGATTTTAAAGATATGAGCGGTGTAGATTTGGATAAAGGAACAATTAATGGCGTACCGGCTGTGGAAGCTTCTTCGTGGGGTAAGGATCTGGGCATTATTGATCTGAGCTTGGAGAAGAGAAATCGCGAGTGGCACGTAATCAACTCTCAGTCAAAAGTGCGTCCAGTTGTGAGTACTACCAATCAGGCAGTGCAGTTTACTCCTGAATTTAAACTGATTGATGCGATCAAAGAAGAGCATCAAGGAACGCTGGATTATGTTCGTCAACCTGTCGGAACAACGACTGCACCGATTACCAGCTATTTTGCATTAGTGCAGGATGACCCGTCCATTCAAATTGTGACAAATGCACAGAAATGGTATGTTCAAAACCATCTTAAAGGAACCGAATACGAAAATCTCCCCGTATTATCGGCAGGCGCTCCATTCAAAGCCGGTGGTCGCAACGGTGCCGAGTATTATACCAACATTCCTGAAGGTACAATAGCGATTAAAAACGTGTCCGATCTGTATGTGTACCCGAACACGGTTCATGCTGTAGAAGTTACTGGTGCTGAAATTCAGGAGTGGCTGGAGTGGTCTGCGGGTCAGTTCAACCGCATTGATCCTAGCAAAACTGAGGAACAATCGCTGATTAACAAAGATTTCCCAACCTACAATTTTGATGTGATTGACGGTGTGAATTACCAGATTGATGTAACTCAGCCTGCACGATATGATGCCAAGGGTACTATTATTGATTCTTCGGCCCATCGTATCAAGGATCTGCAATACAATGGGAAGGCTATTGATCCTGCACAGAAATTTATCGTTGCGACCAATAACTATCGTGCTTCCTCCTCCAAACTGGCCAACCCAGATGGCAAACGAATTGTGATGGCAGCACCAGATGAAAGTCGCCAAGTCGTTGTTGATTATATCCGTACGAACGGAACGATTAATCCGTCAGCGGACGGCAACTGGTCTATTGCTCCTTTTGGTCAGGCCAAGGTTACTTTTGAGTCCTCTCCTGATGCCAAAGACGTGCTGGCCGGAAATCAACAAATTTCATACTTGAGCAACGCGGCAGACGGGTTTGCCAAATACAGCTTGAAAGCTGGCGCTAAGCCTAGTGCAGCAACGACCTCTGTGAAGGAAGCTGCGGCACCTGCGAAAGCAACCGCGAAGCCAGCTGTCAAAACAACTAAGCCTGCGGCTGCAAAACCGGCTAAAACAACGAAGCCAAAGGCGTCCAAGTAACTTGGGATTTTAGTTTCCATATCCATATCAGAATGAAGCAGTAAGTCTCTTTAAACAAGAGATTTGCTGCTTTTTTTGATGCCCTATACAATAGTACCGTGTTTATTATGAGTGTAAAAAAGGCTTTATTCTTGTCGAATATGCACTTAAGTCCTAAGTTGTTGTTCAAGATAAGCTTATTTTTTGTCAAAACGCGTAATTATATAGTACTTTTGTTCTAATTGTTTGTGATATAATGGTGAAAAAACCGGGAAATTGTTCCGAGGAGGACCATTATGACTTGCAGCAATTGCAGCATCATATTACCTATTAAGGATCAAGGATTGCTGAAAATTAGGCATTCTAGGGTGTCGCTTACTCCAGCATTAGAGGGCTTGGGTATGCTATCGGAACAAATGAAACCAGAACATTGGTGTGAGGATAACATCGTGTTTCGCTACGACAGCCGTTCACAGTTGGAACAGCTAGTTAACGGACTGGCTCGTCTGCCGCAGGAGTGTTTGGACCGAATACAAGTTGTGGTGACTGGTTTGCAACATGTTGAGGGATTTGAGGACTGGCTTTTATTTAGTCAATTGCAAGCTCGACTGCAACATCCGGATCTGGTGAGTATTATTAAGAATCAAAACTTTACCAGCCATATGCAGCCTATTGTTGACTACAAGCTGAATATCATAGGCTTTGAGTTTTTGCTGCGTCCATCACAGCACGATAAGTCTTTTCAGCCTTTCCGATTGTTTGAAGTTGCTCGTGAAGCTGGCTTGCATGCTCATTTGGATCGCTCGGCTCGTATTTCCGCCATTGAAAAAAGTGCGACATGCCTTCCGACGGGAATTAAACGATTTATTAACTTTCTCCCTTCAACCATTTATAATCCGGCTTATTGCTTGAATCACACCTTTGAGACAATTGATCGGTTATCCATGAATACGGAGGATTTTGTATTTGAGGTCGTAGAGACGGAAGAAATAGACGACCTGAATTTTTTGCATCAAATCTTTGAACAATATCGTACACGGGGAGTTTCGGTGGCACTGGACGATGTAGGGGCAGGCTATTCTACGACAGAGCTTATGAATTGCCTCCAGCCCGATTATGTTAAAATTGACCGCAGTATAATTGATGGCTGTCACAGTAACAGTGATCAAAAACGCCAAATTACTGGGATAGTGGAATCCGCTTTTCGTTTTGGTGGTCAGGTGTTGGCTGAAGGTGTAGAGCAAATGGAGGATTTTGAATTTTGTCGTGATGCAGGTGTGTCGCTAGCTCAGGGTTATTTGTTTGGTAAGCCGGAGCCTACTCCACCATCCAATTTTATACTTAGTAGAGTAGTGTAATCTGAAATAGCGTATTCTATAAAGAAATCGACACAAATAACCCGACGATCTATGGTCACCGGGTTATTTGGTATTTTTAGAACAATTACATCTTAATTATATTCTTTGCACTATTGAGGCGACCCATGTGTCCATCTAATGTTATTACGATTATAGTGTGATCACGTATAAACCCAGCGGAGTAGTCGCGCTACCTGCAACCATGAAGCTAAGAGAATAGCTCGACTGGCCAGGCGGGACGCTGATGTCAGTCAGTCGGCATACCTTGGTATTATCTTGTAGCAAGGGGATACCGTATACATGACCATCTACGCGTACAGACCCGGCGAATGCACCTCCACGTGGATTGGCGTAAATTCGTACGGTACGTACCTCACTACTGTGATTAACGATAGGAATGGTTGCGTTATATATTGTTCCGAATTGTCCGCGATTATCAAGCGCAGGCCCCAGTTCGCTGCGTTCCCCTGTAAACAGTAGATCGGCAGGAGTTTCGCCGTTCAGCTTCTTAGTGGCACATGCTCGGTAGTTGGCGCTTTGCCCTACTACATACTCCGGCATACGCGCATTTGTTTCAGAAAAGGACCATACGCCCCGTGGATGCGCCTGTGGCGGGGGTACAGGAGGGAGCGCATCCTCATGAATCTCGCGCAGATCAGTCTGCGTATCTTTGCTGACTACGGTGCGAATCACATAGTCCAGCGTACCGTGGCCTTCGGCATATTCTACCGTGAGGTCATAGACGAATCCGGCCAGTGATCCTTCGGGTAGCTCAAATTCCTCCAGCAAGGCGGTGCCTCTGCCAAATTTGTGACGGTCTACTGGCTTCAGACGTTTCATCGTACCCGCCAAACAGCTTTTGGCAATAGACTGCCCAACATCAATAATCCAGTTGCCATCCTCAGGTACAATCTCCAGAGCACGTTCAATATGGCGTACTTCCAGGCGGGCCGTGCTTTTATTCTCTATGGTGATGCCCAGTTTAACAGGGCTGCCGATTTTGTTATAATGCCAGCCGAAAATTCGGTGCTTGACTGTCCGGGTGGTGGTGCGAACCACATCATGCCACAAAGTGGCTTGCTCGGTAGGTACCGTCACGTGGGTAAGCGTCTCCGGGTTATCACTAAGCATCAGGCGGCGTGTTCCCCCCTCAGTGGCTGACTCCACATCCACATGGATGTTGGGCGGGATCACAGCTGACTCCACAATTAAATCCTTTGGCTCCTTGGGTCGAAGGTTCATATCAATTCCTCCCTAAATTCAAGAATGGCACCGCTTTTGGTTCAAGTATATGGGTAGTTCATAAATATAGGTAACGCCAAGTCCATGTATACAACCTGTTTTTCAAAAAAAATAAATTAAAAAAATATATCGTAAGCTATAGCAGCTCTGCTTGTGTACCTAAGCAAGCTTACAAGTCCCTCATTTCCCTACACCGACGATTCGCATACAGGTATTGCGTGTATGTTAAGAGCATAAGCTATTGGATGTACAGAGAAGATACAGGAGGGAAACATGCCTAAAAAAATATGGTGGAAGGAAGCTGTTGTTTATCAGATATACCCGATCAGTTTTCAGGATTCTGACGGAGACGGAAAAGGGGACCTGCGCGGCATTTTGTCTCGGCTGGATTATCTGTCTGAGCTGGGTATTGATGTGATCTGGATTTGCCCGATATATAAGTCGCCCAATCATGATAACGGATATGATATTAGCGATTATTATGCCATTATGGATGAGTTTGGAACGATGGAGGATTTTGATGAACTCCTTCATCAGGCGCATGAACGAGGTATCAAAATTATGATGGATTTGGTATTAAACCATACGTCGGATGAGCACCCGTGGTTCACGGAGTCACGCTCGTCCAAGGATAATCCGAAGCGGGACTACTACATATGGCGAACAGGCAAAAATGGCGGATATCCGAACAACTGGGAATCGTATTTCTCCGGTTCTGTATGGAAATATGACAAGCTTACAGACGAATATTACATGCATCTATATTCCGAGCATCAGCCGGATCTGAACTGGGAAAATGAAGAGATGGTGGGTGAACTCTATCGTATGGTGGAATGGTGGTTAAAAAAGGGAGTCGATGGCTTCCGCTTTGACGCCATTGCCCATATTGTCAAAGCCGAAGGACTGCCGGATGCGCATAATCCTGACAAACAAACCTTGGTGCGTGCCTATCAGCTCTTTTCCAACCTTGAACAGGTACATGTACTTCTACGGATGCTGAACGAAAAGGTACTGGAGCGTTATCCCTTAATGACGGTTGGTGAAACGTCCGGTTTAGGGCCAGAGCAGGCACTGGATTATGTGGGAGATCAGCGGCATGAGCTGAATATGGTGTTCCAGTTTGAACACATGTTTATTGATGCCCAAGGGTTAGGAACGGAAAAATGGAAGTACAAGTCGTGGACGCTGGTGGAACTGAAAAAAATAATGAGTAGTTGGCAGACGGTGCTTCATCAGGAAGGATGGAATGCCAATTATCTGAACAATCATGATCAACCGCGGGCTCTCTCGCGTTTTGCGAATGATGGCCAGTACCGTGCGGAATCAGCTAAAATGCTGGCAACCTTCACACATATGCTCGAGGGTACGCCTTATATTTATCAGGGTGAGGAAATTGGAATGACGAATATTGCCTTCCCGTCGATTGATGATTATCGGGATGTGGAAACGTTAAACTATTATGAGCAGCAACGAAAGGTCGGTGAGCCGGAGGAGCAGATTATGGCCGCGATCTGGCGAAAAAGTCGGGATAATGCACGCACTCCCATGCAGTGGAATGCCGGACCTGCAGCCGGATTTACCGATGGAGAGCCGTGGATGAAAATTAATGATAACTACACGCACATTAATGCAGAGGCGGAAAGAAATAATCCGAACTCGATTTTTCACTATTATCGCAAGTTGATTGCTCTGCGCAAACAACATGAGGTCATAGTCTATGGCGAATACAAGCTGTTGTTGCCACTTGATACAGAACTGTATGTATTTGCGCGCATGCTGGGACAAGAGCGTTTGCTAGTCATTCTGAATTTTTTTGACCGTGATCCAGTGTTCCACTGGCCCGACGGTGAGGAGTTTCCTATCGCCAAGGCGGGGCTGCTTCTCTCCAACTATGAACCGGTAAAAGGAGAAAATTTGCACGCTTTGAAGCTGCGCCCTTACGAAGCTAGAGTGTATAAGTTAACCTTAAAATAAATGTTCGTTATCCTTAAGATGATAAAAGAAGGGGAGGCTCATAGAGGAGCCTCCCCTTCCTTAGCGTTGGACTAAATAGTTACTGTTTCAGCCAATTCACGGATTTTGGCGATAATCCGTTCTTCTTGATTTTCCCCCTCATTAGGGATAGATTCAGTCGCGTAGGCAGCCAGTTCAGCATGATGGTGAATCATGACGGCATGGTGTGCCTCTTTGAACATTGGAATATCATTCGCATCATTACCAAAGGCGATAAATCGACGAGGCTGCACACCTAGCTTCTGAAGCGCGTTCCATTTATGGATATTCTGGGGGCTAATGTCCAGTACCGGTTCATTGCGGTGTTGATGAATGACCACACCCAGCGGTAGAAGCTTAGCAGCCAAGCCTTCCATATCGTCAGCAGTTAAAATGAGTATTTTTACAATAGATTTCAGGGACGCCAAAGGCAGCTTTTGTGCCAACTTGCTAACATCCACATTGTTGAGTATGGGATGATCAGCTGCGCCTGTATAAGCATAATCCCACTCACTGTCAATCAAGTAGGTAGCTTGGTGTTCCTCCAGCAGTGGGAGCAGAGCATTCTGTACTTCCGGAAGAAAGGACTCTACGTATTTTACACTGCCATTTTGGGAGATCATTGAGCCGTTACCGCCAATCAGGGTATAGTTGTGAAAGCGTTCAGGAAGTACAGGCAGCATGTCGCGGATTGGTCGTGCCGAGGCAAAAATGACTTCATGTCCCGCTTGAGTTAACTGTTCCAAACAGCCTGCAATCTTATCCGACACACACTGCCCCTTGAAGCAGATCGTCCCATCCAAATCAAATACAAAGTGCATAATAGATGTACCTCCAAAAAAGTGCTCTCCAAATCGTTTCTTACGTCATTATATCCATGACCTTCCTTATTCGTAAACTAAAAAGCCCGATTCACACTGTCTGCTAGAGCAGATGTGGTTCGGGCTGATGACGGTATTAAGTCATTAAGTTAGAGCTATTTTTAGTGATAATGCTTAACTTTAAGGTCATCCAGGCTTTTGAACTCATATCCTTGCTTACGAGCCTCGTCAATGATCGAGCCAAGTGCCTCGGCATTATCCTTGGATACAGAATGAAGTAAAATGACCGCTCCAGGGTGGAGCTGCTGCATGACTTGGCGATAGGCATAGTCCGTTCCTCGCTGAATATTCGTGTCCCAATCCTTGTAGGCTACCGACCAGAACACACTCGTATATCCGGCTTCTCGACAGGATGCCAATGCTTTTTCATTAAAAATGCCGCGTGGTGGCCGGACATATTTCATTTCCTTTTGCCCGGTCAGCTCTGCAGATGCAGTTCGTACCCGATCCAGCTCAGATCGAATCTCTGCCGAAGAGATGGTGCTCATATCAGGATGGCTCCATGAATGGTTTCCGATAATATGGCCTTCACTCGCCATGCGGCGCATTAAATCCGGTTGGTCTTTTACAAAATGTCCGGTAACAAAGAAGGCGGCCGGAACCTTTTTCGCTTTCAATACATCCAGTACCTTGGGAGTATATCCATTTTCGTAACCGTTGTCGAAAGTTAGAAATAATTCTTTCTTAGTCGTATCCCCCAAAAAGATGCCGCCTTGTCTTTCAATCAGGTGCATAAAGCCTTCTTGTGCGATGGAGGGCAGCTCGCCTCCTTTGCTTTTTTTAAACCCAAAATGATACGGTTGTCCGTCCACAGCTTGGGTAGCTGATGCCGATTCTCCCATAACTGTGGACATTCCCATCATTGCAATGCATAGCCACAAGGTCAATATTCGCTTCATCTATGTTCCTCCGTTTCCGCCCCGGTTCGGGTAAGATGTGTATACTTCGGCATATTCCATACCATCTGCAATATCATGTTCATTTATGCAAAGAAAGAAATGCTTGCACCAAACTTAAAACACATATTGACATCAATATAAAATCGAAGTAGTATACTCTATAAAACTTACTAAAATACTCGGATTTAATTCGAGTATTCATGCCATAGGAAAGAAATCAACTCAGAGAGATCTTACATACTTGATGGAGCGGAAGGAGTTAGGAGCTATGATTGAACTTAGGAATGTATCCAAAACCTATGTAAGAAAAGGCTTAAGCATTCAAGCGTTAAAAAATATAAATATCACAGTAGATAAAGGAGATATCTTTGGTTTTATCGGATTTAGTGGTGCAGGGAAAAGTACGCTTATCCGTTTGGTCAATCGTCTGGAGAAAGTAACGACTGGTGAGGTTCTTGTCGAAGGGGAGAGCTTAAATGCCTATTCGACCTCCGGGCTGCGAAAAGTAAGGAAAAAGATCGGAATGATTTTTCAGCATTTTAATCTGCTGGAATCGAAAACAGTATTCGAAAACATTGCCATTCCATTGGTGTTGCTCAAGCGCAACAAGCGGGAAATTGAGAGGCGTGTAACAGAGTTGCTGGCATTCACAGGATTATCGGATAAGGCAAATAGCTATCCCAGCGAGCTTTCCGGCGGGCAAAAGCAGCGTGTCGGGATTGCGCGGGCGCTTGCGAGCAACCCGTCCATTTTGCTCTGTGATGAGGCAACCTCGGCACTTGATCCGCAGACCACGCAGTCTATTCTTGATTTGCTTCGCAAAATCAACAAGGAATACAAGATCACCATCTTGATCATTACCCATGAAATGTCGGTGATTCAGCGGATTTGCAATAAGGTGGCCGTCATGGAAAAGGGAGAAATCATTGAGCAGGGCAACGTGCTGGAGGTATTCGGACAGCCGAAGCATCCAACGACGCAAAGCTTTGTACGCACAGTTATTCACGATCAAGTGCCGGATAGTGTGCTGCAAACGTTCGAGCAGCAAGAGTCGCAACGCATCTACAAGCTGGAATTTATCGGACAGGCAGCTTCCGACCCAGTGGTTCATGAATTGATTCGGAAGCACGATATCCATGTGAACATTTTGTTTGCCAACATGACGGAGATTCAAGAAACGACGATTGGCTATATGACACTTCAATTGCGCGGTGAGCAGCATGCCGTTCAGCAGGCTGTTGATTTTATCAAGAGCAAAGGGGTTCATATTCAGGAGGTGGAAAGTCTATGATGATTACAGGAACCACGATAACTTGGGATCAACTGTGGGAAGCTTTGTATGAATCTATACTTATGGTCAGCATATCATTATTTATTGGTGCTCTGATTGGTATCCCTATCGGTATTTTACTCGTCGTCACCCGTTCAGGCGGAATTTTGGAGAACAAATGGCTGTACAGTATTTTAAATCCGATCATTAACATTGTTCGTTCCTTACCGTTTATTATATTGCTAATCGCGATCATTCCGTTAACCCGTCTGATTGTGCATACATCCATTGGGACCAGTGCGGCAATTGTCCCCTTAATTATTTATATAGCACCCTATATCGGCAGGCTGGTCGAAAATTCGTTGTTGGAGGTCAATCCGGGAATATTGGAGGCAGCAGATGCGATGGGGGCGACTCCGTTTCAGGTCATTCGATACTTTCTGCTGCCCGAGGCATTCAGTTCTCTGATTTTGTCGTTAACGACAGCCGCCATTGGACTGATTGGTGCAACGGCTATGGCTGGTGCGGTCGGCGGCGGCGGCATTGGCGATCTGGCGATAGCGTATGGCTATCAACGTTTTGATACGTTAGTTATGCTCATAACCGTCGTCATTCTAGTCGTGTTTGTACAAGGGGTTCAATCCTTGGGCAACCTGCTCTCTCGCAAAGCACGCAGGGGTTAATGAACAAAACGGATATTCAACATATGTAGTTGGCATGTTAGGTTTTAGCATTATTCCATTATCCAAGAGCATCCTCGCTCATTATGAGCAAATTGCAAATATTTAGATTTCACCTCCTCATTTCTGATCAAGAACGCCCTATATCAATGGATAGGGCGTTCTTGTCATTTCTTATATTAGAACGGTCATAGTCATTTTCCACCGTCTCACCCATCCTCGCTAGTTCTGTCTAAATAACCATTCGCAGCAATAAATTAAATGAATACAAGCATATTAGGCCATGTGTAGTTAGCTCCAAGTCAAGCAATATTCTACGAAACACGTTGTATAGGTCTAATTGTTCAGAATCGGTTCAGTGGGGTTTCGTATAATTCTTTTAGCATAGTTCCTTGGTTGCATAAATCGTAGAACTAAACATGACTAAAGCCTTTGATATAACAGGATATATGCCAATAAATAGCGTCTAGGAGTGAAAATATTGAAACTTGTAAATCGAAATAAATGGATTGCATCTGCAATGGTGCTGGGGATTGCTTCAGGCTCCATTGTATCTCTGCCTTGGATGGGCGGCGCCCAGACTGCTTATGCAGCGACAGCAGATACGCAAAGTGAGACTGGATTTGTAGCACAAGCTCGCACTTTGGGTTTGATGACAGGTGGTAATCAGGGCGATTTTATGGCACAAAAGAATTTGACCCGCGCCGAAGCGGCTAAAATTTTGTGCAGTCTGTTCCAGTTGGAAGTTAACAATCAGCCGCAAACATCTTTTATGGATGTGTCCTCGGATGCATGGGGTGCTCCCTATATTGAGGCTGTACGTGCAGCCGGGTATATGACAGGCAACGGAGAACTGTTCCGTCCGGGAGATGCCATTACCAAGGAAGAACTGATCGTATCACTAGTACGCGCAATGGACTTGCAGGATGCAGGTACTACGGATGCACAGCAAAATGCAGTTCAGGTAGCTCGCAATTATGGTTTGTTATCAGAGGATGCTTCTGCAACGGATTTGAAAAATCCATTGAACCGGGAGAGCAGTGCAGAAGTATTCGTTAGCCTGTTGGATCATCCAGTAGGAGAAGTGAAATCAGAGGGTAATACGGTTCGAATCGGAAATATCCCCTACCAGCTGGAAGGATCTTTGCAAGGCTTGTTCGGTGAAAATAACAAAGCGGTATTAAAAGGGGCAAAAATCGATCTTAACCGTAATTTGCGTACACTCACAGGTGTAAAACAGCTGGAAATTAACGCAGACGGTGGCGTATTTGACGGTAAGGGTGTGTCTTTTGATGGACGCCTAATCGTCAATGGTTCGGTAACCTTGAAAAACATGTCCTCCACAGGCGTATTAGAAATCAAAGGCTCAGGTACCCAGCTGGTATCAGCCATTTTGGAAAATACGACATGGTCTGGTGTTGAGCTTGGCTCTCAAGATGCACAATTGACAGCAACCGGGACGACAAAGATTGACAACTTGACGCTGAAAAATGATGCATCGATCGTGACCGAAGGTAATGCCGCGATTAGTCGTGTTTCATTGCAACAGGGACTTGGCAAGCTGTTGGTTAACGGTAGTATTGGTTTGCTGGATGCATCTCAATATGTGGGCGTTCCTTTTATTACGTTGGCTAAGGGAGCAGCAATCAGCCAGCTTAACCTGCCGGAACAAAAACAGCCACAGGATGTTATTATCAACTATAATGCGATGAAAGAAGCTGTTAGTCTCGTGAATGGTACGACGAAATCGTCCTCTACTGGAGCGGTTGTCACGGATACAGACAGCAAAGATAAGAAAAAACACAACAGTGACATTATCAGCGTAGACCGCAGTCGGCTGGAGACAGAAGTCCATGCAGCCAAAGAACTGCTGGAGCGTGCAGGCGAGGGTGGAACGGATCAAGCACTTTACCCAGCCGGAGCGAAGGAAAACCTGTCCATAGCCATTCATCAAGCTATGCTGGTACTAAACAATACAGCAGCTACACAAGGAGAAGTAGATCAAGCGCTCAGCACATTGAAACAGGACGTTTCTGTGTACACAGCCTCAGCCACAGAACCGGTGATTGGAACACAGGAATTAACTAGACTGATTCAGTTAGCTTCGACTACCCTTGAACAAAACCGAATGATTGGTGACGAATTTCCGCCTCTCTGGGATGACTCACTAAGTCAAGCGATTCGATTTGGCAACAATGTGTTGGAAGGGAATGCGCCTCAGAATATTGTGGATCGGGAAGTAGAAAGCTTGGGTCGAGTAATCAAGGTATACAAAGCATCAGTAAAACTCAGAGATGCCTATCTGCATTTTCTCGATGTAACGGATCGTGTGGAGAATTTGAAAACGGACAAAGCGCGTTACAAGTCCATAGTGAGGGAAGGATCAAAAGTATATCTGAATCCATTATCTACAACTGAGCAGTTGGAGGAATGGACACAAAAAATAGAAGGTGCCACAGAATCATTCCTGGCACTGCAAGCAGCGGACTTCTCAGTGCTTAAAAATACTTTACAAGAAGCGCAGGTTATCTACGATCAGAGTGGTTCTCAAAATACTGAGCTAGACAACCTCATTCAGGAATATACAGAGAAGATGCACACCGCTATGACGCAGCTGGATGTATTGAACTTGAACATGGAGCTGAGTCAAAGGCTTACGGAATTCACTGCGCCAGTGCCTGCTACAACTCGGGAAAAACTGCAGCAGCTGGTTCAAGATGTTCAACTCAAACTGCTGTCTGACCCTGTGGCTCGTAATTACTTGAATACGGAAATGATGCTTTTAGAACAACAAACAGTACAAGCCCACTTTGCACTCATTATGCCGTTTACTCCTGAGGAACAATTGGTGATCTCTTATAATCAATTAAGTCAGGCTAAAGGGACCTATATTGAAAAATATAACGAGAAAAGACTACAATTGAGAGATAAAGTCATAGAAATGCAGACAGCGATCAATGGAATTTTGATGCAAAATTCAGGCGCATTAAGTGCTGAAGCCCAGCAAGCTTTGTCTTCTGCTTCAGAGCATGCCTCTATCTTCTTAGGTTTGTCCAGCTTTGAATTACAAGACGTTGTTCCTGTATACGAGGAGTTGCAACAAGTACAGAGCCAGTATGCTGCACCAATAGCAGTGGATACCATGTTGTTAAATTTCAACATAAGTATTGCTAATAATGAAGTTCAGACGTTCGGCCGTCATTATACCGAACAAGATAACGAAGAGCTTCAAGGGCAAATTAATCAGGCAAACCTTGTGCTTAATACTCCGGATATTACACAGCTTCAGGTAGACCAAGCTAACACAGATTTGATTACAGCGCTTTCGAACTATCAATCCAAATGGATCGTAACTGATCTTGATATCCAAGAGCTTAAGAACATTGCGAACAATCTGCTTACAGTAAATGGTACAGATCCTACGACGGTCTACTTTCACAGAGTAGTGGATGCATTCAATCGTCTGGACCCGTATTATCCTATGCCGGAAGTTAAGAAAAATTATATGAATCTGGAAGATGCGATTCAGGAGTATAAAGATTTTATAGCCAGCCAGCAACAAAGTAGCGGTGGAGCAACACCGCCAAGCGATAGCAGCGGAACAGGAACTGGCGACAGCAGTGGTGGAACAACACCGCCAAGCGGTAGCGACGGAACAGGAAGTAGCGACAGCAGTGGTGGAACAACACCGCCAAGCGATAGCGACGGAACAGGAAGCGGCCACAGCAGTGGTGGAGCAACATCGCCAAGCGATAATAGCGGAACAGGAAGCGGCGACATTAGCGGTGGAGCAACACCGCCGAGCGATAACAGTGGAACAGGAAGCAGCGACAGCAGTGGTGAAGCAACGCCACCGAGCGATAGCAGCGGAGATGATTCAGGCTCGATTCCTGGCGGTAGTATTGATGACGTTATAATTCCTTAATAAGGGGAATATAGGAAGTGCAAGGATGTATAGAAGGGGACGATTCCGCACAGATTTTATCTGCAGCGGGCGTCCCTTTTTGTGTGGACAACGCTTCTAATGTAGCTGGATAGAATAACCGATACAAAAAGATAGACGTTATTGAAAAGAGCGGGGGATTTATGAAAAAACAGGGTGTTTTATTTTTTATTATACTTCTGCTTGCGGTTGCGTTGCCGGTATATCCGTTAGTGTCGGGTGTATTATCCGGAAACAGTCATTGGAAAGCTCACAACGGTGTTATTGATTTGCGTAATTGGGACCCCGACAAGGAAGGTGCTGTACAGTTGGGAGGAGAGTGGGAGTTTTATCCTAATCAGCTTTTGCAGCCTTCATCTTTTCAGGAAACGGGATATCAGGATTGGGGAAATCGTCAAAACTCCTCCAAATTGGGATTAGGCACTGGATCTTCTGCCAAAATTGTGAATGTGCCTGGTAGATGGAATCAGTGGATGCCTGGGGGACAGGCGACTGGATATGGAACCTATCATGTTCGTGTACTGTTGCCTGAAAAAGTGGAAAATCTGTACGGCATCCATATGCAAAATATTCGCAACTCCAGCCGAGTATGGATTAACGGAGCAGAGGTGGGTGCGAGTGGTGTTCCCTCCGTTTCGGCCGACAAGGGCAAGCAGGGCAACGCCCCCTTTGTTGGATTTGCTGCAGTAGATGGACATTCGGCTGATATTACCGTGCATGTGGCTAATTATAGCTATTCCTCTGGGGGGATCATTTATCCGCTGCTGTTTGGGGATTATGCCAGTATTACGCATAGCCGGGAAGTAGCGATGGCGGAGGACACCGTACTAGTCGCAGGATTTTTTATCCCTACTGTATTTTTTATCATGCTGTACCTTTTACGTAAAAAAGAGAAGGCCTTGCTTTACTTAGCATGCTTTTGCGTCGCGGCACTATTTTACATTCTGACACATGGAGAGAAGCTGCTAGTCTGGGGAATGCCGGATTTGCCTTATGAATGGATATTGAAAATTCAATCGTTCTCTTCGACGCTGTTCTACTATTTTCTGATTCGGTATGTTCATCTTACGACACAGATTGTTATGAATCGGATCGTGCTGCGTCTCTATAGTATTACAACCGCACTGATGCTGGGTATGGGGCTATTGTTGCCTACACTGGTACTCTCATCCTTTGAAACGTTTATCCTTCTTTTTGGTGTAGTCAGTGTGGGATATGTATTACTGATCCTAATTCGTGGACTTGTTCAACGGACGGACGACGCTGCACTGCTAGTCATTAGTATTATGAGCATTCTTATGATTGTGGTGACCAGTTTTGTGTATGTTCTGGGATGGGGAGATGTACGTGGGGTAACAGCCTATGAAATGCTCATATTCGTATTGGCTCAAACGCTGTTGCTGGCCAAACGTTTTGTACATTCGTTCATGGAGGTTGAGAACCTGTCACGACGTTTGCTAACCTTGGATGGGTTAAAGGACGAATTTCTGGCGAACACGTCACATGAGCTGCGTACTCCTCTACATGGAATTATTAATATCGCTCAATCCATGCTAGACCGCTATGGGACACAATTCAATGAGCCGCAAAAGCACAATTTGGCCTTGATTGCGAAGGTAGGGCGCAGGCTTTCCTATTTGATTAACGATATTTTGGATTTTTCTAATTTGAAAAATGGAAGATTAGCCTTAAACCGCCGGCCTGTAAACGTACAAGCTGCAGTGAACTCTGTGCTGGAGGTATTGGGTCATTCGGTAGGTAAGAAAAAGCTCCAATTCGTCAAAGAATGGCCTAATTCGTTGCCTAAGGTGGATGCAGATGAACATCGCCTGAATCAGATCTTATACAATTTATTGGGGAATGCGATGAAGTTTACGGAGGAAGGCGAAATCGTAATCTCTGCCAAGACCAGGAACCGCGAAATGGAAATTAGTGTGAAGGATACCGGACCAGGTATTGCCCCAGACCATCTTTTGCACATATTTGAACCTTTTAACCGAGGGGCGAATGCTGAGGACGAAGGATATAGTGGAACTGGGCTTGGGTTAGGCATCACCCGTCGTCTGGTGGAGCTGCATGGAGGCCATATCCGAGTAGAGTCCAGATTGGGTAAAGGTTCGACCTTTTATTTTACACTGCCCTTAGCGGAGACTGGTACGTCGGCACATGAAGCTCAAAAAAATGTTTTGTCTGAGGTTATATTGCAGCCTGGTGTGACCTCGAGTCAGGATGTGAATCCGCTTGAAGAAGATGGATTGGAGCAAGTGAGGAATGTTCCTTACAGAGTGCTGGCTGTAGATGATGATGAGGTTAACCTTCGGGTGTTGGAGGAACTGTTATACACCACAGGTTGTAGTGTGGTGGCTGTGGAACATGCTGAGGAGGCGCTTCAGCTGCTGAATAGCCGTACCCGATTTGACCTAGTCATTACGGACTGGATGATGCCAGAAATGTCCGGTATTGAGCTGTGCCGACGGATTCGCGAACGGTATTCTCTCTCCGAACTACCCGTGTTGCTGCTGACGGCACGCGACCTGCCCGGCGATATCCGTGCAGGCTTCATGGCTGGAGCCAATGACTTTCTACGTAAGCCTGTTGATGCTGAGGAATTAAAGGCGCGTGTGCGCACCCTCCTGAACATGCGCCATTCGGCAGAGGAAGCGGTGCGTTCGGAAATGGCCTTTTTACAGGCACAAATCAAGCCGCACTTTCTGTACAATGCATTAAATGTCATTGTTTCGACCGTAGCGGTAGACCCGGACAAAGCAGCGGAGCTGCTTATGGAGCTGAGCCAGTATTTGCGGGGAAGCTTTGATTTTCAGAACAGGGAGAATACAGTTCCGCTATGCAAGGAACTGGAATTGGTAGAATCGTATGTGGCATTGGAAAAAGCCCGTTTTGAAGAACGTTTGCAGGTGACTATAGAGGTAGGGAGGAACATCCGGTCGCTGATCCCGCCATTAAGCATTCAGCCCATCGTGGAGAATGCGATACGGCATGGTGTGATGCAGCGGGCCACAGGTGGAACGGTGCGGGTGATTGTACAAGAGGCTGGAGCCGATTTTGTGGTCAGCGTGACCGATGACGGCGTAGGGATTCCGCCAGAGCGACTGCGACACTTACTGTCGGAGGAGCATGTATCCTCCAGTGTGGGGCTGCGTAATATCCATCGCCGTCTGATCCATATGTATGGAGAAGGATTGCAGATTGAAAGCAATCCTATGCAAGGGACGACGGTAAGCTTCCGTGTGCCGGAAATGACCTTATCTCGCCCTAGTGAATGAATAAAAAATACAGTGCATCTGCCGAAAAAAGCTAATGTCGCGCCCGAGTTTATACGATATATAAAATATAAGAAATTAAAAATCGGATGGTAAAGCAGACAGCTTGGTCATGAAGCATTGTAATGGATGGTTGCAGCAGGAAGGGAGCGCGGACACAGATGAAGGCGATATTGATTGATGATGAGAGGTCGGCACTAACCTACTTGGAACGGTTGCTGGAGGCGGACGGACGATTAACGGTCATGGGCAAATATACGTCTGCACAAGCTGGGTTGGATCATCTGGCGGCAGAACGTGTGGATATTGTTTTTATAGATATCGGAATGCCGGAGATGAACGGACTGGAGGCCGCCGAGTGGATTCAACAGCTGGACTCGCATATTCATATCGTCTTTGTGACTGCGTACTCGGAATATGCTATTGAAGCATTCGAACTGCAAGCACTGGATTACTTGTTAAAACCTGTTCATGCCCGGCGGCTTAATAAAACGTTGGATCGGATTGTAGCCACGCTGGCAGATTCCCGTCCTTCCAGCTCGGTCGTCGCAGCAGAGCAATTACCCAAAGTACGTTGTTTTCAAAGGCTTGAAATTTTGGAGGATGGACAAGGAGCCGTGGGAGCAAAGCCATTCAAATGGCGTACATTAAAGTCGCAGGAGCTATTCTCCTTTTTACTACACCATGAAGGGGAATGGGTTAGCAAGGAGCAATTGCTGGATGCGCTGTGGCCCGAATATCATTTGGACAAGGCTGTTGTTCATCTACACACGTCCATTTACCAAATTCGCAAGGCGCTGAAAGAACGGATGCAAGATACGAAGCTGGAGTACAATCTGGATCGCTATCGTTTGAACCGTAATGGCTGGGTTACAGATGTGGAGCTATTCGAGCGGGGAATTTCCGAATGGGCGGCATCTGGCAGCGGTGGTACGCCGCGTATCGAGAGCCTGTTGGCTCTGTACCGTGGCAATTATCTGGAGGAGCACGATTACCCATGGGCGTATGCAAAAAGAGAAAAGCTGCGCAATATGTATCTGGCATGTGCTTCAGAACTGGCTAGAGAAGAGCTCCGTTCAGGTCGTGCCCGGCAGTCCGTCCAACGCTTGCTCAACCTACAGCAGCGTGAACCTTATTCAGATGATATCTGCGGTTTGCTGCTGACTGCTTATGCCCAGCTGGGAGAGTATATAGCTGCTCAAAAGCATTATGAAAGTTTCGTCAGCTTACTGGAAGATGAGTTGGGTATTGAGCCGCAGCAGGTGACACACCAGTTGTACGTGCAATTGAAAACACAGACGCTACCTGCCTAGACTGCTGTACTGGCTCAGGCAGGTATTCAAAAACCGCCTCAAGGTTATCTTATTTGAAGCGGTTTTTTTGCGTGGATGAAGGTATTTTATAGCCTCTTTTCACTATGACCTGATATTCGCCGGGACCTGTTTTCTTCAGTGGCATATGCATATAGCATATCTCTTCACAGCTAGGTCGTAATTGAGAGGTTTATAAAGCCACGAAGACTTAAGGAGGCCATGGCATTGGGAAAAAGGAGACGAACAGGCTTTAAGGGCAAAAGAATTAGGGTGGATGTTAGACAATCTTCATCAGCTCACACAGGACAAGGCGGTAACCCCATTTCGATCAATGCTTCGGATGTTGGGGTAGTAAGAACAGATGTCAAAAATAAATAATCAGCTTGTACAAAGAGCTATGTCCTCAACGTAAAAAGATCGCCGGGAATAAGTTAGATAACTTGTTCCCGGCGATCTCGTTTTTTGCCATAGTCGGCAGGTGCTTTCATCAGCATCCGCGCCTACATAACTTATGCCTTTCTTCTCGTCTTCACACCACCATCTTAAGCAGGTTTTACTGACCGGGCAGGTGCTGCCTTCAGCACAGCGTATCCGTAGGGTGGAAGCTCGACATGCAGCCCCTCCGGTCCTACGGACCACTGGCTTTCGCCAAAGGCTACCTCCCATTCCTGCTCTGGAATAGACAGTTCAAAAGTGTGATGCTCATCGGAACGGTTGAATAGCACAAGCAGCACTTCTTCGTCGCTGCGCCGCTCGTAGGCGAGTGAAGCGCCCTCCGGTTGTGCCTCCAGGAAAGTGATGCTTCCTTGATCACGAAGGACAGGGTGCGCCTTGCGAAGAGCGATCATCTCACGATAAAAGTTGAACAGCTCGTGGTCCTGCTTGTCGGTATCCCACTCCATGCACTGGCGGCAGCTGGATCGGCATCTCCATCCAGGCCGATTTCATCGCCGTAAAAAATGCAGGGCGCGCCCATATACGTGAACTGGAACAAAGCAGCCAGCCGCATCAGTTGCTTGTCGCCCCCGCACAGCGTCAGTAGGCGCGGTGTATCATGGCTATCCAGCAGGTTAAAGGCAACCTCGGATGCCTGCTGCGGATAGCGGGCAAGCTGGCGTCCAATAGCGAAGGCAAAGCTCTGGGCATCGGTCACTTTTTTGACGAAAAAATCATTCACCGCATAGGTGAACGGATAATTCATCGTCGCATCGAACTGGTCACCCTGAAGCCATTCTGATGATTCGTTCCACATTTCGCCCAAAATGTACGCCTCCGGATTAGCCTGCTTGACTGTCGTACGGAATTCACGCCAAAAGGCGTGATCCACCTCGTCTGCCACGTCCAGTCTCCAGCCGTCGATACCAATCTCTTCAATCCAATGCTTTGCCACATTCAACAGGTATTCTTTTACCTCAGGATGTTCCGTGTTCAGCTTGGGCATCATCGGTTCAAGCCCGAATGTATCGTAGGTCGGTGTGCCATCGACCACTTCCAGCGGAAAGCTATGAACATGGAACCAGTCCTTGTAAGGCGAGGCTTCGCCTTTTTCCAGTACGTCCACGAACGGTTTAAAGGTACGTCCTGAATGGTTGAACACCGCATCCAGCAGTACCCGGATTCCCCGCTCATGGCAGGCCTCGACCAGTTTTTTTAATATCTCCTTGTCCCCAAAGTGCGGATCTACCTCCATGTAATCCTCGGTATCGTATTTATGATTGGTCGTCGCCTTGAAGACAGGGGTCATATATATGGCGTTGATCCCTAGCTCGCTTAGATGATCCAGATGATCGAGAATCCCTTGTAGATCGCCACCGAAAAAATTGTCTCTTTGCGGTGTGCCACCCCATTCCTCAGCACCTTCCGGGCTAATGGAGGGGTCGCCGTTGGCAAAGCGTTCCGGGAAAATCTGATAAAAAACAGCATCCTTCACCCATGCAGGTGGCTTCAATATATCAATCGGATTTAGAAACGGGTATTGAAACAGACTGTCTGCATTTTGGGGTTCCTCGGTGGTGAAATCGTTCTCGTTCATCCAAATTCGTTCCTCGCCATCTTCCAGCAAAAATCCATATTTCAGCCGACGGTGAGTAGGCTTTACAGTACATTCGTAGTAATCGAACCTGCCATCGGTGGCAAATTTAGACATCGGAATAAGCTGCCGAGTACGATCCCAGTCGTACTTATCTACGGTAAGAACGTGAACAGCAGTCAGGTCATTTTTCTTTGTACGGAGCCGTAAAATTATCGTTTCATCATCATAACCAAAAGCCCAATTACGTTTCGGGTGGTGGTATATCGCTTCCAGCAGCATCAGATAGGCCTCCTTGTTCACCTGCATTCAAATTTGAAATTGTGAAGCGTATGTCGTATAAGGTAGTTATTAACCTTTTTAAGTGGGTTATGTACCATAACTGCTATAATGCCCATTACATAAAAGAAAAACGATAAGTAGGTGTCTATGATGAAAACAAATGTGCTATACATCGAAGATGATCAAGATATTGGTGCTTGGACGCATCAGTATTTGGAAGAGCGGAATTACGCTGTAACCTGGCTTCGCAGTGGGGATGGAGCTGTGGAAGCAGCTCGCGCGTGCCGACTCGTGATTTTGGATGTGATGTTACCCGGCCTGGATGGGTTCACCATTGGGAAGCGGCTCAAGAAAGAGTACCCGGAGCTTCCCATCCTCATGTTGTCTGCCCGTACGTCCATTGATGATAAGTTACAAGGACTGGATTTTGCTGACGATTATGTGACAAAGCCCTTTCACCCCGACGAACTCATAGCACGTATGGAGATTTTGCTGCGGCGTTCAGGAAGTGTGTCCGAAGAATCTCTACAACTGGGGCATCTGTCTGTGTTTCCTCCAGATAATCGTATTGTGAATCGTGATACCGGGGAGGAAATTACGCTGACAGGAAAGCAGTATCATATCTTTGCTTATTTGCTGCGGCATTTGGGCCAGATTATGACGAAGGAACAAATGTATGAGGCAGTCTGGGGAGATCCGTATATCGACGGAGACAAAACCTTAATGGTACACATTCGGCACTTGCGGGAAAAGCTGGAGATTGATCCTGCGGCACCCCGCATCATTGAGACGATCCGTGGTGTAGGTTATCGGGTGAAAGCATAATGAGCGGTATGCGTAAGAGGTGGGCATGGTGGCGTCGCAGTTCCCGTCCAGCTCAGAGAGGGCGGTTTCGTAATTCACTGTTGTTCCGCTATTTGGTCATTATTGTGTTGGCTATGATGCTGTTGCCCATTGTATTGCCTGTTACAACCTTGATATATAGCATACTGTTGAATTTGCAGACGGATATCAAGCCTAAGAATCCTTACTATCCCTCTACGACCCAAACTGAACATAGCTGGCATCGAGAAGCTATCGCCTTGAAGGGAGCTAGTCCAGAGCAAATTTCAGCCCATCTGCGCAAAATACAGCAGGATATGTTCCCAGATTCACAAATATTTTGGGTCGATACCGCAGGGTTAACCAGACTGGAGCTACCGACACAACCTACCATTCCAAAACAATGGAGTGCGGCGCAAGCTATAGCTTTTATGAAGCAAGCCAGCTCTGAGGGGCCGTTTACGGTCGTGGCCTTTATTGGCGGGGGCAAGGATGATGTGAATCAGGGCTATATGGTATTAAAAGTGCCTCGTTCGTTCTTTGAACATCCGACTAGTGACAATGGCATGTTGATGTATTATCTCCTTTTTATTCTATTGGTTCTGGGGGCTTTTATATTCGTATCGCTTCTGTTTTTTGGAGGCATTCGGCGGAGACTGCTGCGGCTTCAGGCCGCCATGTCACAGCGAGGAGAGGATGGATTGCCCATCCTCGTTGCTACCGGACGCCCGGATGAAATCGGCAAACTGGAAGAGTCGTTTAATCGGATGGTTGAACAGTTGGCAGAGAGTCGAGGACGTGAGCGTCAGGAGGAGGAACTGCGGAAGAGACTAGTCGCCGATCTGTCACACGATATTCGAACACCACTTACGGTTGTGCGCAGCCATCTGTATACCCTGGATGCGGAAAATCTCAGCAGCAAAGGGAAGCAGTCGATTACACTGATGGAAAATAAGTTAAAGGACCTTGGGAGTCTGATCGACAACTTGCTAACCTATAATCTGCTATCCAGTGGCAAATACACCATGAATAACGAGCCGCGTGATATCTTGCGGCTGGTGCGCGAGTGTGCAGCCAGCTGGTACCCAGTGTGGGAAAAGGAAGGCTTTGAAGTGGATATCGACCTGCCTGAGCATAGTTTGGTATGGAATGTCGATGAGCAAGGCTTTCGCCGTCTGCTGGACAATCTTTTTCAAAATGTAGTTCGGCATGCCGCCTCCGGTCGATATATCGGCATTCAAGTACAGAGGGATAACGGGAGAGAGGCATTGGTCATTGCAGATAAAGGCCCGGGAATGGAGCAGCAATCCAGTGAAAAAGGAGCTGGAATTGGCTTGGCGATTACAGAGCTCTTGGCGCGCGAAATGAATTTGGAGAGAGAGATTTCTAGTTCATCAGCCGGGACACAAATCCGTTTTTTAAACAAAACTTAAACTCAGAGTTCCCTTGGCTTTAAACTTGGCACGTTACGATAGGTGTCGAGGTGAGGAACTTGAACGAAACAATTATTGAAACGAACAGTCTCAGCAAAATATACAAAGGCCGCGCCGCGGTTAATCAGCTGGACCTGAAAATAGCACGGGGAGATATTTACGGATTTCTCGGTCCCAATGGAGCAGGGAAAACGACAACAATCCGCATGCTGCTTGGGCTTATTCGCCCAACTCGAGGAACGATCCGTATATTCGGCAAAGATATCCGCAGACATAGACTCGATATTTTGCGTAAAGTCGGTTCGTTGGTAGAGTATCCTTCATATTATGGTCATTTGAACGCCATCGAAAACCTGGAGGCTATCCGTCGTATTTTGAATGTACCGAAAGAGAACATTGCGGAAGTATTGGAGGTCGTTCGCCTGACCAAGCACGCCAAACGCTCGGTTAAAGGCTACTCGCTGGGCATGAAGCAGAGACTTGGTATCGCAGCAGCCCTGCTCGGCAATCCCGAAGTGCTAATTCTGGACGAGCCCACGAATGGCTTGGACCCCGAGGGCATTCAAGAAATACGCGAATTGATACAGGCGATGCCCAAGCAGCGGGGGATCACTGTACTGGTATCCAGCCATCTGCTGAGTGAGGTAGAGCATATGGCTAATACCGTCGGTATTATTCGTGAAGGGCAACTAGTCTTCCAAAATACGATTCACAATCTTCGACAGGAGTCCGCAGGGGGGATTCGGATTGTAGTATCGGAACCCGAAGCAGCCCAATTGATTGCACGTGAACAGGGCTATCATTCAGTGAAGGATGGGTCAGCACTGAATTTTGACAACATGAATGATGCGGCTGTTGCGCTGCTGGTCAGAAGATTGGTGGAAAACACACATGCTGTATATCGTGTAGAGGAACGCCGCAAATCGCTGGAGGATATGTTCATGCAGGTGGTGGGCAAAGGAGGGGGTTCCCTATGATGCGGCGAGCGCTGACAGCGGATCTGCTCAAAGCACGCAGAAAGGGAATCTGGTTCCTGGTATTCCTCGGTCCTCTTGGGCTGGTGGCCATGCAGGGACTGAATTTCGGACTCCGCTATGACTATCTGATTCCACGATATAAGGGTCGCTTATGGGAAAGCTTGATGGATAACATCGCGTTGTTTGTCCCCCTTGCGCTGGTGCTTGGAGCTACGATGGTCGCTTCCATGTTGGCGAATGTGGAGCATACATCTAACTCCTGGAAGCAGCTGCTGGCTTTGCCTATTTCCAAATTTAGTGTTTATATGGCAAAGCTAACATTAGCCATTGGAATGCTATGCGTGTCCTGTCTACTTTTGACGATTGGGACTTGGACATTAGGAATGCTTCTTGGCTTTGGGGGAGAGCCTGCACCGATAGGGGAGCTACTGCGGCTCGGATTTTGGCCCTTGGGCGGCACGTTGCCTATACTCGTATTGTTGTTGTGGCTAACGGTCACGTTCCATAATCAAGCGCTACCTGTAACACTGGGCATTACGTTAGGCATTGGGAGCTTGTTTGCTTCCCAGTTGTCCGAATGGTTTCCGCTGGCTTGGCCGCAATTCGCATGGGTTGCGCCACAAGCGTGGATATTTGCGTCCATCGGATGCGGAACAGGTGCAATTCTCAGCCTGCTGACTGCAGCTCATTTTAGTCGAAAGGATGTGGCGTAATGCTTGGAGGATACGTGCGGCTACTTTCTGTCGAACGCATGAAAATAGCAAAATCGCCCGTCTGGCTGCTCGCGCTCGTCAGTCCAGCGATTGCCGTCCTGATTGGTTTGCTGGCGAATCCGGGAGGAAACTGGCTGTTGCTGCTGGCTGCTATGCTTACAATACATGCGATGCTGTTTCTGCCGATGCTGACCGCCGTGTTTGGGTCTCTAGTCTGCCGATTCGAGCATGGGGGCGGCGGCTGGAAGCAACTGATGTCATTGCCGTTGTCTCGCACGGGGTTGTACGCAGCCAAGCTGACCATCATCATGGCTATGGTCGGACTGACTCAGCTGCTGTTTGGAGGAGCGCTGCTGGGTGTTGGAGCTGTGCAGGGGATGAACGGACCGATCCCTTGGGCCGTGATCGCCCAAAGCCTGCTTGCAGGCTGGGTCGCTTGTCTGCCGCTGGCTGCCCTGCAGCTGATGGTGTCCTTTTTGTGGTCTAGCTTTGCTGCACCGCTTGCTTTGAATTTCGTCTTCACCGTGCCCAATATGCTGGTCGCCAACTCTCAGACCTATGGTCCATACTATCCATGGACACAGCCTCTATTGGCGATGATGCCGAGTGGGGGAGACAATTTCGGGGCGTTCATGGTGCCAACGGATACACTTTTGATGGTGGTACTGGGTAGCTTTGTCGTGTTTGCGTTTGCTGGCCTGATGATATTTCGTTATAAAGAGATATAAGACGAAATGTGGAAACTGCAAAAGCTCCCTAAAAAGAGGGTAAGGAGCTTTTTTGCTGTGCTGCAGGTTCGTGTTCTGAATAAGACACTTACTCTATGGGCTTACACTAAGCCTGAAATAGCACGAATATTATCGCTGATCAGGCGGCAAGAGGCGTCAAACTTGGCTTGTTCTTCTGGACTCAGCTCAAGCTCGATGACCTCCTGAATTCCTCTACTGCCGATGATTGCTGGAACGCCCGTGCAGACATCAGTGTGTCCGTACTCGCCGTCCAATACGGCAGAGATCGCTATAATTTTACCATCGTCATTCAAAATGGAACGGGTAATGTACGCCAGCGCATTGGCAATACCAAAATAAGTGGCACCTTTGCGGGTGAAAATCTCCCAACCGGCATCCCTTGTTTTACGGGCGATGTCATCCAGATCAACGTGTCTGAATCGTTCCTTATGCTGACGCAAAATGTGCAAGAGCGGCTTGCCGCCAATCGTAACGTGCGACCAGGCCACGAATTGGGATTCGCCATGCTCGCCCAAGGCATACCCCTGTACACTGCGTGGATCTATGGAAAACACCTCAGAAAGCAACGTCTTGAGCCGGGATGAGTCGATAGAGGTACCCGTGCCGATCACCTTGTTGCGCGGCAGACCGGATATACTCTGCACCAGATAAGTAACAATGTCGACAGGATTAGCGGCAATAACGAAAATACCGTCGAAACCGCCCTCCATAATAGCTGTTACAATCTCTCTGGTGATATGCACGGCATCGTCCAATACAGATAGGCGGTCTTGACCCGGTTTAGGATTGGACCCAGCCGTTATAATCACAACATCCATATCCGTGCAGTCTGCATATGTGCCTGCACGGACCTTGGTGCGTGTAGACGTAAAATCCATACAATGGGACAGATCCAGTGCATGGGCCAAAGCCCGGTCATACGTGCGGTCAATCATCATGATTTCGTCACAAATGGACTGATTGACCATTGAGTAGGCACAGCTCGAACCGACCATTCCCGCGCCGACAATCGCTACTTTCCTTGCCTTCCCCTTCATTTATGTTTCCTCCTCGTTCCAACGAACGTTAATATGCTACAAATTATGCCTGAAATCCATTTTACGTTACATAACATAACATATTGCTGATCTTTTGAAAATATCCATTTTTTTGTCCTCATTCCGATAAATTAAAAAAGAACGGTGAATAGGGGGGGAGAAATTTAGGATTAATCAAAGAATAAGTGTATATTATCCATATTCTTTTATTGGAAGACAGGATGTAAGGTATCTATTTATTTATAAGTGGTTTCCGTATAAATCATAACACGAGCCATATTAATGGAAGAAAAGTTGCCATAATAATATTGGGGGCATGACATTTATGTGACGTTTCTTAACGAGTCTCAAGAGTATACAGTGCAGGAGCATTCTTAGCGATGTCGCTTCTTGTATGTTTTTAAATTATTCGTTTATGACAAAGGTTCTTAGCAGTCTGCAATATTAGAACTATTTTGCCAAAGGATTTCCAATGGTTTCCGCGAATCCTACATATACAAGCTTTTTCTTTCCATACCATCCGGGGAGGTAATGATTAAATGGAAGAAAGCAAGTCGACGACGGAAGCAGCAAAGCAACTGGGAATCGGGGCGAGTACCCTTCGTAAATATGCAGCGGCGCTGGAGGAACAGGGATATGTGTTTCAACGTTCCACTAATCAGTCAAGAATGTTCAGTGCAGAGGATGTTGAGTGCTTGAAGGTGATGCGGAGGGCGTTGCGTGAGCAGCATATGACAATGGAGCAATCCGTTCAGGTGGTACTTGAGAGAATAACCGCTCCCTTCCAATTGGAGGATGAAGAATTCCGCTTGCCACCCATCTCGGATGCTGAGTCACTGACCGCAACCTGGCAAGAAATAATGGCGGCGGCTGAGGGTAGAGAAGAGACGGTCATGCAGGAGCAAGCTGCTGCTATGGTTGAGCTGACAGAGATAGAGGATGAAATGAATGTTCAGGAGCTATCAGAGGAACCCATGCAGTCGCAGGAACAGTTCCAGACTTTGACCCCAACCATGGAGTATAGATTGGAGCAAGCACTTGTATCCGTACAAACGCAGGAGTCCGTAGAGCCACAAGAACTGGCGCAGATGCAGGATATGGTGCAAACCGCTTTGTTGGAAATGCGGAGCCGTTTGGAGGAACTGGAAGCAGAGCACAGCCGTTTGGTGGAGAAGAATGTTAGCTTATCTAACCAACTAGAGGACCATAAACGTTGGATGAAAGAAAGGGTCGAGGAAGAACGGGATCGGCAGTTAATCACTAATCTACGTACCTATCAGGGCCGGCAACGCAAAACGCGCAGTTCGCTGTTGTCCTGGCTCGGTCTGACACCACGTAGCCGCAGAGAGGCATAACGATCATTATCTTGTCTAATAAGACCATCAGACCTACCCGGCTCTGATGGTCTTTTGGCGTGGATGATATAATAACGGAATACAAAAATACGAGGACAAGTCGCATAGGAAATGTGGCTGCGGCATGTATAGGAAGGGATCTAAGTATGTTTGCTTGGTTGCGGAACATTTATGAATCATGGATAGATTATCCCAAACAGCCTGGTGATTTGCTGAGCGGACGTTATTGTGTTCGTTCGCTTTTAGGCATGGGTAGCTATGGTCTAACCTACCTCTGTCTGGATCGGCACAGCGGACAGGAGGTGGCGGTAAAACTGCCCAGACCGAGCAAACGAGCGCAGGCAGTTCAGCTATTGCAGCGCGAGGCTCACATAATGCGAAAGATGGAGCACCCTTTTATTCCAAAGTTGCTTGAAATTGACCAACATTCGGACGGAATGTATATGGTCATGGAATACGTCTCCGGTATGACCTTGGAAGAGCTTATCTTTGAACAGGAGCGTTCCTTTACGGAACAGGAATGTATCGTCTACATTTTAGAGTTAATGGAGCGAGTTCTGCATGTGCATGAACGGGGATACATCCATCGCGATATCCGTATTCCTAACGTAATTCACCGCGAAGGGAAGCCGTACCTAATCGACTTTGGGCTTGCTTTGGCCGTGGGAGAACGACAGGAGGATGTATTCACCGAAGCCATGCTGGAAAAGCGCGCACCTGAGCGACAAGATGTCGCCTTCTACAGCGATTTGTATGATGTCGGGCATTTCATGCTTTTTATGCTGTATAGCAATTATGAGCCTCAGCCGGATCAACCCCCTGGAAGCTGGCAGGAAGAATTAATGCTGAGTCAACCTGTGCGTCATATACTGGAGCGGCTTTTTCAAATTCGTCCACGTTATGAACATAGTCGACAGTTTATGCAGGAGTTGGAGGAAGCATTGTTGCAGTTAGAGGTTAATCCATAACTTTAATCCCTAAAAATAAACAGGCATTCGCCGCAAAAATGGGGGAATGCCCCTTACGCATTTGACTAGGTCTACATACAATGATCCTGAAATGAGCGAAGGGAGTGTTGTAAATGAGTCATATGTGTGGAGTAGGCGGTATGGGTTGCGGCGTAGGAGCCTGGACCTCTGTAGGAGCGATTCTGGTACTGTTTATTTTGTTGGTGATTATCTCTAAAACCCTATTTCTGTAATTTCGGTTATAGCCGATTTCCTGTAAAATGTACTGATGTTGCTCTGCGTAACGAAGGGCGCACAACAATAAAGCGAAGGCCCTTGATGAGAAGGGGCTTCGCTTTATAAGCTTAAGGAGCCTGTGGCTTGCTTCTTGTGTTACGTTGTACTCCGCCACTGCTTTTTGTTGTGTGGCTAGGAACTGGAGTAGTGACGGCGTTTATCCTTGTAATATCGGTGACCGTTATGGCTGTTCTTGTATCCGTCTGATGAAGAATGGCGTCTACGGTCGTAATAACGATCTGAGCTGCTGTATCGCCGCTTATGGGAATGAGAGGTGGAATGTAGCAGGCGGTGCAGTAATTTTTTGAGCATCGTCTAATCCTCCTTCTTATCCTATCCAACTGACATAGACAGGCCTTATAAAACGATAATACGCAACAACGTTAGAACAGGTTCCGCTAATTTAAGATTGTAGGGACTTGACCTGAAATTCTGCAATATCCTTGAACTCTTCTTCAAATTTACGTGAAATGCGAATATAGATCGGCAGTAAATCGCGATAGATATCTACGTGCTCTGCCGCAGGTTTATGCTGATGAGTGGTGCCGATCATACCGGATACTGCGTCTAGCGAATCAATTCGTCCTAACGCGTACAAGCCTAGAATAGCTGCACCTAGACATGAGCTTTCCAGACTTTCGGGAATAATGACTTCCTGATCAAAAATATCTGCCATGAGTTGTCTCCACAGCTCCGAGCGTGCAAATCCACCCGTGGCGTGAATGACAGACGGTCTGTCAATGACTTCCTCCATAGCGAGCATGACTGTATACAGATTGAACAGTACACCTTCCAGTGCGGCGCGAATCATATGCTCTTTTTTGTGCCGCAGGGACAGGCCGAAGAAGGAGCCACGCGCATTTGGGTCCCACAGAGGAGCGCGTTCGCCAGATAGATACGGAAGGAAAAGCAGACCGTCCGAGCCTGGACGCACCTGTTCTGCGATTTGGGTCAGCACATGATACGGATCAATTCCTAAGCGTTTGGCAGTTTCCACCTCAGAGGCTGCAAATTCATCCCGTATCCAGCGGAACACGATACCGCCGTTGTTCACCGGGCCGCCGATGACCCACAGCTTTTCGGTCAAGGCATAACAGAAAAAGCGCCCCTTGGCATCGGTGAGAGGCTTATCAACTACAGTACGGATGGCTCCGCTGGTGCCGATGGTAACAGCGACAACTCCAGGTTTGATTGCATTCACACCGAGGTTGGACAAGACACCGTCACTGGCCCCGATCACAAAAGGGGTCGTCTCCAGCAGGCCCATGTCATGTGCATAGGCTGCGTCCAGTCCTTTTAGCACATGAGTTGTCGGTACCAGCTCGGACAGCTGCTCCTTCGTCACACCTGCAATAGTGAGCGCTTCCTCGTCCCAATCCAACTGCTTCAAATTCATGAGTCCGGTAGCAGAGGCGATCGAGTGATCCACGACATATTGGTGGAATAACCGGGCAAAGACATATTCCTTTATAGAAATGAACTTGTACGTCTGGGCCGCTACATCCGATAAATCTCGTGTAATCCACATCAGTTTTGTCAGCGGTGACATGGGGTGAATGGGCGTTCCCGTGCGTAAGTAAATATCGTGTCCATTGTATTTATGTTTGAGCGCTTCAGCCCATTTGGCACTACGATTATCTGCCCACGTGATGGAGGCGGTCAGTGGTTTACCGTTCTTGTCCACCGCCAGTACGCTGTGCATAGCCGAACTAAAGGAGACGAACAGCACATGTTCGGCGGGTACTCCGCTTTGTGTCATGACCTCTTGCACCGTCTCTACGACAGCTTTGAGAATATCTTCAGGATCCTGTTCTGCCGCATCTGGCTCAGGTGTATGGAGTGGATAGCCCACATGATGCTGCGCGGCAATATTGCCGTTTTCTTCAAAAAGCACTGCCTTGGTACTGGTCGTGCCAATATCGACGCCGATCATATATCGGGTTTCGGTCATATTCATTCTCCCCTTCACTTACCTTATTAGCTATTATCGTTAAATTAACACATCCAGCAGTATAATCAAACCGAATGCGACTAGGGAGAGGATGGTTCCATAACATTCAAAGAGTAAAGGTGCTAATATGTATAGTTAATTGTATACTTGTCGACAATCTAGTCTGAAAAGAGAACCGCGTCAGTTGGAGTGGGCATAAAGACGCGATACAATTGGCTCTTTGTCGGGTATGTTCCGGCTAGGATAATGTCTTTCTATAGGAGGACAAAACGCTATCGTTAACCGCGTTGCGAGTGTCTCGGTAATGTTCCTCAATGAGTCGGGATAATTCTTGATCATTTCCTTGTTTTAAAGCATTTGCAAAGGTGCGGTGCTTGTGAATCGTGACTTGAGATTCTTCGATGTTAGACGCAAAACGTTGTTCTGTCGCAGCCAGCATAACCGTCAGGATCAACTGTCTCATGCCATTCCAGGTATGGAGAATACGGGTATGGCCTGCTTCCAGAACCAGAGCTTCATGAAAATTAAAATCCTGAAGAGAAAATTCAGCGATATCTCTGTGCTTGAGAGCGACTTCCATTTTGTCGATCATCTGATTTAAAGTGTTTACCAATATGGTATTATCCCTATGTACATACCTTTGAACAACAAAATGCTCAATCAGCATTCGTACGTCGAATAGCTCCTCCATATCATCGGGTGTCATGCCGATCACAACCGCCCCCATGCGCTCCAAGCGGATAAGTCCTTCGCTTGAGAGCACTTTCATGGCTTCACGCACAGGAGAACGGCTGGTACCAAAATCGGTAGCAATCTGATTTTCAGATAGAACAGTGCCGGGTGTCTGCATACCACGTATAATCTGAAGTCGGAGTTCGCAAGCAATCCTCTCTCCAAGCGATGCGCCCTGTAACCAGGTTGTTGGATATTTCATAGAATACTCCTATCTTGCAAATAATTTTGCATACTTGTATACAAATTATGGAGTATTATAAACCCCGTTTAAGCCCTTGTAAACGGTATCAATTGACATCGGTTCCATTTCACTGCTTTTAGCGTTACAATAGAAGCAGAAAAAAGAAGCAGTGAAAAGTGGAACGAACATGGATAAGAAGGAGAACATTTAATGATTATCATTAAAACCAAAGAACAAATTGAAAATATGAAAAAAGCCGGCGAAATTTTGGCTGCTTGCCACCGGGAAATTGCTAAAATGATTAAACCAGGTATTACGACACTGGAAATTGACGCTTTTGCAGAATCATTTATGAAGAAGCATGGCGCAACGCCGGAGCAAAAGGGTTATAACGGCTACCAGTTTGCAACTTGTGGCTCCCCTAATGATGTGATTTGCCACGGTTTTCCGAACAAAACACCATTGAAGGACGGCGACATCGTGACGATCGACATGGTTGTGAACCTGAATGGCTGGCTGGCAGATTCCGCTTGGTCATATGCGGTGGGGAATGTGTCTGAGCAGGCCCAAAAGCTGTTGGACGTTACCAAAGAGTCTCTGTATAAAGGGATTGAGCAAGCTGTTGTTGGTAATCGGATCGGGGATATTTCCCATGCGATCCAAACTTACGCGGAAGCGGAAGGCTTTTCGGTCGTACGCGAATTTATTGGGCATGGCATCGGGGAAGAAATGCATGAGCAACCGCAGGTTCCGCATTACGGACCTCCGCACCGTGGACCACGCTTGAAAGAGGGCATGGTCATTACAATTGAGCCGATGCTCAACACAGGCACATACCGCAGTAAAATTGATGCGGACGGCTGGACCGCACGTACGTTGGACGGTGGTTTGTCGGCACAATACGAGCATACGCTGGCAATTACAGCAGACGGTCCTATCATCTTGACCCAGCAATAAAAGCAGGCATCCATCAGTAACCTACAGACTAGCGAATTAAATGAGTTAGACCTATTACAGAAAAGAGGCTGTCCAGAGGACAGTCTCTTTTGCCGCGTGCATTCTAAAAAGAATTTTCTGACGCGGATTTGATTCTGTTAATGGCCCCATATCCCCGTTTCTGCATGTAGTGAGGATAACCGGACTGACAGCCTATAGAAGAAGGTCGTTTTTCTGATGAAGAAAAGACGAACCTGGCACTGATCCAGAGGTACGGGGGATATAGGGGGATGCAGACGGTGATGGGAAAGCGTATATGTGAATGTAAAGGATGCTATTTATTGGGGGAAGTAATTTTAAAAAGCATCAAGCCACCATCAATCGTTAACTTAGATCCAATTATATTATATAGGAAGCTTCGTCAGAGAGAAGCCAAGCAATACCTTTTGCAACTTTTGAAATCGCCAGCTGGCTTCAATTGGTACAAATACAGCATAACTGCTAGCACTCCTTGATATTCAACTGCCCTATTGGGTTGTCGTGGAGCTACAGTATTGATACGAATGCCTTGACTTGCATAATCAAGCGCAGTTGCATTGGTAAGACTTTGAATTGCATGTTTTGATGCCACGTAAGCACCGTATGCCAGAAATGCTTTCAGACCAACTATTGAAGAAACGTTGACAATTGATTCTCTGCAAGCATTTGTTGGATCTCAATTTTCATGTTCCAATATACACCTGAATGCATTAATTTTTATGGTACTCAAAAAGGAAGGTCATTACCCTGACTTTAGCTAATGGTGCTTGCTCTAAAGCGCCGCCTGCATTATTGATCGCCCAGTCTAGGCCTGTAATATATCTAATCGCTATGCATGAAAAGCATTTTTCAAGTGCAATAGATCCAGTCAAATACTCACGATAATTATAATGAAGAAAAACAAATTCAAAAGTTTGATGGATACAGTAGTAGAGCCGACTTTCAAAAATCAGTTAGCGGTTTTTTAATTGGTATTTTTTACATGTTGTAATCAGCAAAGCGAAGTGGTATATTATTTGAGCTGACAATAAAACAGCCGTTTCAAAAGAGAATAAGCAGGGCGAAACAATCTTCGAAAAAAAAAGAAAAAAATAACCCTTGCATTTTTGAAATGAACATGATATGATCTTATAGCTGCTGAAAAACGCAGTGAAAAAGAATTTGATCTTTGAAAACTGAACAACGAGTGAGTACGGATTTTATTTATAAAATCCAATGCTGAAATTTTGGTACATGCCATCTGGCTGTATGAAATGGAAGCAACAAAGAGATATTTTATCTCGTCAGTTTCAAAATGAGCTAATCGCTCTTTCTATATTGTTTTATCTTCGGTTCTTCTCCTTGGAGTGGATGGAGATAAAACAGGTTGACGTTACTTTGTAACGTCTTTAATGGAGAGTTTGATCCTGGCTCAGGACGAACGCTGGCGGCGTGCCTAATACATGCAAGTCGAGCGGGGTTAGTTAGAAGCTTGCTTCTAACTAACCTAGCGGCGGACGGGTGAGTAACACGTAGGCAACCTGCCCACAAGACAGGGATAACTACCGGAAACGGTAGCTAATACCCGATACATCCTTT
>NZ_AMQU01000013.1:0-60802 GCF_000307675.1 Paenibacillus sp. ICGEB2008
CACCTTGAAGGTATGTAGAAGTACATACGACAAGCGTATGGCGATTCATTCACACAATCTGTGATGAACCGAATAACCTTACGGAAGAATTTGCGGAGCAAATTCATGTTTGGTGGCGATAGCGGAGGGGTTCCACACGTACCCATCCCGAACACGACCGTTAAGCCCTCCAGCGCCGATGGTACTTGGACCGCAGGGTCCTGGGAGAGTAGGACGTTGCCAAGCAAAAAGTAAAAAGGATCATGATCTTTTTGAGATCATGATCCTTTTTTGTATATAAGTGAATTTATTTATATTCTTACTCCTTTGGTACCTTTAAAGCCGTTTGTTTATATAGTTGTCCTTCGTAGGAGTACAGTTGTTTGTACAGGGAAATACTACGGGTTAGGGCTGTTGATGAAGGCTTGACACCCCTATACCGCTTTGCTAAGATTGCAATAATATATTTTCAGAGAGCCTTGATTTGTCCATGTCGGACAGACAACAAGACCAATACAGACTAAACATTTTGAAGGAGGATCATCTTGGTGTGGGAAGATAAATTCGGTAAGGAAGGCCTTACCTTTGACGATGTTTTGTTGGTACCTCGTAAGTCGGTGGTACTGCCCAAAGAAGTAAGCGTAGCAACTCGTTTGAGTGATAACGTGAAGCTGAACATTCCTTTAATGAGTGCTGGTATGGATACTGTTACTGAGGCAGTGCTAGCAATTGCGATGGCTCGTGAGGGCGGTATTGGTGTTATTCATAAAAATATGTCGATTGAGCAGCAAGCGGTAGAGGTAGATCGGGTTAAGCGCTCAGAGAGCGGTGTTATCACCAATCCATTCTCATTGACTCCAGATCATTTGGTGTCCGATGCTGAGGCAGTGATGGGTAAATATCGTATTTCCGGCGTGCCTGTTGTAAACGAAGAGAACAAACTGGTGGGTATTATTACTAACCGTGATCTTCGCTTTATTCACGACTTTGATCTTAAAATTAGTGAAGTCATGACGAAGGAAGAACTGGTAACTGCACCAGTAGGCACGACTTTACAGGAAGCGGAAGTCATTTTGCAAAAGCATAAAATTGAAAAGCTTCCACTGGTCGATGAAGGGAACTACCTCAAAGGTTTGATCACCATCAAAGATATTGAGAAAGCTATTCAATTTCCGAACGCAGCGAAGGATGCACAAGGGCGTCTTCTGGTCGGTGCGGCTGTCGGCATTTCCAAGGATACGTTTGAACGGACTGAAGCACTTGTAAAAGCTGGTGTGGATTTGATTGTTGTGGATTCCGCTCATGGCCATCATATTAACATTATTGAAGCAGTCCGCGAGTTGCGTAAAACATATCCTGATCTGACGATTGTAGCAGGTAATGTAGCTACAGGTGACGGAACGCGCGAATTGATTGAAGCAGGAGCATCGGTCGTTAAGGTCGGTATTGGTCCAGGCTCTATCTGTACAACACGCGTAATTGCAGGGATTGGTGTTCCACAAATAACAGCTATTTATGATTGTGCAACAGTAGCACGTGAATATAATATTCCGATTATTGCAGATGGCGGTATTAAATACTCTGGTGAAATTACAAAGGCCATTGCGGCAGGGGCCTCTGCAGTAATGCTGGGAAGTCTTTTTGCAGGTACGGAAGAAAGCCCAGGCGAGTCGGAAATTTATCAAGGACGTCGCTTCAAAGTATATCGTGGTATGGGCTCTATGGCTGCGATGAAGCAAGGTAGTAAAGATCGTTATTTCCAAGATGACGACAAGAAATTGGTACCAGAAGGTATTGAAGGACGCGTTGCTTATAAAGGGCCACTTTCCGACACTGTTCACCAGCTGTTGGGCGGTCTTCGCTCCGGTATGGGATATTGTGGTACTGCTAATATTGAGGAGCTTCGTAACGATACAAGCTTTATCCGTATTACAGGTGCAGGTCTGCGCGAAAGCCATCCGCATGATGTGCAGATTACGAAAGAAGCACCAAACTACTCTCTATAAAGTTCGGCTGTAATAGACTTGACGACAGGCAGAGCGCATTTCGCTCTGCCTGTCTTTTTTTAGAGATACCCCTGTGATAGAATAGACAAGTGTCCGCCTTCTCATGAGGTTATTGATGAATTAGGACGCTTAGGTATTTTGGACGATTCCTACCAGTTAGGAAGATTCGGGCACAGAATGCTCATGACAAGCTATATCTTAGGAAACGAAATGACACTAAATTGTATAATACTAAAACATTAATTCTTTGGCCAAGTAAAGGCTGTAACCACCGTCTCGTTATACATAGCATAGCGGTTCGGGTTGAGGTACGAGAGGAGTTTGTATTCATTTGAAAGCGAACAATTTTAAGAAAAATAATAAACGCAGCATGATTAAAAAGAGTGTGACTGCAGTCATGGTGCTTAATATGATGTATATGTCGGCCTTGCCTGTTGTAGGCAATTTCGATTCAAGCGTGGCTACTTTTGCTGCTGGAGCGGCAACAGAAGCAACGAATATCACGGGAACAGGTTCTATTAACCCCCCTAGTCTGGCACTTCGTTCAGCTATTTTGATTGAGCCTTCCACTGGGCAGGTTTTGCTCTCTATGAATCCAGATGAGCCGCTCCCGCCAGCCAGTATGACCAAAATGATGACAGAGTACATCGTAGCGGAGCAGGTTAAGCAAGGCAAACTTAAGTGGACGGATAAGGTTACAGTGAACGAGAATGCTTCTAAGAGTATCGGATCACGTATTTTTTTGGCTCAAGGGGATCAACATACGGTAGAAGAGCTTTATATTGCCATGGCAGTAGGTTCTGCCAATGATGCAACAGTAGCTCTTGCTGAACGCGTATCTGGAACCGAGCAGGATTTTGTGAAACTAATGAATGAAACAGCTCAGAAAATGGGTATGAAAAATACGTATTTTATCAACTCGACTGGCTTGGATCGCAAGGATATGCCTGCAGGGTTTCAACCGGACACAGACCGGGAAACTGTGATGACAGCGAGAGACGCAGCTACTCTAGCAGGTTACATCATTAAGGACCATCCAGATTATACACGGTTTACCACAATTCAATCGTACAAATTCCGTCCAACCGATAAAGCACCGATTATTAACTATAACTGGATGCTGGAAGCGAACAAAAATATTACTAACTTTAGAAAATTCGCTTATCCAGGTTTAGACGGAATGAAAACAGGTCATACGGCTAATGCTGGAAACTGTTTTACAGGTACGGCTGAACGTAATGGAATGCGTCTCATCAGTGTAGTTATGGGCGCTGACTCTGATGCACACCGTTTTACAGAGACGGCTAAAGTGCTGAACTATGGCTTTGATAACTTTGAAGTGAAGCAGGTTGTTGCTCCAAAAACGGTGGTTAAAGGTGTTGAGAATGTGCCTGTGACCAAAGGTACGGAAACAGAAGTGCCGATCGTCACAAAAGATGCAGTAAGTTTTATCGTGGCTAAGGGTGCGAGCAATCCTAAGGTAACCTTTACAACGAATATAACACCAGCAAGCTCTCTCGTGGCACCTTTGAAGCAAGGGGCAAAAGTCGGAACGATTACGTACACATACAAAACGGATGGCGTGGATAAAGGCCAGACGAAAACTGTTAATTTGGTTACAACTACAGCAGTAGAAGAGGGCGGTTGGTTCCGAATGCTTTTCCGGGCAATTGGTGATTTCTTCGGCGATTTGTTCCAGGGAATTAAAAATCTCTTCTAAAGATGAACGCTAACCGGTCTAACCTGTTCTGCATTACTTATTTTGCAACTTGAAATGATTGTGTATTTGGCGTTCGTACGGTAAAATCTTAAGTTAGAAATCTAAACGTAACCCTTACAGGAGGCAACGACATGGAAACGGGAACTTCGCGTGTAAAAAGAGGTATGGCAGAGATGCAAAAAGGCGGCGTAATCATGGATGTCATGAACGCTGAACAGGCTAAAATTGCTGAGGCAGCAGGCGCTACAGCCGTAATGGCTCTTGAACGAGTGCCTTCGGATATCCGTGCAGCGGGTGGGGTTGCTCGCATGGCTGACCCTACGATTGTGGAAGAGGTAATGAAGGTTGTTTCTATTCCTGTTATGGCTAAGGCTCGTATTGGTCACTTTGTTGAGGCAAAGGTACTGGAATCTCTAGGTGTTGACTACCTCGATGAGAGCGAAGTATTGACACCTGCGGATGAGGTATTCCATATCGATAAGCGGGAGTTCACCGTTCCATTTGTTTGTGGAGCCAAGGATCTAGGGGAAGCATTGCGTCGTATCGGTGAAGGCGCATCTATGATCCGTACAAAGGGTGAACCGGGAACTGGAAATATTGTTGAGGCTGTTCGTCACATGCGTTTTATCAATGGTCAAATTCGCAAGGTGCAAAACCTGTCGAAGGACGAGCTGTATGCAGAAGCGAAAAACCTCGGAGTTGCTTATGAGCTGCTGTTGGAAGTGCATGAGCTTGGTAAGCTTCCAGTGGTTAACTTCGCAGCGGGCGGTGTAGCAACACCTGCAGATGCTGCGTTGATGATGCATTTAGGCGCTGATGGTGTATTTGTAGGTTCTGGTATCTTCAAGTCGGATAGTCCTGAGAAATTTGCGCGGGCCATTGTGGAAGCGACCACTCATTATACGGATTACAAGCTGATTGCAGAAGTGTCCAAGAATTTGGGGACTCCTATGAAAGGCATTGAAATTTCCAAACTGGCATCGCATGAGCGCATGCAAGATCGTGGTTGGTAAGAAAGAAGGGACCGGCATGAAAATAGGTGTATTGTCGCTGCAAGGCGCTGTAGCTGAGCATATACGAAGTGTTGAACGTGCGGGTGCTGAAGGTATAGCAGTGAAGAAGATCGAACAGCTCGATGAGCTGTCCGGTCTTATCATTCCCGGTGGTGAAAGCACTACTATCGGTAAGCTAATGCGCAAGTATGATTTTATAGAGGCTATACGCCAATTTTCCAATCAAGGGAAGCCTGTATTTGGCACTTGCGCGGGATTGATTGTACTGGCCAAGACGATTCAAGGACAGGAAGAAGCACATTTGGGACTAATGGATATTACAGTATCGCGTAATGCCTTTGGTCGCCAACGAGAAAGCTTTGAAACTGACTTGAACATTAAAGGGATTGAGGAGCCGGTTCGTGCGGTGTTTATACGCGCGCCTTTAATACAATCTGTCGGAATGGGAGTAGATGTGCTATCTGAGTATAACGGCGAGATTGTAGCAGCCCGTCAGGGTCATCTGCTGGCTTCATCCTTCCATCCGGAATTAACAGACGATTACCGGTTACATCAGTATTTTGTGGATATGGTCCGCGGATAGCGGAAAGTCAGGTTTGTAGTGTAGGAGGGATCACCTGTGTTAGATATAAAGATTTTGCGTAATGAGCTTGGTCGGGTTGAGAAAGCTTTACAGAACAGAGGTAAATCTCTGGATCTGATTAATGGTTTTACAGATCTGGATGTAAGCCGTCGTGAGTTGCTTCAGGAAAGTGAAGGACTCAAAAATCGTCGGAATGTCGTATCTGGTGAAGTAGCCAAGTTGAAGAAGAATAAGGAAAATGCGGATGATCTTATTGCTGAAATGCGCCAGGTCTCCGATCGTATTAAAGAATTGGATGAGCAAGTGCGGGAACTGGAAGTTCAGATCGACGAACTGGTGATGTCGATTCCTAATATTCCTAATGAGACTGTGCCTGTAGGCGCTTCGGAAGAGGATAATGTGGAAATTCGCCGCTGGTCGGAGCCGCGCGAGTTTTCTTTTACACCCAAAGCGCATTGGGAGTTGGCTCAGGATCTAGATATTCTTGATTTTGAGGCTGCAGCTAAGGTGACGGGTTCTCGTTTTACGTTCTATAAGGGACTGGGAGCGCGATTGGAACGTGCGCTAATTAACTTTATGATGGATCTGCACAGCAGTGAGCATGGTTATGAAGAAATGCTACCTCCATACATTGTAAATCGGGACAGTCTGTACGGAACGGGTCAGCTTCCGAAGTTTGAAGAGGATTTGTTTAAACTGCGTGATACCGAGTATTATCTTATTCCTACGGCCGAAGTTCCGGTAACGAACTACCACCGTGAAGAGATTATGAATGCAGATCAGCTTCCTAAATATTATGTGGCATACAGCTCTTGCTTTCGCTCAGAGGCAGGATCAGCAGGGCGTGATACACGTGGCTTGATTCGTCAGCATCAATTCAATAAGGTGGAAATGCTCAAGCTGGTTCACCCAGATACCTCTTATGAAGAATTAGAGAAAATGACGAATAACGCTGAGCGTGTTTTGCAGCTGCTCGGACTTCCATATCGGGTGCTGGCACTTTGCACAGGAGATATGGGTTTTACGTCTGCCAAAACGTACGATCTGGAAGTATGGTTGCCGGAGAGCGGCATGTACCGTGAGATTTCTTCCTGTTCCAACACTGAAGACTTCCAAGCGCGTCGTGCAAACATCCGGTTTCGTCCAGATGCGAAGGCAAAGCCTGAATTTGTACATACACTGAACGGTTCAGGATTGGCTGTAGGACGGACTGTAGCTGCTATTTTGGAGAACTATCAGCAAGAGGACGGAAGCATTGTAATTCCTGAAGTGCTGCGTCCATACATGCGAGGCGTTGAGGTTATAACTCCTAAACAGTAAGCCTTGCATTCTTAAAAATTCTGTGGTAAAATAATTTTGTTGCGCCTGAGTTGTTTAATAGAGGGAAGCAGCTTTATCCATTTACCACCTGGAGAGGTACCGAAGCGGTCATAACGGGGCGGTCTTGAAAACCGTTAGAGTGCAAGCTCACATGGGTTCGAATCCCATCCTCTCCGCCATATTCTAAATAAAACCAAGCCATTCGAATCTGATAGCTGGTACATTAGGCTCTATATGCTAATGATCAGGAATCGTGAAGAATGGCTTTTTTGTTGTATAAAAAACCTGTTTTTTTCACACGTTATCAGATGTGGAGGTGCTGGCATGAATCGAGAAATGACAGTAGATCAGCAAAAGCTGGTAGAGGCCTGGCAGGAACAACTGCCGATTCTTTTGAATTCAGGGGATAAATCACAGGTACAGGCAGATGAAGCTGATAACCGGGCTATACGAATCCATATCGAGGTAGAAGGCCGACAAATGTACTCCTTTAACTTTGCATGTACGTATGTAGATTCTCGGGAGGTACAGGTTAGCTTAGTCGATGTAGAGCGTGACGGACGGTCTGTGGATGAACGAACAGATATCATTCAACAGCTGGTGTCCGATTATACGCGGCACATTCACCAATGCGCCCAAACATTACAGTCATTAACGCACTCGTAGTCATGAAGGAATGAGGAGGAAGGTTACATGACCAAGGCCAAAAACGGATTGGATAAAAACCTGTCCAACATTGTCGATGATTTGGAACAACGTCCAGTCAATAGTCATCAGGCACAGCAAGTGCAGCAGGATCGTAATGATCGTCGTCATCAGGATTCACTGAATCACGATAAAACGGAAGATCTGAACCATCTATAGTCCTATTTTAAATGGTAATAAACGGATTCGTTGATGTGCCAATAATTTAGACTGAGAATGGAGGATGCATAAATGGGCAAGCCTAGAGCTGTTCCTGTTCCTGAGGCACAGGAATCTGGTGGAAGTAACGAAAAGCGTGAGCGTAGTCATCAACAAGAGCCGTTATCCGGTTCCAAGAAGGTGAAACAGCGCAATCACGTGGATCACCATAACAGACAAGGTTCATAAGCAGTCAGACTTTTCTCCTAAAAATATTACGAAGTATAGTACACCCTGGTTAGAGAGCCAGGGTGTCTTTGTGCTTATTGCAAGGAAATTTTCCAATAAGTGTTTCGCCGTTTATGAATATGAGTTAAAATAGAGGGTGTGTATTTTTTTTGTTAGCATAAAAAAAGGGGTTAATTATGAGAGGAGAGAATCTACACAATGAGTAAAAAATTATCCGTCTTGGTCCTCACTATGGTGTTGCTAATGACGGTAGCGCTGGTAGGTTGTAGCAAGAAGTTAGAACCGAAGGAAGCTGTTACGACTGGTACAGCAAATGCGATGAAGTTGAATTCCTATGAATCCAAAAGTCAATTTACCGTTAAGGAACTGACAATTACCTCCGCTTCTGTGCCAGCTGAGCAAAGTGCAATGGTAACTAGCATGCTGAAAAATGCTGATATTACACTGGATGGCGTATACCAAAAGGAGCCTTTCCAATCTGAAATGACGCTTGGCATTCATTTGAAGGGTGATCTTTCTACTAGCTTTACGATTCCAATGGTAATGACTAAAGATAAATTGTACGTTAAAATTCCTAATATTCCATTTTACCCGCTTCCACAGGATGTTGTAGGTAAGTTCCTACTCATTGATCCACAAGAACTGGCTAAACAATCAGGACAAGAATTTAACCCTGCAACCATGGATCAGGAAAAATCTCAGAAATTTGCGAACGAAGTGATTGCTGCGATCATGGGCGAGTATGATCAAGCTACGTATTTCTTTGATATTGATCCTAAAGATGCTAAATTGCCACAAGGCGTTGAAGCTAAACAAGTGGTTCAGTTTAAAATCACGAACGATAACGTGAAGCAAGCGACCAATACATTTATCACTAAGGCGCTTCCTAAGGTCCTGGATATAATGTCTAAAGACGAATATGCTGGCATGCTTCAAGTGAAGAAGGAAGAACTGGCTGAAGCGAAAAAAGAACTGCAATCCAACACCAGCGAAGTTAGCAAAAAGCTGGATGAGTTGAAGAACTATTTGACAGTGAAACAGTTTGACATTAACACTGCTTTGAACAAGGATAACGTTCCTGTGTATCAAGATCTGAATGCGAACGTGGAAGTGAATGATCCTTCTACGAAAGATAATGTGAAGTTGTCTGTAACAGGCTATTCGCAATACAGCAAAATCAATGAAAAAGCATCATTTAAAGTGGGGATTCCAACAGCGGACCAAGTCCTCACTATCGAACAACTACAACAAAAAATGCAAACTGTATCTCCTTAAACAGAGGATGACAGGATTACAAACATCATTTCTTCGAATGTGATGTAAGAAAACCGCTCGGCATAGGCCGGGCGGTTTTTTTGTTCATGATTAAGTTGTCCTGTGTGCAGTTGTTCAGATTCGTCACACGTCATCTTCAGCTAGAATCCCGAACATCTGATGATCCTGCCATTCGCCCTGAATCTGTACCAGCTTGCGAGCAATACCTTCCGGTTGAAAGCCACACTTCTGTAATACACGTTGTGAGCGATCATTATGCAGAAGGGTACCTGCTTGGAGACGATGTAGAGATAAGGCGCGGAAGGCATACTGTATGATCAACTTTAAAGCGGCCGTCATATGTCCCTTACCCTGCTCATGTTGATCCATCATATAGCCGACGTCGGCGAATTGTCCAACTCCACGCACCAGATTGGAAATGGAGATGTAACCTATCAGCCGTTCTTGTTTTAAGAGAAAGATACCAAACAAGTACCCTCGATCTTCTTCCGCTTGACGCAATCTCTCACGGATGTAATCCTGTTGTTTCTTTAAAGTGAAAAATGAAGCCTCATACAGTGGCTCATAGGGCGCATGAGAGTCCCTATTTCGAAGTCTAAGGGCGAGAAGGGCTTCGCCATCCTCCAAGCTTAGGGGACGTAAAAAGATACCTTGAGGCGTATTATACAAGCTCATAGGCATAAGGTGATCTCCTTTCACGCGGAATTAGCAGTGAGATGAAGAGCTTTGGACTTTTCCTCCTCAGGATGGAGATGAAGGAGGAGACAATTTGGCAGCCGCTCTTTTTTGCCGGAGCTGCCGAAAAAAGTTTGTTAGCATGGAGGCACATTCCTCCTGAAGTACACCGCGGGTTACTTCTGTACAATGATTGAACCGAGGCTCCTGCAATAAATTCATTAGCGTGCCTGCACAACCCGCCTTGGGATCTGTGGTGCCGTATATTAGATGGGGGACGCGTGATTGCACAATGGCTCCAGCGCACATCGGACACGGCTCCAAAGTGACATACAGCCTGCAATCCAGCAGGCGCCAAGCGCCCAAATGCTCACTGGCCTGCCGGATGGCAACCATCTCTGCATGTGCAGTTGGGTCGGTGTCGGTCTCGCGCAAATTGTAGCCGCGACCGATGATTTCATTATCTTTTACAATGACAGCTCCGATGGGGACTTCACCCAACGCTTCTGCCTTGTACGCTTCCTGAATGGCTTCTCTCATCCAATAGGCGTGATCCATAATGGTCACTGGGAAAATGCTCCTTTCAAACGCGGAATTATCCAACGAACAAGTATTCCGTTGTTAACATGATGTGAATAAAATTGTGGATAACACCATAGTTGTCCACAGATTTATCCACAGTTTATAATAACATCTGTGTATTTGTGGACTATATGTGGATGATTATCTTAATACATTGTAGGTAAATGCTCGCCTATTGACAACATTGTTCACAGGGTGTGTATTTATGTATATCCGGTAAATGTAAATGCTGGTATCCCAGGCACTATTACGGTATCATTGAGTTAGCAATTGCCAGTAATCGCCAGCATACGGCAAGAGGTGAGAAATCAGTGTGTCGATAAAAATCAGAATAACGATCATTTTGTCGGGGTCGGTCCTGTTTATCCTATTGTTAAACATCGCACTCAATTACTACACGACCCACGAAAATCTAAGAAGTGACAGTGAAACCAAAATGGTTCTGACGGCTAAAATCATCGGAGGAGCTATCGAACAAACCCGACATAGCTGGGAGGCCGTTGACAAGCAGCTCGGATATAATCTGTGGCTTTCTGCTACGTTGGCTGCCAATCAGCTCGATCCCGATATTCGTAATATCCAGCAGGAACAGCTACAACAGATAGCTACACTCCACAGGGATATTAATATCTCTTTGATGATCCGAGATGGACAGGGATATAAGGTTGTCAAATCTTCGAATCCTAAAGAGTTAACGTCATCCGATCCATTAATGGGATATTGGAAAAATGCAGTTGACCAATTATATAAACATGGACAGGTGGCCATGGCGCATGGTCAGAACCTGGATCATTTTTGGACCAGTTCTTTTGATTACACAGATTCAGGTTCCTCACATATTAATAAATGGGGATTTTATTATGATCAAAAACGTAACTACTTAATTCGAATATCCTTCCAGGATACTTCAGTCCAGGATTTTATACCTATCCTGAGCCCAGCTGAGATTGTGAAGCAGACTCAGCAAGTGGATTATCGCATTTTGGAGATAACAGGAATCAACCCTGCAACCTTTGGTGGCGCTACGATGGACAAGAACGGTAACGATCGAAAACACTACTACATGTACAACGAACCGATCCAATTCGGCACGTATCAACTAACGAGAGTGCCAGAGGATCGTTTGGCCGTGTCCAGGGCGATTCTTTCGGGAGAGAGTATCGTACAAGATTGTTATATTAAAGGCGAACGGGTGCTTGTCAGCTACATACCTTTTTATCCGACAAACCGTGATTCCTATGTCATTCGTATTGTCATGAATTATGATACAATCGCTTCTGTTATATCCAAGCAATTAATCAGTTTAGTTGCTATTTCCATTGTTCTATTGGAGGTTGTGATCATTGGAAGCTATGTGCTCGCCAGCCTATTTGTCCGTCCGATTCAGTCGATATTGGGAAAAGTGAACGAGATGGCTGACGGCCATTTTGATACACGGCTAGAAATTAAGGGCGGCCATGAGCTTGCACAGCTGGGTGAGCGCATTAATGCGATGGCCTACAACTTGGGGATGTATACGAGAAGACTTGAACAAATGTATGAAGAAAACCGTTCTGTAAAGGAGCATCTAGAATCGGTTATTAATCAGACGGCAGATGCGATTCATGTAACCGATCAGGAGGATCGTGTTGTTCGGGTCAACCATGCCTTCGAAGCTTTGTACGGATGGACCAAGAAAGAATTGGTTGGCCGTAAGCTGGAGTTTGTGCCTCCGCAGCAACAGGAGGATTATGAATTTCAGAAGGAGAGCCTGCTTCAGGGAGAAAGCATCGTATCAAGCGAGACCCTACGAATGCGTAAGGATGGAAGTACAGTAGAGATTAGTATGAGTACTTCACCTATTCTGGATGAACAAGGCGAAATCTTAGGCTTTATCTGTGTCTCGCGTGATATCACAGGGCGTAACCGGATGGAGGAACTGCTACGTAGATCAGAGAAGCTGACAACCGTAGGACAACTGGCGGCAGGCGTAGCGCATGAGATTCGTAATCCATTAACCACGCTACGTGGCTTCCTACAACTACAGCAGCAAAATCAAGTGTTGAATATGAAACACAACGATATTATGATGTCTGAGCTGGATCGCATCAATTTGATCGTTAGCGAGTTTTTAATATTGGCAAAGCCACAGGCAGTACATTTTCAGAAAAAAGATGTTCGTTATATTGTGAGTGATGTTATTTCTTTGCTAGATAGCCAGGCGCATCTGTTGGGTATTGTATTCAACCTTCAGGTTACGGACGAGCCTGCCTTGGTATATGCTGAAGAAAATCAGTTAAAACAGGTATTCATTAATTTACTTAAAAATAGCATGGAGGCTATGAGTAAAGGCGGCATCATCACAATTCATTTGTTCTTAGAGGGAGAAAGCGTTAAAATCTTCATACGGGACCAGGGTACGGGTATTCCTGCAGAAATGCTATCCAAGCTGGGAGAACCTTTTTTCACAAACAAAGAAACAGGTACAGGACTAGGGCTTATGGTCAGCCAGCGTATTATACAGAGCCATAAAGGCACACTGGATATTGAAAGCATAGAGGGAGAGGGAACAACCGCCCTCGTGCAGCTTCCGATTGCCAAGCCCGAGTAACGGGCTGGGGGCAGGAGGAAGTGTGTTCGTAGAAATGGAGGGTACACAGGTTGCGCATTAACAAATTTATCAGCGAAACTGGCTTTTGCTCGCGCCGGGAGGCGGACAAGCTGGTAGAGAGCGGCCGCGTGACGATTAACGGCGAAGTGGCCGTGCTGGGCAGTCAAGCGGAAGAAGGCGATGATGTCCGTGTGAACGGCAAGCCACTGCGCGATAAGTCCGATCACGTCTATATTGCATTGAACAAGCCAGTCGGCATTACTAGCACGACAGAGAGTCACATTAGAGGCAATATTGTCGATTTTGTGGGGCACCCGCAACGGATATTTCCAATTGGACGCTTGGATAAGGATTCGGAAGGTCTCATTTTATTGACCAATGATGGGGACATTGTGAATAAGATTTTACGGGCAGAAGGCAAGCATGAGAAAGAATATATCGTAACAGTGGATCGTCCGGTCACACCATCCTTTGTGCAGGGGATGTCCAGCGGTGTGAAGATACTCGGTCATCGGACGCTGCCCTGTGAGGTAACACGTGTATCTGAGTATGTATTCCGTATTATTCTGACAGAAGGGAAAAATCGTCAGATCCGACGTATGTGTGCTGCCTTCGGTTATGAAGTTAAAAAGCTGCAGCGACTGCGAATCATGAATATTCGATTGGGGTCCCTTCAGAAAGGCGCCTGGCGCGATTTAACAGAGGCTGAAAAGCTGGAACTGGGCCAGATGCTTGATTATACGCTTAGCTAAGGCCAGAGGCCTTCTTATAGCCTTCAGCGCTGGGTTCTCCTATATGGCAGGGCTAGACAACAGGAATCACTAAATCAAAAGGCACCAGCTGCATAAAAAATGCGGCGGTGCCTTTGTTCATATAACATATTCATGATCAACCTTCATTCGAGCTTGAGGTAGGACTAATAACTTGTGTACCGTTCTGATATTTGCGAAGAACGGAAATTTCGACACGACGGTTTTTGGCGCGTCCTTCTCCAGTTTGATTGCTTGCCAATGGTCGATACTCGCCATATCCGATGGATACAAACTTGGTAGGATCGAGCTGCGGATTGAGCAGCAAAATACGCAAGAAATTGAGCGAGCGCTTGGCACTCAAATCAAAGTTGGACGGGAACTGACTATTGGAAATAGGTACATTGTCGGTATGACCGGATACGATAACATCATAACCAGGAAACTGCTGGAGCATGCTGGAAATGGATTTGGCTAGCTTTCTCGCTTCTGGCTTTACTTCGGCCTGCCCGGATGAAAACAGGGCATTATCACTAATGGTGATCATCAGCTGGGATTGGTTCAGCTTGGTGTTCAGTAGAGTGGACAGGCCGTTATTTTGAATATACTGATCCATTTGTTTTTTAAGCTTCTTTAAATCTTCTTCTTCCCGCTGGGCGAGTTGCTTCTGCAGATCAGAGGTAGAAGTGGCTTTCGATTTTAAAGGTTGCGATACCTCTTCTTTATTTTTGCCCATATCCATAGATTGTGACGACGGATTCGCGGCCGAGTGATCCAGCACGCCAGTACCGCCACTAAAAGCTGAACTCAAGGATTGAGCCATAGTTTCAAATTTTTTGGCATCGAGCGAGCTCATACCGAATAAGACAATGAAAAGAGCCAACAGAAGGGTCATTAAGTCGGAATATGGCAACAGCCAGCTTTCGTCAGCATGCTCTTCATGCGGTTCATGTCTCTTTTTACTCACTGGAATCGCCATCCTTCTGGGTCATCGAAGCCCGTTCGGTTGGAGTTAGGAAGATTGCTAGCTTTTGGCTGATGGCAATCGTCGAGATACCGGATTGAATCGAAAGCAGACCTTCGACCATCATTAACTTAAGTTCCACTTCTTTTTTGGATAGCCGTTTCAGCTTGTTGGACATTGGATGCCATAGGACATAACCTGTAAAAATACCGAGCAACGTTGCAATAAAGGCGGCCGCAATGGCATGGGACAGTTTTTCCATGTCACTAAGGTCGGCTAGAGCGGCAATCAGACCTACAACCGCACCGAGTACCCCGAGTGTTGGAGCGTACATACCGGCTTGGGAAAAAATTAGTGCGCCTGCGCGGTGTCTATCTTCGGTAGCGTTAATGTCTTCCATCAGAACATCGCGTACGAACTCCTGATCATTACCATCGATAATCATACGCATACCGCCGCGCATAAAGGGATCGTCGATCTCTTCGACCTTGGATTCCAGCGCGAGCAGACCTTCACGACGGGTAATGGATGCCCATTCGGTAAATGTACCGATAAGCTCCTTGCGATCCAGCAATTTCTGCTGGGTGAAAATAATTTTAAACAGCTTTGGCACCCGTTTCATGTCATCCATCGGAAACGCCATGAATATACTTGCTGCTGTTCCGACGAAAATAATCATGTAAGCAGCGGGATTATTGACCAGATTGACGACTGGCGCGCCCTTCAGGATCATCCCGACGACCAGTGACAAAAGCCCGAGCACAAGTCCAATAATGGTTGTAATTTGCATGATACACCTCATCCATGAGAATAGATTTTGAATCCTTTCATGCCGCATGGGTCGTCCTTGCCCCAAGCGCGTCATTATGAGACGGATTATAGTATTTATCGACAAAACTCTCTTTTTTGTTAAGGGCGAATTTCCGGTATAATAAAGTGATTATGTATTGAATCGCTGAACCACTGGAGGAAATAGCATGGGAGTAAAGCATGGGCGCGAGTATGAACAAATTTTGAACGATTTGACAGAGGCTGTGGGACGCATTCCAGATAGCTATGAATTTTTTGAAATGGAAGCAGAAGATTGGGACAGGCTGGACCCAGCGGGGTGCCAGGAAGTCAATGAGGCTTTGGCAGAAGACTTATTTTATGCACTGGGCACAGAACCTATAATCACTGTAGGCAGCGGTGTTGTGATTTATGAGCCGGAGCAGCACCGGATCTATGTACTCATCGGGGATGAGGAGCTGACGTCGGTCCCATTGATTTGATGGCCGTCTTATGGATTTATCAACGGGGCCGTGGTAATATGTACACCAATATATCGTAGTTTTGGCCGCATTTAAGCGGCTAAAAGGCTTCCGTATAAACGGGGAGGAGTTCGTAACATGCCTTTTACACAAGAAGAGATTGAAGCACATCTGGAGAAGCTGGAGGGCTGGGAACTGGAGGAAGGACGTTGGATCGTTCGGAAATATAATTTTTCCAGTTTTATGAAAGGAATTGCCTTCGTGGATGAAGTTGCCGCTATATCTGAGGCATTTAATCACCATCCATTTATTACGATTGATTACAAGACCGTGACTCTGCGTTTGACCTCCTGGGACGATGGCGGTATTATGGCCGTAGATATTAAGGAAGCCCAACAATATAATGAAGCTTTCGAAAAAATGCGCAGCAGTCATTGAGTTTGTAATGATCTGTCGTATATATGAAGAGCGCCTTCGTTATACAACATCGCGGTTGTATAGTGAAGGCGCTCTTATTTATAGAACCCGATTCTGTTGTTCAGGACGATATACCATACAATGGAACGGCTTTCTGCCATCTGGAGTCTGGCGTTCATAGGTATCCGTCAGCTCAAATCCAGCTGCCTTGTAGGCTCGGATAGCCCGCTGATTCCAAGTGAGAACCTCTAGGTCAATTTCATTCTGCGGATGACGTCGTCTGGCTTCCTCGGCAATGGCCCGGACAAAATCGGAGCCTGTGCCATGTCCGCATCTTTCGGGATGCATTCCAAGACCCAGCCGGGTCACACCGACCATAGGGAAATATTGAGCAAATCCCGTCAGCTCATTCTCTTCGTCCAGGACCGCAACATATTGCTCTTGGCGAAGCGTGGGACTTCCAAATTCGACTTCAAGTGCCTTCATTTGTTCCCAGGGAAGCCAGCCGTATATGTTGTAGGGGGGATCATAGCGCCACTCACAGATTTCAGCCGCTTGATGCTCGTCCATCGGTACGATCCGGTAGTTGGATATTGAGGCCGGCACTTTTCCATTCCTCCTTATGCAGGTACTTCAATCATTAACCACAGATTGTAGACAAGTTGTAGGAGAATGGCAAGCGTGTTTATTTCGTACCTAAGTCGGGTATACATTCAATAAGAAGGATTTACTGCTCATATGCTCCCCCAGCGGTGACGGTAAAACCGACGATGTTCGCTAAAATTGAAACCTTTTGAGGTGTCAGTTCGTCAGTAATGATAATCATTGCTGATGTAGTGGACATAAAAAACCGCAATTCGATTCCGGCCAGAATCAAATTGCGGCTAGGGTTAGCTTGCTGTGCGGTAGTTATTCTACGTTGTCGTCATCAGGAATATCTGAAGCTACAGAATGGTAAGCGTCTGTGCTCATAATTCTTTTTGCACCGACATAACGGTTAGCGTAATAATTTTCGTTCAGTGAGCTAACTACTACACCACGTGAAGTCGAGGAGTGGGCGAATTTCCCTTCACCTACGAAGATACCTACATGGGAAACGCCTCTTCCTGTGGTGTTGAAGAACACCAGGTCGCCTGGTCTCATTTCATCGCGGGATACAGAAGAACCCATTTTGAATTGTGATCCAGATTGATGCGGCAGTTTAATTCCCAGTTTGTTGAATACATACATTGTGAAGCCGGAGCAATCGAATCCCTCGAGTGTAGTGCCTCCGCTTCTGTAGTTCGTTCCTTTGGCATCTTGGATGACCTGGTCCATCTTAGAGTCTGCAAATGCACTGCTGCCACCGAATGTAAAAGATGTAAAGGCAATGGCGAGACCCATGGCTGCGATCGTTAGCTTCTTCTTCAAAAAAAATATACCCCTTCCAATGCCTGCGAGGTTAGCTTAAGGATTCGGTAGAAGGTTCCCCTATGACCACTCTGTTGCGAGATCAATTCACCCAAACTGGTTCCCCCGCTTCCTAGGTGCCAGGAATTAGGCTTAACTTAAGATGTGCACCTTGGAGAGCAGTATTCACGACAACGATGTTTTTAAGATAAAGGTTACAATAAAGATTACAAAGTTGTTACTATCAGTTCACTGCGATTATTGTAACAAAGACAGCAGGCTTTGGCAAATGTTTCATCGCAAAAAGTTACAAAAAAAATCTGTTCCTAACGCTCCAGGAACAGATTCTGTTAACAGTATTCAGTTATGTGCTGTTTGCACGGGAAAGAAAAAAGTTTTTTCGACAGCTGAAAATACAGGAGAGAGCATATTGTGAGAGGTTAGCCTCTGCTGGAGATATCGATGTGCCATAGCCGATACTGCGAACTGATATGCCACAGCCTGACCAGACTGGTAACAAAATGATACGATTGCTGGAGAATCAGTGCCAACATACCCGTCCAAATCATCGCCACGGTGCCAAATAGACCGAAAACTAGCAACACACAAGTACCGAGCAACAGGGATACACCAACAGCCGGAAGAAGCTGGCGAAAGAAGGCGAGCAGGGAGGATAGTATGGTGTGACCACTGACAGTGCCCAACTGCATATACAGGATGCACTGCCGAATGACCCAACCGTAAGCTATCCACCCCATGGCATAGGGCAACAAATGTAGCAGGTAAGAGGAAGATTGCAACGTTCCTACTACAATAGGATAGAGTCTCGGTACCACCCAAAAGGCGGGAAGCAGCAGCAAACCCAACTCGATGATGTAATACAATAGCGATGACATACCGTGGCGTTTCATCCCCTTGAAGAAGGACAGGCTTTGCGGTTCAGACGCATCGGTATGCAGGCTTTGATATATGCCAGCTCTAATGAAGGGAGTGATTAGTATGCGCAGTACGGTCGCCCCTAGTAATATCCACAAGTACACATGTACTTCCCGGCTGTCCATCAAGGCGATCTGGCCCTCCATCCAAAACAAGGTCTTTCCCAGTTCGTTTTGGCTCTGATCAGGATAACGTAGCAGCAGCGGGATAACGGCAGACTGTACCAGCCTATAGAGAAATACTCCCCACAGCAGACGATACAGAAATAAAATGATAACGATATAAAAGCGTATGCGTACCAGCGCCCAGCCTTCTTTTATAACAGTCCGCATCTATAGACACCTCACCATGACAGACTTCCAAGCAGTGTCTCCAACAGCTTGGTTACACTTACACTCCAACGGGTTTGTTGTTTTTCATCCAATTCAGCCTTCAGGCTATTATTAATATGCTTGTTCTCCAGTGCAATAGTGTATAGAGGATCTACAGTCACATAGGACACGGGGGAAGCGCTTTTGAGTCGGAAAGTTGTACTTTTGCCCGCACCATCCCATGCCTTGAATATCGTTGAGCCATCCTTGAAGGTAAATTGAACAGGTATTTTGGGATAATCTGCTCCTTTTTTGCTGAGCGTCACGACTGCTTCGTATCCATTCTCCAGCTTGTGGTTCATGATGCGATCGACTGAAAAGTCCGCCATCTGGCCGTCATATACATATTGTTCAAAATAGTGGCTCCATGATCGTCCGGTCACTCTCTCCACGACATGTTGAAAATCCTGTGAGGTCGGATGCTTGAATCGATAAGTCTGGACGTAGGTCCGCATAATCCGGTCCATTTTTTTCATACCCACCTGACGCTCAATACCTCGTAGTACTAATTTACCTCGTGAATAGGCATTTTGCGCATACTCAGCTGCCGATCCATACTTCCAGGACTCACGGTTTAGCGGCTGTGGGGAAGCTACCTGTCCCGATTGTAATGGCAAGTTGGGGGTAAGCCCATACTCTTGTTCCATGAGCCGTTCCTCTGCATAGGAGGTGAAGCCTTCATCCAGCCAAGGCTCCTCAAATTCATTGTTGGCTACCATTCCGTAGAAATATTGATGCCCAATTTCATGAACCAGCGTCCGTTCCAGATTATAGCCAGGATTCAGTTGGTCCGCAGCTGCGGCCGTGATGAGTGTCGGATATTCCATGCCGCCGGCTCCACTGCCTGTTTTGGGTGGAACGACGATGGATAGAGTGGAATATGGATAAGGCCCGTACCATTTGCTGTAGTACGAAAGGGCAGCCTTGGCTGCGCTCATGTAACGTCCTTTGAGTTCCTTATGGGACGGGTCCAGATAGAGCTTGATTTTGACACCAGGAACCTCAGTAGAAGAGAAGGGTTCTTCTACGGCTACAAAGTTGGGTGAAGCAGACCAGGCAAAATCGTGTACATCATCGGCATAAAATTGATATATTTTCTGGCCGTTCTGTCGTACTGCACCACGGGTGGGAAAACCGGTCGCTGCTACGATGTGTGTTTCAGGCACCCGAATCCGTATACTGTAAATTCCAAAGTCGGCATAGAACTCGGAGTTGCCATGGTACTGATGGAGGTTCCAGCCCTCTTCGGCGCGTCCACGTTGTCCTGCAGTCTCATAGACGCTGAGCTTTGGAAACCACTGTCCAGCCATTACAAAATCATCTGTCGCACCCATACGAGCAAAAATGCCAGGCAGTTTGACTTCAAACTTCATATATAGTGTGATTTCTTCGCCACCCCGTACCGGTTTGGGTAGACGCACCTTTATGAGCGAACGGTCGCTTGCGTTACCGTCATCTGGTTGTACATATTGAGTGCGGTGCATGAGAGATAAACCGTCTTCTGTTTTTAGTTCGGTCAGCGTCATGGAGCCAAAGCCGTCCTTAGGCATGGTGTCTCCGCGCAGCTTTCCGCCGGATTCCTTCATAAAGGTGGTTTCCATGGAAGAGAAGGCATTCGGGTATAGATGAAGATACAGATCATTCACAGTTTTCTTACCCGGATGCCTCCAGGTCAGTGTCTCAGTGCCTCGCAAAACCCGTCCTTTTTCCAGAGCTACATCAATGTGATATTCCACCACCCGTTTGCTGAGAATTTCCGAAGCGGGCTGTGGAGGGTTCTTGGGCAGATCGGGCATGATGTTGGCCCCTAGAGGCTTGCCCATATTTGGCGCAAGCGCAGACTCAGACTCGGAGCCGTATAGTGGTTTGCCTGCGGACTGAGAGACGGATTGCGATTGGGGTTGCCAGGCAAACCATAACGTCCCTGCGAGGAGTCCGAGGGCTAGTGTGGACAATAAAACGATTTTGGTGCGTGCTGGGGTCATACAATGGATACCTCCCGTTGACAAGCATCTACAGCATGTATATGTTTGCTTTCGGGAGATTATTAGTTAAAATATTTATAGTGTAGAATGAGTGTGAAGACGGAAATTGGAGGTCTAGTGACGCATGAGTGAAAATCAACCGGACGGCAAAAAGCAGATTGCACTGAATATTGTCAGTGGCAAGAGTAAACATAAGGGCTTCGGCGCAGGCTCAATCGACCTGAACAGCATGTCCCCGGTCATCATTGACCGCGGAGAGGCGAAAATTGATGTCGGTGCCATGCATGCCAAAAGTAAAGTAGAACGTGGAATCAAGTTCTCTACGAATAAAGAGGACGTACCGAACGGACGCCAGGTATGGCTGGTATGGGTAGCTGTGGACCGTACGCCCGAAGGACGTATGTATGGTGGCGCGACGGCCTGCGAGATGCTGATTGACGACGAAGCCAAACGCGGCTGGAAAATTCTTGCCGATCATGTTAATCGTATGGATTATGCACTCAAGCGCCGTTTCATGCTGGATGATCTCGGCAGCGAAGATAAAGCAGCGCTCAGAAGCCTGCTGATTTCACATAATCAGGAATGGTGGGACGCTTCGCCTGAGGAATTGAAGCAGGCGCTGGAAGGGTAAGCCTAGCGTTAACGAAGTAACAGTATTGTAGAAAAGCAGCCACTGTAGGCTGCTTTTTCCTGTAAGAAGAACCGAATTGGAATCTCTATTTAAGCTCTATGATGCCTTCAATTGTTAGTTTTCTGACCTCATAAAATATGTACCGGACAATAAAATAGTAGTCTACTTCCTTTTCATGTAAGTTATGAACATCATCGCCTTGACATCATGGAAAGGCATTCACTATAATTCAAATAGAAATCGGTTTCAATCCGGTTTTTATTTAATTCGTGGAACCGGTTCCTAAAAAGATGAAGTTTTTTCCTATCGCTGTTTATGAATGTAATCTCTAAATAAGGTGGCATCGTTATGTTTAAATGGTTGAAAAAGAAGGCGGCTCCCCGTATTGAACAATTCGACATGGTAGCGCCGGTTAAAGGAAAAGTGGTTTCCCTGGAAGAGGTTCCAGATCCTGCATTCTCGACAAAAGCTATGGGGGATGGCATCGCTATTCATCCGTCTGAGGGTAGGGTCACCGCTCCTTTCGCGGGAAAAGTTGCTCATGTTATGGAGAAAAGCAAACACGCTCTCATTATTGAACATGAATCTGGCGTACAAGTTTTGATACATGTCGGCATTAATACCGTTTCCCTCAAAGGACAGGGATTTAATCCTAAAGTCCAAGTAGGAGATAGCATTAAAGCAGGGCAATTATTGATGGAATTTGATCTGGATGCAATTCAACAGGGTGGATTACCTGTAATTACTCCAGTAATCGTTCCAGACGGGCAAGATATGATCAGCCATGTCGAAATACTGGATAATCCATCTGCTTCTCCAGATGTCCCTGTATTAAGAGTTCACTTGAAAGCATAGTTAGCATTTTTGTTTTCTACTATCATGCTCATAGAAAAAATTCTTTGAATGTAAAGGTAAAATATGTAGAAGAAGACTAACCAGGAGATCTTGGTTGGTCTTTTCTTTTAATAAGTAAGTCCAGTTTAGGATAATGTAGAATGGTTGTGAAAGGGGAAATGTATATTGAATGCAAACCGTATTTTGAAATTAGAAAAGGCGTTGTTTCAGGCTTGGTCTTTGGAGTCTAGCTCTAAATGGACAGCCAAGAATCCTGCCGCCGGACAATGTGGTGTCACAGCGCTTGTCGTTCAGGACAGGCTTGGTGGTGATATTTTGAAGACATGGCTGGACAGCGGCTGGCATTATTACAACCGAATCGGTGAGGATATTATAGATTTTACGGAGTCACAATTTTCAAGCCTTCCACAGTATCAGCATGTACAATCCAACCGGGAAGAAGCATTTTCAGACACCAACGCAGAGCAGTATGCAGCTTTAAGCCGGAGACTAGGGGAATCGTATATGGGTACATAATTAAAGCAACAAATTCGACTGGGCAAAGCTGGATATTGACTGCATACGAGGGGCCGGGTGGTCCAGCTATAGGGGGAGATACTGAGAAAGACTCAGGATTTGCTGAATCTAATTGAGGCCACAAAGCCAGCGAATTTCGAAGATATGGGCTATTATGAGGATACTGGATCTACTATTCGTTATGGATGTAAGGAACAAGTCTGTTTTATCAGGAAAGCACCACAGAGCCATATGCACCGGACGAGTGAAGTTACGGGGTGAACATTAAAATATCAGAAGTAGATCGGTACCTTGTCGAGGGCGGTCTACTTCTTTTTCGTTTAGGTAAGTATTGTTGCTTACGAATAAAACTAATGCAGCCAATGGCTGGGAACGCTTAGAGACGAGGGCAGCCTGGTCTTACAATTGCCTTTAGCCGAATTTAATTGCGCTTGTGTAAGAAAGATACTTCCCTCCAGATTAGCCCCACTTAAATCAGCATCTCTAAAGTCTGCCCCGATGAGGTCAGTCATGCTCAAATCAGCTTCTCGCAGGTCAGCAGCAATCAGTAGAACGCCTCTCAGGTTGGCACCTCTCAGATTAGCGCCTCTTAAATTGGCCCCGATCAGGTCTCTACTTTTGATTTTTTTACTCAGTTTATGGTTCTCCATGTTTTTCTTACATTTTTCTCGCACTAACTCACTTGTTTGTACAAGTAAATCATTGACTAGCGCCCTATGGGTGGGTACATGAAGATCTATGAGGGATTTTGGATCTTGATCCGTAAGCTGCTCGGTTTTCGCCATTGCTTCTTGTAACTCGGTATAGATGGAGTGAGTTTCTTGTAAGCTGAGGGCTTCATTTAGGTAATAGAGCATTTCATAAAGCTGCTGCATGATGGGAAATAGATTGAACATTTCATCAGCTATTGCCGGGTCGTCTCGCCAGCTTTTTCCGTTGTATGTAACTTGGGAAATTCTTTGACCTGCCCCAAAGCAATCATATACTGTACAGCCTCGCAAGCCTTTATTCCTCAGGTTCTTATGAATGTCACAGCGATAATCCGCATTTAGATGTTGACAGGGAGTTCCTCCATCCTTGTTAAAGGCAAAATCAGCAGATTTGGCATAAGGCAAGGCGACACAGCATAAACCAAAACATTTTTCACAATCGGCAGTATACAATAAATACACATCCTTTTATTAGCACCTACTACATGTAATAATACCAAAAAAAGATGCAGGATGGTGTATTGCTAAGTAAAATAGGTCGATTACCCTTTTGCCAAATTCAATTGCCATGAAACACCGTATTTATCTTCGACCCAGCCAAACTGTTGGCTTACGGGCGAGGCTTCAAGGGGCATCAAAACTCGGCCTTCCTGAGATAGCTGACCAAACACACGATGAATTTCTTCTTCCGAATCACAAGTGACGAATAGCGATAGAGCTGGAGTAAAAGAGTGTTTGTCCTGATGGTTATAGTCTATGGCCATAAAGGTTTGCCCTTTGAGGTTGAATACGGCATGTAACACGGTCCCATCTTCCTGATGAAAAATGCTCATGATACCAGACGGCTTAAATACAGAGGTATAATATTGCATGGCTTCCTCTGCTTGACCGGGGAACATGAAAAACGTTGTGATTTTTGGACTAGAATCCTGCATCAGATCAGCTCCCTTGAGTGGATTATAGATGATAACATTTTTTCTCTTTTGTAATAGAAATATTCACGATTAGAGAAGTACTTCATAAAGAAAGATAGGCATAACTGAGAAGGGGAAACCAGATGATAGACGCGACAGCAAGGCTTATTGATATGTTGGGTTCAGGCAATAAACCGGATGCCAGCATCATTTCTGCCTATACGGATGTAGTTGCCCAATATGGAACCGTGAAGGATGCCTGGGAGTTATATTGTCTTTTTGTAGAAGATCCTCATCATTTTATCAGGGGGCTACTTCTTCAGCCGATCATGAGATGCGGAGATGTTGCTTTGGCGCAGGATATGTATGAGCGTTATGTTCGAAATCAGGCATCCCCGGAACATATACCTGATGGTGTGCTGCATGTGTTAGGTTATTTGGGTTATGTGGAAGCTGCGGCTGATCTCACCGCATGGGTAAAAGGGCCCTATGGGGCAGCATCCGTGGATGCTTGTTTGGGGCTCGTACATCTTCCATGCGAATCGTTTCGTGAACGATTGGCGACTGAATTGGAAAAAGCAGTGAATCAAAATCTGTTTAATGAATTCTTACCTCTACTGAGCTTTAAATGTACTACAGAGGATATGGTTCCGCGATTGGTGAATTGGGGAGAGCGGCATGCTTCCGTAGACTGTAATGCGGGAATTATTGCTGGAATTGCATTGTTTGGAGAAAAGCAGAAGGATACGATCCGATCTATTTTGTGGAATCCGCTTTGGGAGGCTCATGGAACGGCTACGGGAAGTTGTGTGTGGTCTTATATTGCTATGCAGCATGTAGGGTTGACCTTTAGAGAGCTTATTCAGGATATAAAAAGCTACGATGTATTCAAAGCAGGTGTACAGGCATTGGAGTACCGCTTGGATGTGTTATATGAAATGTTGGAACTAAAGCTCAGCTATAGAGCTCGGCCAATCCGGTTCGCTCGCTGTAACGAGGAATCATTTGCTCAAATCTATAGCGATTTGTTTAGCTGGTCGACGGAGCATAAGGATGACTCTATGATAGGTTGGATGAACGAACATTTGGGGTATGAGCACCGGTTGCTGGAACAGTATGATGAGATTAGGAAACGAGTCGAGATCAAAATGGTGCATGAAATTGAGCTGGAGCATGTCCAGACGGGGAGTTAATCGGGATGAGATATAGGAAATTTTGGTATAAAAGGACGAAATGACGGAGTTTGGCGGTGATATAGGGATTCGCCCAGTCCACGGGCTGATGTCCCGCATAGGATACATCAGCCTAGAACACAAGGAGTGAAACACATGTCTTTACTGCCACAAGTTCCTTTCGGAACGCAACCGGGTACCCCGGGTCCATTCACACCGTCAGGTCCTTCGATTCCACAATTTCCTGATATACAGGATTCGTTTCCGTCTCCGGTAGGTCCGCCACCAGGGCCAGGCCCCTTTTCGCCCCAGCCTTTCTCACCGCCGCCGCAAGGGCCGTTCGGTCCGCAAGGTGGGCAACAAGCTCAAGCACCAACTTCCCCACCACCACCATTTACGCCACCAAAGCCGCTAGTTTCAACATTTGCGGTTGACCCTGGAGCCATTTTCGGTTGTTTGTTCCGCAATACGTTTGTATGGCTGACGAACGGAGAGCGTTTCTGGATGTACCCTGTCTTTGTAGGCAGAACATCGGTAGCGGGTTTTCGGTGGAGTGGACGTTTTTGGTTTTACTATGGTGTAGACACCAACCGTATTGAGTCGTTTAGTTGTTTTTGGTAATAGCGCAGCTTTAGGGAAGAACGGGGCTTAACTGGGGAATGGCTGATGGCACTGGCAAGAGAGCTATAATGGGCAAATGAAATAAGTGAAGTAAAGATAAAAAAGACTGGGAGAGCGCACCATGGCGTTTTCCAGTCTTTTTTGCTATTACTCCATCCACCATCGCTTAAAATTGCCCCACCAGGATTTTTTTTCGGCCTGCCGTTCCGCTTGGTCAGTAGGTGCCGATACCTGTGGGTTATTCTGCCCCGATAGGGTCTCTTTTGGCTCGGTACCGCTAACGAATACCTCCAGCCGCTTGTCGGGACTGTCCGGCGCAGCCAGCTTGCCGCTGGCCGGATCAATATAGGCGCTGACTACGCCGTCAGGGATCGGAAAGATTTTGGGCGGCACATTCTCCAGCGCTTTTTCTGTATATTGTGCGAAAATCGGTGCCGCCCGCCGGGCATCCTGCGTGCTGATGGCCTTGCCTTTGTCATATCCAACCCAAACAGCGGTGGATAGCTCGGGGGTGAAGCCGACCATCCATGCGTCCGTGTTGGTCGTGCCGCTCTTGCCGGCAACCGGGCGTTTGATCAGCTTCGCGACCCGGTTGCCGGTGCCGCCTTCTTCAAACACGCCTTCCATGAGGCGTGTGAGGACATAGGCGGAGGCGGGCTTCACGACCTGCACAGGTGCGGCCTGCGGTGCTTCGTACAGCGATCGTCCGGCCGCATCGGTGATGCGCAGCACCGCTACCGGAGCCACCTTTTGCCCGCCGCTGCTGATGACCGAGAAGGCCGAGGCCATCTCGAACGGGCTGACGGGCGACACGCCCAGCGCCAGCGAAGGCACGGGCTTGAGCTCGCTCGTAATGCCCATTTTGCTGGCGAGGTCCATGACCTTATCCGCTCCCACCTGCAAAATGGTGCTTACGGCATAAATATTATCAGACGCCGCAATGGCGCGCCGCAGATCTATTTCGCCCCAATATTTGTCTCCAAAATTTTTGGGCTTATAAGTTTTACGGTTGTTGTCGTAGTGGAACAACGTTGGTCGGCTTTCGAACTTAGACGTACTTGTCAATTCACCGGAATCGAGCGCGCTGAGATACATGATCGGCTTGAAAGAGGAGCCTGGCTGCCGGGTTGTGGCTAGCGCATGGTTATATTGATTCCCTACATAGTTCGTTCCGCCGACCATAGCCTTGACATGTCCGTTACGCGGGTCCATAGAGATTAATGCAGTTTCCAGTCCGTTGCTGTTCTTCATGCCCTCATTGACAGCCGCCTCGGCTGCCTGTTGCATGTGCATGTCCAGCGTCGTATAAATGCTTAGCCCGCCATGCTCAAGCACCGCTTCGCTAATCCCAAGTTGATGAGTCGCTAGTTGGCGAACGTAATCGCGAAACCAGGGAGCTGCTTCCACTGTCCGACGCTGGCTCTCGGGCCGCAAGGGCAGTATTTCCTCATAGGCCTTGCTGGCTTCAGCTGGTGTAATTTTACCGATGAGTGCCATAGAGTCCAGTACAATTTTCTGCCGATCCTTTGCGTTTTTCATATGATTATAGGGTGAATAGTAGGTCGGTCCTTTCGGAATACCTGCCAATAGGGCGCTTTCGGCCAAATCCAGATCCTTTGCGGATTTACCGAAATACATTTGCGAGGCCGCCTCAATGCCATAGGCCCCATGGCCATAGTAAATTTCATTCAAATACATTTGCAGCAGCTCATCCTTGGAATACTTCATTTCAAGCTGTGCAGTATAGATGGCCTCTTTGGCCTTGCGCGTCCAGGTTTTCTCGTGAGATAAGTACAGATTGCGCGCAAGCTGCTGAGTCAGCGTGCTGGCCCCCTGTGACATATCCCAGCGGGTCAAATTAACGATTACTGCCCGGCCCAGGCCTTTGAAATCAAAGCCAAAATGATCGTAAAACTTCCGGTCTTCCACAGCCAGTGTAGCTGCTATTAAATCGGGCGAAATATGATCAAGCTGGACAGGAATAGATTCCTTGCCTCCGGCAGAGAAGGTAGCAATGACTTGCCCCTGACTATCGAGCAGACGTGAATTCCGATCTGTATCGGCGAGTGGAAGACTGGTTGTGTACAAATAAGCGAGCAGAATGCAGGCGGCGATGACCGTCAGAATCGTGAGAGACATCAGCCCTTGAAAGCATCGAAGCCAAAGCGGTTTACGCTTGGAGGACCGCCCGGTAGTATCGGTCATCATGCCACCTCCTTCCATAGTTGATGTTCTCAGTATAGTCAATCCGAAAGCGTCTATTCATCAGATGCGCATACGTATCTATTTTAAACAAGATTAAGCCCTAAAAATGCTTTTGCAGTCCATTCAGGTATCGCTTATAATGCAAAAAGTGTGAAATTCAAGTGTGTTTGGTACAATAAATATAGCAAACTCGGCGTTTGCGTGTTGCAGTTATAAGGGAAAGTCCATGTTTATGCTACCGGATTGCCGGACACATACTTTGATCAGAAAGAAGGTTGGAATGATGGACTTGTGGTTTACGGAGAAGCAGACTCCCTCTTTCGGCATTACAGCAAAAATCAAACAAACCTACGTCTCTGAGAAAACAGATTTTCAGGATCTGGCAATGATCGAGACGGAGGAATTCGGCAATATGCTTGTTCTGGACGGCATGGTGATGACAACGGTTAAGGATGAGTTTGTATATCACGAAATGGTAGCGCATCCGGCCTTAAATACACATCCGAATCCGAAAAAGGTTTTGGTTGTGGGTGGCGGCGATGGCGGCGTTATCCGTGAGGTCATCAAGCATCCTGAAGTGGAAAAGGCTGTATTGGTTGAGATCGACGGTAAAGTCATTGAATATTCTAAAAAATATTTACCTGAAATTGCCGGGAAGTTGGACGAGCCTAATGTGGAAGTGCTGGTCAATGATGGTTACATGCATATTATCGAACACAAAAATGAATACGATGTGATTATGGTCGATTCGACGGAGCCAGTGGGTCCGGCAGCGCCGCTGTTCGAACGTGGGTTTTACCAAGGTATTTTTGAGGCGCTGAAGGAAGACGGCATTTTCGTGGCGCAGACGGATAATCCTTGGTTCAAGGCTGACCTGATTCAGAAGGTCAACAAAGATGTAAAAGAGATTTTCCCGATTGTGCGTGTGTATGGTGCAAACATTCCAACCTATCCAAGCGGTCTATGGACATTTACATTGGGCAGCAAGAAATATGATCCGCTCGAAGTGGACGAGAACCAAATTCCAGAGATGGACACTCGATATTACAGTCCGCGTCTGCACAAAGCAGCGTTTGTACTGCCTAAATTTGTGGAAGATTTAACAAAGTAAACATTTTAAGAAGCGTCGTAGTGATCTTTATCGCCAGTATAGAGCGAAAAGAGCGCTATAGACGCTTTTTTTGTGTTAAATCAGAACGTAGTAGGGATGAGAATATAGTGGACACTGAATTTCCTTTTAAGATAAAAGAAGGAAATTTAAGGGTGCGTGTAGAACATACAAAAAACCAGACATTTAACAGATTTGTAATCGACAGGGGAGGTTTGGTTATGGAAATACATAAATTGGCGATGTACCAAAGAGGGGGAAACTTTTTTGATCAGACGCTCTTTTTATTACCTGTTGGGGTCTCAGACGATCTCCAACGCAGCAGATATCATCTATATGTTGAGTGTGGTGGTGTTGGTGTTCAGTTCAAGTAATTCCTTAATGACGACTATTTTAATCCCGTTGTTCCGGTTGTCAGCTCAAGTGCTTAGTGGGCTTGTTGCACCGATCGTGCTCGGTCGATTTCGGCTGACGCAGGTTCTTCTATTTTCCCAGTTTGGGCAGTTCGTCATTTTTACGTTGCTGCTGCTTTATTTGTGGATCGTACCTGAGCAGAGGTCGTTTCTGTTTATTTTTGTAATGGTGTTCGGTATGTCTTTCCTAGATGGCTGGACCAATCCTGCGCGTAATGCGCTTGTACCCCGTTTGGCTACGGGTGAAGGACTGATGCGTGCCAACGGCATGGTAGCGGTCAGTGATCAGGTGGTAAGGTGTGCAGGCTGGGCATTAAGCGGAATTATTGTGGCTTGGCTGGGTTCCCTGAATACGCTTGCAATTGCCTCCTGTTGTTATCTCGTGGCTGTAACTGTCACGTCCTTCATTCGTGATCCGCTGGATCAGAAGCACCTAGGTCTTGAAGCTTCGAATTCCCCAACAAATGCGGAAGAACCCGCAAAGGAAAAGGAAAGAGGCTCCCATTGGAAAGAGCTTGGGGAAGGCTGGAAAATCATTTGGCACAACCGCCGTATTCGTTCTCTGATGATCGTCGATAGCGTGGACAGTATTGGGGGAGTCTCCTGGCTCGGTGTATTTATTTTGGCGTACGTCAGCCAAGTGTTGCATCGTGATGAGAGCTGGTGGGGCTTTATGAATGCGTCCTTTTTCTCCGGCACGATTTTGGGTGGGTTAATTGTTGTTGGCTTGGTTAAACGGTTGCAAAAGAACAGCTTTTTGTACATGCTCGGAGCTTTGCTGGTGTATGTACTGATTACCATTGTATTTGCGCTAAATACCATTCCCGTGGCTGCGCTTGTTCTTTTTGCTGTATCAGGCTTACCTGTTCAAATGGCGGGCATTATTCGCCGCACCTTGCTACAAAGCAGTGCACCGGCAGCCCAACTACCCAAAGTGATGGCAGGGATTGATGTAATTACCAATCTCGCTTTTGGCCTGGCTTTATTATTCATGGGCTGGTATGCTGACCGATTCGGCATGGTGCAGGTGTATTTGCTGGCTGCGGCTATGACTACCATTGCTGTTCTGATCGGCTGGTGGTATCGGCGTGATTTTCAGGAAGACGAACCGATTGATCATCCGACCGCTACGGGAGCAGGGATATGAATTACATAAGCAATAGCTCCTTTCTGTGCCACAACAAAAAAGTCGGTTGCATAAGAGCAACCGACTTTTAAGGAGAACGTTTTTTACGAACGTAACGTCCTGTTACCATAACTGCAATGCTAGGCCGTAGTGAACTGGCTGTTATAAAGCGAGGCATAATGGCCGCCGCTTGCGAGCAGTCCTTCATGGGTACCGCTTTCGACGACATCACCGTTTTTCATGTATAAAATCAGATCTGCTTCGCGGATGGTTGATAGTCTGTGGGCGATGACGAAGCTGGTGCGTCCATCGATCATTTTCATAAAAGCCTTTTGGATACGGGCTTCTGTAAGGGTGTCTATGCTGCTGGTTGCTTCATCCAGAATGAGCATAGGTGGATCGACGAGAATCACCCTCGCGATGGTGAGCAGCTGCTTTTGCCCTTGCGACAGGCTGTCGCCTGACCCGCTGATGACCGTATCGTAACCATGAGGCAGGCGCTTGATAAAGCTATGCGCATTGGCGGCTGTCGCAGCCGCGATAACTTCTTCGTCTGTGGCCTCTGGCTTCCCGTAAGCGATATTGTCCCGAATCGTTCCGCTGAACAGCCATGTATCCTGAAGCACCATACCAAAGTTAGTCCGTAGGCTGTCCCGGCTCATATCGTTGATATTCACCCCATCGATGGAGATCGAACCGCTGTCCACATCGTAAAAGCGCATGAGCAGGTTAACGAGTGTGGTTTTGCCTGCTCCAGTCTGACCGACAATAGCTACGCGGGTGCCTGGCTTGACCTCCAAACTAAAGTTCGTGATGAGCGTCCGTTCCGGATTATAGGAAAATTTCACATGATCAAACAGAATCGTGCCTTTGCTACGCTCCAGCTGTACGGCGTTCGATTTTTCCGGTTGCTCCGGCGGCGAATCCAAAATAGCAAATATGCGCTGAGCAGAAGCCGTAGCAGCCTGAAACTGAGTCAGCACCCCCGTGATTTCATTAAAAGGTTTGGCGAACAAATTGGTGTAGATGAGAAAGCTCGATAAACCGCCTACCGAAATCCCACCCAAAATGATCGAAATACAGCCAATCATAGCGGTGACTGAAAAAGTCATGTTGTTGACCAATCGGGTGGAAGGGTTGGACAAAGATCCGTAAAACTGTGATTTAACTCCGGCTTGATACAACTGCTCGTTTCGGGCGGAAAATTCCTCAAGCGAGCGATTTTCATAATGAAAGGCAGTAACTACCCGCTGTCCGCCAATCATTTCTTCCACATAACCGTTCAGACTTCCTAAAATTTTGGCCTGTTCGCGGAACATACGTTGCGATCTTGTAGTAATGAACCGTGCAACGCCATATGTGATGGGGGCAGACACTAATACCACCAGCGTCATCACTGGACTGATATACAGCATGAGTACAATCGAACCAACAATAGTAATCAATCCGGTGATCAAGGTGGAAAAGCCCTGTAATAAGCCATCCGACACGGCATCCATATCGTTCACAAAACGGCTAATACTATCTCCTTGCGGATGATTGTCATGAAAGCTTAACGGAAGGATATTAAAATGATCGAATAACTCCCGTCGCATATCATTTACAGTCTGAAAAGCAATGCGGTTCGTCAAATATGTGAGCAGCCAACTAAATAGACTGCCTACAACATATACAACGCCTAGTCCAGCTAAAATCTGTGCAATACCTCTAAAGTCTACCGTTCCCTTATTCACCATATGGTCGATAGCCCGACCAATCATATAGGGTCCGACCAGACTGGCGAGCACGCTGAGAATCGCACTGACGATGACCCAAAACGTTGTTGATTTATATTGTCCCACATAGGTTAACAATCTTCTCCAGGTTTCCTTGCCACTCATTGGTCTACCTCCTGCGTTGAGAGCTGGGAGCGATTAATTTCCTGATATACCTCCGAGCTGCTCATCAACTGATCATGTGTGCCGATCCCGACAATCCGGCCTTCATCAAATACAATGATTTTATCGGCATGCTGTACACTGCTTACTCGTTGTGAGACCAGCAGGACAGTCATGCGGGTGCTATTTTCCCGAAGCGATTTCCGAAGGGCGGCATCAGTTGCAAAATCAAGTGCGCTTGAGGAATCATCCAAAATCAGTATTTCCGGATTGCCTACAATAGCTCTGGCAATGGTAAGTCGCTGCTTTTGGCCGCCTGACAGATTAAGTCCACCTCGCGTGATCGGGGCGTCGAATTTTTCCGGTAAGTTAGAAATAAATTCATCCGCTTGCGCGATAGCGACGGCCCGGGCGACTTCCTCATTGGTGGCATGTTCATGTCCCCAACGGATATTATCCGCTATAGACCCTGTGAACAGCAGTGCCTTTTGTGGAACAATCCCGATTTTCTGCCGCAATTGCTCCAGCTTGTAATGCCGTACGTCGATGCCATCGACACGTACACAACCTTCTACTGCATCATAGAAGCGGGGAATCAGATTCACGAAGGTGGATTTTCCCGAGCCTGTTCCTCCTATGATTCCAACCGTTTCACCGGGATAGATGTCTACGACTACATCGCTAAGTGCCAGTTGTCCTGTCTTATTGTAGCCAAAGGAGACATGATCAAAAGAGATGGCTGGTACTGGGCTGATTTTACCCGTTCTTCCCTGATCGAATGATGCAGAATTGGCAGTATCGGAAATCGAAGCTTCCGTGTCTAGGACCTCCTGAATTCTCGCGGCTGAAGTGGCCGCCTTGGTGAACAGAATAATGAGATTCGTCACCACAATCAGGGCCAGTAAAATCTGCGTAATGTAATTAATAAACGCAATAATCTCTCCTTGTGTAAGAGATCCATATTGGATATGGATACCGCCGATCCACAGAATGGCAATAATAGCTCCGTTGACCACCAGTAAGGTGGCTGGGCTAAGTAGAGCAGAAATACGGCCGACACGAATAGCGGTCTGGGTCAGGTCATCTGAGGCGGTATTGAACTTTACTCGTTCAGCTCCTCTTTTGGCAAATGCACGGATAACCCTTACACCTGTGAGATTTTCGCTTAGCACCAGAGCGATTTTATCGAGCTTTTTCTGGTATAGCTGGTACAGCGGAGAAGCCTTCGTAATGACTACATACAGAATCAAAGCCAGAACGGGTGTAGCCGCCAACAGCACCAAAGCAAGGCGGAAGTCCAGTATCATGGACATGATGATCGCCCCGATACAAATAAAAGGAGCACGAATAACCAGACGAATCAACATCGCTACAGCTGTTTGCAGCTGATTCACATCATTCGTAATTCGGTTGATGAGAGAGGGCGTACCGAATTTATCGAGATCTGCATAAGAAAACGATGAAATATGCTTAAACATCGTATTGCGCAGTGTGGTTCCGAATCCTTGGGAAGCACGGGCTGCGTAAAACTGGCACACTAGAGAACTGCCAAAGCCCAGTATAGTCATGAGCAACATTAAAAGACCCATTTGCCAAACATAATGGGTGTCTCCCTTACCAACGCCATGATTAATCATTAAAGCCACCATAGTAGGCAGCAACAATTCCAGAATAGCCTCAATTAGTTTAAACAGAGGCCCAAGAATCGTTTCCTTTTTATAGGGTTTCAAAAAAACAGCAAATTTCAGCAAATCAACCATCACCTAACCTGAATATTGTATAAAGTTTTCTATTGTAATTGCATATCTGAATATGATTATGGCATATCCCCAACCATATGAATAATATTTAATATATATTAGAGATATAGGTTTTACATATATCAGGACCGGAGGTTCATGATGGAATTGAGACATCTCAAATATTTTTTAGCGATTGCAGACGCTGGACAGATTACAGCGGCAGCCAAAAAACTGCAAATCGCACAGCCTCCCTTAAGTCAACAGCTTATGCAGCTGGAGGAAGAGCTGGGTGTAAAGCTTGTGCATCGAGGCTCACGAAGCATTCAATTGACAGAGGCGGGAATCATTTTACGGAACAGGGCCAAGCAGATTTTGGAGCTGACGGATGCTACGACAAGGGAAATAAACGATTTCGCCATGGGGATGAAGGGGACGCTCACCATTGGAACGGTTTCTTCCTCTGGGGCAACCCTGATGAAAGACAGGCTTTCCGAATTTCATAAAACCTATGCGGGTGTAAAATTTGAAATACATGAGGGAAGTACCTTCCGGATTCTCGATCTTTTGAACAAAGGAATTGTAGAAGTCGGTATCGTCAGAACCCCTTTTAATACCACTGATTTAGGGTGTAGATATGCGTCCACTGAGCCGATGGTAGCAGTGATGACGGAAGAACATGATTGGAGTCCCGAACAGAAGAGCATATCATTGGCTGAGCTGAAGAACAGACCACTCATCGTATATCGTCGTTTTGAGCAATTGATCCACGATACCTGTATGAAGCATGGCTTTGAGCCAAACTACTTTTGCAAAAATGACGATGCCCGCACCACGCTTCTTTGGGCCAACGAAGGGCTGGGTATTGGCATGATTTCGAGCTCCGCATTGTCTTTGGGCAGCAATAATCATTTAATTGTTAAGGAAATTATGTGTGAAGATTTGCACACTCGTGTGGCTGCCGTCTGGTTGAAGGATAAATACATGTCTTCTTTGGCTTCCCGGTTCATTGAAAGTTTTAGCCAGGCATCCAGTGCAGCTGACCTACAGTAGTTGAATTTTTTAAGGGCGAAAGCATCTTTTTGCAAAAACTCATTTGAATTGCAATCGGGAACTGGATATAGTAGTACAGTAGGATAGCGATAGAATGGAGTTTGAACACATGCCACACAATGCAAAGGTTCGAATCCGTCTTCATAGTCATCATGACGGAGAAGATGTGGTACAGGAGCTTCCTGGAGAAGCAATCGTTCGCGGGAAGCATCTATATATAAGGTACGAGGAGCCGCAAGAGAGTCCTGAGGGCGGTACGACACGGAACACAGTCAAGATCGGACCGGATGAGCTAAAGCTGATTCGTCACGGTGAGGTACAATCAGAGCAGTCGTTCGCGCTGGGACGCAGGTTGCCTGGATTTTACCGCTCGCCTTATTTAAACCTGAACATGTCTGCGCATACGCAGAAGCTCGATATTCGGATGGATGGATTCACCGGACAAGTGAGCTGGACTTATGATCTATACGTATTTGAGGATTTCTCGGGGCATTTTGCCATCAGTTTGCATATACAGGAGGAGCAACAATCATGACAAGCAATCCACTGGAACTTATTAATCAAAAGGTGACCTCAGCAATCGAGGCAGCGGTGCTGGCTGCTGGAATCGTGGGTCGCGAAGAGCTGCCGACCATTACGCTGGAGGTACCTAAGGACAAGTCACACGGTGACTTAGCTACCAACGTAGCCATGCAGCTCACTCGCATTGCGAAGAAGAATCCGCGTCAAATCGCTGAAGATCTGATTGCGAATATGGACTTAGCTTCCGCTTCTATTGAAAGTGCGGAAATCGCGGGACCAGGCTTTATTAACTTTCGCCTGAACAAGAGCTACCTCTATGCAGTGATCGGACAAGTACAGGAGCAAGGAGCAGATTACGGTCGTGTACAGGTAGGTGAGGGCAAAAAGGTACAGATCGAATTTGTCAGCGCCAATCCGACTGGGAGTCTTCACTTGGGCCATGCACGTGGTGCAGCCGTAGGGGATGCGCTATGTAATGTGCTTGATTTTGCCGGATATCAAGTCACTCGTGAATATTACATTAATGATGCGGGGAACCAGATTTACAATATGAGCCGTTCCATCGAAGCGCGTTATTTGCAGGAGCTAGGACAGCCTGCGGAGATGCCGGAGGACGGATACCATGGTGAGGATATCATCGGGTTTGCGAAGGAACTGGTGGCTGAGAAGGGCGATTCTCTGTTGTCTATGGAACCAGGAGATCGTGCCGCTTATTTCCGTGAATACGGTCTGGAAAAGGAACTGAATAAGATCAAGCGTGATCTGGAGCGGTTCCGTGTACCTTTTGATTCCTGGTTTAGTGAAACATCACTGTATGATAACGGTGAAGTGCTTAAAGCGCTGAATGAGCTGCGTGACCGTGAGGAAATTTATGATAAGGACGGAGCTACTTGGCTGAACACGACTAAGTATGGTGACGATAAAGACCGCGTATTGATCAAAAATGACGGCACTTATACGTACCTGACTCCGGATATCGCCTATCACCGCGACAAATATGCTCGTGGGTATGACACGATCATCAACATCTGGGGAGCGGATCACCACGGCTATATTCCACGGATGAAGGCCGCAATGGAAGCACTGGGCAATGACCCGGATAAGCTTAAAGTGCTGATTGCCCAAATGGTCAGCTTGTTCCAAAACGGGGAAAAAGTAAAAATGTCCAAGCGTACTGGCAAGGCAGTAACGATGGAGGATCTGATGGAAGAAGTGGGCGTAGACGCGATTCGTTACTTCTTCACCATGCGTAGTATGGATTCGCATCTGGATTTTGATATGGATTTGGCGATTTCTACCTCCAATGAGAATCCGGTATTCTACGTGCAATATGCACATGCACGTGCATGCAGCGTATATCGTCAATCCGAAGAGCAGGGTATTGCTGTACTGCCATTGGCAGAAGTTGACTTGTCGAAGCTGACGGCTGAGCATGAATACGATTTGTTACGCAAAATTGGCGAGTTGCCAGAGGAAGTATCGGTGGCAGCTGCAAACTTTGCGCCGCATCGTATGATTCGCTATGTCTACGAGCTGGCATCCATGTTCCACAGCTACTATAAAGCAGAGCGTGTCATCACGGAGGATGCCGCTCAAACGCAAGCTCGCTTGGCGTTGTTTGGCGCGGTCCGCACGACCATTGCCAACGTACTGAAGCTGGTGGGCGTGTCTGCACCGGAACGTATGTAAGTAAACAACTGCAACATAATGATTTTGTAGTCATATGTATAATGGTTAAAGGAACCGTTCGTGCTGCCCTCTAGGGAGGCTCGTTCGGTTCCTTTTTTTGGTTTGAATACAATAAGTTTGAGTAGCTTAATAGCGTTCCAGTACCAGATTCGTTTTCAGGGAATCGGCAGGAATCAGCCATCCTTTGGATTGTAGCAGATTCATCAGCTTGGTGCGGTTGCTTGCGGCAGTATTGTAATCCGAAGTTTTGAAGGAGATTTCGATGATATTGTCGGTACCCGATCCGTTGGCGCTGCGAATAGGCCATACTTCAACGTCAGTATCCAAGCCCTGAAAGCTGCCCTTATATTTGTTGACCTGTACAGGACCGCGTACTCTGGAGTTTGCCAAGGTATGTTTGCCCCAGTTGCTGCTTTTCCAGTTTTGCAGCTTGCCCGGAAGATTGTCCTGCAATTGTTTTAATGCCTGATCCGGGGAAGGCAGAGCTAATCCTTTGGAGGCGTTCGTTTTCTTGTCATTGGAAAAGCTTAATGTCTGCTTGCTGTATCCCCAATCCACCTCAGCCTCATAATTATCATCAGAGGCACTGAAGCCTTCTTTATTCGCTTGGGTAAGTGCTGCGTCGATATTCCCATTTGTGATCGTATATCGCTTTTTGTAGGTTAACTCATAATTTTTTTTTGTCCTCTTTTTTGCGAAATCTAACGTTCCAGCCCTCGTCATTCAATTGCAAGGAGTCTGTATCAAAAAACTCGACGCTTAATCGTTGCGCATCTTCACTGACTCCGAACTCATTTACAATACCGCTTTTTAAAGAGCCATCCGCATTGAGGACCTGAGCTGTATCCAGCAGCAGCTTTACCTCATAGCTTGGTGTGGCATTGGCAGCGGCTTGTACGGGCTCTGCACCTTTCCATCCTGTTGCGAGCAGCACTGCACTCAGAGTTACTACTGACATGAATTTAGTGATACGCAGGCTTGTTTTCATTTCATCCTCTCCTGTTCGTCCGAATAGGTTACACGCTTCACTTTACGGGTGATTTGTCAGTCGTATGTCAAGCTAAGATGGTATTCTGGTTAAAAAATACCATAATTTTTATATGACAGCTAAGATTTAATCTTGGTTCCATCATAAATATTTAGTGAATCTGTGAATCAGCGCGGAGCGATGACGATCTTTGTTGCTGACCATATAAATATGCCGCTCAACAGGCTGTCCCGGAATAGGTCTTATGATCAGTAAACCCCGCTCAACCTCTGATTGAACAGCAAGGCGAGAGACAAAGGAGATGTGTCCTCCCAGCATAACCGCCTGTTTGATAGCTTCCAGTGAATCCAATTCCAGATAGGATGGAAGTCGGCGCCTTCCGCGCTCCAGCCATTTGTCAGTCACGTGGCGTGTGCTGGAATCCTTCCCATGCAACACAAAAGAGGAAGAAGCGATGCGCTCGGGTGTTAAATCGGTTTCGTTAGCGAGCGGATGAGTGGGTGAGCAGATGAGCACCAGTTCATCTTCTCCCAAGGATTCTGAGAGCAGCGTTGGGGATTGAAACGGCTCTGCCGAAATAATGCCGAGGTCAATTTCGTGGCGAGCGAGCATGTCCTTGATCACGGGGGCTGTTTTCACGGACAAGGCAATGTGAATGCCCGGATGCTCGCGGGCAAACCGATGCAGCACGGCAGGAAGCAGATAGGTGGCAGGTACATAGCTTGCGCCAATCCGTATACTCCCTCGTTGGAGCGTATCGAACTCACGGACAACTCGCTCAGCCTCAGCCGCAAGTGCATTAATCTTGGTGGCATAGTGCAGCAGCGCATCTCCGGCATCCGTCAGGATGATTTTGCCCATACGTGTATCAAACAGCTTTACTCCAAATTCACGCTCCAGATTTTTCATATGAAAAGTAACAGTGGGTTGCTTTAGGCCGAGAACCTCGGCTACGGTGGTAATTTTATGGTGCTTGTTCAGCAGCTCTACAATATGTAACTTTAGAAGACTTAAGTTCACTTAGAATGCCTCGCTTTCAGTTAAGTCAAACAATCATGCTTATTCTCTGGGCAACAGCATCAACCGCCTCTATATAGATTAAATCTATGAGTGTTAACACAATTCATTGAAATAATTAATTTTGTTTTAACTTCCCAATAACACAGGTTGCGAATTCAAGTTTTACACTGGGGTCAGTCACAAGAACAGGCAGGTAATGCGATGAATCAGGATCTATATATTCGCGGATTAAGTAAAACCTTCGGCCATACCACCGCGTTGCATGAGACGAATCTGGTCGTACGACAGGGCAAGTTCACCACACTGCTCGGACCGTCCGGTTGTGGGAAGACGACGCTCTTGCGCTTGATTGCTGGTCTGGAGACACCAGATACCGGCACAATCACGATGGGAGAGGAAATTCTCTTTTCAGCTGAACGCAAAAAGGATGTTCCCGCACATCTCCGCCACTTTGGTATGGTCTTTCAGGATTTTGCGCTGTGGCCGCATATGACGGTGTTTGAAAATGTGGCCTTCGGCTTGCGAGCGAGCAAGCGGGGAAAAGGGGCTGTTAGCGCTCAAGGCAAGGAACTGCGGGCAGTGGTGCTGGAGGCGCTCGATAAGGTGAGGTTGTCAGGGATGGAGGATCGCTATCCCCATCAGCTGTCCGGTGGTCAGCAGCAGCGGGTTGCTTTTGCAAGAGCAGTCGCTATCCGGCCTCGACTGGTTTTGTTCGACGAGCCGCTCAGTGCACTGGATGCCGTGCTACGGGAGAAGATGCGCATTGAGATGATATCGCTTGTGCGCGATCTGGGGCTGACCGCCTTATATGTCACTCATGATCAGATCGAGGCCATGTCCATGTCTGATGAAGTAGTGGTTATGAAAAGTGGACATATTTTGCAGACCGGAACACCAGAGGTGATCTATGGTTGTCCGTCTCATCCAGAGGTGGCAAGCTTTATCGGCAAATCCAACTGGATCGAGTTGGAACGGACACTATTTCGACCTGAACATGTCCGTTGGGAACAGGAACAAGCGGATCAGCACACTTTTACAGTAGAGATCCTGCATGTCAGCTATGTTGGCGATCGCTATGAAATCCGTCTAGTAGCCGAAAACGGCGAGCAATGGACTGCGTATCACTCCACCCGCTTGCCCATAGGCGAACAAATGCATATTTGGGTATCACCGCAATACATCCACCAACTTGAAACATAGGGAAAAGGGGTTATATAAGATGATGAATAGGCGTGTTTTTCGTACAGGATGGAAAAAAGGGGCTATGCTTGCTTTAACATTGACTTTTGGACTGGCTGTGGCAGGCTGCGGAACGGCTACGACATCGAAGGATGGGGCACAAGCCGATGGATCAGCAAAACCAGCGGGCGCAGCGGCGTCCACCGATCAGAAGCTGGTTGTTTACAGCGCAGGCCCGGATGGACTGGCGAAAAAGCTGGTAGCGGGGTATGAGGCGCAGAGCGGGGTTAAGGTTGAGTTATTTCAGGGAACGACAGGTAAGATTTTAGCCCGCATGGAAGCGGAGAAAACGAATCCGGTAGCAGACGTGGTTGTGCTGGCATCGCTTCCGTCTGTACAAGGCTTGAAAAAGGAAGGACTTACACTTCCCTATCCAGATGCCAAAAATGCGGACAAGCTAAACCCGGATTGGTCCGATAAGGAGGGTAACTATTTCAGTACTAGTGCTTCTGCTCTAGGTATTGCATATAACACGAAGTTAGTGAAAACGACACCTGCTTCATGGGCCGATTTGGCGAAGCCTGAGTACAAGGATCAGGTTAACATTCCCGATCCATCGCTGTCTGGCTCAGCGTTGGATTTTATGACAGGCTATCTGAGCGCCAAGGGCGATGGAGGCTGGACGTTGTTTGAGCGGTACAAGGCTAACGGTGTGGCCATGGCCGGTGCGAATCAGGAAGCGCTGGATCCAGTGATTACGGGGGCTAAAGGTGTAGTCATCGCTGCGGTTGATTACATGACCTACAAGGCTAAAGCCAAAGGCGAGCCGATTGACATCGTCTATCCGACAGAGGGAACGGTCATTAGCCCGCGTCCTGCCGCAATCCTCAAGTCCACACAGCATGAGCAAAATGCCAAAGCGTTCATTGACTATCTGTTGTCAGACGAAGCACAGAAACTAGTAGCAGATGCTTCCCTACTCCCTGGACGCACGGATATCAAAGCTGACAAGCGTGCAAACCTCGACGAAATCCCATTGCTGAAAACCAACTGGGAATGGATGGGTGAACACGGATCAGACGTGACGGAAAAGTTCACGCAAATGTTCAAATAAGCCGATGGGAGGTTTGTCTGTTAAACACATCAGGGGATGGTCCCTGACACTTGCTCTGATCGCGCTTTTTATCCTAATTGTACTGCCGTTGCTGCAGGTCTTCATCCAAAGTGTGTATGTTGATGGGACATTTCAATGGGCTGCGCCTTTTCGAACGTTAGCTGCTTCTCAATTTGCAGGAGTGCTATTCAACTCGATCTGGCTAGGCATCTGTGTGATCGCAGGAACGACCGTCCTTGCACTTCCGCTAGCCTGGATCATGTCCAACACCCGACTCGCACACTGGCGCTGGTTGGATGTCGTGCTGCTGATTCCGTTTATGACTCCGCCCTATATTGGTTCCATGGGATGGATCCTGTTTATGCAAAAAAACGGGTATATGGAGCAGTTGCTCCCGGATCTGCATTTCTTAACGGCTTCCTTCTTCAGCCTTGGCGGCATGGTGATGATCATGAGCCTGCATCTGTTTCCATTCCTGTACCTGCTGCTACGCGGGGCGCTGGTGAGGATTGGCGGCAGTCTGGAAGAGGCGGGTGCTGTCATGGGCGGAGGCTTTCTGTACAGGTTCCGTCGAATCATTTTACCGCTGCTGCTATCGGCATACGGAATGGGTGCGCTGCTCATTTTCGTTAAAACGATTGCCGAGTTTGGCACACCCGCTACCTTTGGGCGACGTATCGGGTATGAGGTTATGACTTCTGAAATTCACAAATATATTTCCAGTTGGCCCATCGATTTTGGCAAAGCGACGTCCATGGCCTCGGTGCTGTTAACGGCCTGCCTGCTTGTGTGGTATGTGCAATCGGTGATCAATCGAAAGTTCACATACAGACTGGTAGGGGGTAAAGGTTCCCGTCCTTCCCGTCTTCGTGTATCCAGCTGGACTACAGCACTGAGTGTCATGTTCATCCTATTGCTGCTCATCGCAGCTATTGGCATCCCTTACTTTTCAATTATTGCGGCCTCCTCCATGAAGCTGCGGGGAATCGGATTGGCATGGAACAACCTTACACTCGACTATTACAAGGAACTGCTGTCGTGGGGTTCAGAAAGCATGGAAGCGCTACTGAACAGTGTATTTCTCTCTTTGGGTGCATCGACGCTTGCTGTGGTGCTGGGCACCTGGTTTGCGCTTGTTATCGGTGGATCACGCACGAAAATCCAACGGACAGTTGATGCATTCAGTTTACTTCCGAATACAGTGCCGGGAATTGTTATGGTGGTGGGTCTGATTTTGTGGTGGAATTCGCCGTGGATGCCCATTCCATTGTATAACACATATGGCATGGTCATTCTGACGTATGTTATTTTGTTTGTTCCTTATACGGTGCAGTATGTCAAAAGCGCCTTTACACAGGTGGACACTGGTCTTTTTCAGGCGGGACAGGTATTCGGCGGGCGTCCGTCTTACATATTCCGCCGGATTGTACTGCCGCTGATTGGACCGGGGATGCTCGCTGGTTGGATGATGACCTTTACCATTGCTTCACGGGAGCTGGTAGGATCGTTGCTGATTTTACCGCCATCCGTCCAGACGTCTGCAACCTATATATTTGCCCAGTTTGAGCAGGGACAGGTGTCGCTTGGCATGGCGATGGCTGTTATATCGGTTGGTTTGACCACACTGCTACTGATCTTAATGGAAAGCTTAAACTCGCGGAGAAAGTGGAAATGATGATGACCAAGCTTAGGATTTGGGGTGGAGCGGGCGAACATGGCCGCTCCTGTTATGTTTTTGAAGGAAAGCAGCATCGTATCATGCTGGATTGTGGCGTAAAAAAGGAAGGAACCGGGCAATATCCGGTTTTTCCGCCACAGAAGGTGAAGGAGCTAACTACTGTTTTGCTGTCTCATGCACATGAGGATCATTCCATGGCGCTCCCCTTACTGTACAAGTATGGATATCGGGGAGAGGTCTGGACGACCAAGGCTACCGCTGAGCAGCTGGGATCCTATTTTCGCTCCTGGCAAACTTATGTTGAATCGAGAGGCGGCGAATTGCCCTACAGTGAACAAGATATCCAATCTATTACCTATCGCTATCTAGAAGACGAAACGCCGTCAGGAGTGTGGCATGAAGCTTGTCCGGGTGTGAGAATGATGTGGGGACGCAGTGGACATTTGGCTGGTGCAGTGTGGTATATCGTAGAAATGGAAGGGAAGCGGCTGTTCTTTTCTGGAGACTATAGCCGTGAATCTGAGCTTCTTGCTGCCGATGCACCGGACTTGTGTATGAGGGAGGGGGGAGATGACCTTCCTGGATGCAAGCCAAAGTCCAATCTAGTGGACATATCTATCATGGACAATGCTTATGGTATGGATATAGACCCGCAGCCTGTTAAGCTGGAGCGGCTGAGGGTCGAGATGGAGCAGGTATTATTGTCTGGCGGCCATGTGTTGTTGCCAGTGCCTGCCTTTGGCAGAGGACAGGAATTGATCGTATGGGCCAGCGAGCAATTTCCTGAACAAGCAATAATTATAGAGCCTGACCTGTGGCACGGATTGAAACAGTTAAATCGATGGAAAGAGTGGCTACGTCCGGGAGCTTCCACGCGAATAAAACATGTGTTGAACAGTGACAGGGTGTTTGTGCCTCGTGATACTGCGGGACGGATAAGTCTGCTGGAACGGAACACGGCCACTATTATCGTAACAAGAGACGGCATGATGGATTCCCCGCAGGCGCGTTGGTATTATCAATATCTGTCGGATCACCGCAGTATGCTGATCGATGTGGATAGCGGGGAGGATATTAGGAACAGTGTGATATTGACCGGGCATGCTTCCAATGGTTCTTTTGGTAAACATCTGTTGGAACGTGCAGACGCCAATGACATCTGTATAGCTCGGCATTTGATTTACAAGGTGCACCAGGGATTATCGGATGTACGGCAAATGCTGAAGGAGATGCCTAGCAAACAGATTGTACTCGTTCATGCACCCAAATTGCAGACCGACCTTGTACGAGATGAGTTAATAAGAGAAGGAAATAATGAACATGGAGGTCCTGCCAGAGAAGTTCACTCTTTGGAGCCAGGTGCAACGATAGAGGTTTAGTATTCATCAGATCGTGGTTCACTTTGTGCCCTCTTGCATCAATCGGAAGGCATCCACTTCTCCAAGCTTGGTGGAGATGGAAGTGCGTCCAGCACTTTTACGAAGGCGTAGCGGTGTGGCAGTGCGCTTAAGCAGCGCTTTAATTTCTCCGGGCTCCAGTTCCGGTCTCAGTGAAAGGAGAAGTGCGATGCTCCCGGTCACATGGGAAGTAGCCATAGAGGTGCCGCTCATTTCATGATGCTTTCCATGAATCCAGGAGGATCTGATCTTCTCACCGGGTGCATACACGTCTACGAATTGCCCCCGATTGCTAAAAGGAGCGATACGTCTGTATTTGTCGGTAGCTCCGACTGAAATCGTCTGGGAATAGCGGGCCGGATAGTCAATACTTCGACGCTTACCCTCATTTCCCGAGGAAGCTACGATTACAATGCCGTTATGATATGCTTTATTCACCATATCAAGCAGTGCCTTGCTGCGCGACTTCATACCAAAGCTCATATTAATAATATCGACACGATTTAATACACACCAGTCGATACCAAGAATGATGTCAGAGACATAGGCGGCTCCATTATGATCGAATGCTTTTATAGGATGAATTAAAGCCCGTGGTGCTACGCCAACCATACCCTCGTCATAGTTGGATGCCGCGATGGTTCCAGCAATATGAGTGCCGTGGCCGTTGTCGTCATAGGGTAGCATGGTCCGGTTCAACAAATTGATACCTCTGGCAAGGGAATGGCGAAGATCAGGATGATGAAAATCCGCTCCTGTGTCGATCACACCGATTCTGACCCGATTCCCTGTCGAGGAAGGCCAAGCCTTGTATGCACGTACCTGTTTGACTCCCCATGGCATAGAAATGCTTTTCTCTGCTTTCGGTATATAAGCCGTTTCTGCATGAACCTTTATGCGGGTATCTTCTTCAACGGTAACACCGTGGTGATATTTGCCCAGCCTGTCTCCCCCTGAAAGCGGAGCGATGAGAGCACGGATTAGCCTAGCCGGTTGTACTTGCCGTAATCCCGCAAGCTCAGGTTTCAACTTCCTGAGATAGGACAGGCATTCCCGGTATTGGTGAGGCTTATCGAACGTGATAATCTGTTTGTTCCGTCCACTGCCGGACGGCTCCGAAATACCCTCATGCAAACGCTGCAAAAAATCCGGATAGTCCATTTGAGACGGTCCCCCTCCGATGAGCCATGCTGAGGTATTGTATGAGCAAGCGTCAGCTACGGCATGGGAAACTTGCCCCTTTTTTATGGAAATAGGCCTGCTTGTCGTGTCAAAGTAGCTATGGACACATACGATACATGGAGGGCATAAGCTCTTGTGCAACAACTTTGGGAGGCCTCTCCCGGAGCGGGTACAGTCGGAGGCGGGGGGAACCCCGTCTTTTTACGTGTGCCGTCTTGTGCAGGGGGATATTCTTGGAAATTATGACGATACCCATGTTTAACTTGCAATTTGCTTCCAAATAGGTTTTACTTAGTTTTGATAATGGATATGTTAGTATTGCATGTATCGTGTATGCTCTGAAACATGTTCTTGTGAATTACGTGTGAGAGGAAGTGTCCCTAGGTGAGTACACCACTCAACTTGAAGATTGACCCGGAGAAAGTCCACGAGACTCCAATGGTGGATTTGGCATTTATGGTATTGAAAGCAGCCAATACTCCATATTATTACCGTGACCTGATGAATGAAGTCGCCAAATTGCGCGGCTTGTCCGACGAAGAAATTAATGACGTTATTGCTCAGCTATATACTGAAATCAACATTGACGGGCGTTTTGCCTGTGTCGGTACGAATCTGTGGGGCTTGAAACGTTGGTATCCGGTAGATAAATCCGAAGATGCCCTGACAGGCGCCAAGCGTCCTCGTATCATTAACGATGAAGACGATGACGACGAAGATGACTATCATGAGGAAGAAGAAACATACAACTCCGATGACGACTTCGATGCAGATAGCGAAGACGAGGATGGCGAAGACGAGCTGTTCGACGGAGAAGATGACGATGATAGTGACGATGACGTAGTTATTGACGATGAAGACCTCAGTGATGAGGAAGATACAGATGATGAAAATGACGATGAGTCGATCGAAGACGACGACGATTCACTTCGTTAGGAACAGGTTGCAAGGGGAGATACGCTCTCCCCTTTTTCATGACCGTTTTCTTGAAACCCCTGCTGATTTATAGCTTTCAGATAGATTTATTCCAATCAGGTTCAAAGGACAAATTAACACAGATAACTTCCTTGACAGCGGATTGGACACGGGGTAAACTATTGCTTGGGCTTATGATTGATTCACTTATATGTTTGCTTTTTGTATAAAAGTGCCCCGTACTACGGGAGTGCTTTTTTGTTTTTTATAGGGGTGTTTTCACTCATGAAAGAGGGCTAAGGGCGGCGGATTGGAAAATATAACCGCTGCCTTCTTCATGGATGATAATCCGTGCAAACGGGTTACGATAACATCATAATGTCGCCTGAATTTTTGCATCTTATCTAGGAGGGTTTTGAACAGTGACGAAGTATATTTTTGTGACAGGCGGGGTTGTGTCTTCCTTGGGCAAAGGGATTACGGCAGCTTCACTGGGGAGGCTTTTGAAGAACAGGGGACTGAAGGTAACGATTCAAAAATTTGATCCGTACCTGAATGTCGATCCAGGTACCATGAGCCCTTACCAGCACGGTGAAGTGTTTGTAACGGATGATGGTGCGGAAACGGATCTCGACTTGGGACACTATGAGCGCTTTATTGATATTAATCTGTCCAAGAACAGCAATGTCACAACAGGCAAGGTATATTCCAGCGTGATCAGCAAAGAGCGTCGCGGAGAATATTTGGGCGGTACCGTACAGGTTATCCCTCATATTACGAACGAAATCAAGGAGCGCGTGTACCGTGCAGGCCGTGAAGCGGGTTCGGATGTCATTATTACGGAAATCGGCGGTACTGTAGGCGATATTGAAAGCTTGCCATTTTTGGAAGCCATTCGTCAGCTTAAAAGTGAAGTTGGGCGCGAAAATGTGATGTACATTCACGTAACGCTCATTCCTTATATTAAAGCTGCTGGTGAGGTTAAAACTAAACCAACTCAGCACAGTGTGAAAGAACTGCGCAGCATCGGCATTCAACCGAATGTCATTGTTTGCCGTACAGAGCATGAATTGTCCTCCGATATGAAGGCTAAAATTGCATTGTTCTGCGATATTGATGCGAATGCAGTGGTAGAATGCCGCGATGCTTCGACTCTCTACGAGGTTCCGTTGAACCTACGTGAAGAAGGTTTGGACGAAATCGTAGTTAACCACCTGAAGCTGACAACACCTGCACCGGATATGACCGAATGGGAAGGGTTAGTTGATCGAATCAGCAAGTTGGACAAAACGGTTGAAATTGCTATTGTTGGTAAATATGTTGCGCTACATGATGCATACTTAAGTGTTGTTGAGTCACTTTCTCACGCTGGGTTTGATGCAAATGCGGACGTAAAAATCCGCTGGGTGAACGCTGAAGAAGTAACGGACGAGAACGTAGCTGACATGCTGGGCGGCATTGGCGGTATTCTCGTACCAGGTGGCTTCGGCGATCGCGGAATTGAAGGCAAAATCAGCACCATTCGTTATGCACGGGAGCAAAAAATTCCGTTCTTCGGTATTTGCCTGGGTATGCAGGTATCTGTTATTGAGGTTGCTCGTTCCCTGGCTGGTCTCGAGGGAGCCAACAGCTCGGAGATTAACCCGGCTACCGATTATCCTGTCATTGACTTGCTTCCTGACCAAAAAGACATCGAAGATTTGGGCGGTACCATGCGTCTTGGCCTGTATCCATGTAAACTGGTGGAAGGTTCCCTGGCAGAGGCTTGCTACAACGACGAGCTGGTGTACGAGAGACATCGTCATCGGTACGAATTCAATAACGAATATCGTGAAGTTATTGAAAAAGCAGGTCTTCGTATTTCTGGTACTTCACCGGATGGACGTTTGGTGGAAATTGTCGAGCTTCCTGAGCATCCATGGTTCCTGGCGGTACAATTCCATCCAGAATTTACTTCCCGTCCGAATCGTCCACAGCCTTTGTTCCGTGAATTTGTAAAAGCGGCATTGCAGCTTCAAGGTTAATGCTACAGCTTGAAAGACCTCCTTTGGGAGGTCTTTTTTTATCCCATGCTTCCTGATTATGAAAGAATATTCCACAATTATGTATAAGAGCAGGATTTTCTTTTTGCAGGAGCGAATATAGTTTTAGGTATGGGACGGATATTGTACGTCATCGGACGCTGTTATGGCAATAGCTGCATGATCCTCGTTTTAAGATCTTAGGAGGTTAAAACATTGGAAAAGAAAAAAGTATTAATCGTCGATGACCAGAATGGAATACGGATTTTACTGATGGAAGTGTTCGGAAGTGAGGGTTATGAGACCTTTCAGGCAGCGAACGGGAAAATTGCTCTTGAGATTGTTGAGAAGGAACCACCTGATCTGGTTCTGCTCGATATGAAAATTCCAGGTATGGACGGACTTGAAATTCTGAAGCACCTAAAAAGCATGAATCCCGACATCAAGGTTATTATGATGACAGCGTATGGAGAACTGGACATGATTAAAGAGGCGACGGAGCTAGGTGCACTTATGCATTTTACCAAGCCCTTTGATATTGATGAAATGCGGATCGCCGTGAACAAACAACTCAGAGGTGACTAGGGAAGTCATTTTGGTTGAGAACTCTGTTAACAAAACAGGGTTTTTTGTTTGTGATTATGGGAAATACTGAAAGTAAATCCTCTCCTTATACAATTCTATGGAAAAACGGCGTCCTGAGCGTGATTTTTGTATGTGTTGATATGCAAAAGCTTGTTTAGTATTTAACATGGGTTGTGGTATAATAAGCCCGTATGTGATGTCGGCTAAAAATATAGACAAACCCAAACACCTTTAGGAGGACTGTAACCATGCCATTGGTATCTATGAAAGACATGTTGAACAAAGCACTCGAAGGAAAATATGCAGTAGGTCAATTCAATATTAATAACCTGGAGTGGACTCAAGCTATCTTGGGCGCTGCTGAAGAAGAAAAATCCCCAGTAATCTTGGGTGTTTCTGAAGGCGCAGCACGTCACATGGGCGGATTCTACACTGTTGTTAAAATGGTAGAAGGTCTTATTCATGACATGAAAATTACGGTTCCAGTTGCAATTCACTTGGACCACGGTTCTAGCTTTGACAAATGTAAAGAAGCAATCGACGCTGGTTTCACATCTGTTATGATTGACGATTCCCACAGCCCAATCGAGAAAAATATCGAAACAACGAAGAAAGTTGTTGAATATGCACATTCCAAAGGCGTTTCCGTTGAAGCTGAAGTTGGAATGGTTGGCGGTCAAGAAGATGATGTTGTAGGTGACGTAATGTACGCTAAGCTGGACGATTGTGTACGTATCGTTAAAGAAACAGGCATCGATACACTGGCTCCTGCACTGGGTTCTGTTCATGGACCATACAAAGGTGAACCAAACCTGGGCTTTAAAGAAATGGAAGAAATTCGCGATGCTGTGAAAATGCCACTCGTTCTTCATGGCGGAACAGGTATCCCTACACATGACATCCAAAAATCCATTTCCCTGGGTACTTCCAAAATCAACGTAAACACTGAAAACCAAATCGCATTTGCGAAAGTGGTTCGTGAAGTGCTTGCTGCAAAACCAGATGCTTACGATCCACGTACATTCATCCAACCAGGTCGTGAAGCAATCAAACAAACAGTTATCGGTAAAATCCGTGAGTTCGGTTCCAACAACAAAGCGTAATAAGTTCCAACTAGTCATGCCTCTGCATAGACTGGATGCATTTCTTCGTTGTAGCTGTAATTATGCTGCACAAAATATTTAAATCTGTACAGTTGAATAGTGTGGTATGGAAAGCACACCGCTTAGCCGGTGTCTTTCCATTTTAACCACTTAAAAAGTTGAAAGTTTATGGTTTCAGTTCATTGTTTGACCGACTGCAAAACACGTAGGGGGACCCTCAAGCTTATGGAAAAATTGATGATCACCGGTGGACGGCCGCTTCAGGGTACAGTTTCCATCAGCGGTGCCAAAAACAGTGCCATCGCCTTGATTCCCGCAGCCATTCTGGCAGAGTCGGAAGTCATTTTGGATAATTTGCCGCTGCTCAGTGATGTGGCGGTGTATTCCGAAATATTGGAGGAGCTTGGCGCAAAGGTTACCTGGGAAGGTAGCCAGATGAAGATAGACCCTTCCTCCATTAAATCCATTCCTATGCCGAATGGACCTGTTAAGAAATTACGAGCCTCTTATTATATGATGGGGGCCATGCTGGGCAGATTCAAGGAAGCGATCATCGGTTTGCCAGGAGGATGTAATTTTGAACCCCGGCCCATTGATCAGCATATCAAAGGTTTTGAAGCGCTGGGTGCCACGGTTACGAACGAGCACGGCGCTATTCATTTGCACGCCAAAGAACTGCGCGGCACCAAGATTTATTTGGATGTCAGCAGCGTAGGAGCAACCATTAATATTATGCTGGCGGCCGCACGTGCCAAAGGCGCCACAACTATTGAAAATGCGGCTAAAGAGCCTGAGATTATAGATGTAGCAACTCTGTTAAACTCCATGGGGGCGATTATTAAAGGCGCTGGTACGGAGACAATTCGTATTGAAGGTGTGTCGGAGCTGCATGGTTGCCGTCATTCCATCATACCTGACCGTATACAAGCAGGCACTTATATGATTGCTGCTGCGGCAACCCGTGGAAATGTATTGATTGACAATGTAATCCCCAAACATATGGAGGCTCTCACTGCCAAAATGCAGGAAATGGGCATCGGCATTGAGGAATATGATGAAAGTATTCGCGTACTGGGTGCACCTTCCTATGGGCATGTCGACGTTAAAGCCTTGGTATACCCCGGCTTCCCCACAGACTTACAATCTCCCATGACCAGCTTGCTAACCCAAGCTCAGGGTGTCAGTGTGTTGAGCGATTTTGTGTACAGCAATCGTTTTAAGCACGTCCCTGAACTGGTGCGAATGGGGGCTAAAATTCGCGTAGAGGGTCGGTCTGCCATTATTGAAGGTGGTCAACTGAATGCGGCTAAAGTGAAGGCTGCAGATCTGCGCGCCGGAGCGGCCCTTGTCATTGCTGGACTTACAGTAAGCGAAGGGGTAACCGAGGTGGCGGGTGTCGAGTATATTGACCGTGGTTATGATCATCTCGTTTCGAACCTGCGTCTTTTAGGCGCAGATGTGTGGCGGCAGACTGAGTAATTAAACCATGTACTTTGTTTGAATTTACTGTAACCAAAGCGGAATAACGGGTAACACCTATGCAGCCGCTGCTTGGTATAAGATTTGGTCCATACCTAACAATCTTTTATCAAAAAACCGGAATAATTCGGTATAATTCAGGCAGCTGGCTGCATAACTTTATTTGTTTTGGTTAAAATTATGTTGATGGTGTTTATGATATCATTGTCTATCATTTAATTGTATGAATGGACTTAATAATTGAATAGGTGGTTATTATATGGATCTGCAAATTTCCGATCTGGAAGAAATGAAGCTGACCGACCTGTACAAGCTGGCCAAGCAATACCAGATCCCGTACTACGGAACGCTCAAGAAGAAAGAATTAATTTTCGCCATCCTGCGCGCACAAGCTGAGAAGAGTGGATTAATGTTTATGCAGGGTGTTCTGGAAATACTTCCTGAAGGTTACGGCTTTCTGAGGCCGATCAACTATCTCCCGAGTACCGAAGATATTTACATCTCTGCTTCACAAATCCGCAAGTTTGACCTGAGAACGGGCGATCTCGTTTCCGGTAAATGCCGAACGCCGAAAGAAAACGAACGGTATTTTGGATTGCTTCAAGTTAACGCCGTCAATGGAAGAAGTCCTGAGCAAGCTGCTGAGCGGCTACATTTTCCTGCACTGACTCCACTGTATCCGCAAACCAAATTAGTCCTTGAAACTTCCCCCAACCATTTGTCTACGAGAATTATGGATGTACTGGCCCCTGTCGGACTTGGACAGCGCGGACTTATTGTGGCACCTCCCAAAGCTGGGAAGACGCTTCTCCTCAAAGAAATTGCCAATAGCATTTCTACCAACAATCCCGAGATTGAGCTATTTGTCTTGTTGATTGATGAACGCCCTGAAGAAGTGACTGACATGCAGCGTTCTGTCAAAGGTGAAGTTGTGGCCTCTACATTTGATGAACTTCCTGAAAATCACATCAAAGTGGCAGAACTGGTGTTGGAGCGTGCACTGCGTCTCGTAGAACATAAAAAGGATGTTGTCATCCTGTTGGATAGCATTACACGGTTGGCTCGTGCGTACAATCTCGTCATCCCTCCTTCTGGTCGTACTTTGAGTGGGGGTATTGATCCGGCAGCATTTCACCGTCCAAAACGCTTTTTTGGCGCAGCTCGGAATGTGGAGGAAGGCGGTAGCTTGACGATTCTTGCCACAGCGCTGATTGATACAGGATCTCGTATGGACGATATTATTTACGAAGAGTTCAAAGGCACAGGCAACATGGAGCTGCATTTGGACCGCAAACTGGCAGAACGTCGTATCTTTCCTGCGATTGATATTCGTCGTTCCGGTACACGTCGTGAGGAAGTGCTGTTGAACAAGGAAGAATTAGATACGATCTGGGCTATTCGTAAAAATATGACGGAAAGCCATGACTTTGTGGAAGGCTTCCTCAAAAAACTGCGTAACAGCAAAACCAACGCTGAGTTTTTAGCCTCGTTTGATTTGACAGCACCTTCTTCCAGCGGCTCGCAAGGTAGCTCTAGTGGCCAACAACGAAGAACTACGCGTTCTACCACAGCGTCGGTTCCCGCCACAACCAATTAAACCCAAACCATGTATTTTATCTGTTCCGTAAGTAGACAGCCATTACTATTCATTTGGTTAATGGCGCGTCTAATGGAACGAAAGGAGCTCCATAATGTATTTGGTGTATGCCGACGAAAAAGGCAATGTATATGATCATGCTTCTTTGTATGGGCTTGCCCGTAGTGCAGACATGATTGTTGAAATCATGGAGGATGAGCTTATTCCGTTGCCGGAAGGAGCTACACTGGTAAGCCTGCCCAGCACCCGCCCGGTCGGTATGAACCCTGAAACAGGGGAAATGGTCTCTCTTCCGGGAGATATGCAGGCAGTAGGGGCTTTGTTACCCCAAGGTTTTACTCGCCTATGTCTGCCGGGATATGTGAAGACGGATAAGGAGTATAAACTCCCCTTGTTCGGTTATTCGGCCGTTGTCTGGAAAGATGGGGCATTTTATGTGACGGCAGAGCAAAGTGACAGTCCTTCCAAATGGAATCCCGAAAACTGTGACCGCAATCAAGTTAAATTGGGAGTTCAGCGGATGACAGAGCAGTATCCCGAAAATAGGCTGTACCAGCATTTGTCTAACTGTGCGCTGGGGTACGAATGCCTTACTTCCTCGAATACGTTCCTGAATCGCTGGGAGGGGGGAGTTCCGGTATCTTATTCTTGTAATGCGGGCTGCTTTGGTTGTATATCTGAACAGCCGGATGACAGTGGTTTTGTATCTCCTCAGACAAGAATGAACTTCCGTCCCCGCGTGGAAGAGATTGTAGAAGTTATGTTGGAACATTTGAAGACACCTGAGTCTATCATCAGTTTTGGGCAAGGTTGTGAAGGTGAGCCCTCCACTCAAGCCAAACTGATTATTGATGCGATCAAAGAAGTACGTTCCGTTACAGATATGGGATATATTAATATCAACACCAATGCGGGATTGAATGATCATATCCGGGGAATTGTGGATGCGGGTCTTGATCTCATGCGAGTAAGCACAATTAGTGCATTGGACGACCATTACAATGCGTATTACAAGCCGCGCGGATACACGCTGGCTAATGTGGAAAAGTCACTCCGTTATGCGTCCGATCAGGGAGTGTATACGTCCATCAACTATTTGATTTTCCCGGGTGTAACAGACCGGGAGGAAGAAATTGAGGCAATGATTGAATTTGCCAAACGCACTAAGCTCAAGCTGATTCAAATGCGTAATCTGAATATTGATCCTGAAAGCTATCTGGAGTTGATTCCACCGGCTCAAGGGGAGATACTTGGTATGAAGCAAATGCTTGAGATTTATCGTGAGGAACTGCCGGATGTGGTTATCGGTTCTTACACTCATGTGCCGCCGCAAGGGCTGGCACGTCCCAAATTTGCCAGAACCTAAACGGTCGGGAGTTATTTGAAACACACCGATCTTACACTGTTTTGTGTGCTAAAAAGATGTTGAAACACTTATATTCAAGTGCTATAATTTGAACATGTGTTCATACAACTCTGGGCTGATAGGACGTTCAGGGCGGAAAGAGGTGAAAGTTAATGCAACAGGCTATTCAACCGAAGTATAACGTAACTAATGTTACTTGCGCTTGCGGGAATACGTTTGAAACTGGTTCTGTAAAGGAATCTCTGCGTGTGGAGATTTGCTCCGCTTGCCATCCGTTCTTCACAGGTAAGCAGAAGTTTATTGATGCTGGTGGACGTGTGGATCGTTTCAAAAAGAAATACGGTATGTAATAAGTTGCCGCAAGAGATAAAGTTATTAGAGCCTTCTGCAATTGCAGGAGGCTCTTTTTGTCGTTATTTGCTATTTGCATTTTGTGCAACCATGAGATATACTTATTTTCACCGTGCTAGATGGGGAGGTAGCGGTGCCCTGTAACTCGCAATCCGCTATAGCGAGGTTGAATTCCTGTTAGAGGTGTTGTTGATGTGAGGCTGGTCCCTGCGCACAATGTTGACGGTTGGGTCCTCCGCAATGAGTACTTGTGAACCTGGTCAGGTCCGGAAGGAAGCAGCCATAAGCAAGTCCACTCTTGTGCCGGAGGGTTGCCTAGCCCGAGTTGTTGCTCAGGGTTGCCGCTCGGATCACAACGATCAATAACAGGTGCACGGTATATACTTAGGGATTGAAACATCTTGGCAATTATGCGAAGGTGTTTTTTTGTGCTTATAATTTGAAATGTGTCTGGTTTAGATTCGGACGGGAGTATAGTATAATGAAGTGACCATAAATGGTCATGAAAGTGAATGGGAAAGAGGGAACGCGCATTGGAACATATAGCGTTGTACCGTGCTTGGCGGCCGCAGGCTTTCAAGGACATGGTAGGACAACAGCATATTATCCAGACATTGCAGAATGCCATCCGCGAAAATCGCACGTCCCATGCCTACCTGTTCAGTGGTCCGCGAGGAACGGGTAAGACCAGTGCGGCCAAAATTTTGGCCAAGGCAATCAACTGTGAGCATGGACCTGCGCCGGAACCTTGCAACGAATGCGAAGCCTGTAAACGGATCACGGCCGGAGCGGTCATGGATGTGCAGGAGATTGACGCAGCCTCTAACCGGGGTGTTGAAGAGATTCGTGATTTGCGCGATAAAGTCAAATATGCGCCCACAGAAGTGCGGCACAAGGTTTATATCATTGATGAAGTGCACATGCTGACGACGGAAGCGTTCAATGCGCTGCTCAAGACGCTGGAAGAGCCGCCGCCACACGTAATGTTTATATTGGCTACGACAGAGCCGCATCGGATTCCCGCGACAATTATTTCACGTTGCCAGCGTTTTGACTTTCGGCGAGTATCGCTGGAGGAGCAGACAGAGCGGCTTGACCTGATATGTCAACAGGAGAACATCCAGGCTGATTTGGATGCACTGCAATATATTGCACGTCTTTCAGATGGCGGGATGCGAGATGCGGTTAGCGTTTTGGATCAGATATCCTCGTTTACTGATGGCCGGGTTACGTATCAGCAGGTGCTGGATATGACGGGCGGGATCGCATCCGAGCAATTCGGTAAATTGGCCTTGGCATTACTGAAAGAAGATGTGGGCACAGTGCTCCAATTGATCGAGAACTTTATGCAGGAAGGTAAAAGTGCGGATAAGTGTATGGAGAATCTTCTGTACTATTTCCGAGATCTGCTAATGATCAAGATGGTGCCGCAGGCGACCAAAATGACGGAGCGAGTGCTGAATCCGGAGCAGTTTAAGGAAGTGGCAGATGCTTTTACCAAGGAGCAGCTCTTTGCAATGATCGACACCCTTAATCGTTATCAAGGTGAGATGAAATATGCCGTTCAGCCCCAAACTTTATTTGAGGTAGCTCTACTGAAGTTATGCAGCATTCCGGGGGAAGCGGGAACTGCTGCTCAGCCGACTGTACAGCGCTCTGGTGCTGCTGCTGGTCAGGAAGAAGTGGCCGTGTTAAAGCGCCAGCTTGCTGAGCTGGAAAAGAAGCTGGAACGTGCAATGCAAGGTGGCTTGGCCGCTGGAGCGGGTCAGGAGGCATCTTCAGGCGGTCGCCAGGCTTCTGGTGGTCGTGCCCCTGCTCCACGTCTTTCAGCGCCAGCTAAACTTCCTTCTCAGTTGGATCGCTATATCGCTGAGAAGTCAAGCGAAGCATTCGCAGCGGTGGGGCGCAAGTGGAGCCAGATTTTGCAAGGGGTAAAAGAGGCGAAAGTTACGGTTCATGCTTGGTTTATGGATGGTGAGCCGGTTTCTGTGTTAGAGGACAGTGTGCTGGTCGCGTTTAAAAACAACATTCATCGTGAAACTACCGAAAAGCCTGCCAATAAGCAGGTCATCGAGAAGGTTTTGCATGAGCAGTTGGGTCATCCTTATCGTTTGGTAACGATGATGCAAAAGGATTGGAATGCTGCGATTGAAGGAGTTTCTGACCAGCCTGCCGAAGAATTGCAACTGGAGCCGGAGCATGATGCGCCGGGAAAGTCCAAGGAGCCCTGGATTGATGAAGCGATTCAGCTGTTCGGGGAAGACCTGGTAGTCATTAAAGAATAATGAAATGTAGATGTATACTTCATTAAAGGAGATGATTGAAATGAACAATATGAACCAAATGATGAAGCAAGTGAAAAAAATGCAGGAACAAATGCTGAAAGCCCAAGAGGAGCTTGGTGGGAAAGTAATCGAAGGTTCTTCTGGTGGCGGTGTGGTAACTGTAGAGGTAAGTGGACATAAAAAAGTGTTGTCCATCACAATCAAACCGGAAGCTGTAGATCCTGATGATGTAGAAATGCTGCAAGACCTCGTACTCACTGCAGTCAATGATGCTTTGTCCAAAGCGGATGAACTGGCTAATGATGATATGGGTAAATTTACAGGTGGTATGAAAATTCCGGGCTTGTTCTAGTCTACTCATAAAGGAGAAACACGCTATTGCATTATCCCGAGCCGATTGCAAAGCTGATTGATGCTTTTACGCGCCTGCCGGGAGTAGGCCCAAAAACAGCTGCCCGGTTGGCTTTTCACGTACTGAAAATGAAGGAAGATGATGTGATTGATTTCGCCAAAGCGCTGGTCAATGTAAAACGAAATCTTCACTTTTGTTCAGTCTGCGGCAATATTACGGACACGGACCCTTGTCGGATCTGTCAGGACAAGACGAGGGATGCTTCCGTCATTTGTGTTGTTCAGGATGCCAAGGATTTGGTGGCTATGGAGCGTACCAAGGAGTTTGATGGTTTGTACCATGTACTTCACGGGGCAATCTCTCCGATGGAGGGGATTGGTCCTGAGGATATCAAACTCAAGGAGTTGCTGACCAGGCTCAGTGATGAACGCGTCAAGGAGTTGATTCTGGCTACGAATCCGAACATTGAAGGAGAGGCCACGGCTATGTACATTTCACGGCTAGTGCGTCCTTTTGAAATCAAGGTTACTCGTATTGCTCACGGTTTGCCTGTGGGCGGGGATTTGGAGTATGCCGACGAGGTCACCCTGTCCAAAGCGCTAGAAGGCCGCAGAGAGCTCAATTAGTAGGTGTAGTTATAAGTTCTGAGTCTGAAATGTCCTTGGGACATCCTTGATTTGCTTAGGGAGCCGTTACGGCTCCTTTTTTATTTGCATGAATAGATGGCTTTATAGTCGTTTCTGGTTCTAAGTTTGTCCTTTGTTCAATAAGTATGAATAAGGTGGTCTTGCAGACTGTACACATAATTCAGCTTGTGAGGAGGATGAATGAATGTGGGAACGGATGAAGCAAAATTTCCGTCGTCAGGAGAATGGGAAGACAGAAGCGGAGTATCGCCAGGAATTGTTTGCTCAGATTCGAGCTTCGCATGCGGAATGGTTAAGAGCACATCGTTTATTTCATGAAGCTACGGGTAAGGATGAAATCGACTACGCCATTTTTGTTCTGGAAGCTGCGGAGCGTAAATATCAAATACATTTAAAAAGCGCAAAGCAGCAAGGGCTACATCGTTTTCACCTGCCAGCAGATGAACCGGGGTATGCCAATGATGCTGACCGGGTTCACAAACGGAGAGCGGAATGAGAGGGGTAGTATGGCTTGTCTTGATTGCCTGTGCCGGATTACTGATGTACCTAATCCTCAAAAAACGTCTGGGGATCGGTTGGTTTGTAGTATTCGGAGCGCATATGGCTCTGGCAGCTATTGCACTGTATGTTATCAATTATTCAGGGTGGATTACACAGGTGTACATTCCGATTAACCCAGTGACGATGGGAGCAGTAACGATATTAGGCTTGCCAGGAATTGCGCTTTTACTGGGACTGAAAATAATATTGTTCGGACAGGCTGTCTGAAAAACATTATTGTAGCAGTTGTTAGGGAAGGGGAGTGTGCAAAAAAAGGATGGGGTTTGGTTAGTCTAATGCGGTATTGTTTTATTTTATAAATTATAGTTGACGACGAATTCTGAAATGTGATACATTAATTCTCGGCCTTTAAAGCCCGGGAATTTTTTGTGTGAGCAGTGCTTAAATAAAATTGAAAATAATTTAAAAAAAGTGTTGACTTAAATCCCGACCGTATGTTATATTAATTAAGTCGCCGCTGAGATGCGGTGGTGAAACAAAGTGAAGTATTAATGAAGGTTTGATCTTTGAAAACTGAACAACGAGTGAGTAAAATGATTTTGTTCGCAAAATCAAACAATGAGATATTTTATCTCGTCAGTTTCAAAATGAGCTAATCGCTCTTTCTATAACCAACTTCGGTTGGTCTTTAATGGAGAGTTTGATCCTGGCTCAGGACGAACGCTGGCGGCGTGCCTAATACATGCAAGTCGAGCGGGGTTGATTAGAAGCTTGCTTCTAATCAACCTAGCGGCGGACGGGTGAGTAACACGTAGGCAACCTGCCCACAAGACAGGGATAACTACCGGAAACGGTAGCTAATACCCGATACATCCTTTTCCTGCATGGGAGAAGGAGGAAAGGCGGAGCAATCTGTCACTTGTGGATGGGCCTGCGGCGCATTAGCTAGTTGGTGGGGTTAAAGGCCTACCAAGGACGATGCGTAGCCGACCTGA
>NZ_AMQU01000014.1:0-334330 GCF_000307675.1 Paenibacillus sp. ICGEB2008
TGCCAATGGTGATTCCGTAGCTTTGGAGGGTTTGGTTTTGACCTCTTTGAAATCAATTCTGCACCGTAGACTTGCTTATATATAGCTCATCTGCGAGGTCTTCCAGCTTCACATAATGATCAGCGAGCAGGAGACGCTTGATTAAATACAATTGCCGGTAGCCGGGAGAACCTGGATCATCGGGCTCGCCAGACATGAATAAATGCTGCAGCAGTGCACGAAAGCTACGATGATCCGTAATTTTTAGTTCATATCCCCTTGAACGAACAGGTTCAATTGCTGCCCCGTGCTTGGATAGAAATTTGTCTAGTTCCCGGATATCGCTGCGAATGGTACGTGAAGTAACTTGAATCAATTTGGCCAGATAATCACTTTTGACAGGAGCATCGGCAGCCAGCAAGTGCTGAAGAATTGAAACCATGCGTGCATTCATTCAAGGTTTCCCCCTTTCTGTAAAGCGGAATACATGCAGTGTACATAAAAAACCTCCGATTATCCAAGTGTAACACCTGTAAAATAATCGGAAGCTTGTAGTGAGCTCAAAAGTAAATGAGGAAGATTCATCAACAATTAGCGGAAGAAGATGGTGTAAGCGGTTGTTCTGAACGTATTACCATCTGCACTGCATTCTGCCAACCTGCATAAAGCCGCTGGCGGCTGACTTCATCCATACTAGGAGTGTAGTGCTCATACAGATTCTGATCAGAGGTATTTCCCGTGATGATGCCTTTAGGATCTGACCAGTATCCGACACCGAGACCGCCCAGATACACAGAACCCATTGCAGACAGCTCAGCACAGGTAGAGCGGGAAACATGGGTACCCAGAATATCTGCCTGAAACTGCATGAGCCAGCTGTTAGATGAGCCCCCGCCATCCGTACGTAAACTAGTAAGGGGCACACCGGATTGTTCACGTATAAATTGAACCGCATCTCTCACTTGATACCCGATGCTCTCTAGCGCTGCGCGTACAATATGTGCTTTGCCGTTTCCACGGGTCATACCTACAATTGCAGCACGTGCAGAGGGATTCCAGTAGGGAGCACCTAAACCGACAAAAGCAGGGACCAGATATACGCCCTCATTGTCCTGCAATTCGGTGATCATGGATTGCATTTCCTCAAATGAAGAGAATAATCCTAAATTATCCCGTATCCATTTTATACTGTCTCCGGTCGTACGTATAACAGCTTCCAATGCATAAGATACCTTTCCTGAAGCCCCCCAGGCAATCGTTGTAACCAAGCCTTCACCGCCCTGTACGGGTTGCGAACCAATATTCATAAGTACAGATGTTCCAGTCCCATATGTCGCTTTGGCGTCGCCAGTATCGAAGCAACGATGCCCGTACAGTGCACCCTGTGAATCTCCGATTATCCCTGATATCGCTACTTGTTCGTCCCATAATTCCGCTTCCTGCGTATAGCCATACAAGGTATCGGATGCTTTTACCTCAGGGAGCAGGGAGGAAGGAACACCGAATATATTGCACAACTCCATATCCCAAGCCAGAGTATGAATGTTAAAAAGGGAAGTCCGGCTGGCGTTACTGTAATCGGTTGCATGTATTTGACCGCCCGTAAGCTTCCATAGCAGCCAGCTGTCAATAGTCCCCGCAAGTAGTTTACCTTCAGCAAGCAATTGGGGGGCATGAGGTACATGTTCCAAAATCCAATTGAACTTGGCGGCAGAGAAATAAGGATCGAGCATTAGACCTGTCTTGGAGCGTATAATATCTTCATAGCCAGTATTCTTCAACCGTGTGCAGACCTCTGCCGTTCGCTGGCACTGCCATACAATGGCATTATAGATAGGCAAGCCAGTAGAACGGTCCCAGATCAGAGCCGTTTCTCGCTGATTCGTAATGGTTACTGCGGCCAGCGAGGAAGGAGAAAGCCCTGCCTTCTCCAGTACGCCTTTCGCAGCAATAAGCACATTGTGATATATCTCAAGCGGGTCATGTTCGACCCAGCCCGGCTGCGGGTAATATTGTTTGTGCTCCAAAGAATAACGGGTAATCACTTCGCCTTGCTGATTAACCAGCAGTGTTTTGGTTCCGGAAGTGCTTTGATCGATCGCCAGAATATAGGTCTCGATATTCATTACAGCTACAGCTCCTTACTTGTTCATCAATTCGAGCACAATCTTGCTGATATTTTCAGAGGTAAGTCCATAATGTTCAAAGACTTCAGCTGTTTTGCCGGCAATCGCCGGCTCATCCGGTATGCCCAGCATTTTCATAGGAACCGGTTGATGTTGAACCACCACTTCTGCTACAGCGGCACCCAAGCCTCCGAATACGCTATGCTCCTCTACGGTGACAATACCTCCCGTTTCCCGGGTTGCGGCGATGATCGCTTCCTCATCAAGTGGCTTGATGGTGTGCATATTGAGAACACGAGCTTTAATACCCATCTGCCCCAGCAACTCAGCCGCATCCAGAATGATACGGACGGTCTCACCAGCGCCAATCAGGGTAATATCTGATCCTTCTTGTAGGGTAACAGCTTTCCCAATCTCAAACGGATAATCATCGGACGGATAGACATCCTCAACAGCATTACGTCCGATCCTTACATATGCGCCTCCTTCATGCTGAACCAGCGCTTCGGTCATTTTCTTGGTTTCATGACGATCGGCGGGGAGTAAGACCATCAAACCAGGAATCGCTCTGGCGACAGCAATATCTTGGACAGAGTGGTGGGACATTCCTAGTGCACCGTAGCTAACACCACCGCTTATCCCAATCAGCTTTACATTGGTTCCGGAATAGGCTACATCTACCTTGATCTGCTCAATACTACGCATGCTCAGGAAGCAGGCAGGAGAGGTGACGAACGGCTTTTTACCGCTGTGTGCGAGTCCAGCAGACATACCGACGATATTTTGCTCGGCGATGCCTACCTCCACAAATTGTTCCGGATAGGCATCGGCAAAGGGAGCCATAGCAGCAGAGCCGCGAGAATCACTAGCCAACACCATAATATCCCGATCCTCTTTGGCAAGGCTAAGCAGCGTTTCACAGATGACCTGACGATTTGGGATTTTGTTCATTGTTTATCTCACCTGTCCTTCCCCGGATAATTCGTCTATTTCTTGTGTCAGTTCCGCCAGTGCGCGTTCAAGTTCATCATCACTTGGAATACGGTGATGCCAGCCTGGAACACCCTCGGCAAAGGATACACCTTTTCCCTTGATCGTGTTTGCCAGCACCAACGTTGGTTTGCCTTCAATTTCAGGGACATTACGGAATGTATGGATCAGTTCCTCCATGCTGTTGCCGTCAATGGAGATCACGTTCCAGCCGAAGGCGGCCCACTTTTCCTCCAGCGGCTCAAGTCCCATAACCTCCTCGGTTGTACCGCTAATTTGCAGGCCGTTACGGTCAATGATACCGACAAGATTATCCAGTTTGTAATGGGCACCTGCCATAGCAGCTTCCCAATTGGAGCCTTCCGCTTGCTCCCCGTCACCCATGAGACAGAATACACGGTAGGATCGCCCGTCACGCTTGGCAGCCAGTGCTATACCGACTGAGATGGGGAGGCCATGGCCCAATGCGCCTGTATTCATTTCAATACCGGGAACTTTATTGTTCGGATGCCCAATCAGACGGGTACCGAATTGACTATAGGTTTCCAGTTCTTCTTTAGGGAAGAAACCAAGGTCTGCCAGAATACACCATAAAGACTCGACGGAATGTCCCTTGCTGGCAATAAAGCGGTCACGTTCCTCCCATTTAGGATTAGCGATGTCAATATTCATGATTTCGTAGTATAGGGCGGTGAGTATATCCGTATTGCTCAGCGAGCCTCCTGTATGTCCTGTTTTAGCACGATGAATAATGGTGAGCAGGTCCTTACGGATTTGTGCGGCTTTGATTTTCAAGTCTAGGATTTCCATAGTGCCCTCCTGAAATAATATAGTTAAACCAGAATACCCGACTTGGTGACAGCGAGATCGGAGCCACGCAACCAGCGCTGGATTTCCTGTTCGCTAGGATCTACCGGATCTGCCGTGACACCTGGAAGGTAGTTGCAGGCCTCGTACAGAGCCGGGATGACATTAGCGTGAATGCCAACGGAGTGATGGACGTAAGGACCTTTGACGAGCTTTTCTTCCCATAACGGCCAGTCGTTGACTTCTACCCAGACATACGAACCGCGGGTATAAGGTCCCTCAATTCCTTTAGCCTTGCCGAGGAAAATGGAATAATCTCCGTGATCACCATCAAAACGGGCGATGGTCATGCCGCCGCCTTTGATTTGTCCTTCATGTGTGCCTGGTGCGTGATCATCGAACAGGAAGTGCTTGCGTAGTTTGGGTTTGTTCTCAATAGACATGGATACTGGAAAGTTCCCGCAGTGGAAAAGAAGCTCTCCATTGTCATTCTCAGGATGACGTACCGTAATATCAGCGAAAAAAGTGGGGAGTTCGTTCATCGCAGCCGCTTGTACCATAACCGAAGTAATTGCTCCGTGAATATCGGTTTCGCAGGTGACCGGAATTTGTTCATCTGTCAAAATGGCATTAGCCAGACAAGGCATAATTCCCATAGCTTCCTGGAGGGAGGACCAGCATTGGATGGCGATGGCTGTACTTCCGGTTTCGATAGCATAGGATTTCATGGCTACTTTAAGTGCAGCGATGCGTCTGATATCTTCTTCGGTGACTTCACTGTAGTCCAGCTTCTCTTTGATATAATCAATCGCTTCTGAAAGTTCAGCACTGCTCCCGGCTGCAATTTTCTTTGAACGGAGCTGAATATCTACTAGTGTAATTGGATGAATCTCAATACCGAATCGCTCCAACAGCTCCCCTTCATTGCAGATCATGGTCCAAAAGGAAGCAGGACGAGGACCTATCTGGAGAATCCGTAAACTTTTGAACTGTCGTACTACATTGGCAGCCGAGATAAAATTGTTAAAGCCTCGTTCAAATACCGGATCAGCCACACGACTGTTTGTGATATAGGTAAAAGGGACATTAAAGCGGCGCAGCACCTTTCCGCTAGCGAACAATCCACACTGGGTATCCCGTAATCTCATGCCGTCGGCCAACGGAGCCTCATCACGTGGACCCCACAATAGAACCGGCTTGCCAAGCGCCTTGCCCACACGGGCAACCGTATCCTCGGTACCAAAATTACAGTGGGGGAAGAAAACGGCGTCCACTTCCTCTTCCTTGAAACGTTTGATAATCAAGTCCGCGTTAATATGGTCGTCATACAGCAAACCTTCCTCATTAAGCCCTTCCAAATCCACGATATCAATGTTCATTCCGAAGCTCTCGATTTGTTGGCGAATGGCAACTTTGTAGCGGAATGCATCTTCAGCACTGAAGGTGAATCGTCGAGTAGGCGCATAACCCAGTTTCAGCTTTTTCATGAATAACTCTCCTTGTACTAGAAGTAAACAAATTAAAATTACACTAAACAAAACTAAATTTTAGTGGATAAATTATATAAATTTTTATTTTCAAAGTCATCGTATCACCTCTGTAAGCCGCTGTCAATTAGCTTGTTTATAAAAAATTAGTTATTTAGTTTAGTTATTTTGCGAAAATAAACTAAAAATTCGTATTTTGTTTAGAGTGAATAGCGTATGTATCATATCTATTAAATTTGACAGGCTCCTAAATCTTTGTTAGAGTTTCAATCAAATATGAATAACCTTTTCATGGGATGTTACCGATAGGGCATAACCTGAATCGGCTTGTTTACACTGCAAGTGTAACCAGGCTGGTTTGGGTTTTTTTATTATTCATCTCCCTTTCTGTACACCCTTTTATCACACATTTGGAAGGAGAACGTTTATGTCCAGTTATATTTTTCCTAAAGACTTTTTATGGGGCGGTGCTCTTGCAGCCAATCAGGCCGAGGGGGCTTATTTGGAAGACGGTAAAGGATTGAGCCTGGTGGATCTGCTGCCTACCGGAGAGAAGAGAAGAAGCATAATGAAAGGTAATGTTCCTTCGCTAACCCCACTTGAAAGCGAATTCTATCCTTCCCATGAAGCCATTGACTTCTATCACCAATATCGCGAGGATATTGCACTATTTGCAGAAATGGGTTTCAAAGCACTGCGTGTTTCCATTGCCTGGGCTCGTATTTTTCCAACTGGAGAAGACGCTACTCCCAATGAAGCGGGGCTGCAATTTTACGATGATTTGTTCGACGAGTTGCATAAACACGGCATTCAGCCAGTTGTAACCCTTGCTCATTTTGACGTGCCGGTAGCTCTGATCGAGAAATACGGAAGCTGGCGCAACCGGAAACTGGTTGGTCTGTTCGAAACCTATGCCAAAACCGTATTCACACGTTACAAGGATAAAGTAAAATACTGGATGACGTTTAATGAAATCAACATGCTGCTCCACTTGCCGTTTCTCGGTGCCGGGCTTGTATTCCAAGAAGGTGAAAACGTTAAACAAATTCAGTACCAGGCTGCGCATCATCAGCTTGTTGCAAGCGCGCTGGCTGTAAAAGCATGTCACGAGATCATTCCAGATGCGAAAATTGGCTGTATGCTTGCTGCTGGAAGCTTCTATCCGTATACATGTAATCCCGAAGATGTGTATCAGGGGATGGAAAAAGACCGCGAGTCCTACTTCTTCATTGATGTACAGTCACGCGGCGAATATCCTGGTTATGCCAAACGCTTCTTCAAGGACCATGGATTAAACATCGAGATGGAATCCGGCGACGCAGCCATTTTGAAAGACCATACCGTCGACTACATCGGATTTAGCTATTATTCGAGCCGGACAACCAGCACAGACCCAGAGGTTGTCAAAAATATGACTAGCGGTAATGTTTTCGGCTCCGTGGCCAACCCATATTTGGATAAGTCCGAATGGGGCTGGACGATCGATCCAAAAGGATTCCGTATCACAGCCAACCAATTGCATGATCGCTACCAAAAGCCTCTTTTCGTAGTGGAAAATGGCTTTGGTGCCAATGATGTGGTTTCACCTGAAGGAGAAGTGAATGACGATTACCGAATCGACTATCTCAAGCGACATATTGCTGAAATGGGTGAGGCTCTTCAAGACGGCGTCGAAATTATCGGTTACACCAGTTGGGGACCTATTGATATTGTCAGCGCATCCTCTGGAGAAATGAAAAAACGCTATGGTTACATTTATGTAGACCGTGACAATGAAGGCAACGGTACGTTGAAACGTATTAAAAAGAAAAGCTTTGACTGGTATAAAAACGTAATTCATTCCGATGGTGAAAATCTCGGCGAATAGTCGTACGACAAGAAAATAGGATCGGACGTCCTGAATCAACGGGAATTTCCGATCCTCGTTTCTCAATTGAAAGCGTTGACAATCGTTCCTTTTCGGGCTATACTTGACGCAATTCCATCATTTTTAGGATTGTTACTGCAGAGCAGGCAAAACCTAAGCCACGAATAAGCGGATTTTACAGTCTTGTTTATTTGGCGTGCTTCGGTTTTTTTTGTTTGCAATAAAGTGGATGGAGCATGAGTGGCTCTTGCTGGCATATGGAACGGGGGATCGAGATGAATATAGCAAAGGTCATCAACAACAATGTAATTAGTGTTTACCAGACAGACGGTACTGAACTCGTAGTAATGGGTCGGGGGATTGCTTTTAAGAAAAAGCCTGGAGACACAGTAGATGAAACCAGAATTCAGAAGGTATTTGCGCTGAAAAACAAGCAGACATCCGATAACTTCAAAATGCTGCTGCGCGAGGTACCGCTGGATTTGATTGTGATTGTGGAGGAAGTCATTAATGACGCCAAGCATAATCTGAACAGAAAGCTGAACGAAAATATTTATGTTTCTCTGACCGACCATATCAATTTCGCTATTGAAAGGTACCGGGAAGGACTAGAAATCAAAAACGCGTTATTGTGGGAAATCAAGCAGCTGTACAAGGAAGAATTCGCGATTGGTCTAAGAACGCTGGAACAAATCAAACAAAAGCTCGCTATTGAACTGCCTGTGGATGAAGCGGCTTATATTGCCCTTCACATTGTGAATGCTGAAATGAATGAGGAAGTCATTACGACCATGAGCATTACGAAGTTTATCCAGCAAATTATCAATATCGCAAAATACCACTTTAAGGTTGATTTTGACGAGGATTCTCTAAGTTATTTCCGCTTTATTACGCATCTGAAATTTTTCGCTCAGCGCGTATTTAAAGGAAATCACTATGAAAATAACTATGATCATTTATATGACTTGATTAAGGAAAAGCACAAGGATGCAGCCGCTTGTACGGAGAAAATCGGAACTTTCGTTAAAAAAGAATACAATCATGAATTAACGAACGAAGAAAAGCTGTATTTGACTGTGCATATTGAACGAGTGGTGAACAGATAAGCTCTAAACTTTTTATTCGAAAAAGAATCGAAAGTATATGTTTAAATGTTTTTGTTGACAAATATGGTAGATTAAATGTATTATGTGAGTAACAGGAATTTAATAAGTTTTAACTGGGATTGTTACTGGTTATGCAGGCAAAACCTAAGTCATGAAAAATCGCGGGACTCAAGTGCCCACCATTTTTCAAGGCTTAGGTTTTTTGTGTGCCTAAATATGTAAAAAGCCCCTTAGAACATGGAGGTGTCCATCATGAGTTATGAAAAACTGGCTAAAGAAATTGTGCACCTGGTAGGCGGGGAAAAAAATGTAGTATCGCTCGTACACTGCGCCACGCGCCTGCGTTTTGTGCTAAAAGATGAGGCGAAAGCAGATAAGGCAAAGCTGGAGAAAACCGATGGAATTATTACGGTCAAGCAGAGCGGTGGCCAGTTCCAGGTTGTGGTTGGCAACAAAGTACCAGAAGTATACAATGCCATCGGCCAAGTATCCAACATTTTGAATGAAACTGGAAAAGAAGAGAACTCAACTAAAGGCAAAAAAGGATTTGGCGCTGTAATTGACGTAATTTCCAGCATTTTCGCACCATTGCTTGGAGTTATGGCGGGGTCCGGTATTTTGAAAGGTCTGCTGCTGATTGCGAGCAACCTTGGCTGGTTGGTACCAAAAGACACGACCTATATGATTTTGTATGCTGCGGCCGACAGCTTGTTTTATTTCCTGCCGCTCTTGTTAGCGGTTACAACGGCACGGAAATTTGGTGGTAATATCTTCGTTGCTCTGACCATTGCCGGAGGATTGCTGTACCCGACGATAGTCACGCTGAAAACAGAAGGCACAGCAACAGACTTTTTCGGTATTCCTATTGTGATGATGAGTTATTCATCAACCGTTATCCCGATTATTTTAGCCGTTATCGTCATGAGTAAGCTGGAAAAATGGTGCAATCGACTGATCCATGAGAGCGTCAAAAACTTTATTACACCTTTGATTCTACTTGTAATTATGCTTCCTCTGACTCTGATGGTTTTTGGTCCAGTTGGGGTGTATGTGGGCAATGCAATCGCCACCGCACTCGTTGCTGCGTTCAGCTTTAGTCCGCTGCTGGCTGGAGCAATTCTCGGTGCTTGCTGGCAGTTGCTCGTTATTTTCGGTGTTCACTGGGGTCTTGTACCTGTATTTATTAATAACATTGCTGTTAACGGCAGAGACGGTATTAAGCCTTCTGCTGCGGCTTCCATCTTTGCTCAAACCGGCGCAGCGTTTGGTGTCATGCTGAAAACGAAAAATAAAAAGCTGAAAACGCTGGCAGGTTCTGCTACACTTACCGCTTTGTTCGGTATTACAGAGCCAGCGGTCTATGGGGTTACGCTGCCACTGAAGCGCCCGTTTATTGCTGGTGTTATCGGTGGTGCTGTCGGTGGTGCCATTATCGGCCAAGCGGGGACGCAAGCATTTGCCTCCGGCGCACCTGGGTTGCTGACTTTGCCGATCTTTTACGGTCCTGGCGGACAAGGCTTCCCAGGATTGATTCTAGGGATTACTGTTTCATTCTTGGTTTCGGCTATCTTGACTTATATTTTAGGCTTCGAAGATCCAGTTGAAGAGGAAGAAACCGCTGACAACTCGGCTAAAGAATCGACTTCTACAGTTACCGTTTCTAACGAAGAGGTGCTAAGCCCGATTGAAGGAACTGTGGTCGCTCTGTCGGAGGTTCCCGATCCAGCATTTGCTGCGGAAGCTATGGGTAAAGGTATAGCCATCCAGCCGACAACAGGCAGAGTTGTAGCACCGTTCGACGGAACCATTACTGTAGCGTTCAAGAAAAAGCATGCGCTGGCAGTGGTTTCGCATCATGGCGCAGAAGTTCTAATTCACGTCGGAGTAGATACGGTTAAGCTGGATGGTAAACATTTTACTTCCTATATCAAAGAAGGCGATCAAGTAAAAGCAGGAGATTTGCTACTCGAATTTGATGTTGAGCAAATCAAGGCAGAGGGTTATCCTACGATTACGCCAGTTATCATTACAAATTCTTCTGAATATACGGAAATCCTCCCCATCCCTCAAGGGCAGGTAACGGAGCAGGCACCGTTATTGAAACTTTCTAGCGCTCATAATGAGCAAGAAGCATCGCCTGATTGCCTTAAGTAAGGACCAAGCTCTGATGATCCACATTCTCGGATCATCAGAGCTTTTTTGTCGTCCTATGATGCCGAATAAGGCTATTTGTAATTGACAATATGTCAATTAAATTAGCTTGTACGGTCGTAAAAACTAATCTATAATTTTTTGTAATTATGCAAATTTTCTGAAAACATAGACTAGATGAATTGATGGATCAGGGGGAAATGCAAGGAATGTTAGAGAAGTGGGCAGAGGCAGTAAATGGCGTCATTTGGAGCAATCCTGTGGTATATGTCTGTTTGGGCGTGGGGCTATTATTTTCAATCATGACTCGATTTTTACAAATTAGGCATTTCAAAGAGATGATTCGCCTTGTCTTTAAAGGAAAAAGCTCAGAGGCAGGCGTTTCTTCTTTTCAAGCCTTTACGATGGCGCTATCGGGACGTGTAGGGACGGGGAACATTGCTGGGATTGCATTGGCAGTCGGTATGGGGGGGCCAGGGGCGATATTTTGGATGTGGGTCATGGCCTTTATCGGGTCGGCTACTGCGTTTGTTGAATCTACACTGGCTCAGGTATATAAGGTAAAGCGTGATGGTCAGTACCGAGGCGGCCCGGCTTTTTATATTGAAAAAGGAACAGGCTTAAAATGGTTTGCCGTTATTTTTGCGGTAGTAGCGTTGGTCGCTATGTGTTTGTTGATGCCAGGAACTCAATCGAACTCCATCGCCGTAGCTTTTCATAGTTCGTTTGGTATGGATATGAAGGTTTCTGGGATATTAGTAGTCGTGTTGCTGGCGCTTATCATTTTTGGCGGTGTCAAAAGAATTGCCAATGTGGCTCAGGTTGTCATACCGTTTATGGCACTAGGCTACATCCTTGTCTCTTTCTATATTATGATGACGAACATTACTGCGCTTCCCGAGGTATTTGCCCTGATCTTTCGCAGTGCTTTTGGTGTAGATTCAGTGTTCGGCGGTATAGCAGGGACAGCCATTGCTTGGGGTGTAAAACGAGGCATTTATTCTAATGAAGCGGGACAAGGCTCTGGTGCGCATCCAGCAGCCGCAGCAGAAGTGTCCCATCCGGCAAAACAGGGGCTGGTTCAAGCCTTTTCCGTATATGTAGATACTTTTTTAGTCTGTACGTCTACGGCTTTCATGGTTTTGTTTACAGGTATGTACAATGTGAAGGGACCAGGTGGGGGGTATATTGTGCAGCATCTCCCGGGTGTTGAAGAAGGAACCCAATATACACAGGCTGCTATTGAATCGGTATTCCCGGGTTTTGGCTCAAGTCTCTTGTCCATAACCTTGTTCTTTTTTGCATTTACCACCATTATTGCGTATTATTACATCGCTGAAACGAATATGGCTTACCTGGTTGCCGACCGTAAAGCCAAATGGCCTATGTTCCTGTTAAAGTTGGTAATTCTGGGTTCGACGTTTTATGGAACGGTCGTCAAAGAATCGGCCTTGGCGTGGACACTAGGGGATATGGGCGTCGGTATTATGCTTTGGGTCAATCTGATTGCTATGATTCTCCTGGCCAAGCCTGCGCTTCTCGTGCTCAAGGATTACGAGCAGCAGCGGAGGCAGGGGCTAGACCCGGTATTTGATCCGAAGCAGGCGGGAATTTCAAATGCAGATTATTGGTCACGGGAATATCAGCTTCCTTCAGATGAGTTGACGATCACAGTTGAACCGGGTAAGATTCAAGCCTAAATAAGATAGATTACTACATTTAAAGATGGCTCCTTGTGGGTCATCTTTTTTCATTATCTTGCCTTTACATTCCAAAAGGGGTACATATGTTCACTGTTTAGTTTATAATTTAGATATGAGACAGGGTACATTGCACAGAGGGGTGATTGAAATGAGAACATCCGATTTATCCATAACAGACGAGAAGTGGAGAGCTATTATAGAAAATGACAAGTCTTATGACGGGGTATTTTTGTATGCTGTGAAGACAACGAAAATATTTTGTCGCCCCTCCTGCAAATCCCGACCTCCTAAAAGAGAGAACATCCGTTTATTTATATCAGCAGAGCAGGCTTTGGCTGAGCATTTTCGTCCATGCAAAAGATGTAAACCGACAGGACAACGATTGCCTGATCACGACTGGATCGCAGGAGTTACAGAATACGTAGATTCGAATTATATGAAGGACTTAACATTGCACGTCCTGGCAGAGATCAGTCATGGAAGTCCGTACCATTTACATCGTACCTTCAAGCGAATCATGCATGTAACTCCGATGGAATATATACAGCGTACGAGGTTGGAACAAGCGAAGAAGCTGCTTATTTGCTCACAACAATCTGTTGCGGAAGTGGGGGAGAACGTAGGTCTGTCCAATACCCCTTACTTTATTACGTTGTTTAAAAAGAATATAGGCTACACTCCATTGCAATATCGCCAACTCGAATCCATAGCAACTCAAAAAGGAGATACACAGCATGGTATATCAAATGAATAAAACGATCTATTGGTCATTATTGGTGCATGAGGATTGGAATTTATATATTGCAGCTACATCGGAAGGATTATGTTATGTTGGTTCGCTTAATCAAACTGTTGAGGAATTGATTGCATGGGCAGGAAGTCGATTTCCCGGCAGTCCTTTAGTTGAAGAGGATACCATTTTACAGCTCTATGCCAAGGAGTTGATTGAATATTTCCAAGGGGAGCGTACACATTTTACATTCCCTTTTGACTTTCATGGAACTGCATTTCAAATGGCTGTGTGGAACGCGCTGTGTAATATTCCGTATGGGGAGACACAATCCTATTCAGACATTGCCAACGCGATTCAAAAGCCGAACTCTGTTCGTGCGGTTGGTACCGCTATCGGTGCTAATCCGATTTTGGTCACCATCCCTTGTCATCGGGTCATTGGTAAGAATGGAGCTTTGACCGGATATCGTGGGGGGCTGGACATGAAGGTGAAGCTTTTGCAGCTTGAAAAGAATCACACACACAAACCAATACAGTAGTGAGGTCAGGTATGAAAAATGAGTATTACAAATCCCCCAAGACTCTTTTGAATAAAGGGACTGGCTTCTTGTCAGGGTATACACACTCGTTGAACCCGTATACCGGCTGTACCTTTGGTTGCTCGTATTGTTATGTACGCCAATTGCCAGTCTCTACGTTTCGGAAGGAAACTTGGGGAACATGGGTTGATATTAAAAAAGAGGCGGCTGATATTCTTCGTAAGGAGCTTCGTAGGGCCAAATCCAAAGGTAAAGTTACGATTTTTATGTCGTCAAGCACAGATCCTTATCAGCCGGCCGAGTACAAACAAGAGGTGACCCGATCTCTGCTGGAAGTGATGGTGGAAGATCCACCGGATTTTCTCTTTGTACAGACGCGTAGTCCGCTTGTACGACGGGATATTGATTTATTGCTCCAATTGAAGGAACGTGTACGTGTGAGTATCACGGTAGAAACAGACCGCGAGGATATACGCAAACATTTCACCCCGGAGGCTCCTCCCATCCAGGCTCGTCTCCAAACACTGCAACTTTTAAAAGAGGCAGGTGTACCGACGCAAGCTACCATTGCTCCGATGCTGCCAAGCAGTGAGCATTTTGCAAACAAGCTCGTGTCTCTGGTCAACCGTGTCTGTATAGATGATTATTTTATGGGAGACGGTAGCGGGGGAAGGCGGACGCGTAGCTTGAAAATTGGTGCGCTGTATGAGTCATTGGGGCTGGAGGAATGGTATCACCCTGCTGCGTATAAGGCGGTTTATGAGCGTTTTCTTCAGGTTTTTCCGAAAGAACAGCTCTATGTGAGCAAAGAAGGATTCGAACCCTGATATGAAAGCAACCTATGTCATTAAATGAAGAGTGCACCTTACAAGGGGAGCGGGAGAACCAATGGAAACGGTAATGACCAAAAACTTTGACTATGGTGAAAAGGAAATCAACTACCTGAAGACGGTAGATACCGTACTTGGTACAGCTATAATGCAAATGGGCAAGGTAGAACGCGTAATCATTCCCGACCTGTTTGCAGCGCTTGTTCATGCGATTGTGGGGCAGCTTATTTCCGCCAAGGCGGTTCAGACCATATGGACAAGGATGCAGGAAAAATTAGGAGCGATCACTCCACAAAATATAGCCGTTCAGACAGCTCAGGATATTCAAAGCTGTGGCATCACCATGAAAAAGGCAGCATGTATCCTGAATATAGCCCAAACGATCGAGCAGGGATTGTTGGATTTACAGGAGTTGTATGAGTTTTCCGATACACAGGTGATCCAGAAATTATCCTCGCTACAAGGGATAGGCCCTTGGACGGCTGAAATGATGCTGATTAATTGCATGGAACGTCCAGACGTCGTCAGTTGGGGCGATATGGCTATTCGGCGGGGAATGATGAAGTTGTACCATTTAGATACACTGACCAAGCAGCAATTTGAGGAGTATCGCCGAGTGTATTCGCCTTATGGTTCAGTGGCCTCCATTTATTTGTGGAGCATTTCATTTCGTTAACAAACAGGGAGTGGAAAATATGGAGAAGACCATCAGAGAACAGATATTGTCACATGTGGATACAGATTTTCAGAAATTTACGGCTGCATTGCTTCCGACGATTAATAATGTGCTGGGTGTGCGTCTGCCAGTGCTGCGTAAGCTGGCTCAAGAAATTGCCAAGGGAGATTGGCGTCTCTATCTGGAGACCGCTGAAAGTGAACACTTTGAAGAAGTGATGCTGCAAGGTATGGTGATTGGTTCTGTTAAAACAGATATTGAGGAAGTCTTGAGTTATACCGCCAAGTTTGTTCCTAAAATTGATAATTGGTCCGTATGTGACAGTTTCTGTGCCGGATTGAAAATTACGAAGCAACATAAAGAAAGAGTATGGGATTTTATTCAGCCTTATCTGTTTTCTAAGAAAGAATATGAGATTCGGTTTGGGGTGGTTATGCTTCTGAATTTTTATATTGAGGAACAGTATATTAACCGGGTGCTTAATTTGCTAGATCAGACCCATCGGGAAGATTATTATGTACAAATGGCGGTAGCATGGGCGATATCTATCTGTTATATCAAGCTGCCAGAGGTAACGACGGCGTATTTAAGTCATAATACATTAGACAATTTTACTTTCAATAAAGCTCTGCAAAAAATCACAGAATCATACCGGGTGGATCAGACCACAAAAACGACCATTCGTAGTATGAAGCGAAAAAGAAAATAGGATGGGTCCCCGCCTGTAAGTGTTATACTGAAAAAACATACGTGTATAAGACCGACAGGAGGGGAGTCTGTGAATTCGATCCCGCTGGGAGTGCTTGTTGTAGATGATGAAACTAGGCAGCGTCGTGGGTTGGCTGCCATGATCCGGGATTTACGTCCAGAATACGAGGTATGGGAAGCCAAGAATGGGAAAGATGCTTTGACCATTTCATTATCCCAGCCGATCCAGATCGTTTTTACAGATATTCAAATGCCGATTATGAATGGGATTGAATATCTACAACAATTGAGAACATCGGGTCAGCATGAGACCAAAGTTATTTTAGTGACAGTCTACCAGGAATTTAGCTATGCACAGCAGGCGGTACGGTACGGAGCGAATGATTATTTGGTGAAACCGGTGCAATCACAGCAGCTTATTGAAGTGATTCAACAAATGGAGAAGATCATTGTAGAGGAGCAGGGAGCACTCGGTGAAAATCGAACAGCGTTGAATCAGATCGAGCAAAGCATGCCTGCCTTTGTGGAGCATTTGTTTAGCAGATGCGTGACAGACAAGTTACAGCCTAACGAGAAAAGCTTATTAAAGAGTCACTTTGGATGGCAGGGGATAGGAGAAGTCCTCGCGTTGGGGACATCTGCATCCCGCCCGGAGGATATATATGCGTGGGATTCTAAGCTGCGAAACGCGGTTGTTGAAATATTGCGCCCGTGGGCATCTTCTGTCGTGTTCCCGCTTGAAACCCCTAGAGAGCATATGGTCGTTGTAGTGAATTGGAGGGAAAGGGCTGAAGGCAAGGAGGCCAAAAGCGCACTTCAAGCTGGACTGAAAAAGGTGGAGCAGCAGCAAGCTATCTCCATTTGGTTTGCTTGGGGTCAGCCTTTTGATTTCGATGAAATGCAAATAAGCCAATCTCACGAAAAGGCTGTTCGCCTGATCTCCATGCGATTTTATACACCTCACACCAGATGTTTGAACCTTGTCGTTTCAGATGATGAACAGTCGGTACAGGAATTGAGCACTCATGAACAAATAGCCTTTCTAAAATTCGTTGAAAGCGCTAACTCCAATGGAAAGCCCGATCAGCTATTGGAATGGGTACAACATTTCATTGGACGAATGACGCAAGGGTACCCTCCACCTGATGCGCTTAAAGCTAAATTAATACACCTTCTCCTAGTTAGTTTACCACGGTTAAATATAGGGTGGAGTGAGGAAGTCTACTCACGTTACTCGGAACAGTTGAACCGAGCTGTCGAAGAGGCCACATCTCTCCAAAATCTTGAGGATCGTATTGCAGCATGGTTAAAAGAGCTGATTCTTGAGCTTGATGGCAGCTCCAAAGGTGAACCCATCATGAAAAAATGCAAGGAATTTCTGGATACACATCTACATGAAGACCTAAGTCTGGAGATTGTGGCCCGGCGCTTTCACTATAATGCGTCCTATTTTAGCATTCTGTTCAAAAACTATTTTGGGCTCTCGTTCACGGAATATATGGTGAAGCTCAGAATGCAAAAGGCTCAGCACTTACTGCTGCATACAGACGCCAAGGTCGCAGAAATTAGTAGACAGGTTGGTTATAAAGATACCAAGTACTTCTTTAAAGTGTTCAAAAAAAACGTTAAGCACACACCTGACGAATTTCGCAGGAAATTCAATTGAGTCGTTAGGTGAAAGGAAGGTACAATGCGCCAAGTCAAATATATATATCAAAAATTTTTGGACAGTAGCTTTCGTACGAAGTTGATGCTGTCCTATTTTTTGTTGTCTGGTTTTATCGTTTTGATCCTGGGCTTTGTCTACTTCGAAACCAGTGCGCGGAATATTACTGCAAACGTAACAGATAGCGTTACAAGTGTATTGCGTAGCAATAACCAGCTGCTGGATAACAAGCTGACAGCTATTCAAAAAACCGTAGATATGATTCCAATTGATCATGATCTTTTACAGACCATCACAGACGTGGATACTACAGATTCTTCATCGCTTTTACGAGCTGATCGCAGCATTACGAAAATTTTGTACAGATACTTTGGCAATATGGAGGAAGTGTACGCTTCACAGATTATGACGCAAAAGTATGCATACGGAAGTACAGAGCGGATGTATATTCCCGTTCTGCCGTTCTATTCTTCTCCCTTGGCGACAACGGCGGTACAAGCAGAGGGGGCTACCAGGTGGATTCCTGCCTATTCGTATGCTGATACCTTTCATCAGCAGGATTTAAAACAAGGTTCCTATGATTTTAGTTCTTTATTTGCTGTGGTTAAGCAGCTTCATTTGACTGCATTAGATGATGCTGGAACCTTTCATACGCTTCCTGAAGGAAAGGAGAAGCCTATACTTATATTGAATTTCCGGCCTGATTTGTTAAAGGATGGTTTTGAAGATTATGCAGCCCGCAGCGGATTTGCACATCTATCCTACGGTATGATTCACGATAACAACGGGATAGTCATGAGCTCAGATCGACAGCAACAAGCGGGGGAGCCCGTGGCGGATTGGCTGAAGAATGCCATTACTTCGGAACAAGGGACAAAAATGGTAAACGTGAAGGGTCAAAGTATACTACTGGTTTACGAAGCGATGAAGACGACGGGCTGGGTATCATATATAGCCATTCCCATGGAAGATGTACTGGGGCATTTGTCAACGATTCGTACCTACACCTTGTTCTTTTTAGGCTTTATGATGCTCATTGCTGTCATCCTTGCTTATTTGCTGTCGGTATACATCAGTAAGCCCATCACGGATATGAAACAGGCAATGAAGGTAATGGAGAAGGGACATTTTGATATTCGAATTCCTGAACGCGGCTATGATGAATTGGGGGATCTGGTGATCCGATTTAATCAAATGAATGAGAAAATTAAAGATTTGATCGAAGAAAATTACAAATCACGTCTGCGAGCCAAAGAATCGGAGTTAATGGCACTTAATTTACAGCTTAATCCCCATTTTTTGTATAACACCTTAACGACAATGTATTGGATCGCATTAGAACATAAACAACAGGAACTGGGCCGATTGATCATTAGTCTGGCGGAAATGCTGCAAATTACGACTCGAAACAAAAACGAGACCTGGAGCCTGGAAACCGATCTGAATTGGCTGGAAAAATACATTTATATTATGCAAAATCGCTTTGAGAACAAGTTCACAGTGGAGTATGATATTGATCCCATTTTACTTCAGATGGAGGTTCCCAAACTCTTCTTGCAGCCTTTTGTGGAGAATTCAATTATTCACGGCTTCGCCGAAATGGAATCAGGTGGTCGGATTAAGATCACAGCCTGGGTCGAAAAGCAATTGGTGTGTTTTAAAGTCGAGGATAATGGATTAGGAATTCAAGAAGATCATATACGCCGCATTCAAGCTGGAGAAATCCGGTCAACGGGCATTAAAAATGTAGACAGAAGAGTACGGCTGTTATATGGGATGGAATATGGGGTTGCGCTCCACTCACCAGAAGATAAAGGGACATTTGTCCTGATCCGAATCGGAGAAACACATAGATCTAATCAAATGACACCAATCCAATGAGAGTGCGACTTTCAAAAATGTAAGCGTTTGCTAGAATGAATTTAGTGACGAAGCAACAAACGAAAAGATAAAAAATAAACGGTTTGGGGGCGTTACTCATGTTAAAACGAAAGTTATGGATCGTCTGCATGTGCTTGGTCGTTGGACTGATGTCAGCCTGTAGTTCAAATGAGAGCAGCAGTAAGCCAGTAGATTTGCAGGGGCACGAGCAAGTGACACTGACCTATGCCAGTTGGGGGAGCACCAATGAGAAGAAGGTTCAACAGGAGATCGCCAAAAAATTCACAGACAAATATCCGTGGATCAAAATCAACTATATGCACATCCCCGGGGATTACGTCACCAAATTAACGACGATGTTTGCGGCCAATCAGGCACCAGATGTATTTCCTATTTATAAAGCACAGGCTCTGCAATGGGCTGAACAAGGCAAACTATATAATTTAAATGAATTTTTGAAGGAGGATAAGGAGCTAACGAAGGAGAGTCTCATTCCTAATTCAGTCATCTATTGGGATAAGGATAAAGTGGCAGGGGTCAAGGTGACGGAGGAAGCCTTTGCGCTCTATTACAACAAGGATTTGTTTGATGAGGCTGGTGTTGCCTTGCCGCCAATCAAAGCTGAAGAGGCTTGGACATGGGAACAGTTCTTAGAGACAGCGCAAAAGCTCACCATTGATAAAGCGGGAAATAATGCGCTTAGCCCCAATTTCGATGCAAGTAACATCAAACAGTATGGAGTTCGGTTTGACACATGGATGTGGCATCTGCTAGTACCTTCCAACAACGCAAGCGTTATTTCAGATAAAGGGGACTCGCTTAATCTTGAAAACCCTGATGTGATTGAAGCCGTGCAAAAGATGGCGGACCTGATCAACGTGTATCATGTGGCACCGTCGCCTACGCAGTCCAAAAATATCCCTTCCCCGGCCGTAGCATTGCAAAGCAAACGTGTAGCGATGGATCTGGATGGGCAGTGGGTCCAATTGGATCTCGGAGAATCGAAGGTGAATTTTGGTGTAGGCGTGTTACCCAAACTGAAAAGCAGCAAAACGATCCTGTTTGGCGAACCGGAAGTGATTTCTGCCAAAACCAAACATCCGAAAGAAGCATGGATGTTTTATAAATTCTTGCTGGATGCTGAAAGCGGGCTTGACATGCATTCCAGCGGATTGTGGATGCCTGTCATGAAAAAGTGGTACACCGAACCAGACTTGATTAGCAAATGGGCAGATGTCAAGCCAGGCCATGCGGATGGATATCGTGATGCAGTCATGAACCAAACGCTGCATAACGGTGTCAATTCTTATGACTACTATCTGAAAAATTCGGAAAAAATCAATGCGATTATTAACCCGGCGCTGGATCAAGTATGGCTGGGCAAGAAAACGGTGGAGCAAGCATTTAAGGAGGTTTCCGCCAAGGCGAATGCTGAATTTAAGGGGACATACCCGAAAGAATAAGGTGAAGGCTGTGACAGAAAGTGAGGGATAGAATGCAATCGTTATCTTCGATTCGTAAGAGGGAAAATGGGTTGGGGTGGCTTTTCGCCGCCCCCGCAATTCTCGGCTTTGTCATCTTTGTTCTGGGACCGATGATCGCTAGTCTCTGGTTCAGTCTTACCGATTACAAGGTTGCTTCACAGGCCCATTTTATCGGTCTGGATAATTACGTCCACTTATTTGATGGTACAGATCAATTTTTTTATAAATCACTTGGAGTTACGTTTTATTATGTGTTTTTGAGTGTGCCCCTTCAAATTATAGTGGCTTTCTTTTTGGCCATATTGCTCAATCAAAAGGTAAAGGGGTTGGCTTTTTTTAGGACCGTTTTTTATCTACCTACGATTGTGCCGCTCATCGCATCGTCTATGATCTGGATGTGGCTGTTTGATCCGGATCTTGGCTTGCTGAATGTGGTGCTGCGCGCGCTGCATTTGCCGGAAAGTCAATGGATTTATAGTGAAGGGTCGGTAGTTCCTACACTGGTTTTAATGAGTTTGTGGACCGTTGGGGGGACTATGATTATTTTTTTGGCTGGCCTACAAGACATACCTAGGCACTATTATGAAGCCATTGAAATTGACGGTGGGAACGCTCTTCATAAGCTTGTTTATATTACGATTCCGTTGACATCGCCCACAATTTTCTTTAATACGATTATGGGCTTCATCGGTGGATTTCAGGTGTTTGTCCAGCCTTACGTCATGACTCAGGGCGGACCTAACAATTCCAGCTTGTTCTACACATTTTATTTATTCCGCGAGGCATTTACTTTTTCGAATATGGGTTATGCCTGTGCGATTGCATGGGTGCTCTTTATTGTAGTTTTGATCTTCACTGCCTTTCTATTCAAGACAGCCCGCAAATGGGTGTATTACGAAGGCGGGGGGGCGTGAGCATGAAAAAACGCGGATGGAGTTGGAGCAGGGTTTTACTCTACGCAGTTCTCATCGTGGGCTCCTTGTTCTGCATGTTTCCTTTTTACTGGCTGGTGAGAAGCTCCATGATGGATTTAAGTCAGATTTTTTTGATCCCACCGAAATGGATTCCGGAGCCATTTGTACTTGAGAATTTTTTACAGCCGTTTGAAGAGTTATCGTTTGGGCGCTATTTTGTGAACACATTTATTGTCGTTGCAGGTACTTTAGCGGGTGTACTCCTGTCGAGTACCATTTCTGCCTACAGCTTTGCGCGAATGAGGTGGAAAGGAAGAGATAAGGTATTTGCTGTGTTATTAAGCAGTATGATGCTGCCGTTTGCAGTTACGCTGATTCCGTCTTTTATTGGTTGGCAGGCATTAGGTATGGTTAATTCCTATGTTCCATTGGTATTACCTTCGTTTTTTGGTGGAGGCGTTTTTAATATTTTTTTTGCTCAGACAATTTTATATGACTCTTCCGCGAGAACTGGATGAAGCTGTATTTGTGGATGGAGGCAACCATTTTACGATCTTTACTCGCATTATTTTACCTTTGTCCCGGTCAGCGATTTTGGTCATCGGATTGTTTACATTTTTGAACACATGGAATGATTTTATGGGACCGCTCGTTTATCTTAATGATGAAAGCAAATTTACGTTGGCGATTGGGCTACAGCAGTTTCAGGGAATATATTCAGCGCAATGGGGTGTTCTGATGGCCGCTTCTTTAATTGTCGTGTTGCCAGCTATCATTCTTTTCGCCATAGGACAGAAGTATTTTATGGAAGGTATTGCCTTAACGGGGATCAAGGGATAAGAGCAGCAGCAAGGTACGCACTTTGCTTTTTTTGGAATTTAATAATAAAATGGAAGTAACTTTCGAAAAGGAGATGACGTGAATTGGCAGAGCAAGTGCGTATTGGCAAAACAGATTTATATGTAAAACCAATCGGTTTGGGTGCGAATAAGGTAGGAGGACATAATCTTTTTTCCGGTTTGAACAATGAAACGGGCAAAGAAGTCGTTCGCACAGCTTTGGATAACGGCATCAATTTTCTGGATACAGCTTTTATTTATGGGCCTGAGCACTCAGAGCGGTTGATCGGTGAGGTACTTAAAGAGCGCGGCAAACGTGAGGAAGCTGTTATAGCGACCAAGGGAGCACATAAATTTGTAAACGGAGAGGTTGTTTTTGACAACTCGCCTGCTTTTTTACGTGAATCCGTCGAATCCAGTCTGAAAAGATTACAAACGGATTATATTGATCTGTTCTATATCCATTTCCCAGATGAAGCTACGCCAAAGGCAGAAGCAGTCGGAGAACTGAAGAAGCTTAAGGACGAAGGCAAAATTAAAGCTATTGGTGTATCTAACTTTACCATTGAACAACTTAAGGATGCGAATAGTGACGGCTATGTAGATGTGCTTCAATCCCATTATAATTTGTTGCAACGGGAAGCTGAGAAGGATCTGCTGCCTTATACTAAGGAAAATGGCATTTCGTTTGTGCCGTATTTCCCGCTAGCTTCTGGACTACTAGGTGGTAAGTATACGAAAGACATGACCTTTACGGACATCAGAGCGAAAGATCCATTGTTTCAGGGAGAGGCATTTGCTCGTAATTTGGACAAAGTGGAGCAGGTACGCGAGATCGCTAATGCGTTGAATGCAGAGGTTGCTCATGTGGTGCTTGCATGGTATTTGACTCGTGATTCGATTGATGCCCTCATTCCAGGCGCGAAGGGACCGGAGCAGGTTCTGGCGAATCTGAAAACGCTGAATGTCCAATTGAGTCAAGCGGATATCGAAAAGATTGACCACATTTTCAAATAATGAGTTGAGCTTGGACTGAATCGTATTTGAAATCATATATGTTTACCACCAGGAGGAGCTGCCGGACGGGCAGCTTCTTTTTCGTTTATTTGCGGCATATCCTTCTAAAGTAAGCTCATCGCTGCGGGGGGATCAGAATGAATAGAAAACCGCAATGGCACAGCAGACCAAACAGAAGGCGACGTGGCAGACGCAGGATGTGGCTCATTGTGGCATTGGCGCTGCTGGTAGGAATCGTACAGGTGGCCGCCTATGTGGAACAGCATTTGAAGCCACCCATGATGCATCTGGCTAAAGTGCGGGTCAAACAAATGGCGACAGAGGCTATTAATTCAGCAATTACTGCGCAGGTAGAGCAGGGGAAGACTGCTGATAATTTGATCGAATGGAGAACGGATACGCAAGGGAGAACCTCTGGATTTGTTCTAAATTATGCGGAGCATATGAGAATTACGTCAGACACGCTCAAAGCAGTCAAGGCAACGATGGACAGTATGAGTCATTTTGATGAAAGTGTTCCGATTGGTCAGGCATTGGGGAGTCCGCTACTGGCAGCTTATGGACCCAAGGTTCCCCTAAAAGTGGAGCCGCATGGAGCAATCAAGGTGGATTTAAATACACGTCAGCAGGATGCGGGCATAAACATGATCTTGGTGGAAGTGTACATTCGAATTACGACGGAAGTGTCTGTGGTTATACCGTTTGAAATGCAACCTCAGATTGTGGAGACGGAAATCCCGGTTTCTTATTTGCTGGTAGTGGGCAACGTCCCGATGTACTACTATGACAATCAGGGGAAACCAGTCGGCAAAAATGGTGCAACCGCTCCGCAGTTGGCACTGCCTTCCCATTCCATAGAGAGTAGCGGTGCTGTAGGTTCCAGCATAGAAAGTGTTCCAGAGATACAGGAAGACCCCAATTCCCTCAATCAGTCCCCAACGCCATAAACAAGAGGGGGTGAGTGTGAGTTACTCAAAAAAACCAAAGGGACCTATGAGGAGGTCCCTTTGGTTTTTCCTGATTTGAGCGCTTTACGTTCACTCTGCTCCCACTGTCTTAATAGCGGATATGGATCAAAGGACCAGTCTGTCCAGCCATTGTCCCGGTATATACCATAGTGTAGATGTGGTGGGAACTTGCCTTGGGTACCCGGTTTCCCATAGCCCGAGCTTCCGACCCAGCCCACCGTCTGACCAGGCGTGACGATGTCTCCGTTATGAACGGTTTTATCAAAGCCGGAAAGGTGCGCATAGTAGTGATAGCGGTTGTTGAGATCACGAATACCGATTCGCCAGCCTCCGAAGGGGTTCCAGCCCTTCATTTCAACTACACCGTAGCAGGTGCTGCGAACCGGAACTCCGTAGCCAGCAAACAGGTCAGTCCCCTCGTGTATACGGTAGCCCCCCCAGCTGCGTCGGCTTCCCCAAGTGCTGCGGTAGCTATAAATGCTGCCTAGAGGCAGCGGAAAAGCTTGACTGACCAGATCAAGTTTGCCATACCTCTGATACAGCTTGGCAAACTGCTGAACTCTTTGAACCGAGCGGCTGTTATGGTAATATTCCCACACGGCAATACCAAATTCATCCTCGTTATTTCCATACTTTCCGAGATAAGAAGCGATGCTGAACAGCAAATCTTTGTCATTATTGCGGTCAGCGATTCCATCGCCTGAGCCGTCTTGTCCCAGCCCGGAAAATAGTTCAATGGAACGTGGATTTTGATCCTCGGCATCAGGGTTCAACAGACCGGACCATACCGGTCCTGTCACAAAAATACCTATGATCCGTTCCGCATGCTTGCGATCCTTGGGATGGGCCACCGTGAGTGTGCGTTCGTACTGGTCGATGGCAGCCAGTCTGTACCAAGGGACTCCTGTCAGGGCTTCGATGGAGTGATATAAAGCAAGTCTGGACGTATACGATGAAGACGAAGCATGTGAAGCATCCATATTTGCTGTCAGGTTATTTCCGGCTGACGAGGACTTTGTGTGCTCGGCAAGGGCATGAGCAGGAAGCGGACAAGCCGTTGTCAGTGTAGTAGCGCACAACAGCAGCGATAACAGACGAACAGCGCGGACTGCCCGCGTAGGGTAAGACACGTGAACCGACCTCCTATTAAAAGGGCTTAAGCGCCCGGTAAATTCTTGGCCCGTATTTGCGTAAATAGGGCGCTTTTGATTAGATTGAGCCATATCCGCCGCTTTTATCCATCTCAAGAGTTTACTTTTTCCGGCATCAATGTCATATCAAAAAGGGAACAATGAATGGAGGTTTTTCCATGGCTTTCATGCTATAATGTATGGCAATGACAGCTTAAGCTTATCAGAAAGAAGGTCTATGCCATTGTCTAAAAAAGTGAAGGAAGCTAAACCCGATTGGATTCGTATTAAACTTACGACAGGCGATAACTATCAGGAAATCAAGAGCATGATGCGTTCCAAGACATTACATACCGTATGTGAGGAGGCACGATGCCCTAATATATATGAATGCTGGGCCAACAGGACAGCTACATTTATGATTTTGGGTGATATTTGTACGCGTGCGTGTCGTTTTTGCGCAGTAAATACGGGAATGCCTACGGAACTGGACTTGCAGGAGCCTGAACGCGTCGCAGAAGCGGCTGAGAACATGAATTTAAAACACTGTGTCGTAACCAGTGTGGCCCGCGATGATTTGAAAGACGGGGGCGCTACAATATTTGCAGAAACGGTTCGTGCGATTCGCCGCCGATTACCTTTTTGCAGTGTTGAAGTATTGATTCCCGACTTTATGGGCGACATTGAGTCGCTGCGAATCGTCATGGATGCCAAGCCAGATATTTTGAATCATAATATTGAAACGGTGGAACGCATGTCCGACAAGGTTCGGGCTAAAGCGAAATATCACCGCTCTCTGGAGCTGCTTCAACGTGCAAAGCAATTAAACCCGGATATCCCAACGAAATCAAGCATCATGTTAGGTGTCGGAGAAGAGTGGGACGAGATCTTACAAACCATGGATGATCTGCGCAAAGTCGATTGTGACATTATGACAATTGGTCAATACTTGCAGCCATCCGAGAAACATTTATATGTGCAAAAATATTATCCACCGGAAGATTTTGCGAAGTTAAAGGAAGAGGGATTACAGCGAGGATTCAGCCACGTCGAATCCGGTCCGATGGTCCGCAGCTCCTACCAAGCGCATGAGCAGGTGAAGTCGGCCGCTCAGCATAAGGAAGAAAGCGCCCTTTCGCAGGTTTGATCCGGGAAAGGCGGTCAGAATAGCTTGTTTCAAATCGGTGGTAAAAACTATGAAGTGTTGCAGGATCACAAGAACGGGTGGAATCCCGAAGCCTTTCGTGATCGATATAGTGAAGTGTTGGATCGCTATGATTATATTATTGGTGATTGGGGTTACAATCAGCTTCGTCTGAAGGGGTTTTATCGAGAAGGGCACCCCAAAGCCAATAAAGATACATCCATTGTGGTATTGGACGATTATATTAATGAATACTGCAATTTTGGCTGTGCCTATTTTGTGCTGCAAAAAAGCCGTGAAGTTGAAAATAAGAACGGTACCAGTGATGACTTCGTTCCTCCCGACATCCAGCAGTTGGTAGATGCTCAAAGGGAACAAGCGGAAATGTCAGAAACTGAAGAGCGCCAAGAAAGTTCGCAACCTTCAGCTGGACAAACGGAATATCCGCAACCACAGCAGGATTCCGCAGCTACAGAGGAGTCGAGAGTGGAACAGCCTTCAGAAGCCCGCCAACCACGAGAGTTGCAACGTAGGGAACCGAAGGATGCGCAGGAAGTACGTGAACGACAGCCGCGTGAAGCTCGCGAAAGTCGCCCATCCAGAGAAGGACGTGAAGGAAATCGGCAGCGTGAAGCACGTGATTCGCGCCAGCCAAGGGAACCGCGTGAAGCAAAGGATGGGCGAAGTTCGGGGGAAGGGCAGCAAGCCCGGGAACCACGTAGGCAGCGCAATCCACAAGGAAACTTCGATAAAAAGGAATCGCGTGGGCCACGCTATGATCGCCAGCCAAAGGAAAATCGGGAGGGACGGCAAGTTCGTGTTTCGCGTGAACCCGAGGGCCAGCGTCAAAAAAATAAAACATTCACCTCTCCACAACAAAACGGTTCCTGAATTTTCAGGAGCCGTTTTGTTTGTAAGTCCTCCACCACAACTGCCAATGTTATGACCAACTTTTTGCAAATTTTAAAATGGGGCTAATGCTTCCTCCTGATCAATTAAAAAAAGAGCCAGGATTTGGCTCTTTTACAGATTCTAATTGAGGAAAGCGTTGCGTACCCGATCCCAAAATGGGAAAGGACGGTAACGAGCGAAGCTGATCTTCTGACTTGCAACCTGACATCGAACAGAGATCAAGTCATCCACAGGAAAGTTCAAGTGATCTACAGTCAGTAAAAGACGCTGATCTTTCCGTGAAAAAATATCACAATGATGATGTTTTGGCAGTAGCAGGGGGGATCCCAATGTCCGGTACACACGGTTATTAATGGAAGCGATCTCAGTCAACTGTAATGCTTCAATGGTAGGGTGAACCATAGCTCCGCCAAGTGCTTTATTATAGGCGGTTGTTCCTGAAGGTGTAGAAACACATATACCATCACCACGGAACATCTCAAAGGTGATATCGTTAATATCTACTTGGGCAACGACCGTGCCATCTACCCCTTTTAATGTAAACTCATTTAAGGCAATAAAAGAAGCATTGCCTGACTTCTTGTGAATTTCCAACTCAATCAGTGGATACTTAACGATTCTCGGGTTAAGCGGTCCCTTAGATCCGCTTTGGCTCATCAGGTGGATTAGCTCCTCCAGCTCGTCCGCACGCCAATCCGCGTAAAAGCCCAGATGCCCGGTATGTACACCAACAAAGGCAATATCCGGAATGCGGTCAATGAAGGTATGAAACGCATGAAGCATCGTACCATCGCCTCCAATAGACACGACGATTTCCGGCGATTCGGCATCCAGCTTGAAATTCTTTTCTTGGGCAAGACGGTGAAATTGCTGACTCAAGTCCATGGAGTGCTGATCCCCGCGATCCAGAACATAATATCTCAAGATGAAAAGCTCCTTTGTCATGGGTATATATCGATCATAATCAATTATGAGCAAGAACACAATCGTTCATTGCCGGTGTGTTCCTTTCAATCGTATGAATAAGCGACTTGTACCCACGCTTAACCAGGAGAGAGCAAGCATTCCGGCCAGTATGCAGGCAAGAAGCAGCAGACTTTGCAGCAGTATAGCGGACGAGAAGCCAGGGGACCATGCGATATCGTGTACCGGAGAAAAGACCGGAGAGCTTCCCTGCCCCATTAACGGGCGCCATAATACGAGAGCTAGCAATGCAGAGATGATCCCGTGCGCAGCCCGGGCCAGCAAAAATGGCATATAGCGGAGATTCGTCATATTTAAAATACTTGCAACTTGTGCATGGACGGATAGCCCGCCCCAGGAGAGAACAAAAGCTGCTGCGGCTACCTTGAACGGTAATGCCGCTGTTGCAGCTTCACCTGCAGCTTGCGCACCTAAAGTGACTTCAAAAATACCACCTACGATGGACTCTGTTAATGTAGGTGGAAGACCACAGGCAGACAATAGGCTAGCCGTAAGCAGATGAAGCCCGCTCATTAAGCCGGAGTTCGTCAAAGCTTCTAAAATGACGCAGAAGAATACAACCAGCCCTCCTACGACAATAATAAGGCGTAGGGAGGAAGCAATCGCCTGACGAAGCAACTCACCCAATGGACGGCCATCTTCCAAACGTGCTGTATGCATGGCATATAACGCTTGGCGCAGTGGTCCAGGCTGTTTATTGCGACCTGTTGTTAATGTGTTAGCAGACTTCGACCAGGCTTTTTGAGGAGGTTGAGAGCGTTTGCTGCGAATATCGTATTTTTCTGAACGGGAACCATGGAAGCGCATGAGTAGTCCGATGATGAGAACGCCACCGTAATGGGCCGCTCCCAGGACGAGTGCAATTTCAGGTTGATGGAAGAAGCCAACAGAAACTGCACCAATCAGAAATATCGGATCAGAGGAAGTCGTAAACGCGACCAAACGTTCACCTTCAATGCGAGTGATCCATTTTTGTTCCCACAGCTTAGCGGTTAATTTGGCCCCTATAGGGTAGCCGGATGCACAACTGACCGCCGCGACAAACCCCCCGCACCCAGGTACACGGAATAGAGGCTGCATCAGTGGGTCCAGTAGCGCACCTATGAAATGGACAATTCCAAAGCCGAGAAGAAGCTCGGAAATAACGAAAAATGGGAATAGGGATGGGAACAGTACATCCCACCAGATGGCAAGACCGCGAAGCCCGGCATTCAAAGAAGATTGCGGATACGCGGCCATCAGTATGAATAGGAATAACAGCATGAGGATGAGCAAAGGAAGCGAGAAACGGCGGTACAGCGACATAGAGGCCCCTCCTTTGGAATTGTACTATTATACCTATGTCGAGGATGGACAAAGAGTACAAAAAAAGTAAAGAAAACGATTACATGGAATGCTGTTTTTTTGTAAAGAGTATGTTAAAATAAGAAAACAACGATTCCATAACCTTAAGGATGGAGTGATCAGGATGAGTATCGTTGCCGGTCTGTTTGTATGTGCTTTTGTGTATGTCATTCGTGCCTCTCTCGTCCATACCGGTGAAGAGGATTGGCGGAGTTATTAGTGGTATTCATGGAATGACGAAGCGATGTGCAGTGAAGCAAACCTCTTCATATGTTAAATTGATAAAATGACGCTTATTTTTAGCGTCATTTTTTGTTTTTTGTTATAATACGAGTGTATATTTATTACCATAGCACAGAAAGTTGGAGGAAAAGTGAATCCTAGCCTGAGCATTTATGACAACCTTGGGGGTGCGGAAGGTATTCGTGCTATTATTGAGGCCTTCTACCCGAGAGTTTATAAAGATCCGTTGTTAAGTCCCCTGTTTCCTAAAGACATGGAGCCGGTAAAGGAAAAGCAGTTTATGTTCCTGAGCCAGTTTTTTGGAGGGCCGTCCCTCTTTTCTGATGCATATGGTCATCCGATGTTACGTGCCAGACATATGAAGTTCCCCGTGACGGAGGAGCGAGCAGAGGCATGGTTGTCTTGTATGGCAGATGCGTTAACGGATACGGGAATTGAGGAGCCGCTTCGTTCCATCATACTTAGTCGTTTGTCCGGTCCTGCGCATCATTTTGTAAATACCCCGTAAGCTTTCGGGGATTGCCGAATTTTGGAGAGGGTTGTAAAAACATTGGAACTTGAACCGTTATATCAGATCAAAATCGTCTGTCCGCAATGCGAACAAGAATTTCAGACATCCCGTGTCAGACCAAGCCTAAAGAAGGCTATTCGTACCGATTCAGATTTTTGCGCTTATTATAAGAACGAAAATCCCGATTTTTATGTCGTACGGGTATGTCCTCATTGTGGATTTACTTCGACAGAGCACTCTACCGTTCAGTTAAGCGATCAGCAAACCAAGCTATTTAAGGATAAAATCGGTAATCGCTGGCAGCCTCGCGAATATGGCGGGCATCGTAGCTGGGAAGAGGCGTTAGAAACGTACAAGTTGGGTTTACTCTGTGCACAGGTCATCGGAGAAAAGGAACGCGTAGTAGCCAGTCTATTGCAGCATATTGCATGGATGTACAGATACCAGGGGAATGAGGAGCAGGAGCTTCGCTTTCTCAAATTTAGTTTGGATTCCTATGTTCGAGTCTATGAGCTGGAGGGCGTTGGTGCGAATAATGCCAAACTGCTTTATCTGATTGGTGAACTGCATCGACGTACGGGTAACTTTAACGAAGCAGTGCGCTGGTTTTCGCGTGTCATTAATGATAAGAAAATTATGGATGCAGCGATGATTAGAGCTTCTCGTGAACAGTGGTCTGTCCTGCGTGAACAAATGCTGGCAAAAAACTTCCAGCTACCTGAGGAAATGCAGAACGCAAGCTCCTCTTGAAGAAATAAAGGTGTGCACTATGACCAATTTAGGCTCATGGTTCACACCTTGTTTGTAAAACGAGTTATCTTGCAACTGCCTCATGAATTAATGATGGCGCAACGTGGTATCTGACAGCAAATAATCGTCGTCACAATCCACCAAAGTAACCTTGTTATGGCAGCATGGAAACACAAGCAGCTTTTTCATGCCTTCATGAATGAGCTTAAGCTCTTTGGGCTTCAGGGGCAGCAAGACGTTATCATGGTTGCAAAACGGACAAGACTGTACATAAACATCTCCCATGACAATGTCATAAGGCCAGGTTTTATCAAAAGGAATCATGATTTGTCCGATTCTCCGCCGTTCGAGCCAGCGGCTTCTTCTTTAGCTAGTTCGGCCAGCTTTTGCATCAAAATGTGCTGGGGTGTATGCATAAGGTGTTCCAGCGGAATGCCGAGTTTTTCGGATAATTTCACAGCCGTTTCCGGCGAAATTTGTAAGGGTCTCATCCTGTTTTCCTCCTAATTGTAGTGATTGTACCATCACGATGTAGCTTTATTGTATATGAAACCACATGAATTCGCCAAAAAAGAAAGGTGGAACTATTATGAAAACACCGTTAAAGCAAACATGGGATCTGGAATCTATTTTTAGCGGAGGCTCTTCCTCTGCCTCATTTCATGCATTTTTGGAAGAACTGGAGAGCAAGGTCCAACAGCTGCAATCCCAGCTTAAAGTAGCCAAAGTGCCACAAACGGTGTTGGATACCGAGCGTCTGGATAGTGTTCTGAATAGCATACAGGAGCTGTTTAATGGAGCATCGCAGGCAGGTTCTTTTGTATCTTGTTTAACTGCTCAAAATCAGCATGACAAGCTGGCTGTTCAACTGGGGGCGCGTGTCAATTCGTTGTATGCCCAAGGCAAAAGTGCTTTAGTCGCTTTCCAGAACTTGCTGGCACAAACCAGTGAAGACATTTGGCAGAAGTGGATGGAGCGCGAAGCGATCAAGCCGATTTCCTTTGTCCTAACTGAATACCGGAACGAAGCGCGCGAAAAAATGGCTCCTGAGCTGGAGAGCCTTGCATTGGATTTGGCAGTGGATGGTTACCATGGCTGGGGTGATTTTTATGATACCATTGTCAAAAATATGACGATCCCGGTGCCTGAAAATGGTGAAATTGTACACCTGTCTGTAGGTCAGGCAGCGAATAAACTGGATGAAGCAGATCGCAGCGTACGTAAAGACGTATTTGCACGTTGGGAAGAGGCATGGACTCAGGTAGAGGACTATTGTGCCGATACGCTGAATCATCTGGCAGGCTTCCGCCTCAAGCTATATGAAAACCGGGGCTGGACAGACGTGCTTAAGGAACCGCTGGAAATCAGTCGTATGTCAGCCCAAACGTTGGATACGATGTGGCAGGTGATTAATGAAACAAAGCCTATTGTAGTCAAGTACCTGGAGCGGAAAGCCAAGCTCCTAGGCTTAGAAAAACTGTCCTGGCATGACATTGAAGCTCCGCTGGGAACATCGACCACTAAAATCCCTTACGACGATGCAGCCGCAACGATTGTTGAGCAATTTGGTAAATTTAGTTCGAGAATGGCCGACTTTGCCCAGATGGCTTTTGAGAAAAGCTGGATCGAAGCAGAGGATCGTCCAGGCAAACGTCCAGGCGGGTTTTGTACATCTCTGCGTCTAAGCAAAGAAACCCGTATTTTTATGACCTATGCCGGATCACCATCCAACGTTTCGACACTGGCCCATGAGCTAGGACACGGTTATCATCAACATGTGATGAATGAATTGCATCCATTGAATCAAAATTATGCTATGAACGTGGCTGAGACAGCATCGACGCTGGCAGAACTGATTGTATCAGATGCTCTGCTGGAAGCTGCTGAGGGTCAGGAAAAGGGAGCTTTGCTGGAGGATAAAATTCAGCGTGGTGTAGCCTTCTTTATGAACATTCATGCCCGTTTCCTGTTTGAAACCCGTTTTTACGAGCTACGGAAAAAAGGTGTTGTAGGAGCACAGCAATTAAGCGAGTTGATGGAAGAAGCGCAGCGTGAAGCGTTTTGTGGGGTTCTGGATGAGGCTCATCCTCATTTTTGGGCTTCCAAGCTGCACTTCTATATTACGGAAACTCCTTTCTACAACTTCCCATACACTTTCGGGTATATGTTCAGTGCAGGGATTTACGCTTTTGCGAAGGAAAATCCGGATGGCTTTGCCGACCAATATGATGCTTTGCTGCGTGATACAGGTCGCATGACAGTAGAAGAACTGGCCTCCAAGCACTTGGGGACCGATTTAACACAGGCTGACTTCTGGCGTAACGCCGCACAAGTTACTGTTCAGGATATTGAGCAATTTTTGCAAATGACAAAATAACCGAGTTACATTTTAGAAGGTCTCCCGTAAGGGGGGCCTTTTTTGTAATTTTTGCAGAGGATGATGAATAAAGTCGCAAAATGTCGAAGTGCAATTGATGCTACCTGTTAGCGAAATTTAAAATGATGGATATACTTAGAAAATAGTTATAAATACCCAATTATGTTGAATTTGATTGTAAGCTTAAAAACCTTCGCATATAATTGAGCCGTAAGACCTATTAAATATTTTCATATAAGGTATATAGGAGGGTTTTTGATGGATGAAGTAGGTCAATTGTCGTTGGCGAGGCAGATGGATATTGTTTTTAAAGAATTGGATAATGAATTGGCGGGTTTATCGTCAGGGATCGTATTTGTACAAATACGGAACAATGTGGTTGGTAAATTTGGGATTCGGCATAATCCAATTGCAGGCAAAGGTGGCACATTTGCAGCAGTAGACCCAGGCTTATCTGTAGAGCATCGGGACCATTTTCGGCGTATGGCCCTAGAAACGCTAAATCACAAGCGTAGCTGGACTCATGGTGAGATTGCTTTCGATTTTGCCATCAGACAAGGAACAATCTTGGTAGATGCAACATTAGAGTCTAACTACAACATGGCGAATCTCATGATCCGCTATAACAAGCCTACATATCGCGCGGCTAAATCTGAATAACCATCGACATTAAAAAGAGCAAAGAAAAGCGGCCTTCCGAAGGAAGACCGCCTTTGTTATATACCCGTTATAACGCATTTTGGTAAATTACGATAACGGAATGCTCATGTGGAATAATGACGCTTATTGACCTGAACGACCTGATAATTGCTGTTCGGCCAGCTGTACTAAGCGTTTAGTGATATAGCCTCCCAGAGACCCAGCTTCACGGGACGGCATATCACCATAGTAACCGTCTGCCGGAATGGTGATGCCCAGTTCTTGCGCAGCTTCATATTTCAATTGTTGCAATGCGTTGTTGGCTTGAGGAACGACCAGAGTATTGCTACGACGTCCTCTGCCTTGATTGGCTTCATACATGTGTAGTCACCTCCTTCGGCTGTGATGAGGTTAGTATGCGACAGAGTTATGAAAATATGCGCCGAAGGAAGAAAAGCGACTATAGGGAAATTAAGGATATATGATATGAATCTGAGTTTTGAGGTCGATGGATTGTTGAGGCTCCAGACGAATCAGCCCACCATCTCCGACTGGGTCAGGAAAATTGGGAGCATCAGATAGCCAGGTATAAGGCTCAATGCAAAGATACTGATCGCATTCCCCTTTGGTATATAGTACCCAATACTTAAAGTATTGCTCATCTGCGGTGTAGCGGATTTGATAGCCATCATCACGAGTCAAAACAGCTTCAGCAGGGCCTTCCGCTGCTCGCAGCACAGTATCCAAATTTGTTCCTTTCAAAGATAAACCTGAGGAGAGCTGTTCCAAATGATCTAAAGAAGTAATGACACCTGTAGGCAGCTGCTCAGCATCCTGTTCATATACTCCATTCACCGGCAGCTTCAGGCGCCAGCGCTGAGGTTCTCCATCCACCATAAACCAAGTGTGGTATCCCAAGCCGAATGGGGCTGTTTTTTCACCTAGATTAGTGACGCGCAGCGTTTGGCTTAATACAGTTCCCTGCAAACGATATGTCATTTCCAGCCGCAAAGGAATGGGGTATTGTTCCATCCAGTGCGGATCACTTTCTGTCAGAAACTCGGTTGTTACGCTGCAACCTTCTTCATCCTCTTCAATATCGCTGCAACGCCAGGATTGATTACGGTGCAGACCGTGTATATGATTGTCGTTGGCTGTATTACGGTCAAACTGATATGGGACGCCGTCAAACTCAAATTGTCCTTTGCGAATTCGGCCAGGAGGAATCAAAATAGGTAAGCCAAAATGATATGGCTTTTGTAAATAAAATGCCAATTCTTCCTCGCCAGGTCGACGTACGATATCCCGGTTCAGCTTCAGATCACGCACGGAGATAATATTATTCCCCAGACGAGGGATCATTGTAACTTCCAATTCACCACTATGTAAAACATACGTGTCGTAACCGTTCCAGTGTTCTTTGGTCACTTGTTTCATATTCATGCTCCTTTGTCCACTATAATCGGTTGAAGCTTCGTGTCATTATGATAACAGATTTTTGGTCATATGGCACAATCGTCATTTGACAATAACAGTAAGCGGAATTATCATTAATGTAGCTTAGAAAGAAATGACATGGATAACACGATGATGAGGACAAGTAAGCTTTTGCATAAGCTCTTCAGAAAGCCGGTGGTGGATGAGAATCGGCGAGCCTGCACTGCTGAATGGACCTTGGAGTGCCGCACAGAACAGGATTTTACTTTCCTCAGTATGACGGCCGATTGCTCCTCGTTAACGGAGCTTCAAGATTGCAGCGGCCACGGAGGATAGCTCCGACAACTCATAGGCTGACAGCAATGAATAAGGGTGGTACCACGGTCTCGCGTCCCTTGAGGATGCGGGGCCTTTTTGCGTTCTAAAATATTGAAATAATCGGAGGAGGAAGAATATGAAAACCGTACTTTCAGGTATTCAGCCTAGTGGACAACTTACTTTGGGTAATTACATCGGCGCAATGAAAAACTTTGTCAAATTGCAAGAGGATCATCAATGTTACTTTATGGTCGTAGACCTTCATGCGATTACTGTACCGCAGGAACCAGCTCAATTACGTGAGCAGTCGGAGGCGGTAGCGGCATTATTTATCGCAGCGGGTATTAACCCAGAGAAATCCAATGTCTTTTTGCAATCCCATGTTCCACAGCACGCTGAGCTGGGATGGTTGATGACGACACTGACGAATATGGGCGAGCTGGAGCGTATGACTCAGTTTAAGGACAAAGCCGCCGGCAAGGATTCCGTAGGAGCAGGGCTGTTCGTATATCCGTCATTGATGGCAGCTGACATTTTGCTCTACAATGCGGACCTTGTTCCAGTAGGCGACGACCAAAAACAGCATCTGGAGCTGACACGTGATTTAGCGGGCCGCTTTAATCACCGTTATGGAGATTATTTTACTGTTCCGGAGCCGTATATCCCTGAAGTAGGGGCGAGAATTATGTCCCTGGATGATGCATCCAAGAAAATGAGTAAGAGTAATCCGAATGCAGGTAGTTTTATTGCACTGCTGGACGATCCAAAAGTCATACGCAAAAAAATCAGCCGCGCTACTACCGATTCGGGCAGTGAGGTTAGATATGATCCAGCCAATAAACCGGAAATTAGTAATCTGATGGGCATTTACAGCCAATGTTCCGGTTTGTCGCTCCAAGAAGTGCAGGATCGCTATGAAGGCCAAATGTACGGGACATTTAAAAAAGAACTGGCAGAGACGGTTGTAGCTATGCTTGAACCGATTCAGCAGCGCTATCGCGATATCCGGGAATCCGGTGAAATTGGGCATATTTTGGCCCAATCCGCAGAGCGTGCTCAAGAAGCTGCTGAAGTCACGCTGTCTGCGGTCAAAGAGCGCATGGGCTTTTTGCCACGTCTACGCTAGAGCCAATTGAAGACAGACAGATGGGGTCTTCTACAAATTAACTTAAGAACGGCGTTGTCGGGCCTTGATTACGAAGCCCCAGCCGATATTACCGACAGATAAAAGTCCCAGTAATATAGCAAGCCATGCAGAATAGCTGATGGATATAGCTGCTGCTGTCAGCAGAACAATGGATGAAACGGCGAACCATAGGGATAGACCTTTGCTCATGGTAAAAACCTCCAGCCTTCGAATGTTGAATTTCAGGAATAAGTAGATGTAAGTGAGCCATAATAATCTTGCAAGCTTGCAATGAACCTCACTCACAAAGAACTGAAAGGAGATTCAAATATGAGCAGACGTCGTTCAAACAACCTGCAAGTACCGCAGGCCAACGCCGCTTTACAACAATTAAAATATGAGGCAGCTCAAGAACTTGGCATCACCATCCCTCAGGACGGTTACTTCGGTAATGTCGTTTCCCGCGAAACAGGTTCTCTTGGGGGATACATCACGAAAAAGCTGGTCCAACAAGCAGAACAATCCTTGTCGGGCAGCAGCCGCTTGCAGTAATACACATAAACACTCCCATCTTGGAAGCTGTATTATGAGCAGCTGTGATGAAGAAAATCCGGAGCAAACATGCTCCGGATTTTTTTGCGCATGTTTATGACCATTGTGAATCACGTTAGTCTGCTTCGTCAAGAGGGCGCTTTCATGAAATGCTTTTTTTACGGGAATAGTCAAAAAAACAGCAAGCCCCCGTTTAAGGGAGACTTGCTGTCTGTAATACACTCGGCCTATTGTTAGCTTGGAAATATTTTTAATTCGTATGCAAGGAAAGACGTTTTTGCATCTTTTCGTCACTGAGCCATCCAATATAACTGTTGATCAGTCCGAATTGCTTATCCATCGCGACCACCGCCACAAATGGATATTGCCTCCGGTGTCGATACCTGACGTCTCCCCATCGCACAATATAGCCCCACTCCAGTTCTTCCACCTCGGCAACGGCAAAGGAGGAAAAATAGCGAAATGCTTGCACATCGCGATAGGATTTGGAGGCCTCTACGGCTGGATGTGTGGATGGAGTTGCGTGTTTCGTCCAAAATAAATGCTTGCCATTTAATCCGCCAATGTCATAGCTTCCATTCTGATGAGCTTTTACCACATGCCACCGGTTCCATGATACCGTGGGAATGATATAATAGGTGTCGCCTTCCTGACGTTTGTTGTCCATATCACGTACCGCTTTTCTGGTAAAAAAATGACTCCAGGTTCGCCAAATGTAATACAGGCCAATAATGACGTACAGCGTAATAAATAAGGGGGCGGGCGGAACCAATCCGGTGATCCACAGCATGATCGCAGCAACATGGGTGCCGAAAATAAAGGGATCAAAAATATGGATGATATTCCAAGATATCCACTTATTCGTAAACGGCCGAAATGCCTGGGTTCCGTACGTATTGAATAAATCTGTGAATACATGCAGGCAGACGGCAATCGTTACCCATAATGCTACATGACCTGGGGGCACATCCCTGAAGATCAGGCAAATCAGTCCCGTTATGGACAAGATCCATATCAACCAGAAGGGGATAGAATGCGACAGTCCACGGTGATTGCGAATATACGCTGCATTATTTTTCAACCGAAGCAAGGTGTCAAAATCCGGAGCTTGTGACCCTACGACTGTAGCGAGCAGTATGACCGCTGCTAGCTTGGGATCTCCGGCGACGACAGGATCAGTATAGGCCAGCCCGGCCAACCCGACTCCCATGACAAAGTGTGTGGCTGTATCCATATCTGTCGCTCCTTTTGTATTGTTTCCTGTACTTATTACTACCCAAATTTACTGTAAACGATCAGCAGGGGTGATTTGCCATCTGAATTGTGAACGTTTTGTGCGTTTTCTGTCAAACTTTTTGGGGTAGGTATATGATAAAATTTATATCGGAGTTCAACTTACTCCCGAATTCATACATCTCTAAGGGGGAGTTACTCACAATGGATAATATTAGTTATAAGACTTCTTCGGATGCGGCTACCTATTCTGTAAAATCTAAACCACCCGGCAAGGCGGGCACTTGGAAAGATTTTATTACAGTTACCAAGCCAGGCATCCTTCGTACTAATCTGGTTGCAGCCTTCGGTGGTTTTTGGTTGGCATCGCAATGGGACGTTGACTATATAAAGTTAATTCTTACACTCTTAGGTACAATGCTGGTTATGGCGTCTTCTTGTGTCTTTAACAACTACTTTGACCGTGAGTTGGATTTGAAGATGGAGCGCACACGTAATCGCTCACTGCCAACAGGACGTCTGACCCCTACAACGGTGTTGTCATACGCTATTATTTTGGGTATTGTCGGATTGGCTGTTTTATTCTTCTTCTCTGGTGTGAAGGCAGGACTACTGGGCATATTGGGTATGTTTGTCTACGTTGGCATCTATACACTCTGGTTGAAACGTTCATCTACATGGAGTACATCCATTGGCGGTATTTCTGGAGCTATGCCTCCGGTAATTGGTTATGTGGCCGCATCGGGCCGTATTGACATGGGTGCTTGGCTCTTATTCGCACTACTGTTCTTATGGCAACCGCCTCACTTCTGGGCACTTGCCATTCGCAGAGTTGAGGAATATCGCGCAGCAGGATTTCCATTGCTGCCAGTCGTGAAAGGCATTCATCGGACTAAGATTCAGATGATTCCTTATATTGTGCTGCTGATCCCGGTACCCATCCTTATGTATGCTTATGGATATGCCGGTATGATTTTTATGATCGTGTCCGTGTTACTGTCCGTGCTTTGGGCGTTTTATGCCTTTAAAGGCTTTACGATTAAGGAAGAAGAAACGGATTCGTGGGCAAAAAAAGTATTTTTCTTTTCCATTAACCATTTGACACTCAGCTTCTTGCTGATGATCGTTGATACGGTTCATAAGTTCTAATACCAATCTTAGAAGCTGTACTATATAGAGCTGTCCAACAGGCATGAAATTGACCTGAGGACAGCTTTTTTGTTATTTGCAGGACTAAAGAACAGGAGGGTATACAATGTATTCCTCAAGCCCTGCTTTTTCCAGCTGGGCAATTACATATTCATCTGGAGTACCTTCTACGCCTGCATAGCCTTTGCGTGTATACATATGAAGGGCATCCGGAAAAGCGTCTGCAAGCACACCTCTTATTTTTTTCCCTGAGCTGTCGTTGTCCATAAATAAAAATATTTCGTCATGCTTGGTCCGCTGGCGGAGGGATTCTAATTTTATTGAGTTTAGTGTGCCGAAGGTGCATAAAATGTTGACCTCCGGATCGAGTAATCGGCGGAGTTTACTGCGGTCATTTTTTCCTTCGACAATCACGGTTATCGCCATTTTGCTCACCCCTTGCTTGATGCCTGTGCTCGAAATTCCCCGGGAAATGAAAGAATATGTGTATAGTTTAGCTCTAAAAGGGGTTCTCATGCAAAAAACAACAAAACAGCCTGCCGTAAGTGGCAGGCATGGGTTACAAAGCCGGATGTTAGGGCTAATTAGAACATTAGAACCAGCAAGTACGAAGAATGATGACGAGCAGAATATAAAGAACAAGAATGGTACCAGTTGAAGTTCCAAAAACAGGGCAAGGGCTTACAGGATGACAGTGGCTCATGGGCTGCACCTCCCTTTGTATTGAATTGTTCAGTCAAATTAGTCTATGAGGAGCAGGGTATTAGGTACTGTGCGTAAGCCCTCTAGAACGTATTTTGGGCTTTAAAGGTAGCATTTCAGCATGGCCCCTTAGTTATAATTAGGAATGATAAGGACCCGAGGCAGATAATGGTGGTGTAGGAGATAATCGCTGAACAGGAACGAATAGTAGACCAGTCATCAAAATTAGAAATGCGATAAAAAAAAGGAGATATGTGATCCGGAAGCTGACCCGCCAGTACAGGCCCGGCAAAGGAGCCGATAGACGTTGCAATGGATTGTAGGGCAAAGGCTTTGCCCAATCGTGCCCCTCCGATTCGTATGAAAAGAGAGGCCAGCGCTGGAAAAATGATGCCTTTGGCTGTTCCCAAAATAAACAGGATGATGCCTATGGTCGCTTCGGGCGTGGTGGCGAGTGCGTAGAAGCTTAAAGACATCAGAATAATGCCGCAAATTAACCTTACCATCGGTGAATATTTGTTCAGAAAAAGCAAACTGAGCGTACAGAGTGCTCCCAAACTGATGATGGAAAAGAGCAATCCGGTGGACATCATGGATGCAGAACCGTTATTTCGTAATGGGATCTCGTAAAATAAAATGCCTTGTGCGCACGCCAAAACAAAAGGTAGAAGCAGGTAACGCCAATTGAAGGGTAACCGCGTCTGTGCTGCCGACTGTGGAGCAGGTGTCGTATGACCATCAGATAATTGGGCCTGCGGAGCGGGTGCTTTTTTGGGTAAGGTGAAATAAGCCATAAGCCCCGTGATTACGAGAATGATACCAAGGGAGCTAAATGTCTCGCTAAAGCCAAAGCTGGCTACGATAAATGCGCCTGCAGCTGGAGATAGAACTGAGGCCAACGTATGGACAACACCATGTCCCGACATATATTTGCCCTGCGTAACCGGATGATCGGACAGTTGCGCCAGCATGGCCAGACACGCTGGAGATAAAAAGGCCAACACATAACCACTAATCGCACGCAGAAAAAGCAATTCCCACGGTGTATGGATGTACGATTGAATGATCAGGATCAGGCCTGCGGCTGTCAGGCTGAACATAATATATCGGCGACTGCCGTGTTTGTCGACTTTGGGACCTGCCATCAAATTGCCAGGCAGGTGAGTCAGAGAGTAAATTCCCATCATCCAACCGATAAAGGTAGGAGCTGCCCCCAGAGAGATGGCGAATGGTGTCAAAATAGGATATTGTGCATGCAGATCAAAAAAGGCAATGAACAAGAAGAGATACAGCCAGAGGGCTGTTTTCATGTGATTGACCCCCTTTCCTAAATGTAAACTTTCATATTACTTCGTATTGGCCCTTCCTAAGTTGTACGCCAGATTGGACGAACATAGACCACTTTGTGTGGACAAGAATTGAATGACAAGGTATGTATAAGACCTAAGCTGACAGGACATTGCGTAATCATGTATAATTACAGAGACAATTTTGCAATTTGAATCATGTAGTTGGAAACGGGAGTGTAGCGAATGGATAAGAACGTCTGGTCAGAGTTTTTGGAACATAATTGGCAGATCGTTCAGGATAACTGGCTGTATATAGTGATTGGGCTTGTCCTATTGTTAGTCATATTGAAGATTGTAAGAACTCTCGTAAAATGGCTGATCGTCATTATTGTGATTGCAGGCTTGCTAGTCTACAGTGGTATTTCCTTTGAACAGGTTGGTAAGGTCGTGACTCAGGCAAAGGATGATGCAATTAACAAGGTTCAGAGCGAGGCTTTGAACATGATGATAAAAGAGGGGCAAAATGCCAAATACACCTCCAACGGAGATGGTACATTTACAGTGACCAGTTCCAACCTGGAAGTAAAGGGTCCGTTTGAGGGGGACAAGGTCAAGGTATGGTTTCAGGGAATGTCGCTGGGCGAATGGAGTATGAGTGACACCGTCAAGAAATATATCGAAAGCGCGAAAGACTTGGCTGCTGCACAGCCGCCACAGTCGCCGTAAAGACAGGAGGAACACAATGAATCCATCCTGGCTGGAGCCTATTCTTCATTGGAATGGCGTGACGGTGTTTCTGATCGCCATCGTAGTATTGTCGTTGATACAGGGGTGGAGGCGAGGGGCCACCAGATCTGTAGGTGCGCTGTTTAGTCTCATTGTGGATGGCATACTCACTGTGGCGGGTATTTTGTGCTCGCTCGGGTTAGCCATGTGGCTTTCACCAAAGGTGCAGCAATGGCTGGCAGCTTACATGGAGCATTTGCCACAGCGAAAACTAAGTGGGATTGAGCAATTTTATTATACGCTTGTGGCGGGGATAGAGGGTTTTCCACTACTGCGGTTCGCCGTATTGTTCATGCTCAGTTATGCTATCGCCCAGTTTATACTGCGTGCCATTTATGTGCTGATGGTAGGTGGTAAATCAGATTCCTCTCTCCATGAGCATCCCCAAAAATCGGGCTTTTTCAGCAGGGTGGCAGGGGCCGGCATAGGTACTCTTATTGGTGGAGCTCGCGCCATGATGATCATAGCCCTGCTGTTCATAGGTGTAAGTCTGTATCCAGACAGCGGGTTTAGCAGCTACGTACAAGCTTCGCCGATTTATAAGCAAGGTGCGCAATCGGTCATTGAGCCGTTGTCCGGGACTTTGATTAAGGATAAGCTGCCTGTATTTACGCAGGCTGTTACCAAGGAATTGAATGGTATCATGCAGCGCAAATACGAAATAATCGACCGGGACATTCCAAGCGATATCGTTCAGGCAGCTGCCAAGATTACAGGAGGGGCTAGCGGTGACGAGCAAAAAGCCAGAGCGTTGTATGAATGGGTAGGCACCCGCATTAGCTATGATTACAGTAAGGTGGAAGCCTATGAGCAACGTGGTGACTGGCATGAACAGACTCCCCGAGATACGTTTGATACACGTAAAGGAGTGTGCATTGATTATGCCCGCCTTTACTCAATGATGGCTCGTTCGCAGGGACTACAGGTCAAGGTTGTAACAGGCCTCGGATACAACGGACAGGGAGGATACGGGTCCCATGCCTGGAACGAAGTATATTTGAGCGGACAGGATCAGTGGGTACCGCTGGACCCGACCTGGGCACAAAGTGGAGACTGGTTTAACCCGCCCGGTTTTGCCCAAACACATATCAAGGATAAAGTGATTTAAGAAGGAGTGGAAAAGGGCACATGAGAAAGATGGACAACGAGCAAGGAAAAGACAATGAGACATCCGACCGAAAAAGATTTAGCTTCCGGATTAATCTGTTCTTTTTCAGCTCGTTCATTATATTTACAGTCATAATTGTAAGACTGGCGATACTTCAATTTGTAGATGGACCTCAGCTCAAGCAGCAGGAGGCCAGTAATGTTACCAAAAATGTACCACTTACGCCGATTCGCGGAACGATTTATGATTCCACCGGGCAGAATAGACTGGCGTATTCTACACCTGTACAATCGCTGTATATCACGCTCTCCAAGAACTATAGTGACAGCGTGGAAGAAAAGCGTAATCCAGATAAAAAATTGTTGCCTGAGTTGGAAAATATGACGCAAAAGCTGGCTAATCGGTTTGCTGAATATGGCGATAAAAACGAGCCGAAAATGACAGCAGAACAAATTATGGATGCTATGGACCGGAACTATCAACGGCTTAGCGGCTTTACGCCTCGTCTGATTAAAACGAATCTCAGTAAAGAAGAAGTCGCCTATTTTATGCAGCATAAGAGCGAGTTTCCCGGAATAGATGTCGTAGAGGAAACGGTACGTCATTACGATCCAGATACGGTAGCTGTCCAAACGGTTGGCTACATTAAAAGTTACAAAAGTGCGCGTGAAACGTTGGATAAATATAAGAATATCCAAAAATCCATGTCAGCTGAAAATGATCCGGGCCTCATTTATATGGATAATGAATCTGTGGGCTTTGATGGACTGGAATATCAATATCAGGAACAGTTACGAGGGAAAAATGGCTATAAAACGGTTCCGATTGATCCGCGTAATATGCCGGAGGGTGTAGATTCTGTTACACCTCCGCAAAAAGGGGATAATGTCTATTCCACGATTAACAAAGAAATTCAGGTGAAGACTGAAAATGCCATTATGGATCAATTGAGATGGCTCCATACACACGCTGTATCTGGCAGGACTCATCCTTATGCGAAAACAGGCTTTGCTGTAGCCATGGAAGTGGATACAGGGAATGTAGTCGCGATGGCCAGTATGCCGGATTATGATGCGAATTATTGGCAAACAGGTACGATTTCAAAAGACAAATATGAAGAAATAAAACATGTGTATCAAAACGCTACAATTAAGAACGTTGGCTCAGGCCAATCTGGACAGCACCCAGATTCTACCGTGCTTCTCGGATCAACTATTAAACCGCTGTCTGTTCTTATTGGATTGGAAGAAGGACTATTTACGACAAATACGTACTATCAAGACACAGGAGCTGCTTATTTCGGACGTAATAATTCCGCACGGGTGCGGAACTCGTCTGGTCATGTGTACGGTTCAATGGACCCGGCTACCGCTATACGTCATTCCTCTAATGCTTTCATGGTCGATATGGTTGGCAAGCGCCTATATAACAAATACAGAAATAATGCTACAGAAGACCAGGGGATAAATGTATGGGACCGTTATATGAAGGAGTTTGGATTAGGTGTTTCCACTGGAGTAGACTTGCCTGGTGAGTTCCGGGGTTGGCGAGAGTATACGAATAAATCCGAGTCGGTACTTTCTAGACTAGCGTATGCTTCCTTTGGTCAGCAAGGTAAGTATACTCCAATGCAACTTGCCCAGTACGCAACGATGATTGCTACTAAGGGCAAACGGATGGAGCCGCATTTGGTCAGCCAAATCAAAGATACCAACGGCAATGTAGTTCAAACAATTAAACCGAAGGTGCTAAATGAAGTGAAATTTCCGGATGCCTACTGGAATGAAGTCATACGCGGGATGGCAACAGATGTCAGCGCATTTAAAGGTTTTCCGTATGACTTTGCTCGCAAAACGGGGACATCTCAGCAGAGTGTAGGCAGGGAACTGAAAGATAACGGGGTATTTATCGCCTTTGCACCGCGTCAGAATCCTAAACTTGCAGTAGCAGTTGTCATTCCTGAAGGAGGCTTCGGAGCTTGGAGCGCCGGACCTGTGGCACGTAAAATCTTTGATGCTTACGACGAAGTGTACGGTTTGGACGGTGTTCCAAAGAAAAAGGACGCAGCGACAGCCGATCCTAATACAGCCAAACAGCCATAATCATTTTTATACAGATATTATTTCAGGTAAGCTTTTCTCAGCCTTCGGGCTGAGAGAGGCTTTTTTTGTGTTTTTTTATACGTTTTCTTACAAAATTGTAATCTTGGATTTCCTTGTTTCTTGTTTCAAATATGGTAGGATCAGGAATATGAGACCTATTGGAAGGAGTAATGATCAGCTAATATGGACAGAGGAATTTTGGATAAAAAATTTTCATTCAAAAAGAAAATTGGTGAAGAGGACGAAGAAACGCGAAAACAGCGGACGGTTTTACGAACCAACCTACTGTTTTTTAGTGTTTTTGTGCTGTTTGCCCTGATCATTACCAGACTAGCTGTATTGCAGTTTATACAATCAGAGGAGCTGAAGGGCCAGCAGCAATCCATAAATACAAAAAATGTTCCGCTAACCCCGAGTCGCGGTACGATTTATGACTCCACGGGTAAGGTTAGACTGGCATATTCGACTCCAATGCAGTCCCTGTATGTGACTTTGCCTAAGGATTATAGCAAGCGTACGGAGAAAGGCCGCAAGCCGGGGGACAAGCTGCTTCCTGAACTTAATGCTTTTGCTGGCAAACTTGCTAGCAAATTAAACGAGCTGGGGCATAGCGAAGGAGAGCGACTTGATGCAAAGGAAATTATACAACGACTTGACCCGGATTATATTCAATATAGGGGATTCACCCCACGTTTGGTCAAATCCGACCTGAGTCAGAAGGAAATTGCTTATTTTCTGGAGCATCGAACAGAGTTTCCAGGTGTAGAGGTTATAGAAGAAAGTGTACGCCATTATGACCCGGATCGAGTGGCAGTGCAAACGATTGGATATATGTACAAATTCAAAGGAGCCCGAGCGAACCGACCCAAATATAAAGAGTTGTATGAAGCCAATTCGGAGGTTCTAAGACCGGAACAAGTGTATTCGGAAAGCGAAATTGTCGGATATGATGGCTTGGAGCTTCAGTATCAAGACGAGTTAAGAGGGAAAAATGGCTATAAAACGGTAGAGGTTAACCCTCGAAGCATGCCGGAGGGCATTAGATCCATTACACCTCCAGCGAAAGGTCATCATCTGTACTCTACCATCAACAAGGAAATTCAACAAAAAACCGAACAGGCGATTATGGATCAACTCCGCTGGCTTCGTACCCATGCCGTATCGGGTAAACTTCATCCGGATGCAACTACTGGCTTCGCTGTAGCGATGGAGGTAGAGACCGGACATATCGTAGCAATGGCCAGCATGCCGGACTATGACTCGAATGTATGGAAAACGGGAAGTGCGTCGCCTTCAGTGTATGACGATATTCAGCATAAAATGGGGAACGGAACGATTAAATCTGTACCTAGTGGAAAAGTGGGTCCGCACCCGGAATCCTCGGTTCTGCTGGGTTCAACCATTAAGCCGCTGACTGTGCTGATCGGGTTGAAGGAAAATCTGTTTTCGCCTGGACAAACATATCAGGATACAGGAAGTGCGTACTATGGAAAAAATCGCTCCAGCCGAGTCGGTAATTCAGGCGGACATGTGTATGGTTCACTAACACCTAGTAGGGCGATTGAGGTCTCGTCAAATACGTTCATGGTCGATATGATCGGCAAGCCGCTGTATGCCAAATACGGAAGTAATGCAGGAATGCATCAGGGAATTGATGTATGGGACAAGTATATGAAGCAATTTGGACTGGGTGTACCGACGGAAGTCGATCTGCCCGGTGAGTGGGCAGGCAGACTGGAATACACCAGTAAGCATGAAAGTGCACTGACACGTTTGGTACAGGCATCCTTTGGTCAGCAGGGGAAATATACAGCGATGCAGCTGGCCCAGTATACGACTGTACTGGCAACCAAGGGCAAGCGAATGCAGCCTCATCTAGTCAGTAAAATTGTGGATGACCAGGGGAATCTCGTACGTGAGTTTAAGCCGAAGGTGCTGAATGAGGTCGCTTTTTCAGATACGTACTGGAATACTGTGATTCGCGGCATGGCTACCGATGTTAAAGCCTTTAACGGATTTCCCTATGACTATGCCCGCAAAACGGGGACTTCTCAGCAGGTGGTGGGACGTACGGTTAAAGATAATGGGGTATTTATCGCTTTTGCTCCGCGTCAAAATCCGAAGCTGGCTGTAGCCGTGATCATCCCGGAGGGGGGCTTTGGTGCGACGAGCGCGGGACCCGTTGCGCGTAAAATATTTGATGCGTATGACGAAGTATACGGGCTTGATGGTATTCCCAAAAAGCCTCTGGCAGCGAATTAAGGACTTGAATACTTTTGTGGGCTTCTCTTTTTCATGGTAAAATGTCGTTGGACATAAGGGACAACAGGAGGAAGAGAGACCATGGGAGAAAACCAATATAAATACAAACTGCTTGCGCTCGACATGGATGGAACTTTACTGAACGATAATCATGAAATAAGCTTGGAAACGATTAATTGGATTAATAAGGCGATTCAGGAAGGGATTCATGTATGCTTGTCTACTGGACGTGCAGCGATGCATGCTTTACCTTACGGTCAGCAACTCGGCCTGGAGACGCCAATGGTAACTGTAAACGGCAGTGAAGTATGGAAATCACCTCACGAATTGTGGCGCCGCTATTTACTTGATAAGGAGCTTGTTCGCAAGATGCACCAGATTGCCGTAGAAACAGGCTCCTGGTTCTGGGCTTACTCAACCGAGGAGTTATACAACAGAGATCGTTGGCCGGACACATTGGATACACAGGAATGGCTCAAATTCGGTTATAATACGGAAAATGACGAAATTCGCCATCAAATTTTGCTCAAGCTTCAGGAGATGGGGGGACTTGAAATTTCCAATTCTTCGATGACGAATCTGGAAATTAATCCGGCCGGTATATCTAAAGCCAGTGGCATCGCTGAAGTGTGCGACCTGCTCGGCATTACCATGGAGCAGGTGGTTGCCGTAGGTGACAGTCTGAATGATCTGGCTGTGATTCAAGCGGCTGGACTGGGTGTAGCGATGGGGAATGCTCAGGATACGGTAAAAGAAGCCGCTAATGTGGTTGTGGCTTCGAATAATGAGGACGGCATTGTAGAAGTGATTCGAGATTATGTACTTGTGTAATAAAATGATGGTGCACAAGCAAGATGAATAGACGAGAAGGAGGAGGCCCATGGACGTTTTAGGTTGGATTGTTGTCATTGTACTGTTCATTGTGGGCATGGCGGGAGCGGTGTATCCCGTATTGCCGGGGGCGCTCGCCATTTATTTTGCATTTTTTGTATACGGCTGGTTTTTCTCGTTTGCTCAATACAATGCATTGTTTTGGATTATACAAACACTTATCGTCGTTGCCCTTTTTGTTGCGGATTATGCTGTGAATGCGTGGGGAGTCAAGCGATTTGGCGGCTCGCGTCTGTCAGCGATCCTTAGTACTGTGGGAATCATTATTGGCCCCTTTGTTATTCCAGCATTCGGTTTGATTTTGGGACCATTTATCGGTGCTGTGCTGGGTGAACTGATTGGCAAAGCCCCGCTGGATCGAGCTATAAAAGTGGGCTTTGGCTCCGTCTTGGGCCTATTTACTAGCACCGTGATGAAAGTAATTTTGCAGCTTGCCATGATTATTGTATTCTTGATTTGGGTGTTTTAACCTGAGATTCGTTTATTATGATTTGCAGAGACAGAATCGACATGCGGCTCCGCACCGGTTATGGCTCAGGCCATGACTGTTTGTTGCGGGGCTTTTGCATGCATGTGAACAGCAAGAAAGAAGGGAACGCATTTTGTCCAATAAAGAAACATTCCTTAAAGGTACGCTTATTTTAGCCGCTGCCGCTTTGGTGGCCAGAGTGCTTGGTCTGGTACAGCGCGTTCCATTGGAGCATTTGCTCGGCTCCGTCGGGAACGCCTCGTTTACCATTGCGAACAACGCTTATTTGATGCTGCTCACGGTCGCTACGGCCGGTATTCCTAGCACACTGAGTAAAATGGTTTCGGAACGCTACGCACTGGATCGGCCTGCGGAAGCGCGACGTGTGTATCGTGCGGCTTTGATATTCGCGGCCGTGGCAGGTATTATCATTACGGCGCTGCTGTATTTTGGAGCGCCTTATTTTGCCGAGCATGTAGCAGGGGTTCCGCAGTCTGCTTTGGCTATTCAGGCTTTGGCACCCGCTTTGCTGTTGTTTCCTGCTATTGCCATGATGCGTGGATACTTCCAAGGACGTGGTAATATGACCGCAGGCGGTATTTCACAAATTGTGGAGCAGGTCGCACGGGTAGCAACCGCAATTCTGCTCGCCTTTATTATTTTGAAGCTTGGCTATGGAGATCGTGAGGTTGCGGCGGGTGCCTCCTTTGGGGGTGTCATGGGAAGCCTCGGCGCTCTGGCGGTCATGTTGTATTACACGGTGAAACTGCGTCGTCAGGATCGCCAAGATCGTCAAGAGCAATTCCAAGAGGAAAGCTCCGCGTTACCGATGATGCGGATTTACAAAGATATTTTTAAGCTCTCTATTCCCATCGTATTGTCGTCTCTGACGGTTCCGGCGGTTAATTTTATTGATACGTCGATTGTAGTTAGACTGCTGTCTGGACAAGTGGGATTGGATCAGGCGACTACTCAGTTGGGTTATCTAGGCTCTAGGGCACAGAGTGTGGCAGGTATTCCTCCAATTTTGGCCATTGCACTCAGTCAATCGCTCATTCCGATCATTTCGGCGGCTTTTGCCCGTAAGGATGAACAGCATTTACAAAATCAGATGACGCTTGCCTTGCGTATCTCTATTCTGACTGGAATGCCGATTGTGCTGGCTTTATGTGTAACTGCCTATTCTATTAATGGTCTGTTGTTCAGCTCGCTTGGAGGCAGCGGAATTATCGCTGTTTTGACACTCGGAACGATCTTCCAGATTACGATGATGACTTCTAATTCGATATTGATCGGTATGGGCAAGCCGCGTATTTCAATGGTCAATGTGATGGTTGGTATCGTCGTGAAGTTGGCAGCGAGCTGGCTGCTGGCTGGTTGGCTTGGAATTTACGGAATTATTGCCGCAACCGGATTATGTTTTCTCGTCATTACGTTGCTGAATTTGCGTGTGCTGAAAGGTATTGTTACTTTCTCAATCATGGGCCGTCGCTGGGCAGGCTTCCTAACCGCTGTCGTAGTCTCGGGCGCTATCGGGTACGGAGTAAATGAAGCCTGCATTTTGCTGGTACACCTGATGCCTGCGCGTGTAGCCTTCTTGATCGCGTGCTGTATTGCCGGAGCGGTTGTACTGGTATGCTACTTGGTATTGCTGGTTGTATTGCGCGTATTGCGCAAGGACGAGCTGGGCAACTATCCGCGTATGTTGCAGAAGGTATTGCGTCCGTTAATGCGCCTACAGCGTGAGTCCACTGGACAACGAAGCTAAAAGAATCCTTCCTCTGTTCAATGAAAGGATCTAAAGCTATTATGAGCATCATGGGCCATTGCTGTTTTTTGAATGCCGTGGCGATGCTCATGGCGCATAGCAAATAACAGAGGCCGTCTTGGTTCACTGATATGCCCAAGTGTAGAACCGTCCTGAAACCAGTCATAACGGGGAATCGGATCATAGGCTGTATCTGACCAGACGGCGTTCAGTTCTGGGCTGTACAGACGTTGACTTGGCGGGAGCCATTCATGTGCTAAAAGCGTTGCACTCTCTTCTGGAGAGCGCAGCGCTTTTTGTTCATTCGGAGTGAACAGTCCCGGCCAATAGTCGCTGCGAGAACCGGTATGCGGCACGCTGGCAGCAAATGCGGATGCCTGATCCAGTACCTGCTGATGGCCAAATAACATAGCGTAGAGACTTTTGCCAAAGCCGATCCGCTCGTCCAGATGGCCGAAACGCTCCATGACAAGTCCGGCAAGGCCACCGTTTAGCCCAAGCGGAAATATAACTTGATTGAGCTGAAGCCAGTCATGCAAATAAAAGCCCGGCTTGTGTGTCACAAATTTTTGAAAATACGGATCTTTCACGACACGTCCTTCAATATAGTTTTGTTCATTAATAATGAGCGCCACCGTCAAAAGAGAACTATCCCGCCAAGCCCAGAAACGTTCCCAAAAGGGCTTCATGAATGGCGAAACGTGAAAATAGGGCAACAAATGGAAGCAACTTCGTCCCAAATGACGGCTGTGCATGTAAAGCTGCAACTGTGGATAAGCGTCCTGAAAAATAAGGGCGTTACAGCGCTCAAGTAGTCGATACAGCCACTCCTTTTCCTGTTCGCCAAACAGGTCGCCAATGAGCTCTCCTTTCAGATCAGTCATATTATAGCCGCCATTACGAGAAACCAGATGGGCCAGTAATGCCCAGTGTAATTCCGGGTAGCCACGATAGCATTCAAGGTAAGCGGCAGTGCGCGTGATGTTGCTGCGATTCTCCTGTGCTGTATCGTTCTTGATCCGCTCCAGCAGCTCACAGTCTGTTTCGCATAAGGGCATATTAAGAGAAGAGGGACGCGTAGCGGGTCCGTTCACCAGCATTAATGCTTCAACTTCATTCATGGCGGCTTGTGCCGATTGATAATCCCACGGCAGATCACGTAAGGGATAGCGTAATTTACGGGATTCGGTCCAGGCCGCACGTTTGCCCTCCCATGCCTCCTCCGCAAAACGCGGAACGGAGCCGAGTAGCTTGAGCCCTCCCTGAAGCTGTCGAGATGCCACATGGAGCCATTCAGTGAGAGACATGTTTAAATAACCTCCTTTCAAGTGCAGGCATCCCCGTATTCCACTAAGTATGTTGGGTATGCTGTTAGAATGTCGTCGCTTATGTGGATTCTTAAGTATATCTTTAGTATGCCTCAATGAGAGGGCTTCCAATCGGCATGTGAGCATAATAGGGGTGTGTGCAAAAGCTTCACTTGGCGTTACAATAGAAACTACAGGATTTCCTGCATAAAAGAAGTTCAAGGAGGAAGTATGTATGCAAAAAATCGTCTCTCATGAAGACTTTAATAAGGCAATATCCACTTCAGGTGTAACGGTAGCTGTGTTTAAGGCGAACTGGTGCGGAGATTGTCATTTTATTGATCCGTTCATGCCTGATGTGGAACAACAATATGCAGACAAGCTTACATTAATTGAAATTGATGTAGAGCAGGCCGAAAGTGTCAGTCAAGAGCAAAATGTTCTAGGGATTCCCAGCTTTATCGCTTACAGTGAAGGGCGAGAACTGGTACGTCTGGTGAACAGGCTGCGTAAATCCCGCGAGGAAATCGAGCAGTTTTTGGACCGGGCTGTAGAAGTCCATGCTAACTTGGCAAAATAAATGATAACGGTATGTATGAGGGCTCCGAAGGGAAACCTAATCATCACGCTATACAGAAAGCCGCTTCCTTTTGAAGGAGGCGGCTTTCTTACGGACACGTTCACATTTTGTCAACAAAGCTCGTATGTCAAGGAACGATATATCAGTTATAATTACTTTAAGTGATCATTTCACAACATCTAAAGTGAATAAATATTATATTTGGAAGGATACGGGTGAATTCATTGAATAACAAAATTAGAATATTAAAATGGCTGGCACTCGTAACATGTATTGTCATGTTTTTGGCTACCTTCGGTGGAGGTGTCGTGACGCGAACGGATTCGGGTCTCGGCTGTGGACGAGAATTCCCGCTTTGTAATGGTAAGCTGGTTCCGGCACATACCATCGCGTCCCTTATTGAGTTCTCTCATCGCTCCGTCAGTGCCATGGCCGGAATTCTTTCTATCGCCTCGTTTGTCGGCTTTTTGCTGTTTATGAAGCATCGGAAGGATTTACAGCTATTCTCGTTGCTTACGCTATTGTTTGTTATCATACAAGGTGCGATGGGGGCGTTGGCTGTCATCTTCTCCCAATCGGCTGCAGTCATGGGACTGCATTTTGGCTTTGCGCTTATCGCTTTTGCCAGTGCGACTATGATGACGCTGGGAGCCTGGCAGGAGCATGCGGATTCACGCTACACTCCACGTCTGATTCCTGGGCGTGTCAGTCGGGGCTATCGTAACTTTATATGGCTATCAACGATCTATACCTATATTGCTGTTTATTCAGGAGCGTTGCTTAGTCATTCGGTCATCCAGAAGGTTGTAAATATTGGGGGCTTCATATCTCCACTGCTGCTTCATCAGATTTCAGCCGGACTGCTGTTCGTCATTATTTTGGCTGTGGGTCACTACTCGTACCGTTATCACCCGAATCACCGGGATATTCGTACCCTAGGTGTCGTATCGGTCGTATTGATCATACTTCAAGTGGTGATTGGCATTATCCTGCTGTACGTCAACAGACCTGAAATTTATATGTTTATCGTGCTGGGACATATGCTGGTGATTGCATCGTTGTTCTCCATTTTGGCTTATCTGAGCTATCGTGTATGGCAATTGTCACCGGACCGCAAGCTTGTTCCGACCCAAGCACAGCGTACCTAAGCATTTCGTAGATCATAATGAAACGTATTTTTGCCCAAGAGGCGTTGGAACACGTATAATAACATCATAAGAAACAAACCAGGCCCACGAGTTTCTCGAGGGCTTGATTTGCTTAGGAGGAATCATCCAGTTGATCTACCAGAATTTGCGCCAATTTATTGAAGCGCTGCGAAAAGAAAATGATCTTAAAATTATAGAAGCACCTGTCGATCCTTATTTGGAGTTGGCTGAGATCCACCGAAGAGTCATTGAGGAAGAGGGTCCGGCACTGCTGTTTACCAATGTCAAAGGAACCCCGTTTCCTGTAGCCAGTAATTTGTTCGGCACGAATCGCCGTGTGGACATGGCTTTTGGCCCTCGTCCAGAGCAACTGATGGATGCAATTGTAGGTGCAACCAAGACGCTGCTTCCACCTACACCCAAAGCGTTGTGGAATGAACGTGGCCTGATTAAGGACATGCTAAAAGTAGGACTAAAAACAGTATCTCATAACGAAGCTCCTGTATTGGGCGTTCGCCGTACGGATGCTCCGCTGGCTCCGCTGCCTAGAGTAACCAGTTGGCACGAGGATGGAGGACCGTTCATTACGCTTCCGCTCGTGTATACCGAAAAGCCAGGCCAGTCCAAGGACCATAATTTGGGGATGTATCGCATCCAGATTTATGATGATCAGACGACAGGGATTCATTGGCAAATCCATAAAGGCGGCGGCTTCCATTATCATGAGGCAGAGCTGCGTAATGAGCCGTTGCCTACGACGATCATCATCGGTGGCCCGCCTGCTCTGATTGCGTCTGCCATTGCTCCTGCCCCGGAAAACTTGCCAGAGCTCTTGCTGGCTTCTCTGATTATGGGGGGCAAGCTGCCCATGACAGAAGACCCGCTTGGAGGCCATCGCATTCCGGCAGAAGCCGAGTTTGCGATCAGCGGCTATGTGCCGCCTCATGAACGTCGCCCGGAAGGGCCGTTTGGCGATCATTTTGGCTATTACTCATTACAACATGATTTCCCTGTGTTTCATGTCAAACATATGCATCACCGCAAAGATGCCATTTATCCGGCAACCATTGTAGGTAAGCCACGGCAGGAAGACTACTATCTCGGCGAATTTTTGCAACGTCTGTTGTCGCCCGCCTATCCGCTTGTGATGCCTTCTGTCAAGTCGTTATGGGCATATGCAGAAACAGGTGTACACGCGCTGGCAGCGGCAGTCGTACGTGAAAGCTACTCCCGTGAAGCGCTGGTATCCGGCTTTACCATTCTGGGTCAAGGTCAATTGTCGTTGACCAAATTCCTGATGCTGACGGATCGGGTGATCGATTTATCCGACTTTAACCTGTTGCTAGAAACCATTTTGGAGCGATTTAATCCAGCCAGAGATTTGTTTATTTTTAACCATACGTCTCACGATACACTCGATTACACGGGCCGCAAGCTGAATCACGGCAGCAAGGCGATTCTGATGGGGGTAGGCGAACCTGTGCGTGAATTGCCTCGCGTTTATGAAGGCGGCGATCTGCCGGGAATTCGTGAAATCGAACCCTATTGCGGAGGTTGCCTCGTTATATCCGGCTCGTCCTTTGAGCAGGAGCCTGAACTCGCTGCGCGTGTATTGGAGCGATTAGCTGCGGGTGAGCAAGAGTGGCCGCTTGTCTTTATCGTGGACGATGCCAAAGAAGTTGTTCGCTCCCAAGCCTCGTTCCTGTGGACGGTATTCACACGCTTTAACCCCGCTACAGATATGTACGCCGACAGCGAAGTACGTTTGCATCATCTGAACTATAAGCTGCCGATTGTAGTGGATGCACGTATGAAGCCAGGCTACCCTGATGAGGTGCTACCGCGTGAGGATATAGTTAAGCTTGTAGATCAACGGTGGACGAGTTATTTCGCTTGACGCCAATTCAAGCATCTAACAGCCGGATTTTACAGATATGAAGGAGGCGTGAAGCATGATACGCAAGCTGTTGGGCGAGCCCCCACGTGAAAATCATGGCGTCTTGCTGGATGCCATGAATAGCATGTCAGACATGTTACATTTGCTGGAACGGCAAATCCAGGCCAGTGGTGATCCTACCCATGACTTTCGGAAGGCGGATATTTTAACACGTGGTCTGATGTCGTCTTTGGATGAACTGGAGCAGAGCCATCATGCTGCCGCCTTTTTCCGTATGAAAGTGAAAGCCGGATACGCTGAAGATATGAGCAAGGAGGAAAAATCCGATTATGCTTTGTATGTTTTCTTTTATAAGGATGGGTTTGTGCGGGTATTCTCTATTTTGGATAAGCTTGGTAATTGGATGAATGATTTGTATGATTTAAAAACAGGGCAGTATAAGGCGCATTATTCGTATTTTACCGTGTTGAGACAGCTCAAGTATCTCAAAATGCATCCTGTATTGACTGATAATTTAAATGATATCAAGGACACATACAACGATGCCATCAATCGCTTGCGTAAGCGTCGAAATACGGAAATACATTATATGAACACGGAAATGCAGGACGATCTCTGGCAACGTCACCGTGCTTTATATGGAAAAATCCAACTGGAGGATCTTGATCACCATCTGGAAGATTTGCAGCAGGGCTTGGAAATGGTATGCCAGTCGCTATCAAACGCATTTTCTTATACTGCGAAACAATGGGAGAACCGGGCAGTGCGCCCATAATTATGACAGAAAATATCCTTTGACAAAGCAATGTAAACTATCTATACTGAAACCTAGTTTCAGAAAAATGCTTGAATTATTTTTTTTATATAAACTTAACGGACAGCTAAAGCTGGAGTTTAACATATTTTTCTTATCCAGAGAGGTGGAGGGACTGGCCCGATGAAGCCCGGCAACCCGTTCTTTCCCGGTGTAATGCACCGGGAGGGAACATATGGTGCTAATTCCTACAAAACCGCTAGAGTTATAGCGATTTTGGCAGATGAGAAAAGGTTCGCAAGGTGGGGCCCTTTTCATTCTGTGAAAGGGGCTCTTTTTTGTATAAATAAATAGTGATTTTATACAATCCCGAGAGATGACAACTGGTTAACAGGGTAAGAAAGAAGTGAAGGAGGTCGCAGCACGTTGATAGAGATTAAGCAATTAACCAAGCATTATGGTAAAGGTAACCGACGCGTTAATGCGTTGTCCGGGTTGAACCTTTCTATAAAGCGTGGAGAAATATTCGGGGTGATTGGTCATTCCGGGGCGGGCAAAAGTACGTTGATCCGCTGTATTAATTTATTGGAACGCCCTACTTCAGGCGAAGTATGGGTAGATGGGGTTAACCTTGTGACTGTGAGTCAAGCCCAGTTACAGAAGCAACGCCGAAAAATCGGAATGATTTTTCAACATTTTAATTTGTTGTCTTCGGCGACAGTGTATGACAACATTGCATTTCCATTGCGGCTGGTAAATACCCCAAAGCAGGAGCTAGACAAGAAAGTTCGCGAGCTGCTGGAATTGGTGGGACTGAAAGAACACAGTGGAAAATATCCGTCACAGCTCTCAGGTGGACAGAAGCAGCGGGTAGGGATTGCACGGGCACTGGCTAGTGATCCGCATGTGCTGCTGTGTGACGAAGCGACGTCTGCGCTTGATCCGCAGACGACAGGGTCTATCCTGAAATTGCTGTTGGATATTAACCAGCGCTTTAATTTGACTATCGTATTGATTACTCATGAGATGCATGTCATTCAAAGTATATGTGATCGAGTTGGCGTCATTCATGAGGGCGATATCGTGGAGCAAGGTCCGGTGGCGGAAGTGTTTTTGAAGCCACAGCATCAGGTGACTAAGGATTTTATCCAGCGGGAGGCAGAACATCCTGAGGAATTACAAGCAGCGATTGCAGCAGCAGGTAGCGGCGAATCGGCACAGGTGGTACGTATCTCCTTCTTGGGCAGTAAAACTTATGATGCAATTCTATCGCGTACGGCTCGAAGTACAGGTGTTGATTTTGCAATCTTACAGGGCACCATCTCTACGATTAAAAACGTACCATATGGACAGCTGATCGTTCGTTTTGAAGGAAACCATTCAGATATAGAACATACGCTGCGCGAAGTGTCAGGGCAAGGACTCGATGTGGAGGTGATCGGACAATGAGCGAACTTGATTTTTCGCAAGTGAGTTGGGAAGAGCTAGGGAATTCTACTCTGGAAACCCTTCAGATGCTCGGGGCATCTGCATTGTTCACCCTCGTTATTGGTTTGCCGCTCGGTATATTGTTGTTTCTGGCAAGCCGTTCCTCGTTGACTCTGATGAAGGTGATATACGTTGTATTATCTTTCGTCGTTAACATTTTGCGTTCCGTACCATTTATCATCTTGATCGTCGCACTTATTCCTTTTACACGATCGTTGGTAGGTACCTCGACCGGGGTGCTGGGAACCATTCCGCCATTGGTTATCGGGGCTGCTCCTTTCTTCGCACGTCTTGTCGAAACGTCACTACGTGAAGTGGACAAGGGTGTCATTGAAGCTGCACAAGCGATGGGGGCTTCGACAGGACAAATTATCCGGCGTGTGCTGTTACGTGAGGCACTGCCCGGCCTGCTCGCCGCATTAACCATTACCGTCGTTACACTCGTATCCTACACGGCAATGTCCGGTATGATCGGGGGCGGTGGACTGGGTACGCTGGCAATCAACTACGGCTATTATCGTTATGAAACGGCTGTAATGATCGTTGCGGTCGTGCTGATGATCGTATTGGTACAATTGCTGCAAATGGCAGGAGATCGCCTCGTGCGGCATTATACTCGAAAATAGGGAAAACATATAGATATCCTTATTGATCAGGACGTCTGATCCTGAATATTACAAATTATTGGAGGGGTAACAACATGAAGAAATGGGTATTGGCTGTATTGAGCTTGACATTAATTGCGGTACTGGCTGCTTGCGGTACAAAGAGCACAACATCGGATACAAACAATGCGGCCGAAAATACAGGCGGGTCACCGCGTGAAGTCGAGCTGAAAGTTGGAGCTTCTCCTGTGCCACATGCGGAAATTTTGGAAGCGATCAAGCCTCAGTTGGAAAAAGAAGGGGTTCGTCTTCAAGTCGTTCAGTTTAACGACTATGTACAGCCGAACGTACAATTGTTTGACAAGCAACTGGATGCTAACTTTTATCAACATGTACCTTACCTGAATGTGATGAATAAAGAGCGTAAAATGGATCTGGTTTCTGTTGGCGCGGTTCATCTGGAACCATTCGGTATCTACTCCCAAAAATATAAAAAGCTTGATGAACTTCCAGACGGTGCAACAGTAGCGATTCCGAACGATGCGACCAATGGAGGCCGTGCATTGTTGCTGTTGGAGAAACAAGGTCTGATCAAGCTGAAGGACGCAAGCAACATTGAAGCAACCGTAAAAGATATTACTGAAAACAAGAAAAATCTGGAATTTAAAACTTTGGAAGCAGCTATGCTGCCACGTCAGTTGCCTGAAGTGGATATTGCGTTGATCAACACGAACTACGCTTTGGAAGCCAAGCTGAATCCGACCAAGGATGCATTGGCACTGGAAGACAAAGATTCACCATATGCTAACGTACTGGTAGCACGTCCTGATAATAAAGATTCCGAAGCGATCCAAAAACTGCTTAAAGCTTTGCAATCTCCAGAAACTAAAAAATTCATTGAAGATAAATATCAAGGCGCAATTATCCCTGCATTTTAAGCAGAAACTAAGAATGCGCTGAACGTAAACCCCAGCTTCTCTTGAACAAGAGGACTGGGGTTTCTTTTTGGTTGGAGTTGTAGGGATTGCTTAAATATTTTATACTTGGGGGTGACCGTTCTCTGTGAAGAGGAGGAAAACTGTTGAGAGACAAAGTCGCACTCATAACGGGTAGTGCCAAAGGTTTAGGTAAAATGACCGCTCTGCGTCTGGCTGATGAAGGTTGTGACATTGCCCTGAATTATGTCCATAGCCAGGCTGAAGCCGAAGCGCTTAAGCGGGTAATTGAGTCTAAGGGAGTACGCTGCCTGTCTTTACAAGCAGATATCTCGGTTCAGGAAGATATCACCAGGCTGATCGGTGAAGTGCAGGATCGGCTGGGCGGAGTCGATATTATGGTGAATAATGCCGGACCGTTCATCCGGGAACGCCGTCTGTTTGCGGATTACAGTGTGGCTGAGATTCATGCCATGATACAGGGGAATCTGGTCGGTACCATGTTGCTGGATCATTTGGTATTGCCGCACATGCGTAGCCAGCAATGGGGACGTATTATTCATTTTGGCTTTGGTCATGCTGGAGAAGCAAGGGCTTGGCCGCATCGCGCCGTCTACGCAGCTGCTAAGGTGGGGCTGGTGTCTTTTACGAAGTCACTGGCTGTAGAGGAAGCTCCCCATGGCATCACGGTCAATATGATCTGTCCCGGGGATATCCGAGGAGCGAACAAGGAAAAGTCGATTGCCGATGTCATCGGCATGCAGGATACAGAGACACCGCGTGGGCGTCCAGGAAGCGGAGAGGACATTGCGCGAGTGATCGCCTATTTGTGTGAGGAGCATTCGGATTTTATAACGGGTAATATTATGGATGTGTCCGGAGGATTGGACCCCATTCGGCCAACCATATAAGATCGAGAGATCCTTTAGACGTTGTAACACAAAAAAGAGTCTTGAGCTTCGTTACCGAAGTCAAGACTCTCTGATCATTATGCATCAAGCATTAGAATACTTGTACCACTTCTTGGACGCCTTCGACTTCTTCGAGAAGAGCGCGTTCAATCCCTGCCTTCAGCGTAATTGTAGAACTTGGGCAACTGCCGCAAGCGCCTACCAGCTTCAGCTTAACGATACCATCTTCAACGTCAACCAGCTCAACGTCACCGCCATCGCGTTGCAGGAACGGACGGAGCTTATCCAGTACGTCTGCTACTTCATCATACATTTGAACGCTTTGTGCTTCGCTCATTAGAATTCAACTCCTTTCCTATACCTTATTTATTATATTACAAAGCGGGCCAAATTAAAATGCCCGTCATCCAAAGCAGGTGAAAAAAAATGTTAAGACCTATTATTGAATTTTGCACCAGTAATATGCATTTTGGTACCGATGAGATTATGTCCAAACTAGAACAGAACCCGGATTATGATGTGATTGAATACGGCTGCCTAAGCAATTGCGGTCAGTGTAACGCTGAGCCTTATGCGATGGTTAATGGTGAAATTGTATCCGCAGATTCAGCAGAGCTTCTGTACGAAGTGATTCTAAACAAAATTAAAGAAGCCGAAGCATGGGACAACCTGGATTTGGATTAAAAATAGAAGTCATCGGCAAGCAGCTTCCTCTTGTAGGAAATATGTATTATTCATAGATGTAACAACAAAGAAGACCTGCTCTGGAAGCAGGTCTTCTTTGTTTGTTGAGTATCCAATTAGCCAAAATGGCGTTTGGACTTCCAGAGCACACCGCTCTTAAGCAGACGCGGCACTCGTCCACGCAAAGAGGTACTGCCCATAAAGCCATAACCAAACCCGGCCTTCTTGCCAAGTGCACCTAATGTACCACGTAGCTTTAAAGGATGCGGGTGAGGCGTTTGTCCTTTCCACAGGTCGCGTACAATGTGGGCAATCTGCTCACCTTGCACCTCTGCCGCCTGAGCGCTTGGAGAGTAAGGAAGGCTCGCACAGTCTCCGACGACGTACACTTCAGGATGATCCGGTATTTGATAATATTCATTTAGCACGATGCGACCCTGAGGGTCTTTAGGAACTGCTAAATCCTGCACAATTTTAACGGGCTGAATCCCGGCTGTCCATACAACCGCATCGGTCATAATTTGCTCGTCACGGTTGTAAATAGCCCCTGGCTCAATGCGGGAAACCGCAACATGATTTAGTGCGTTCACATGATGCTCCTTGAACCAGGCATGTACATAAGCAGACAAACGTTGCGGAAATGCTGATAGCACCCGCTCGCCCCGATCCATAATCGTAATATTCAAATCCGCGCGGCTTTCACGTAACTCCGCAGCAATCTCGACCCCACTTAGACCGCCACCTACAATATGGACATGTCCATAAGGCTTGATTTCATTCAAGCGCAGATACGTTTGGCGGGTATGATTAAAGGATTGGATCGTACAGCTGTATTCTTCAGCTCCCGGTGTATTATGAAAACGGTCGGTACAACCTAGCGCGATGACAAGTTGGTCATAGGGCAAAGGATCACCATCTTGAAAATGAACCATTTTATTCTCAAGATCCATCGAAGTGACTTCTCCGTATTTGCGAATAAGGCGTTGTTCATCCGGAAAATGTACCCTCAAATCAAAATCAGATACGGTACCTGCCGCAAGGGCATAGTATTCTGTTTTCAGCCCCTGAAAGGGCATCCGATCCACTAAAATAACTTGAATATCGTCGGGAATGTGTTTATCCAGCAATTCTTTGGCAATGGTAAGGCCGCCATAGCCGCCCCCTAGAATAACGAAATTTTTCATCAAAATCCGCCGTCCTTTCGTTACCGTGTCCCCGGCAAATGGTCTGGTGTCTTGTCGATCTAGCACAAGTTTTGTTGTTGTAAAGCCCGGAAAGGGGCCTGCCTTTAGCAGACAGACCGACGTGTTCCGGGGCAGCTTGAGGCTGCTTGGTGTGAGTAATGGGGATAAAATGCACGCGGGAAATCTGAATCCGATGTTACACTTATTCGAAAACTTCGATTTCGTTATAGAAGGTGTCACGTTCTACAGGTATGCGTCCAGCACCTTTGACCAGCCAGATTAGCTCTTTGCGGGTCAATCCGGCAGGAGTCAACGCACCTGCGGCATGGCTGATCTGCTCGCGCACAATCGTGCCATGGACATCAGATGCGCCAAAGGTAAGAGCGACCTGCGTCAATTGCGGACCAATATTAATGAAGTAAGCTTTAACATGGTCGATATTGTCCAGCATCAAACGGCTGATCGCAATGGTTTTGAGATCCTCGTAAGCAGAGTTGCGGCGCATGATGTTGGCGTTTTTGCTTTTCGGCTGCATGGACAGTGGGATAAATACCATAAATCCATTTGTTTCATCCTGCAATTCACGAATTTGCAGCATGTGCTCAATACGATCCTGATAAGTTTCGACTGAACCGTACAGCATCGTCGTATGAGTTTTCATACCGAGATTGTGGGCCGTACGATGTACTTCAAGATAGCGGTCCACATTGGCTTTGGTAACACGCATCTTCTTCCGATATTCATCAGATAAGATTTCCGCGCCACCACCAGTCAAAGATTGAAGTCCTGCCTTTTGCAGCTCTTGAAGAACTTCTTTAACACTCAAGCCGCTTATGCGTGTGAAAAAGTCAATTTCCGCTGCAGTGTATGCTTTCAGTGTAACGTTGGGATACTTTTCATTCAGTGCCTTCAATGAATCTACATAGTATTGGAAAGGCACATGATTATTATGACCGCCGACGATATGGAATTCTCTTACGCCTGGATGGATATGTTGCTCTACATAATCAATCATTTCCTGCCCAGACAACGTATAAGAGCCTTCCTCCCCCTGATCCTTGCGGAAATTGCAGAACGCGCAGCGCGCTTCGCATACATTGGTGAAGTACAGGCTCATGTTTTCGATAAAATAAACCTTTTTACCGTTCTTGCGTAAATTAGCTTCGTTAGCCAACTGGCCCAGTGTGAGAATATCGTCAGTTTCATACAAATATATACCATCTTCGAGGTTCAAACGAACCCCGTTTTGTACCTTTTCTACAATTTCCGCCATTCTGCGGTCTGTAAAAGGTGTAACTAATGTGGACATGCCTATTCCTCCTTCAAATTGCTCTGTGCGAGGCTGTCCGCCGAATTAGCGGCACAAGCGCTTGATGCGCACAGGATGTCCCGTTCCGTCGGTAAAATCCGGCAGCGCGGATATACGATATGTGAAAAATGTTACAATGCCAGGCTACAATGATGGATGTCTCATAATTTCGCCTTTGAAATGACAAATTTCCGACAGTTTCTTTAACACACTCTTCACCTATTATAAACCTCACACCACTGGTGTTCAATACAAACGAGTAGAAAAAGAGGTGTTTAAGCCTGTAACGGAAGGACATTCCATGACTTGAGCACCTGCAAATAAGAGAGTATACTGAAGGGGAGCATGAAGTAAAAGAGGAGGATGGAGCTATGATTAACATCACCGATTCCGCTGCTGAACGCCTGAAAGAAATGCTGGAGCAGCAGGAAACGCCGAATATGTTTTTACGTCTGGGTGTTACGCCAGGTGGATGTACCGGATTTTCGTACGCCATGGGCTTTGACGACAATGAGACGGATCAGGATATATATATGAATGTACAGGATATGAAAGTAGTTGTGGAAAAGGAAAGCATCCGCTATCTGGACGGTTTGGAAATCGACTTTGAAGAGTCCGGTATGTCCGGCGGCTTCACGATTCATAATCCGAATGCTGTAGCTACATGCGGCTGCGGTTCAAGCTTCCGTACAGCTACAGACGCAGGGAAACCAAGCGAAGAACCTTGTTAATTTTTCGAGTGGTGGCCTGAACTATCTCTAAAGACACGCGTTTAGGTTACGGATAACGGCCTTTGTGACGAATTTTACTCGTTGCGAAGGCCGTTTTTGTGTCGTTTACAGAAGCTAATATGGCGCGTTACAACCTGATTATGCAGTGCTTTTTTTGTTTATGTTCATCTTCTGCTTAGGATATACCGATATAACATTAAGTCTAAAGAACTATTTTGTACATAATAATTTACCTAAAGGAAGTGGAAAAAAGATGTTGAAAAAGAAATGGCTGATTACCTCTATAGTTGTGGTGGCCCTGTTTTTCAGTCAATCCGCATTGGCGGCAAAAACGTTTCCTGATGTGGACGGTACAAAATATGAATGGGCAGCTGAATCCATCCGTTCGATGGTCGACAAAGGTGTTGTCAGCGGTTATAAGGATGGGACCTTCAAGCCAGGCAAAACTATAACAAAAGCGGAATTTGTCCATATGTTTCATAAACTTTTTCCAGAAATCAATTATTCAGCTGGTAAATCTTCAGAGTTTGTGGATGCGCGCAAGCACTGGGCGCATAAAGATTTTGCAGCCATATTCAACGGGGATTATGTGTGGCCGTTTGCTGAAAGTGTGTGGGGCGATTATCCGAACTATCAATTCTATGTTAAGCCCGACAAACCGCTGACCCGATGGGATATGATGATGATTGCTTCTGTTCGAACGGATTATACCAATCAGACTCTTCACCCTGAGATTGACGAAGTCATTTCCTCAACTGCACAGTACAATGATGTGAAAGTCCGTAAGGCAAATTACAATGACAATTTCTCTGCCTACTATCCGGTACTGTACATCAACAAAACGGGAGAAGAGTACTCCTATGATGGAGATTCTCAGGATCAAAAGGCCGAAGCATTTTACACCCTTACCAAGATGGGTGTTCTTACCGCTGACAATGGATACCTTCGCCCAAAAGCGCAGGTCACACGGGCTGAAGCTGTTACCCTTTTACAGCGTTTGTATAATGCCACAACCAAGAAGTGATTTAACAAGATTGTAAAAAGGAAGAGCGCTATCCCTAAAAAGGCTAGCGCTCTTTCACTTACGCCGTGTCACTTGATTTAATCACGAAGATTCTTGCCGTGGCAGTCTACCTGTCTTAGTCAGATTTCGTATCCATGGCGGATTCGCGATTAATCTAATTTTACCGTGCTACAATGTCCTAAAATGATCTTCAACGCCCCATCTATATTGTTCAACACTTGTCCAAAGTGATTCACGAATATAAGCTTATTATGAATAAGCTCATCCAAGATCTTCACATCACTAGCTACATTGCCTTACGTAACTTTTCCTCGTATTCGATGATTCGATAATCTGCACATATGCCCTATTGCTTCAAATCAGTAAACAGCTCCTGCGCAGTACGCACAAATAACTGTACAGCAAGTGAAGCATTGTGTAGAGAGGGGATAGCGATACCGATTTGACGCGTAATTAGAGGCGTGGTTTCCTTGACGGTCAGATCATGGGGGAACGTGGACAAGGCGAGTGAAGAGACAATGCCCATACCTAGTCCCTGTCGGACCATGCTGACCAGCGTACTGATATTGTGAGTAATGAATTGTGCCTGCAACTGACTCTGCTCGCGTTCAAAACCTTCCATAATGGCGACCTCGTGTCCACCTTTACAAAAGATCATCTCCTGTTGATTCAAGTCTCGGATGGCGATTTTGTCGTGCGATTGAAAAGGGTGACCGTCAGGCAGGAGAATAACCATGTCATCCTGACATAAAGGAATTACATCTACCTCAGGGTCTGGCAACAGGATGATTCCCGCTTCAATTTCTCTGGTATGTACCCACTCCTTGACTTCATTCGTGGAACCTTCGTGTAAATCGAAAACAAGGTTCGGATAGTGCTGACGAATATGATCAATAATCGGGGGCAGAAAATAGGCCGAGGCAGAAGGAAAGGCACCAATCGTGATCGTACCCACATCCAAGCCTTTTTCAGCGGCCACCTGCTGCTGCACTTTTTCCATGCTTTGCAGCATCATGCGAAATTGCAGTAGTACTTTGTGTCCGATATCTGTCAGGAGTACGCCTTTTTTTCGGTCGCGCAGCAATAGCTGGACATCGAGCTCGTTCTCGATACTGGCGATGGCATGGCTGACCGCAGGTTGCGTCATATGCAGCTCATGGGCAGTTTGGGTAAAGTTTAGTGTTTCAGCTACGCGAACAAAGATCATAATCTGAGTTATAGTCATAAGTGAAAAGTTATCTCCCTTATTGAAAACATTCATTTTATTTATTAGTGACCACAGTATAAGCTAGTAAAGCAAAACTTTGCAAACGGCTATTCAAATTTTAGTCGTAAGCAATGCGCAATGAAATTCTAAGGAGAGAGACATCTATGAAAAAGTTAACGCCTAAAGCTACGTTGTGGCTTGTCTTGATATTAGTGATGGTATGGGGGATCAACTGGCCGTTGACCAAGCTGGCCTTGCCAGATACGCCGCCGATATTTTTTTCGGGAATCCGCACGCTGCTGGGTGGTGTGATTCTGCTGTTGTTCGCTATGCGTAATCGGAAAACCTTACGCCTTAGACAAAATGCGTGGACATATCTTGTGCTGGCTATATTTAATATTGCAGGCTACTATGGCTTGCAGACGGTAGGACTGCGTTATTTGCCTGCTGGATTATTTTCCACTTTGGTATTCCTTCAACCGATCTTGTTGGGATTATTCTCCTGGCTGTGGTTGGGAGAGCGTATGTTTCCTCTGAAGGTCATTGGACTGGTACTCGGTTTTGGTGGAGTGATCGTGATTAGCTCAGGCGGAATGGCAGGTCATTTGTCTGTGCTGGGCATTGTGTTGGGGCTAGCCTCGGGACTGTGCTGGGCGCTCGGAACGATTTATATGAAGAAAAAAAGCAAACAACTGGACTCCATTTGGGCGGTGACGATGCAACTCATTTTGGGAGGGATCATACTCAACGGGATTGGGTTTACGACCGAAAAATGGAGCGATATCCACTGGACAGCCTCCTTTATCGCGATTCTATTGTTTATTTCAGTATTCGTGATTGCGATGGGCTGGATGATTTATTTTAAGCTAATCGACAATGGGGATGCAGGAACCGTCGGCTCATATACGTTTATGATTCCGGTGCTATCCACACTCTTTAGTATGGTCATGCTCAGAGAGTCCCTCACTTTCACATTTGTAGTGGGGTTGGTACTGATTGCAGGTAGTGTGTATTTGGTAAATACAGCTTCTCCCGGAAAGCGAGCGAACCAAAGCTCGAAGGCTAATGAAACGAATTCCTGTACAAATGCTTAGAAAATATAGAATCAGGAAAAATATACTAGAATATCAGAGAGGGGAATAGTAAAATATGACTATATAAATAGAGAGGAAGTTTGGTATGGGAGAGTTAAGCGGTCATACTCAGTCTGTGGAGCCACAACCACAGCCTATTCGTAAGCTGGCAGTTGTAGCAACGGTCATTTCTGGAGTAGCTGTACTAGGCTGTATAGCCTTGGCGGTATGGAATTATAATCTGAATACGAAGGTCAATTCTTTAACTATAGTGAATGCATCGCTAAAACAGACAACACAAGCCTTAACCAAGCAACAAAATGATACAGAAGCCCTACTCGGAAAAGTTAAATTAGCAGCCAACCTGTCATCCATAACGCACCTGTTAGAGCAGACATCTGTCGTTACTGATGATTTTGTATTGGAAAAAGTAACTTTTGATGTGACAGAGGATGGCAAGTTGAAGGGTGTGCTACTGAATGTGAACAACCAACCTAATCTCGGTTTTGGCGGTGCTTATCAAGGTTATGGCAAATATAATATGTCTTCTGCTGCATTGACGAAGAAGGCAGAGGAAGTCATCGACATAGCTATGAAGGAGTACAGTACATCTGACAAGCTTCCGGTATGGGATAAGAATACGAAGGTGGAAATGACGGTTCAAAATTATCCGCTTGGTAAGCGGGAAGGCGGCACTTTTAAGCTCACTGGTCAGCAATAGGAGGAACCTAACGTTAATCCGATGCTGGACTTTACAGATTTTTGTCTTAAGTATACAAATTGAGCGGGGGAGCTAGGATATGGACAGGTACACACCTACAGCGAGGGAACGCTGGCAGATGAAACAGAGTGAGCCGCAGCCGCAGGGCTGGGTGCTCGCTCTATTTGGTTGGATTTTTTCAGGTTTGGGGTTCGTATTTAGTTTTTTTGTCATTGGAGGCTTGTTTGGGCTTATAGGTCTTGTTTTCGGAATTTTGACTAGAAAGATGGAACAAAGAAACACGCAAGGCATCCTGATTATCGTTATCAGCTCCGTTGCCATTGGCATTGGCCTATTGATTTTTATGATTTTTTTTCGCGCATGGTTTTGTAGAAGGTCTGAGAGAAGGTTATAATGAGCATTATTAGGTCAGGGAGGTAACACCATTGAGTGTCATTATTTCACAGCAAATCTCGGCAACGGGTGTGAAGGAATATACGAAGGTGACCAAAACATTTGATTCCCCTTTTACACCTTTGGTTGGACAGAAAATCAGGGATACGGCATTTGGCGATATGCAATATTATGATGTCGAGGACGTATTTATTGATCTAGCGGAGAATGAGTACTGGGTAATTCTACCTGCGATTTTGCTGCATACAGATGATATTGAGGATATACGAGATGCTGTGCGTGAGTATCGTTCACACGGTTGGGAATGTACGAAGCCTTTATAAATGCATACTGCTTAAGCATCTACACGGAGACGTCTTTCTTTTGCGAGATAGGCGTTTTCTTGTGTATTTGTGTATAAACTATTCCTAATGATTGGCATGAAAAGAAAGAAATTATGCTGAAAATGCGCAAAATGTATCATTTTTTATCATAAAACGACAAGTTGGGAAATGAAAACGGACTTAATGTGTTATACTTAGTATATCAAAGGACAAGAGTCTAAAACGACCGGTAAGGCCCTTTCTTTGAAGAGCCTCTGAATGGTTCAACGTTTATCCAAAATAAATGGTCAAAAGGAAAAGGGGAAATGCTAACGTGAGAGTGAATTTGAAATTTACGAACAAAGGGCAAGTTGCAGTTGAGAAGTTCAACAATGAGGAGCTTATCGAAATCTTTAGCCGCTACATTAAAACGTTATGCAAGAAGTATGATATCTCGGTTACGGTACCTGAGGATCTGAATGAGCAGATTTTGGAAGAGGGCACCGTGAAGGTCGTGCTGGATAAGATTAATTGTGACATGGACGCTTTTTTCAAAGAGCTGAGTCGGGATATCAAGGTGCCGCTGGTCAAACGATTGGGTACCAAACTGGATAACGTGTTTAAGACCGAGGTCGTGGAGCAAGAACAGAGCTAAGGATAAGGATCAAGCGAGACCTAATGAGAATTTGCAATATGAAATCATAAAACCTCCCGAATGGGGCGCATGGCTAGGCAATGTGCTCGTTCGGGAGGTTTTATATGCTTAAGCTGCTCTATTTAGGAAATAACATGCATGGCATGTCTGCACCTTTTACCGTGTTGTTGTGGACGTAAGGCGCAGTTTGGCTAAATCAAACGGAGGCACCAGCCCTTCCTGCGCAGCGCGACCGAGCAAGGCTTCAATGGCGGCATAACCGCTGTCGCCCAAATTGGCGGTAAAATCGTTCACGTACAGGTCGATATGCGATTGGGCGACATCGGGTGATAGCTCTTGCGCATGAGACAATACATATTCACGCGAAGCTTCGGGATGTTTCCAAGCATATTCGACAGAGGCACGTATCCAGTTGGTGATCGCATCCATATCCAGCGTACGGCGGGCAATAATAGCTCCGAGCGGGATCGGCAGCCCTGTATCTTCTTCCCACCAGTTCCCTAGGTCAACTTGCTTGCTAAGTCCATAGGACGGATATGTGAAGCGTGCTTCATGAATCACCAATCCTGCATCTATCTCTCCGTCACGGACAGCAGGCATAATTTGGTCGAACGGCATCACGACGATCTCGCCGACACCTCCAGGCACATGCTTGGCCGCCCAAAGACGGAACAGCAGATAAGCGGTGGAACGTTCACTTGGAACAGCTACACGCTTGCCGGACAGGGCTTCCGGACCTTCGATGGTGGAACCTTCCTTAGTCAGTACGAGCGGCCCACAACCCCGGCCCAGTGCACCACCACAAGGCAGCAGGGCGTATTCATCCAGCACCCAAGGAAGTGCAGCGTACGAAATTTTCATGATATCAAGTCCGTCTGGTGTGATCGCCAGATTGTTGGTGATGTCGATATCGGCGAATGTAATGTCCAGCGCGGGTGCGCCCGGAATCAATCCATGCGCCAAGGCATGGAAGACAAAAGTGTCGTTAGGACAAGGTGAAAAAGCAATTTGCATCTATATAACCTCCGTTAATGTAGAAAATGCGGCTTCCAACGCTTGCAAAGCCTCTTTGATTCGCCAGGCTGCACGGTCACGTGGACCAACAGCATTGGAAATCGTGCGAATCTCCATCATCGGCAGCTCGAACCTGTTGGCCGCCACGGCTACGCCGTAACCCTCCATCGCTTCGGCAGCAACTCCGGGAACGCGTTTGGCTAGGCGTTCCGCTGTAGCCGCTGTGCCGGTGGCCGTCGAGACGGTCAGGATCGGTCCATCGACGGCCGTCTGGCCAGCGTCACGCAACGCCTGAACGAATCGCTGCGCGGTGGCAGCGTTCACGGCAATGCGGCTGGAGCCAAAACCCAGCTCGTCCACGCTGCTGAAGCCCTCTGCTGTCTCTGCCCCTAAGTCGGCGGCAATAATCGCGTCAGCAACGACGACGCTCTCCAGTGCAGCGACCTCCACGAAGCCGCCTCCAATTCCAGCGCTAATGACCAGACGGTAGCCGCCAGTGGCCAGTGCCAGCGCGGTTGAAGCCGCTGCGGACGGAGCGCCTACACCAGCCAGCTCGACCACAAAGCGAGTGTCGCCTTTCAGGCCGCGCAGCACAGCCTCCCGTTCGCCTTCAACCGCGGTCATGACCAGGATGCGCCCATCTGATGTTGTATGCTCCATCGGTTGATTCCCCTTTAAATTTAGGTAATATGCTTTCTTATCATACTGCTTTTCCAAATGATGTTCAAAAAAAGTCGACAAAAAAAAGCGCTCTATGGCGCTTTTTCGGAGAAAACTGCAAGATTCAACAGATATGAAAATTGGTAGATTAAACATATAACCATTCTAATCTGGAAGAACAGCGCAGACATAGCATATAATAATTATATCGGCTGATCCTTCGTGATTAGCTGAAACATGGTGATATTGCGGTCATAATGGCTTGGGGTCCCATCCTGATTGCGCACCCGAATCATCTCGCTGCTGAACAATTCGATATAACCACAGCCTATCTCACAGTATACGCCTGCTGGGTCCTCTTGCCAGACCGAAACGAGGTGTTGAGACAGCGCCGCGGTAAAAAATTCGATGTTTTTTTGCAGTACGCGTGGCGTTTTCTTGGGTTCCATAATGTAAATCCTCCCTATATCATGCCATTTGAAAATCAGCAATTGAACGTGGCTACTAAGTGGTTATTACACATCATAATGAACTTAATCAACTGAAAAAGGTACGGTTCGTCATTCTACTCTATGAAACAGACGTAAACACTGTACCGCTTAATGCTATTTTTGTAAAGCATCCGTTTGACCTTTTCAACATCCATTGTGTGTTTACACACATTTTACATTGCGTTTACACTTCTGTGATGCTAGTGCGTTTCATCTAATAGTACAATAAAGGGTAACTATACTGCATGAAATTGATGGAGGCCATATGTTGATAGAGAGTCAGAAGAAGGATAAAGCCGGGTCAGAACGTTACTTTAACCGAGATTTAAGCTGGATTGAATTTAATCGTCGTGTGCTCCAGGAGGCTCAGGATGCAGATACACCGCTGCTGGAAAGAGCCAAATTCTTAGCAATTGTGTCCAGCAATTTGGATGAGTTTATGGCTGTTCGTGTTGCAGAGACGCGCGAGAAGATCAAGGCTGGTTTTATGCAAAAGGATTTTACGGGTTATACCCCTTCCGGTTTGTACAAGCGCCTGATCAAGCGTACCGTCTCGATGGTATCCGAGCAATACCGGACCTATCGTGATATTTCTCGCCTATTGACGAAAAAAGGTCTTTTGCTGCTTGAATATAATGACTTAAATACGACACAGCGTAAGTCGCTGGATGCATATTTTCATGAAATTATATTTCCGGTGCTTACACCGATGGCGGTCGATCAAAGCCGTCCTTTTCCACTGGTTCATAATAAATACGTATATTTGGCAGTTGTCTTGAAACGTCCGGGAGATACGGAGGAGGATAAGCCGCTTTTTGCGATTGTGCAGGTGCCTTCCAATATTCCGCGTGTCGTTTCGGTGCCGTTACGTTCCAATAGCAAGAAGAAATCATTTATTTTAATTGAGGAACTGATTAAGCATCATATACAAACGTTGTTTTCTGGATATATCCCCGAGGCGGTTCATGCCTTTCGGGTTACGCGTAACTCTGATTTGTCCATTAATGAAGAAGAGATCGAAGATTTGCTCGAAGAAATTGAAAAAGAACTACGTCGAAGACGGCGGGGAGCACCGGTCAGACTGGAAGTAGAGAAAGGGATTAACCCCTTTGCCCTGATGGAGCTTCAACGTGAATTCAAGCTGTTCGATCATGTATTTGAGATCGACGGGCCGTTAGATCTGACGTTTTTGTCGTCTTTTGCCGATCATTTGGAGGGGTATTCGCATCTGAAATTTCCGGCAATCAAACCATTGTATCCGGAAGAACTGCCTCCGCAAGAGGATATCTTTAACGTACTTCGCAAACGGGACGTGCTCGTGTACCATCCGTATGAATCGTTCGATGCGGTAACTGATTTTATCATTGAGGCATCAGAGGACCCGGATGTGATGGCCATTAAGATGACCCTGTACCGTGTCAATGGAGAATCGAAGCTCATTCCGGCTCTGGCACGTGCAGCCGAATCGGGCAAGCAGGTGACCGTAGTGGTCGAACTGAAGGCGCGTTTTGACGAAGAACGTAATATTGCTTGGGCGCGTACGCTTGAAAAAGCTGGCTGTCATGTAGTATACGGGTTGGTCGGCTTGAAAACACACGCCAAAATTATTCTAATAGTACGTCATGAACGTAATGTGCTCAAACGGTACGTGCATGTGGGAACTGGCAACTATAATGAAAGTACGGCGCGTGTATATACGGATATCGGGTTATTCACAGCGGATCCGGTGCTGGGTGAGGATGCCTCTGAGCTGTTTAATGAAATCACGGGCTTCTCGGCGCTCAAGACCCCGCAAGCTTTCACCGTAGCTCCGACGGGAATGAAAAATAAGCTGTTCGACCTGATCCGCAGGGAAGCGGAGCAAGCACTTGCAGGCAAGCCAGCCCGTATTATTGCTAAAATTAATTCTTTATCCAATCAGGAAATGATTGATGAACTATATGCGGCTTCTCAAGCAGGTGTGAAGATTGATTTAATCATTCGAGGGGTCTGCTGTTTACGCCCTGGAGTGGAGGGCTTTAGCGAGAACATTCGGGTTATCAGTATTGTCGACCGTTTCCTAGAGCATTCCAGACTGTTTTACTTTGAAAATGCAGGTCATTCGGAGCTATTCTTGTCCAGCGCGGATTGGATGACTCGCAATCTGACTCGCCGGATTGAGTTGATGTGCCCAATTTATGACGACCGAATCAAAGAAATGCTAGTGGATATTTTACGTTTATCCTTGAAGGATAATGTAAAAGCACGCCAGCTTCTGCCGAATGGCAGCTATCAATTTGTAGCCAGAAACAACGAAGAGGCTCCCATCAGGAGCCAATTCGAAGCAATGAAGGTTAAAAACTGGAAGAAGGAAGAATGGACCACGACAACGTAAGATTCCAGGCCTTTTGAAAATCTTTTGCGACAGCCACCAGCTCCCGTTGCTCCAGAATCGGTTCACTCTTGCTTTCCAGGCGAATATGCAGCGCATCGTCTCCTGTCGTGGGATGGATGCCGGAGATGATGCCGGATTCGCTACGATCCATACCGATTGCTAGCTGGAGCAGCGAGCCGAGCCGGTGCACACGTTCTTCGTCGGAAGGCTCCAAAATATCTGCATGTGTGCGCAGCAAGCGGGGGGTCCGGTTTTTGGGGTGGTAATCAGCGATCAGCGCGGCTAGCACTGTTTCCCGGTGAGATAAGCCGCCAATGCCTGCGTGCAAGATCCAGAACACGGAATGCTGGCGGAAGTGATAGTAATTCAAGGCTGCGCCTGTTTTGTAAAGAGTTGCTGCGGTCAGTAACAAGCGTTTGTCCATAGCGATTGAGGGTCCCTCAGCTAAAGTGTCATAGAGTCGGACGGCGTACTCGTTAACCCGCTTGACATGCGCTTCGCTAACCGGGACAGCAAACGACAGGATATTGCGAATGGATGCGATGAGCGGATTAGCCACCACAGGCTGTTCAGCGTTGATTAGCTCATGAAACAGGCCGTCTCGCAGACCCGCTCCACTGACCAAATACGCGGAGCCTTGAGCAGCTTCAAAGATCGTTTTCAATATAATGAGACCCGGTACGATAATGTCGGCTCTGTCTTTGGACAGGCCGGCTGTTTTTTTGCGTTTTTCATAGGGGAGATGAGGCAGACTGCTATAAAAATAATCGACATCTTCTATTGTCATTTCGTAATGGTGTGTCACAGGAAGCGAGTAATCCCGCCGTTTCTGATTGATTTTAGCCAAAGTACGGAGGGTTCCACCCAGCCCGATAAACGGCAGACCCGGATTGGAGAAGATCCAATCATGGTTTTGCAGTGAAGAACGGACAAAGCTCTCCATTTCTTCAATCTGTCCAGGAGACCATTCGCCATTCTTGACCTCACGTCCAAAGCGCCAATTCATATTGACTGCGCCAAAGGGAAATGAAACTGTATGCAGCCGTGTTCGATCCCGGAACAGCGTAATTTCGGTACTGCCGCCCCCGATGTCAATAATAATGCCGTCACTCACATTCATTGTATTCACTACGCCTAGAAAACCGGCATAGCCCTCTTGCTCCCCGCTCAGGATTTCCAATGTTAAATTTGTCTCTTCCGCAATCCATTGAACAATTTCGTCCGAATTGGCCGCATTGCGGATGGCCGCTGTTGCTGCTGCACGCATACGAACAACCCCGTGCATACGGCAAACTTCCATAAATTGGCGTAGCAATGGAGCGATGCTGCGGATTGCTTCTCGTTCCATACGGCCGTTGGCCCCAACCTTTTCGCTCAGTCGGGCAGCTTCTTTGCATTCCTGCACAATTCGATAAGCACCTGTCTCTGTCATTTCATAGATCACGAGACGTATGGAGTTTGAGCCAATGTCCATGATGCCAATTTTGCTATTCATGAGTTGACCTCCTTGTTGAAAGAAACAATTTGCAGCAAATTTAACTGCTCCGTTCTAAATGGTATTCAGATTATTGTCATTGTACCAGTGTTGTCCGGTGCATGCTACCGTTCGTCATGATCTTGTCGAAATAGACACATGATCCTGACAATCACCCAAGAATAGCACACCTCTATTGAGTATGTATAAGTATAGCTGACGGCGAAAGGAGAGAATTAGATGAGACAACTTGCAAGCAAATGGCTAAAGACGAAGGCGCTCCTCCATCATCCACATACCGCCGTTTATATACCGGAAACCTGTCTATATAGTGAAGAACAATTGCGCATAATGCTACGGCGGCATGCTTTTGTATTTATAAAACCCGTAAGAGGAGGCGGAGGTGTCGGAGTCATGCGCGTGGCAAAGGAGGGGAACGGCTACACCTGTACGCGTATGGAACAAACATATCGGTTCAGCCATTTTAGAGCGCTTGTGGCCGGAATCAATAAGCTCCGAATCCAACGTCCGTATCTCATTCAGCAAGGTATTCAACTAGCAAGTATCCAAGGTAGACCTGTTGACTATCGAGTCAAAGTCGTAAAGGAAGGGGAAAAATGGGAGTTTCGTGCAGTGGTGGCGCGTCATGCTCGTCCCGGACTGGTCATAACGAATCTGTGCAAAGGAGGAACTTTGCTGAAGGGAACAGAGGCACTTCGAATGATATATCCGCGACGGCTAGCTAGACGAAAGCGGCGGGAGATCGTTGAACTTACACAGCACTGTATTCCTATACTTGAAAGAAGATTTCCCGGGATCGGACAACTGGGATTTGATTACGGGCTTGATTGGAATGGACGGGTATGGATTTTAGAGGTAAACACAAGACCTCAATAAATTCAGGTTTTCTTCAAAAAGTTTCCATTATAATCTATTAACAAGATGCTAAATATAATATATTTGTATAAACATAAAAAAAATTTTTTTTTGCGTTTAATCGCCAAAATTCTGTGTATAAATATTGTCCACATTATCCCCTGTCACATATAAGGGTTAACGACACTTACCAACAATTTATACACAGGATTTCCACAATTGACTGTGGATAATAGAACGCTTGTTCCGTTTTTGGTATTTTGATAGAATAGATTTTGAAATAAAAGGAAAGGTTGTGTCGAGGATGGCTATGCTGACGGATGAAATGCTTTTGGATTCCTATCAGATGGCAATCGAGCTTAAACTTGAATGTGACTTCATTGCACTGTTGCTGGCTGAAATTCACAAAAGAAATCTAGAGATGAATACAGCCGTAGTCCTTCATTAGACCGGACAAGCTCTCGTACTGCGACTGTAAAGTCATTCAGGGTTCGGATGACTTTACGGACAATCACTGCAACGAATAGGCACACCGTGAAAAAGGGTATTTCACTCCAAAGGTTCAAATCTGGAGTAAAATACCCTTTTTTGTCATAGTCTAAATTAACTACAATTTCATGTTACTGCTGTGTCCGGGAGACAACTTGGCGTCTGGATCTACATAGACCTTGGCGTTGTTGACTGCTGTAGGAGCTTCACCAAAACCAACCGCGATCAGCTTGAGCTTGCCTGGATAGGTAGTGATGTCTCCTGCAGCGAAAATGCCAGGAATATTCGTCTCCTGACGAGAATCGACCACGATGGAGTTACTTTCGATTTCAATTCCCCATTCAGCAATTGGGCCAAGTGTGGATACAAATCCAAAGTTAACGATGACATCGTCCACTTCGATTTCCTGAGTTTCTTTGGTTTTTACATGAGCAAGAGTGACCTTTGTAATCGTATCTTCCCCATGCAATTCTGCAATTTCCGTTGGTGTAATCACGTTTACTTTGGAAGCGAGGAGGTTCTCGACACTGTGTTCATGCGCGCGGAATTTGTCACGGCGGTGAATCAATGTAACCTGTTCTGCAATCGGTTCCAGCATAAGGGCCCAGTCTACAGCAGAGTCACCGCCGCCACTGATTAGCACCTTACGACCTGCAAATTTGCTCAGGTCGCTGACAAAGTAATGCAGGTTCGTTTTTTCAAAACGATCGGCACCTGGAAGCTCCAGTCTGCGTGGCTCGAAAGCACCCACGCCAGCGGTAATGATAACCGCTTTACCATGATACTCGCCACCTTTGTCTGTTTTGACGATGAAGTGGCGTTCTTCTTTCTTCTCTAACGATACGACTTTCTCTTCTAGCTGCACCTCTGGATTAAAATGGTTCATTTGTTGAACCAAATTGTTGACCAGTTCCTGTGCAGTCACTTTAGGAAAGCCAGCAACGTCATAAATATATTTTTCAGGATAAAGGGCTGCAAGCTGGCCGCCCAGTTGGGGCATACTTTCAATTAAGGTGACGGATGCCTGACGCATTCCTCCGTAAAAAGCGGCGAAAATACCGGCTGGACCGCCTCCAATTATGATCAGATCGCGGATCTCCGCACCTGTGGATTGAGCTGTCACTCTAAAAACACCTCCGAAAGGGATAGTATGAATTGTAGATATTGAATCAGCCGCATAGAGGTTCAGATAGCCGCCGAACGTATGATTCACTGCTTATCATTATAAACTGCTGGGTTCTTCTTGCAAAGTTAAAGCGATTAATATTTGATGAAGACTTTCCGGTGAGTATAAGTTAACCGTGTTAAGAGAAAAGCTGTGAATATTGAATGATTATGTATATCGGAAGGGGTAGAAGCATGAGCAGTATTCCCAAAATTGTCATTGTGGGCGCCGGATATGGCGGTATATTGACGGCTCAGCAATTGCAAAAGGAGCTCAAGCACAACGAGGCAACTGTCACGCTAATCAACCGTCATGATTACCACTATATTACGACACATCTTCACATGCCTGCGGCAGGCACGGATACGATTGAGCATTCGAGGATTCCGATTGCGCAGCTAATCGATGAGTTCAAGGTGGATTTAGTCAAAGGAACAGTGAAGGAAATCATACCAAATGAGAAAAAAAGTCGTGCTGGAGGATGGCTCGCTATCCTACGATTATTTGGTCATCGGATTAGGTGGGGAGCCGGAGACATTCGGTATTCCAGGAATGGATCAATTCGCACTGACGATTCGCAGTATTAACTCTGTGCGCCTGATTCGAGAGCATATTGAATACCAGCTGGCCCTGTATAAAAATGACGGTAAGCCAGGTCGCCTAAATTTCGTCGTAGGGGGCGCTGGTTTTAGTGGCATTGAGTTTGTAGCGGAGTTGGCAGATCGTCTGCCACAGCTGGCTAAAGCTTACGACATCGATTTTAACCGAATTCAAATCATTAACGTCGAGGCAGCTCCTACAGCATTACCAGGGTTTGATCCTGAGCTGGTGGAGTATGCGATGGATGTCCTCAAGCGTAAAGGGGTTAACTTCCGTATTGGAGTCCCGATTAAGGAATGCCTGCAGGATGGTGTAATCGTTGGTGAAGGTGAGAAAATTGAAGCCTGCACGGTCGTCTGGACAGGCGGAATCCGTGGAAACGGATTGATCGAGAAAGCCGGATTCGAAGTGATGCGTGGAAGGGTGAAAATCGACGATTTTCTGCGTGCACCGGGTCATGATGATATTTTCATTATCGGGGACAGCTCCCTGATGTTTAATCCGGAAGGCCGCCCTTATCCACCGACTGCCCAAATTGCAATGCAGCAAGGGGTACTTTGTGCCAAGAATCTGGCCGCTACGCTCCGCAAAAAGGAGCTTCACAAGTTCGTATTCTCCAACAAGGGTACGGTTGCATCCCTTGGAAAAGGCGAAGCTGTCGCCGTAGTAGGTAAACGAAAAATCAAAGGCTGGGTGGCTGCACAGTTGAAAAAAATTGTGGATCTACGCTATCTGTTCATCATTGGCGGCATTCCACTAGTACTGAAAAAAGGGCGGTTTTTCTAACGTCAGAAGGTTTCCATGACTCCTTGAATGGAGCTTGGAGACCTTTTTTATTTAGGTGAACGAAAAAAAGATATTGACTCATAACTATTCGACGACGTATAGTATGGTTACTAATTATAGAGGGGGAGCTTCACGTTGAATTCTGATTTTAAAATCAATGCCGATCCCAAGAGAATAAATTTATTGACTGAAAAGTTTCCAAATGTGGACTCCCAATCGTTGAATACGTTCTTACTTTTCGTGCAGGCAGCACATGAAGTGTACAATGGAGTGTCTTCCAGACTCTCGGAATATGGGTTATCTGTAGGCAACCTGAAAATTTTAGTGCCATTGTTTTTACATGAACGTGCATTGACTCCATCAGAGCTGGCTGAATATTCAGGGGTTACTCGTTCAACAGTAACCAGCGTAATTGATAAGCTGGAACGGGACGGCATCATCCGCAGAAGTACACTGACGGATCGACGTATGACCGCGATCTCCTTGACTGACGAAGGAAAACAGTTAATGACGGAAAAAATTCCGATGTTCATCCAGCTTTTTTCGGAGTTAATGAATGAATTTACGCAGGAGGATCATATTCTATTTGCTACGTTATTATATAAGCTTTCCTCAGGACTTGAGCGGATAAAACGGGAATAATCAATTTCCTGGCTTAAATAGTTAGACGTCGTACTATCAGGTCCCTTATTTATTTTTTGTCTATTATTTTTTAACTACCATTGGTTAAATCATCATGAAGGAGAGTTTGTTGCAATGAATAAAAAGATCATTGTGTACGTGCTACTTGTTGTCGCATTAGGTATTGGAGGTACGCTGATGGCAATGAGCGGCAAGGATGCTGTGAGTATGGCAGCCCAACAAAAAAACACACTGCTTACGGCAGATACCGTGAATGTTGCTTTTCAGGGTGTAGGGGGAAGAGTAAACACGATTGAGGTGAAGGAAGAACAACAGGTGAAAAAAGGGGATGTAATCATGACTCTTGATCCTGTAGACCTTGATTTGCAAATCGAGAAATTAAAAACGGATATCGCACAGGTTGATGTGAAAATAAAACAGGCTAAAGACGGGCTGCAAAATCAGTCGGAGAAAATTTCAACTTCAGAAAAACAGGGACAATTGGACATTCAAGCCGCGCAAGCAGGAGAGTCCTTATTAAATCAAGGAACACGTGCGGAGGATATTCTAAGACAAAAGCTGGCTATTGAAGCAGCACAGCAATCGTTGGACGCAGCTCTGACAGGAGTAGAGACAGCCAAAAGGAATGCGGAAATCGCGCAAAAAACAGTATCATCCAGACAACAGGCTCTGGACTTGGCTAATTTGAATTACAAGCGCATCAAAGCGTTATATGATGCCGGAGCTGGAACCAAAGCAGAACTGGATAACGCCAAAAACCAACTGGATAATGCCCAAATCGTGTTAGATACAGCTAAGGATCAGGTTGAAATTTCTAATAATCAGATTACAGCGGCTAGCAAACAATCGGACATTGCTAGAAATGGGATCGCTCAGCAGCAAACTGCTTTGGATAAAATGGAGGCTGGCGCAACGGCTGAGGAACGACAGCAGGCTCGTATCAAAACAGAAAAAGCCAAGGAAGCCTTGACTCAAACCTCGCAAACACGAAAAGATGTTAAGAATAGCGAATACAATGTGGATCTTCTGGCTCAACAAAAGCAGGCATTAAGTGTTCAACTCAAAACTTTGGAATTACAGCGGGGACGTATGGTGCTGAAGGCATCCACAGATGGTAAGGTGTCGCGTATTGTACCTAAAATGGGAGAGATCGTTTCTACGGGGGCAACGGGCGCCGTTATCGAAACCAGTCAGCTATACTACGATATTTATGTGGGTGAGGATTCCATGTCACAGTTTAAAGCTGGGGGAAATGTGACTTCGCACGTTGTAGCTTTAGATAAAGATGTCCAAGGCAAGGTGAGGTACATCACTTCTGCTCCTCAGTATACCAACATGAGAATGAGTCGGGACAAAGGTCTGTCGGATATAAGCTCCTTCCAAGTACGGGTGGATGTTCAGCGTACATCTGAATTATTACCTGGAATGACGGTAGAGGTTGTGACGAAATGAAGGCGTTTATAGAAGAATGGAAGCTGTTGATCAGCGGTAAGATGGTTTTTGTTATGCTGCTCGTTCCTATCATAGTAGCTCTAGCCTTTGGATTTGTTTTTAAAAATAATCAGCTTAACGATGCCTCTATAGCTGTAGTCGATTTAGATCATAGCAGTTATAGCCGACAGCTTATTAATAAATTAGATGCATCGCAGTATATTGATGTACGCCATGTGCAAGAGAATGAAGCCGATCCGAATTTACTCTTATATAATGAAAAGTTTTTTGCGGTGATTTACCTCCCAGCTGGGTTGGAGGAAAATAGGATCAAAGGAGTTCAGAGCAACATCGGTTTTTATGTGGATAATACGGTAGGTCAGGCTACTGGAAATCTACGCTCGGCAGTCACAGAGATTATGGCGACGGAAAATGCGATGCTGGCTGGGGGTGGATTAAAGGGCATGGGAATGAGTGACAGCCAGGTTACAGGGCTTACTTCTAATATGCTGCTTCAGCAGCGCCTGTTATATAATCCTACCAATGCTACTTTGATGACCTCGGTTATGGGATTCATTAATACGGTCATGATTTCATTGATTGGTGCTACTGCACTGACAATCGTCCCGCGATTGCGGGAGCAAGGAAGATTAAAAGAGGAGCTTCAGCATTCGTATAGCTTGATTCTTAGGGTGTTACCGTATGCGTTAGTAGGATGTGTGTCCTTTTACCTGTCCATTGGTTTACTTAAGCAAATTGGGGGATTACGCTTTGAAGCGAATGTATGGCAGCTCAGTATTCCATTTTTCCTATACACGATTACGTTGAGTTTGTTTGCGATGGTTTTAGGGTGGAATGCTGCGAATCCTGGAAAAGCTTCCTCACGCCTCATGCTAATTATACTGCCTTCGTTTTTACTGAGCGGTGCTCAATTGCCCGTGGCTATGCTGCCTCCATCGCTGCAATATGTAAGTAACATTCTCCCATTGACCTGGCATTTCAAGTTTTTGAGAGGTATGGGCTCCAAAGGTGGGAGCTTAAAATATTTTATTCCCGAGTTGGGAGGCTTTTTGGTCTTACTAAGTGGTTTGCTGCTTATTATCTTTATTTTGATTGCTCTGGAGAAAAGAAAGCTGGCGAAAAGTGAGAATACATCCGTAGTGGTGGAGCCGGTGATGCAATAATCTGAGCTATTATTCCTTGGTTTATTACCTGGGCAATCATAAAAAAAAAATACATTTTATCAGGCGCCCGTGCGGGGGCCTTTTCTCTTCTATTATTATAGTTTTAGATCTTATAAAAAAAGGATTCCGTCGTCCCGAAAGTGGGAGTTCACGAAATCCTCGGTTTTTTCAGTAAAGAGTTGATGTCTGCGTCTTACAGCTTCAGCATGTCTTCAAATGTTTCTTCATTCAAAACGCTGCCGACATAGAAGGAACCGAATTCACCGTATCGGGCACTCACTTCATCAAAACGCATTTCGTAAATTAGCTTCTTGAATTGAAGTGCGTCGTCGGAGAACAGGGTCACGCCCCACTCCCAATCGTCGAAGCCGATGGAGCCTGAAATGATTTGCTTTACTTTGCCAGCATAGCTGCGTCCAATTAAACCGTGGCTGCGCATCAAGGTGCGACGCTCGTCCATCGAAAGCATGTACCAGTTGTCATCCAGATCACGTTTTTTGTTCATTGGATAGAAACAAATATAACGTGCCTTGTTTAATACAGGCTTCAGGCGTGCGACAATTTGTGGATTTTCCATTGGATCTTCTTCCTTGCTCAAATAATTACTCAGTTCGACCACACTTACATAAGAATACGTTTTGGTCGTATATTTGGCGAAGGTTGTTTTGTTGAATTCATTTTCCAATTTATTGAGGTCTTCCAGCGTTTCGCGCAGGTGCAGCATAACAAAATCAGCCTTTTGTCCGACTACAGTATAGACAGCTGAGCTGCCCAGACCTGCTTCCTCGGTAACGCTCCATTCCTTCATAAACTCTTGAAGCTCGTCCAGTGCTCCCGCGCGCTCTTCATCGTCTGCAGTTTTCCATGCCGTCCAGTTGATGGACCGGAAATCGTGAAGCGCGTACCAGCCTTCCAGTGTGGAGGTTACTTCGTTGGGTGTTGCTGGGGTTTGTTGAGGTTGATGTTGATTCACGATCTACACTCCTTTACGATCTGTAAATGTAATCGGCTTAGCCGAAATATGTGTACTTCCGTATATCGTTCCTGTATCCAATACGTGATGTTTAACCATTATATTGTAGCTCAATTTGGAGCTTTTCACCAATGAAAGAAGTGTGAAGAATATTATTTTTCCATGATGCAGGTCACAAAAGTCATAAAATAGTTAGTATTCTCGAAAAAAGAAGAACTCGGACGAATACGGCTGCCAAAAAGGAGGACAATTGCCCTTATTTTGTTGGTCCCACCCGAGGGCAAGTATGATAGAATAGAAAAACATCTTGGAGAACGTTATGTCAGGAAAGGAAGAATGTCGGAATGCGGATGAAAAACCTGCTGCACTATACTGAGAACCACCGCTACTGCGTTTATCGGGAATTTGGCTTGAGCGCACTGGATGAATTGATGCTGGGAAGTGTCTATCAGCCGATGGTAGGCGCATTTGCGGTCAGTCTATATCGACTGTTGTTCCAGCATGTGCCAGTCGGACAGATTGGTTATTCGCCGTTGGAACAGCAACGTCGACTTTTTCTGACACTGGGACTGGAGCCAAGTGAGAAGGGACGCAAGTATTTGATTGAACAGACCTCCAAGCTGGAGGCTGTCGGTCTGTTGCAGACGTCCAGGTTGTATGTGCCCGAAACGGACGATTATATGTATGAATATGAGATGCAACCACCGCTCGCACCTGCTGAATTTTTCAGAACGCAGCACCTTACCCTTTTGTTGAGAGACAAAATCGGTAAGTTTGCAGTGCTTTCTCTGAGAGAATCGTTGTGGAGCAGGGAATCTAGCGAATGGTCGCAATCTTCCCATAATAAAGAGAATATATCGGTTCCGTTTTATGAGCTGTTTGAGCTGAACACCCATGTTATAGATTATGAGCTGGAACAAGCGCTGTCCGAAGTATCCACGAGCCGCCAGACTGGAGCATTAGCGTCCGAATCGGAGGAAGCATTGAACTATGCAGATATTATTCTTCGTTTTCCGCGTGAATCCGCCAATCGCAAGCACGTGGAGCGTCTTCGATTTGAACACGAGCAACTGGGTATGGTCAATTACGTGGTCCGTAAATTTGATCTCTCTGTACAGGATATCAGTCGCTTGCTGGATGAGGACGGCATTTTTACCGAAGCAGGCGATTTATTGCTCGACGAGCTTCAGCTTCGGGCTAGCCAACACTCCAGGCAGGAACGGAAGCGTCAGGAGGAACAGCAGGTGCAGGCTGCCAAGGTGGTTGCCTTGCGCCAGAGGGAAACTTCCACACCTGAAGAGCCGCCTGCAGAGCAGGCTGTGGAAATGGAATTTTATGTAGAGGTTCCCCCACAATTCACAGCCAAGTGTGACATTCACCAATATAATATGATGCTGCGCAACGAGCCTTATCGCCGTTTGCTGCAAACCTTTTTCCCCGGCACGGTTCCCGGTAACCTGCTGGATATATTCGAGAAGATTGATATCAGCTATAAGTTGCCTGGAGAAGTCATCAATGTGCTGATCCATTATTTAATGTCACTGCTCGTATCGGGGAGCGATCAGCGGATTAACCGCAACTTTGTCGAGGCCGTTGCCTCCAACATGCTGCTAAAGCAGGTAAACACTTACGAAAAAGCCGTTCAATATATAAGGGATCAAGCCAAGGTAAAAGGAAAACAGTCTACTGCTTCTTCCTCCGGGGGCAGATCCCGCACGTATGCCAAAAACAATGGGCCTGCCAAGCCGTCTATTCCGATCGTACAAGATCAGCCTTCCGAGGAATCCGTATCCGAGGAGGAATTGGATGAACTGCTTCGCCTGGCCGAACGACTGCAATCCGGTAAACAGAAAAAGGTGTAATGGAAGCCAATTCAATAATGTGTCGACTTTATGGCGGTCGGCAGCGAAGCGTCAATCGCCCTCCATAACTCTGCACATTTTAGAAAGGAGGAGCATTCTTGGAATCACTCGGTGATTTGCTTCAGCAGATGCAGAACCCTTCGTTTCGCCAACGTACTCGCAGCGTAGCCGATCAGGTTCTAAATGATCCGCTGGTGAAGGAATTTTGTGCTGCACATCCTGATGTAGACGAAACGCAATTGCGACTTAATATGAGTATGCTCTTTCAGTATACCCGGGATCGCCGAAATTGCGACAACTGTCCGGGACTGGAACAGTGTCCTAACGATTTCCAGGGTCACTTTTGCAAGCTGGGCGTGGAGTATCCCAATGGAACAGCGGAAATGGTGGACATTCGGACCCCGTGCGCCAAGCTAGTTGCCTCCCAGCATGAACAACGAGTGCGTCAACGAATTAAAAGCTTTTATGTGGATGAGCGCGCGTTGTTGGAAGGATATAATGCTGTTGAGATTGCACGTAAGGATTTGCAACGCGTGCCCGCAGTCAATCAGGTATTCCGCTATATTGAAGAAACCAAAAGTCAGGGTTTATTAAAAAAAGGGCTCTATCTGGAAGGTACGTTTGGTACGGGGAAAACCTTTTTGATGGGTTATCTGTTGCACGAGTTGGCTCTGTCGGGTTTCAACGGTGTGATTGTCTACATGCCTGATTTTGTGGAGGACTTAAAGTCCATGATACAGGATGGACAGAAGCTTAAGGAAACGACCGAAATGCTTAAAAATTGTGATCTGCTCGTATTTGACGATATTGGTGCTGAAAATTTGAGTCCATGGGTACGGGATCATGTAATGGGCTCCATTTTGAATTACCGAATGAACCGTAAACCGACCTTTTATACTTCTAATTACTCACTGCAAGGGCTAGAGAAGCATCTTAGCTTTACAAGCAAAGACGGAGAGGAAATGTACAAGGGACAACGCTTGATGGACCGGATTCGTCCTTTTGTGGATGTCATTACCGTCAAGGGGAAAAATCAGCGAGGGTAAGCGTTCATTCGTCTGCTCTTTTGATATCTTACAATTAAAAGACTATTGTGATATAATTAAAAGGTGTCGAAACAGACATTACAGGTTATAATAATCTTGACTTTTCTATAAAGGAGGAACATACAATGGCAATTGTTAACGTGTCCGATCAATCCTTCAACGCAGAAGTCGAAGGCACAGGAACCGTTTTGGTTGATTTTTGGGCGCCATGGTGCGGTCCTTGCAAAATGATCGCTCCAATTCTGGAGGATCTGTCTACAGAAGTTGGCGATAGTGTCAAAATCGCGAAGGTGAACGTGGATGAAAATCCAGAGTCTGCTTCTCGTTTCGGCGTGATGAGTATTCCTACCCTAATCGTCTTCAAAGACGGACAGCCTGTTGATAAAGTGGTAGGTTTGAACTCCAAAGAAGCATTGAAAAGCATGCTTACTAAACACCAATAATCATGGAATGTGACCCATGCTCCTGCGGGGGCTTGGTGGAGCGCCATGAACAGTCAATGCCTCCGGTTATATATACCGGGGGCGTTTTTGTGCATTATTCCTATATAATATAAGTAGTAAGTTGAGCAGTCATTAAGAATGGAAGGAGGAACCGGGCGAATGAAATCCTATGCGGAGGACTTGCAGAACCAGGAGAAGGCGCTGGAGAACATACGGCACAAATTAGCATTGCTGCCGGATGCATCAGGCTGTTACCTGATGAAGAACAGCGAAGGCACCATCATTTATGTCGGCAAGGCCAAAGTGTTGAAAAACCGGGTCCGTTCCTATTTTACAGGTAGCCATAACGGCAAGACGCAGCGACTGGTTGCTGATATTCGTGATTTTGAATATATCGTTACAGGCAGCAATATGGAGGCGCTCATTCTGGAGTGCAACCTTATTAAAAAGCACCAACCACGTTATAACGTGCTGTTGAAGGATGATAAAACCTTTCCGTACTTGAAAATTACGAACGAGGCACACCCCAAGCTGGAGGTAACCCGTCGCGTTCTGAAAGATAAAGCGAAATATTTTGGACCGTACCCCAATTCCTACGCGGCACATCAGACGAAAAAGCTGCTGGATCGTATGTATCCGTTACGCAAGTGCGGTGTGATGCCAAAAGAAGTGTGTCTGTATTATCACATGCATCAATGCTTGGGACCTTGTGTAAAAGAGGTCGAGAAGGAAACATATGATCAGATCAGTCAGGAGATCGGTTCCTTTTTGAGCGGGGGACATGAGGAAATTAAAAAGGACCTCCAGCGTAAAATGCAGGAGGCCGCAGAGGAATTGTACTTTGAGCGTGCCAAAGAGCTGCGCGATCAGATTATAAGCATCGACGCGATGATGGAAAAGCAGAAAATCACCACATCTGATGCGAAGGACCGAGATGTATTCGGCTTTTCGGTAGATAAGGGCTGGATGTGTGTACAGATTTTATATGTCCGCAAGGGTAAAATGATCGAGCGCCATATGTCGACTTTTCCTTTCTACGGTGAAGCTTACAGTGATTTTATGTCCTATGTGACGCAATATTACAGTGACAACCCGGCAGTACCGCAGGAAATATTATTACCGGATTCTCCTAAGCTGATAAAGGCAAAATCGGCTGATGTCGATCAACCGATTGCAGCAGAAACTGAACTTTACAGTGCGATCACAGCTGAGACTGCCAGCATTACAGATGAGGAAGCAGTGCAAACGGAGTCAGACCGTTCTGCTGACCCACTGCGGGTAGCCGAAGCAAGAGCAGCTTATGCAGAAGGAACGATTCAAGACCCAGTTGGTGACCAAGCAGCCGGGGAAAAAGAACCCGAAACAGAAACAGAAACAGAAACTCAACTATCCGGTGGATTAGAGGACCCAACGACGGCAGCTCTCGCTTTGGCTGAATGGCTGGATGTAAAGGTACTTGTGCCGCAGCGCGGGCTGAAAAAGCAAATGACGGGGATGGCGACGGAAAATGCACGTGTTGCTTTGGATGAAAAGTTTAAACTGATCGAGCGGGATGAGGAACGGACCTCCAAAGCTGCAAGCAATCTGGGACGTGCCATTGGGCTGGATAGTCTGCATCGGGTAGAGGCGTTCGATAATTCCAACATTCAGGGTTCCGATCCAGTGTCGGCCATGATCGTCTTTATTGACGGTAAGCCTGCCAAAAAAGAGTATCGAAAATACAAGATCCGTTCTGTGCAGGGACCAGATGATTATGAAACGATGCGTGAGGTTATTCGGCGCCGATATGAACGTGTACTGAAGGAAAATCTAGAGCGTCCCGATTTGATCATTGTCGATGGCGGGCGTGGACAAATTAAAGCGGCAACCGATGTATTGGAAAATGAGTTGGGCTTGTTTATTCCTGTGTGTGGTTTGGTGAAAGATGCCAAACACAGAACTTCCCAACTACTGATGGGGGATACATTTGAGGCCGTAACACTTGCACGCAACAGCGAGGAATTTTATCTGCTGCAACGGATTCAGGATGAGGTTCACCGTTTTGCCATTACATTTCACCGTGAGCAGCGCGGCAAATCTATGGTAACTTCCCAGTTGGACTCCATTCCGGGCATTGGAGAGAAACGGCGTAAATTGCTGCTCAAGCATTTTGGATCGCTCAAAAAAATAAGAGAGGCCAGCGTCGAAGACTTCCGGCCTCTCTCTATTGGGGATAAACTTGCTCGTCAGATTATAGCTGCCCTTCGGGAGGAGGAGTCGTAGAATACGGCTCCTCTTTTTCACGGGTTCAAACATGATTCGATTAGGTTTTTTAGGACTAAACCAGTAAATGATGTAGCCTACAATAGCCGGAAGTAAGATCCAGAATAAACCGGCGCTCACATTCACGGTGTCTCCCAAACTGATCACACTAAGCCCCATTAATATGCTGTCAAAAATAACGTGGCTGAACATGGCAGCGATAAAGCCGTAACGCAGGAACACGAAGCTAAACAGCAAACCAAGAAAAGTCAGCTCAATAGGTCTTGAAATCACTGGATAGATTGGATAAAGCGTATGTCCCAGTGCCCAAATAAGCGTAGTAATCAGACAAGCAACAAACGTATTTTTGACTATTTTTTTTACCATCGGAATACCAAATAGACGGTAAACAGTCTCCTCTCCAATACCTGCCATCCAGGCCATAATCGGTAGTAGCCATGGATAAGCCATATTGTAAGGGGATTGCGTGGCGTCTGTAGTGGAGAACGTATTAAATGTACGCTCCAGTACAAAGAACAAAATGGATTGTACGCCGAGTAAAATGAAGGCCCACAAGTAACCGACATACATACTGCGAAGCACATACAGCCCGTAGCCGGGCTCTTTGGCCCGTGGCCATGCATTGAGTCCAACCTGACGCATAAGGCCGTCACCACCAACCAAGGAGAAGTAGAGAGCTACAGCCATGAAGAAGGTAACACCGACCTGGAATACCATAAGAAATATAAGCATGCCCTTACTGCCTGCTTCAGCCTGTAATAAAGGCAGCATGTTCATGGTCCCAGCTATACTAGCAATAAAATAAACAATGGACAGAACAATACCGCGTACAAATGAAGTATGTCGTCGGGTGAGTGACGCATACACAATGGCAAGTACACCCAGGACAAAGCTAAATAGGGCATAACCCGCATAAGTCATCCAATTCGCCCAGTATGTTTGATTTTTAACATAGTCGGTATAAGACGAAGGGGCTGAAAAGCTTTGGGTAAATGAGCGAACATCCCCATCTTCAAAGGTAAAAGCCAGCGTAAGGACCGAGGCGCCGATTTTCTTTTCGTCCACGGTATATTTTAATCCACCTTCCCCCTCAGTGGTCGCAAGCTTCAATTCCGATGGATTAAAGCCAAAGCGTTTGATCCATTTTGCTGCAGCCTGTTCCTTAGCTTCAAGCGTCATGTCGCCCTCAGCTATACGTACAAGCTTGCTTCGTGCTTGTTCATCTGTAGAAACATCAGCCTGTGTGTAATTGGTGCTGGAGGTGATCCGCTTAAAGCTAACGACCTTCCCAGTGGATAAATCCACATGAATTTGCAGCTTGCCCTTCGCTGAGGAGTCAGGCAAATCAACCCGAAAGGTTTCATAAGGATAATTTTTTTTCCATGTACGATCGTACGCTTGAAGCAGTTTTTCTCTGGATAAATAACCGTACAAATCTGTTTCAGCCTGATAGGTCACGACAGGCTTCTCTGGCTGTGATTCCGTATAGCCCAGCTCAGAACGGGCGAAGTCCAATGCGTGTACGATCGCTTCTTGTTTGCTGATGACCTTTGCATTCATCAATGATTCCGGACTTGGATTGCTAAGCGAGGGAATAAGCAATTGAAAGATAAAAAAGCAAATCAGGCCAACCCCGCCCAGCAAGCCTAATTTTTTGAAGTTGGCCGTGAGCACGACCGGTTTCCCGATAGGATTCATGAGTTTCCTCCTTAATCTGTAAATAAGAACATCCATTAAAGATATCATACTGCACAGGTTCCCGCCAACAGACCAGCGATATTCATGAAAACAGAGTGAAAGCACTTTAAAGTTTTAATAAAATTAGATAAGCTGTGATTAAGCGATGCCCAATCGCAAATTAAAGCCAATTTCACGTTTTTTCGGCGAAATCGGTTTTGTGATCTGGATAGAGAAGGATTATAATCTTGAGGCAATGCCTATGAAATATATGGGTAATGACATACATTTAAGCCGAATTTCTGTGAGAAAACGGGGGAACCATGTTACTGGGGTGAATTTTACAGCCGATCCTGATGGACCGGAAGTGTAAATAGGGCATACTGTGCTGCCCGAATCCGTCAGCTAACCTCGTAGGCTGTGGGCAGGAACCAAGTCAGGCACTCGGTTTTCCGGTGTCTTTTTTTGTGTGTATAAGTGTGAATAAAAGTTTGCTGAGTTAAGGACGCTGCGCGTTCCATTTGATCTTCCAATCGCTGTTGCCACTGAATTTTTTTTGATTTTCTAGACCTTGATACGGGTAAAATTCAGAGTCAAAGGCGAGCGCTATCGCTTCTCCAGATTCAAATGGACCGCTTCGCTGCTGCCCGCCTTAAAGTCATCAAACGTTCCATGAGGTAGTTACGTATAAAGTGTAGTGAGTATTGAAAGGCAAAAGTATCCCGCTTTGCGGATACTTTTCTGATTTATAAAAGAAACTGAAAAGAATTGGTGATTTTATGAGCTGAGCGATCTCCATGCTCATAGTTCACCAAGGAGGAGAAGTGATGAATAAATGAATCCCAATGCAAGCTGGCTTCGGCTTTCTCCACCGCAAATATTCGTTGCAGGCTTTGCCATTATCATTCTAATAGGTAGTTTATTGTTAATGCTGCCCATTTCTAATACAACAGGAAAACCACTTGCGTTTATAGACGCTTTGTTTACTGCCGCTTCCGCGACCTGTGTAACTGGGCTTGTCGTTAAGGATACAGGGCTCTTTTTTACAACCTTTGGTCAAATTGTCATCGTTGCGCTGATTCAGATTGGCGGACTTGGCTTTATGACTATGGCTACCTTGATCGCGCTGGTGTTCAAGCGTCGGATTTCCTTGCGGGAGCGCCTTATTTTGCAAGAAGCGATGAATCAGACCTCTGTCGAAGGAATTGTCGGATTGATCCGCAAGGTGCTATGGTACTCGCTGATGATTGAGGGCGTATGTGCAGCTATTTTTTCGATTCGCTGGTCATTTGATATGCCTGTCGGCAGGGCGATTTATTTTGGAATCTGGCATGCCATTTCCATGTTTAATAACGCTGGTTTTGATTTGTTCGGTGAATTTCGTAGCCTGACAGGTTATGTATATGATCCGATTGTTAATTTTACAGCCATGTTTCTCATTATTTCGGGTGGTATTGGTTTTGTAGTGATGTCTGACCTGGCAGATTATCGCAAGCGTAAGAGACTGTCCTTGCATACCAAGGTGGTACTCAGCATGACAGCTGCTCTGATTGTCGTCGGGACGCTTGTCATTTTTGTATTTGAGTTTACGAATCCGAAGACGCTTGGCTCGCTTGATTGGGGTGGTAAACTGCTGGGTTCTTTATTCCAGTCCGTTACCCCTCGCACCGCAGGTGCCAACACGCTGGACATTGCAGGCTTGCGGCAGGCTACGCAGTTTTTTATCATCATACTCATGTTTATTGGGGCTTCGCCTGGCTCCACTGGAGGCGGGATTAAGACCACTACATTTGCTCTGCTCATTGGAGCGGTGTTTTCGATGCTGCGGGGACGGGAAGACATTGTGCTGTTCCGGTACCGACTTGCGCAGGCACGCATTTATAAGGCTTTGACTATTACCTTGCTGGGGTTGCTGTTCGTGATTGGGGTGACGATGATTCTGTCCGCAACCGAAGATCATCATTTTCTGATGATCTTGTTCGAGACGGTGTCTGCCTTTGGTACGGTAGGACTGTCCATGGGGCTTACACCTGATTTGACAGTTGTAGGCAAGCTGGTGATTACTCTGACGATGTTTGCAGGCAGGCTGGGTCCACTCACGCTAGCTTATGCACTGGGACCGAAAAAGGGTAAGGAATTGTATCGTCATCCAGAAGGTAAAATAATTATAGGGTAAGGGAGTTTTCGAGTAGATATGAAAACGCAGCAGTTTGTAGTCATTGGCTTGGGACGGTTTGGCTCAAGCCTGGCTTTGCAATTGGTGGATATGGGGTGCGAGGTGCTGGGCATTGATCGGAATGAGGATGTTGTGGACAGTATGAGTGAGATTCTGACACATACTGTCGTGGCGGACGCTACAGATGAGGATGCGTTGCGGTCACTCGGCATACGTAATTTCGATTGCGGCATTGTTGCGATTGGTGATGATATTCAGGTAAGCATCCTGACCGCCATTTTGCTGAAGGAGCTGGGTGTGAGAAAAGTCGTAGCCAAAGCCATATCTGTGCTGCATGGGCGTGCGTTAGAGAAGCTTGGGGTGGACCGAGTCATTTATCCGGAACGGGATATGGGTATTCGAGTAGCGCATCAGCTGGTCACGCCTAATCTGCTCGATTATTTGGAGCTGTCCAAGGAATACAGCATTGTAGAACTTAATGTGCCTGCATGTCTGAATGGCAAAACGTTGGCAGAATTAAATGCGCGCACCCGCTTTGGTTGCAGCATCGTGGCGCTTCATACGGCGAATGGTATCTTGATCGCACCGACAGCTATGGATCGGCTGAAAGCAGACGATATTATGGTCATTATCGGCTCCAATGATAATATCGGCCGCTTTGAGGATGAGGTCGTTAATGTCAATGAAGAGGGTTAAATCCTCTATACCATACGGTAGCCTGCAAACGATGCGCGTGTCTCGCTAATCCAGCGTCGTGCTGTTGGGCCGAGATCGGCCGTTTCTGAGTAGATGAGGGAGGTCGTTCGGCGTGTCTCCTTCAAATCAGGCAAGTACAATGCAGTAAGTCCATTATCTCGCAGCAGTTCGCTGCGCAAATAGGATTTGGGCAGCAAAGCGGATGCCTTGCAGGTGGGAAGCAGGCGTACAATCGCCTCGAAGGAGTCGATTTCCATGCGGATATCCGGCATAATGCCGCTACGCTGGAACAAGTCATCCGTCAGACTGCGGTACCAGGTTCCTTTGGAGAAAATAATCATCGGCAATCCTTGCAAGTCCTTCATTGAAGCCGTTCCTGTCTTGACAGTTAACTCATGTCCGATGGGGACGACTAGCTCCAAATGATCGTCAAATAACGGAATGCAACGCAGTCCAGCTTCATGAATGGCAGACCCGACAACGCCGGCGTCTGCTTTTTTGTCGCGTACAAAGGCAACGATTTCATGCGTCTTGCCGGTGAGCAGCTTTAACTCAGTCTGAGGATGCTTGCTCATGAAAGCTTCGACGAGGGTAGGCAGCGTCGTTTGGAGTGTCGTAAGACTTGCGCCCAGTGTAAGCATGCTCTGGGCTTCATTTTTGTGCTGGGACAGCTTTTGTAAGAAGCGAAGCTGACGTTGCCGTTGCTCCAGCGCGAAAGTATATACAAATCGGCCAGTCGATGTAATTTCGAGCCGTTTGCCCCGACGATCAAAGAGATGGACACCCAGCTCTTCCTCCAGCTTGGCAATTTTGCGGGACAGGGCGGGTTGGGACAAATTCAGCAGTTTGGAGGCTTTATTCAGGCTGGACTGCTCGACAATGACGGCAAAAGCGTTCAAATCCTCAAACAAATCTTCCACTTCCTCTCTATATGCAAAAAAGACATAATAATTAATACGTATATTGCAATTCCATTATAAGCCGAAAAGGAGTAACATGAAAGCGACACAAGATGTTCACACTTTTGTTTTTCCTTATAAGGGACACCTTGTTGAACATTCCCTGTCGGGAACTGTCATTTTATATGTTATATTACTATTGAAAACGCTATTATTGGGAGAAGGGAGCATGACCTAGATGAGAGGATTTTATTCCAGAAAGCTGCATTCGCTTCTTGGCGTCATTCCATTGGCTCTATTTTTTGTTGAGCATTTGGTGACGAACTTCACAGCGGTGGAGGGCGGCAAGGAAGGTTTTAATCGCAGCGTGGCCTTCCTGAATGGTTTGCCGCTGGTTATTGTGTTAGAAACGTTATTCATCTACTTGCCATTACTGTTCCACGGAATCTATGGCTTGTATATCGCTTATCAGGCTGACCCGAATGTCAAAAGGTTTGGCTATTCGCGTAACTGGCGCTTTTTGTTCCAGCGTATTTCCGGCGTCATTACGTTTGTATTTATTATCTGGCACGTATACGACACACGCTTTCAGGTGGCCCTGGGTAATGTAACTCATGAGGAGCTAGGCGGCGTAATGCATGGTATAGTGACGAACCCGGTCTATTTTATTTTGTATTTAATCAGTGTCGTTTCGGCATCATTTCACTTTGCTAATGGACTGTGGGCATTTATGGTCAGTTGGGGGATTACCGTGGGACCACGTGCCCAAAAAGTATCTTCCTATATCTGTATGACCCTGTTCGTGGTGGTGTCGATCGGCTTCGTTGCTTCCCTGCTTGCATTTCGCAGCGCGGAATTCCAGGAAACGGCAACAGCCTTGGTGCAATGCAGCGCCTTTAAACAGCTACTGTAAACGAGTTATTTAAATGATACATCGTGTTGAGATTCTATTCTGATTTGTAAAAGGGGATTTAGTACAAATCCTGAAAAGAAGGAGTGAGCAGAAATGGCAGCATCCAACATTATTGTCGTGGGCGGCGGTCTGGCTGGTCTAATGGCTACGATCAAGGCGGCAGAAGCGGGAGTCCACGTTCATCTATTTTCTTTGGTTCCGGTCAAAAGATCCCACTCCGTTTGTGCGCAGGGCGGCATTAACGGTGCGGTAAATACCAAAGGTGAGGGAGACTCACCCTGGATTCACTTTGATGATTCAGTCTATGGCGGTGACTTTCTGGCCAACCAGCCGCCGGTAAAAGCGATGTGCGAAGCGGCTCCGGGAATTATCCATCTCATGGACCGCATGGGTGTTATGTTCAATCGGACACCAGAAGGACTGCTAGATTTCCGCCGCTTTGGCGGTACCCAGCATCATCGGACAGCCTTCGCTGGCGCGACGACAGGACAGCAACTCCTGTATGCTCTCGATGAGCAGGTACGGCGCTGGGAATCTGCTGGTTTGGTGACCAAGTACGAGAACTGGGAGTTTTTACAGGCTGTACTGGATGATGAAGGCATCTGCCGAGGGATTTGCGGGCAAGATTTGCGTACGATGGAAGTGAAGACTTTTGCAGCGGACGCCGTTATTTTGGCATCCGGTGGTCCCGGAATTATTTTCGGTAAAACCACAAATTCCGTTATTAATACCGGTACAGCTGCCGGTGCAGTGTATCAGCAAGGCGTTCGCTACGCGAACGGTGAATTTATACAGATTCATCCAACGGCTATACCCGGTGACGATAAGCTGCGTCTCATGTCCGAGTCGGCACGGGGAGAGGGCGGTCGCATTTGGACATATAAAGACGGGAAGCCATGGTATTTCCTTGAAGAAAAATATCCGGCTTATGGAAATCTGGTCCCTCGCGACATTGCGACACGTGAAATATTCAGCGTATGTGTTGATGATGGACTGGGTATTAATGGCGAGAACATGGTCTATCTGGATTTGTCCCACAAGGACCCAAAAGAGCTGGATGTAAAGCTGGGCGGCATTATTGAAATTTATGAAAAATTCGTCGGCGACGATCCGCGTAAAATCCCAATGAAAATATTCCCGGCTGTTCATTATTCAATGGGCGGCATGTGGGTCGATTATAATCAGATGACAAATATACCGGGTCTGTTCGCAGCTGGTGAATGTGAATTCCAGTATCACGGAGCGAACCGCTTGGGTGCAAACTCGTTGCTGTCGGCCATTTATGGTGGAATGGTGGCTGGACCAAAGGCTGTGGAATATATCAAGGGCTTGAAAAAGTCTGCCCAGGATGTAGCTTCTTCGGTATTTGATGCGGCAGTCCATCAGCAGACTGAGAAATACGAGCATATTTTGCACATGGATGGAAAAGAAAATGCCTATGTTCTTCATAAAGAGCTGGGTGAGTGGATGACGAACAATATGACCGTGGTTCGTTATAATGACAAGTTGGAAGCTACGATTCACAAGATCAAGGAGCTGAAGGAGCGTTACTCGAACATTAACATTAATGACGCTTCGCGCTGGAATAATGCGGGTGCTGCGTTTACACGGCAGTTGTGGAACATGATGGAGCTGGCTGAAGCGATGACCAAAGGGGCGCTGCTGCGCAACGAAAGTCGCGGGGCCCATTACAAGCCGGATTTCCCGGACCGCAACGATGAAGATTATTTGAAAACGACGATTGCAGATTGGACACCGGAAGGACCACAAATTTCGTATGAAGAGGTCGACGTTTCACTGATCAAGCCGCGTGTTCGAGATTATTCCAAGAGCAAATAACAGAAGGGAGTGTATTTAGATGTCGGAGCAAGCAGTGAAGTCGAATAAAACAGTGAAGTTTGTGGTTACTCGTCAGGATGAGCCTAACGCTAGTTCTTATACGGAAGAATTCGAACTGGCCTACAGACCGGGAATGAACGTGATCAGCGCGCTGATGGAAATTCAGCGTAACCCGGTAGACAGCCAAGGTAAAGAGACGGCTCCGGTGTGCTGGGAGTCGAACTGCCTGGAGGAAGTATGTGGAGCTTGCTCCATGGTGATTAACGGCAAACCGCGTCAGGCGTGTGCGGCGCTTGTCGATAAGCTGGAGCAGCCGATTACGATTGCGCCGATGAGCACATTCCCGGTAGTACGGGATTTGGTCATTGACCGCAGCCGGATGTTTAACGCGCTCAAGAAGGTCAAAGCGTGGATTCCGATTGACGGTACCTACGATCTGGGGCCGGGTCCTAGAATGGCAGAGAAAAAGCGTCAGTGGGCGTATGAGCTGTCCAAGTGCATGACCTGTGGTGTCTGTCTGGAAGCATGCCCGAACGTCAATGAGAAGACGACGTTCATCGGACCTGCGGCGATATCTCAGGTTCGCCTGTTTAATAGCCATCCGACAGGGGAAATGAATCAGGAGGAGCGCCTGGATGCATTGATGACGGACGACGGGCTGGAGGGCTGTGGTAATTCGCAAAACTGCGTACGCTCTTGCCCGAAAGGCATTCCATTGACAACTTCCATTGCCGAAATGAACAAGCAAACGACCAAGCATATGTTCAAGCGCTGGCTGACTGTGTAGCAGAGCCAGCCCATAGGTTGTACTCAAACAGGCTTCTTCCCAAACCGGAGAAAGCCTGTTTTTTTGCGCTCAGGAATGATGGAGGGTAACATGGAGGAAGGAGCGAGGGACAGCACTTATGGTATAATTAGAGTATTGTGTATCGTTTTGGAGAAAAGGAGGCTGGACAGGTGACTGTGCAACCGATAACGAATCGACCTGTCACGCGGTCGGATGTAATGAAAGGATTAAGGGAGCTGGGAGTTCGGAGCGGCATGACACTGCTTGTTCACTCGTCGATGCGCAGCTTTGGACGCTTTGTTCCAGGCGGGGCCTCCACCATTCTTGCCGCATTAACCAAAGCGATTGGCCGGGAAGGAACGCTGGTGATGCCAACACAGTCACATGACTTGACAGATCCGTCCACCTGGATGAACCCGCCTCTGGATGAGTCGTGGTGGGAACTGGTCCGCGAGGAAATGCCCGCTTATGATCCGGCCTGGACGCTGACCGGAGGGATGGGCGTCATCGTAGAAACGTTCCGTGGCCTGCCAGGAACAGTGCGCAGCGGGCATCCGCACGTTTCTCTGGCGGGACGTGGACCTGCTGCTTTAGGCTTGCTGGAAGCGCATGAGCTTGATTTTGGGCTGGGTGAGCATTCGCCCTTGGCAAAGCTTTATGAGGCAGATGCCTATGTACTGTTGCTGGGCTGCGGACATGACAGCAACACCTCTTTACATTTGGCAGAATATCGAACAGCCTATAATGGACGTGAAGTTGTCACGCATCAAGCCCCTATGATGGTGGATGGGATCAAAGCGTGGGTGTCTTTTCAGGATTATAATATTACCTCGGATGATTTTGAGCAGCTGGGACTTGATTTTGAGCGGGAATGTCCCACATCCTTTACGCGGGTGAACATTGGAGAGGCTTCATGTTTTTTCGCAAGGCAACGGGATTTGGTTGACTATGCAGAGCAGTGGTTATCCACTCATCGCTAAAGCTTTCGTGAACAGTAAAAATTTCTGACAAATGAGATAGAGGAATAGATCGCAAAGGGGGAACGCATATGGAGAAGAGGCCGCAAATCCGCCGCGAGAGTCAGGATGGCCTACAACAGGAGGCCGCTATCCCTCCCGGTTCTTCGCGGCGTTCCTTATCAAATGAGCCAGCCAATCCTTCCCGCCGCCGTTTTTTGAAGAAAGCGGCTTTGGCCACTGCAGGAACTGCACTTCTGGCTGGAGGATATGCTTCCTTGTGGGAGCCTAATCATTTGGAGATTACACGCTTCAATTTGTCTCTCCCTCGTCTTCCGTCTGCATTTGACGGAATTAGGGTGGTGCATTTCAGTGATGTACACTTGGGGTTTCATATGGATGAGCAGGATCTGCGTGAGCTGGCGGACCAGATAGCAGGTCTGGAGCCGGATTTGCTCTGTTTTACAGGAGATATTGTAGATGATTATTCCGTATCTATGAAGGCTGCTGTTCCAGTTATGGCTTCCATGCACGCTACCCTTGGCAAGTTTGCTATTCTGGGCAATCATGATTATAGAGGCTTGCCAGCCGGCGTTCAGGAGCTATATCCCAAAACTGGGTTTACGCTGCTGAGAAACGAGCATACGGTTATAGAGCGCGCGGGACAACGTGTGGCCATTGTCGGTTTAGAGGATAACATCATGGGCAAGCCCAATCCGCAGCGTGCTATCCACGGACTGCCTGATGAGATGTGCAAGCTGCTGCTGATGCATGAGCCGGACTATGCAGATGTGGCGGCACAAATGTCCTTTGATCTTCAATTGTCAGGACATACACATGGGGGACAGGTACGTTTGCCGGTCATTGGAGCACCGATGCCGCCCCCAGGTGGACGCAAGTACATTCAGGGATTGTTTCATGTGGGGACGGATAGAATGCCACTGTATGTCAGCCGCGGCATTGGGATGACACATTTGCCGATACGGGTGCTGTGCAGACCGGAGCTTAGTGTGATTACGTTAAAATCTGGCCAATAGGCCATGATCTTTTTTTTCATCTTCATCATATATGTTGGAACTACATAATGTTGGCTTGAATGTAGTGTAGAGATGTAGTCGTTTCGGGACAAAGGAGTGAGATTCAGATGGATCGTGTTGCTGTCATTTCAGATATTCATGGCAATTGGCCTGCTTGTGAGGCGGTGCTGGAGGATATTGCTTCCCGAGGCATTAGCCGTGTGTTTTGTTTGGGGGATCTGATCGGCAAAGGGCCTAGCCCGTGCGAGGTGCTGGATGCTATCCGCCAACATTGTGAAGTCGTCGTTAGAGGCAATTGGGATGAGTTGGTTAGCATAACCGATGATCTCCATTTTAGCTGGCAAGCCGAACGTTTGGGTGCAGAGCGAGTACAGTATTTGGCACAGTTACCGTTTCATTATGATTTCAGAATGAGCGGACGTCGTATCCGCTTGGTGCATGCCTCGCCGCAAAGTGTGTATCACCGTGTGCAGCCATGGGATGAGCCGGCCAAAAGGCTTGCCATGTTTGATCCACTAGCAGAGGAAAGTGGAAAAGTACCTTTTGCTCCAGAGGTCGTGGGATATGGTGATGTGCATAATGCTTTTATTCAGCATTTTCAGGGGAAAACACTTTTTAACGTTGGGAGTGTCGGGAATCCGTTGGATATCACCCAGGCTTCCTACTGCATTTTAGAGGGGCAATGGGGAGAGGAGCAGCTCACGCCTTTTTCCATTCAGTTTGTACGTGTACCCTATGATATAGAATTGGCAGTAAAACAAGCAGAGGAGGCAGATGTTCCTTCCTTGGCATATTATATTCGAGAACTGCGTACCGGTATTTACCGCGGAATTCAGGACCTGGATTAAGTATGGAAATATGCATAGCTAAAAGCAGAATCCATCCGCAGGAGGGAACATTGTGCTGACCAGAGAAATGCTTCGTCTCGGATTGCCGGAGCTTTACACTCGCCGAGTCCGATTGCGCCAGCTAAGAGCGGAGGATTATCCTGCGCTGGAGCGGATCTTATCCGATCCATTGGTAATCCAATATGTGAATCGAATTCGCAAGCCAGTCTATGCCAGAATGAGGCGCCTGGTTGCGCAAATTAAAATATCTGCTGACTCCCTGGATTCTCTGCATTTCGCAGTGGAATGGCATCGGAGAAATACAGGAGAAAGCAATCTGCATGATGAATTCAACAAACGGACCTCCTCACCGTTGCTCGGTATCGTTTCTTTTCAGCAATGGAATGAAAGGACGGGTGAGGCACAACTGGGCTATATTCTGGATCGGCCTTTTTGGGGACAGGGATTGGCTACAGAAGTCGTGGGAGAAATGCTGAACTTTGGTTTCGAGTCTCTGAAGCTGAAGCGGATCGAAAGTCGTTGCCAAGAGAATAACCACGCTTCGATGCGTGTGCTTATGAAAAATAAGATGCGCCTGCTGCGGACCATTGGTGCCTATGATCCCTTAGGAGAGGTGCCGAGTGTATTGGTATTTTCGATGACCCAAGGGGATTATGCCTAGAAATGACATTGGAATATTTTGTTACAAAGATGAAATATAACTGCAAAGCAACTCTAACACAGGACGGGTACAATACAGACATGACCCCCTTTTGAATAATATATGTTGCTGGGACCCGATCATTCGGGTCCTCTTTTTTTGGTTCTTTAATTCGAGATAATATGGATTGGACAGATCCTGTCTATGTTTCATTTTGTAACAAAAATGAAATATAACTGCAAAACTACTTTAATATAGACTGGGTACAACATAGACATGACCCCCTTTGAATCATATATATTGCTGGGACCCGAAGCTTCGGGTCCCCTTTTTTTATGATTCATAGGTACGGTTCAGGCTGATTACCAGCTCTGGTAACCATTCGTTTAGGGAGAGGAATGAGTATCCCTCTGACTGGGCATTGGATGTATCCATGTACCACGACTGTGTAATACCGAATGGAGACATATGCTCGTCTGCTGTTTTTTCTTGGATCACAGCTTGTTTTCCCGTGACCTGCTCGATAATGGAAATGATATCTCCAATCCTTACTGTACCGTCGGAACAAGCATTTACAGGGCCTGTTAAATGAGCAGACCCAAGCCAAAGCAGAAAATCTGCAGCTTCATCGGAACGAATAAATGAGATATGGGCTGCGGGATTAGGTACTCCAATTTCTTGGCCTGCACGAACATGTTCAATATGAAAATGAAGTCTTTTCGTATAATCATCTGTTCCCAATACAATCGGAAAACGAACAGCCACTACAGGGAACGTAGCTTGCTGCGTAAAAACTGCTTCAGCCTGCCGTTTAGCCTCTTGATATGTAAAATCGTCCTTTCCGCCCTGGCGAACTGGATAAGCCTGAGGATCGAAGATATTCTCTGTCACCGCTTCCGGGCTTGGATCATAGACAGATAGGCTTGAGGTCATAATATACCTTTTGGCTTTAGCATCAAAAATACGACAGGCTTCGCTGGCTTCATCTGGGGAATAGCAAATATTATCATAAACAACGTCCCACACTTGCTCACCTACCGCCTCTGCGAGCGCTTGCGGGTCCGTACGGTCTGCACAGATCCGTTGAACACGGTCACCAAACGAATCGTTTGTGTGGCCCCGCGTGAGAATAGTAATGGAGTTCTCGGAACTGTCCAGCAGACGTTCCACCAGTCTCTTGCCGAAAAAGCGCGTTCCTCCCAAAACAAGTACCTTTTTCATACTTACATCACTCCTCATGGAATGGTTTTCATTTATATTAAGATAGACGGACTAAGGAATGTAAAAGATACAGGACGCAATAAAAAAGGGAGGATCACATGCCATACGTAAAAACTCGGGATTTAGAAATGTATTACGAAAAAATGGGTGTAGGAGACCCCGTCATATTTTTGCACAGTCATTATTCAAGGGGAATCCTGGCTTTTTCATCTCAATTACTTGATTTTTCAGCAAAAGTATACATGTTATTTTCCAGACCATCGGGGACATGGCAGAACGAAATGTGATAGCCTGGAATGGAGTACCCCTCAACTCGCAGAAGATGTGCTTGATTTTATGCAGGCGTTACATATTTCTAAAGCTCATCTTATTGGGTACAGCTGCGGAGGCAATGTGGCTTTATACTGTGCGGTGAAGCACCCTCAAATGTTCGCAACCGTTACCACCATTGGGTGTAGTGGAGTCGCATGTCCTGAGGGGGCAGATGAGTTTGAGCCGGAGTGGCTCATCCAAAACGAATGTTATGAAATGATTCATCAAATGATGGAACGCCATGAGGAAGCGCATCAAGGTAATTGGCAGGAATTTATGCGTCAAAGCGCTCAGGATTGGCGCCAATATCCGCAATTGACACGGAATGAGTTAAGCCGCATTACGTGCCCTGCATTATTTATCGCCGGTGAACATGACGACTTTGCCACAGAAGAGCAGCTTCAGGAATTATGCTCATGCGTCCAAGATTCACGTTATCTAGTTGCTCTGGGTTGTAGTCATCGACCGCATATGCTTAGAGAGCAGCCCATCTTAATCAATGATTCTATTCTTCAATTTTTGAATAATCACGCTATTGGTTGATTAAAATTATTCCCCTAGAAGCTTCAAAAAATTGGCTGGCACCGTAATCTGCTGATTATTAATCATAATCTTTCGAAGCTCTTCCATAGAGTCTTCTTCACCTCTGGCATCTTTAATCTCCTTGATTTCACGATGCAGACGTTCCATTTGCAGATCCAGCGCATTAGCGGAATCCGCTGCGTTCTTTAATTCACGTGTCAGACTCTCGGGAACAGACTGGTTGTATTTATAAAAGATTTTATGCTCCAGGCTTGCCCAAAAATCCATCGCAATGGTTCGAATCTGCACCTCTACGCAGACTAGTTCCTCACAGTCCGACATGAATACAGGAACTTGAATCAGCAAATGCAGGCTTTGATAACCGTTCGGCTTGGGATTCTTGATGTAATCCTTGATTTCCAGCACCTTGAGGTCACTCTGTCTCTGAAGCATGTTACTGACATCATAAATGTCAGAAATAAAAGAGCAAGTAATACGCAAGCCCGCGATATCCTTGATAGAATCTTTGATAGCATCCAGCGATAACTCGCTATTTTTACGAAGCATTTTGTTCATGATGCTCTCAGGAGACTTAAGGCGTGATTTGGTATGCTCAATAGGGCTGTAATCGTGCAACGCTTGAAATTCCTGTTTTAATATTTCAATCTTGGTTTCCATTTCGTCGAGCGCAAACTTATAGATGAGCATAAAGCGCGTGATGTCATGCTTTAGCTTTTTGAGCTTGTCCATAGGATCTTCCAATTGCATATGTAATTCTCCTCACACAAGATGTTGTTTATTAAAAATAATGGAGCTGTACGGTTTAAGGCGATTGGTAGCAGAGCGAGGATTTGAATCTGGAGAAGCATAGCGTTCGCTGTTGCAATGGGATTATTGCTATATATAGAATACCTAAGCATCCCATTGCAACAGCGATCCCACCTTTCATGCCTTTTAAAGCGCCACAGGAATTTTACGTTTTTCTTTAAAATAAACCCATTCCCGGAAGCCGATATCCTTCAGCATCGCTTTTACGTCTTCCCAATCGTCGCCTACCCGCGAAGGCTTATGGGCATCCGAACCAAAAGTAACCTCCACACCAAAATGGTGCGCTCTTTCTAAAATAGAAGCAGACGGGTACCATCCGCCACTCAGCTTGGTTTTACCTGAAGTGTTAATTTCAATCGCCACATTGGATGCTGCAATCACTTGCAAGGTTTCGTCAATGGCTTCATCGGCAGGAATGTCTGAAAAGGCAGGGAAATTCCCCTTCATGGCGTCAATATGACCTAAAATCTGAAACATGCCGCTTCGCGCAGATTGCTGAATGAGCGCATAGTAGGCTTGTTTGACCTCGACTTTACGAGCGTCACTTAGTTTTTTCCAACGGTTGCGGTTAAAAATGCTGTCCCCTTCAACATTGTGAATCGACCCGATAAGGTAATCAAATGGATAAGGAGCCAAAGTAGAACGATACAATTCAGCAAAATCAGGGAAATAATCCGTTTCCAATCCAAGAAGCACGTCAATACGGCCCTCGTATTCCTTCTTAAGCTCCTGTACCTCTTTTACATATTCAGCAAGCTCTGACTTGGCCATATAAATTTTAGGAAAAGCCTGATCCTTTTCGCTGCATAGGAAGGGGGAATGGTCGGAAATACCAATAGCTTGTAAGCCTGATTGAATACCTGCTTCGATGTAATCCCGAATGTTGCCGTCTGCATGACCGCAGCGGAAATGGTGGGTGTGCAGATCAAATTTCATGGACTGTCTTCCTTTCGTAACCAAGGTTTATATTGTGTATGTTGTTCATAGCGAATTACGTTATTCAGAACTGGTGAAATTCGTCTCTGGCATCCCCTTTAGATCGCTTAAAAATTGCTGCATTGCTGAGTTTAGATAGCGGCCGGATTTATAAATCACCCCTACCGGATGACTAACTTCCAGCTCGGGAATATGGATCATTTTTAATGTGCCTGTACGCAGTTCAGAAGTGACTGACAATCTGGAAATGATGGCAGCCCCGAGATTGATTTCGACCATCCGTTTAACTTCCTCACTGCTGGACAACTCGATCACAACATGGGGAACGATTTGGTGCTTTTTAAAAACATCGTCCACGAATTTCCGTCCAACCGTATCGGGAGAGAGCAGAATGAGCGGAATTTCCCGAAGGGCTTCAATGGTAGCATGTGGTTGCGAGGCCAGCGGATGAGTAGGAGACACGACAAGTTCAAAGGAATCATAGTACAGAACTGAAGTGCTTAGATTGGGATTACGTTCGATCAGATAACCGATACCAACATCAATAAGTCCGTTCTCCACCTGCTGATAGATCATCGAGGAAGCCATCGATTGAATGGAGGTTTTGATGAGAGGGAACTGATCCTGAAAATAGGAGAGCACACGCGGTAAAATTTGAATGGCGATGGATGTTGTGGTACCCAGTGCAATGTGACCCTGCGGTGTTTCGTTTAAGTCGTACAATCTCTGTCTTAATTCCTCAACTACCTCTAATATGCGCTCGGCGTGTTCCAAAAAAACAACTCCCCGGTCGGTCAGGGTGACGGGCTGGTTGCGGTCAATCAGAATGGTTTTGAACTCATCCTCCAGACTTTTGATTTGGGCGGACACTGCCGGCTGCGTCAAATTGAGAAGTTCTCCGGCTTTACGGAAGCTCATCGTTTTGGAAATCATGATAAGCGTTTCAAGTTGACTGATGTTCATGAAGTTCCTCCTCTCTTTTCTTTAGCTTGTCGCAGCTGTATAGACTGAGTTTAGCCAATCTACTTGTTTATATGTAAAACCATCGTTATGCTTTATTTCATTAGATTATAGGTTATTCGAGCAGGAAGGGCAATGAATCGAAGCAGTACATCGTAAAGTGTGGTATATTGGGAAATAAAGACTAAAGTCCTGATATACTTTAAAATTAACCTGTCTAAATTCGGCATGGAGTAAAGATATAGGACATTATTCACATTTTTTTGTGCTTTAGCTATAAAAAATTGCCGGACTGCTGTCGATAAGTGATAGAGAGAGCATTTTATTGCAGGTTGAGTCGTTATACAGCATTATTTGAATAAAAAACTCAAATTAAAATGGGACTTTTGTTGTGTGTCTAAAAGCCCATCGTAAAGGGGCGCAATGATCGTGAAGGCAGAAGTGATAAATCCTTTTTTGGAGTCGGCGAGACGGGTCATTGAACAATTGATCCAAGTATCTCCTTTACCCGGAAATCTCGGTGTGAAAAATGTCGAGCTGGTGGACGACCATATCTGGATTATGATCGGGATGACTGGACAGCTTAGCGGAAATATTGTGTTCGGCCTGAATGAACAGGTGGCGCTACGTATGGTATCGGCGATGATGGGCGGATTTGTGTTGACTGAAATTGATGAGATGGGAAAAAGCGCAATTTCGGAATTGGGCAATATGATTAGTGGCAATGCCAGTACAATTTTGTCCAGTCAAGGAATTGTCGTGGATATCACCCCTCCGCAGGTCATGAAATCAGAAAACTTAACCACTTTTGTGCCTCAGCGTGCCCTTTGTATTCCGCTTTCGGTGGAAGGAATCGGTGAGCTGGATATTCAGGTGATGATCTCTTAATATTAAAGGAGTAAGTTTCTTTAATGTGGAGGGATGTCCATGAGTACATTGCAGGATAAGGTAATTGTGATTACAGGTGCATCCAGTGGGATTGGCGCCCTTTGCGCTCAGTTGTTGAGCGCAAAGGGCGCGATTCCTATTTTAACAGCGCGCTCGCAGGAACGACTGAAGCAAGTATCTGCGGGAATCAGCGGCAGGCACGAGCTGATCCCACTGGACGTAACTTGCCAGGAGCAGGTAGAGGCTGTGGCTGCACGAGTATTGGAAGAATACGGACGGGTTGATATATTGCTCAACAATGCGGGGTACGGTAAGTTTGAGTATTTTAATGAGACCGACCTGACAGAGTTCGAACAAATGATGGACGTGAACTATATGGGGGTTGTTCGCTGCATCAAGGCATTTCTGCCACAAATGACAGAGCGGAACTGTGGGCAGATTGTTAATGTAGCATCGATGGCTGGGAAAATCGGGACAGCCAAATCGGCTTCTTATACGGCCACGAAGCATGCGTTGCTCGGTTTCAGTAATGCGCTCCGGCAAGAACTGCGCGGAAGTGGAGTGACCGTAACGACGATTAACCCCGGGCCGATTGATACACCGTTTTTTGAGCTGGCAGATCCCTCCGGGGGTTATGTGCGGAATGTTGGCTGGTTTATGCTAAAACCTGATAAGGTGGCACAGCATATCGTAAGGGCGATGGAGCTTGGTAAGGAGGAGGTTAATCTGCCACAGTGGGTATCTCCTTTTCTCAAGCTGTATCAATTAGCTCCCAGACTGATCGACAGGCTGGGGCATGGTGTGATGAATAAGAAATAATAGATGTCCCGTAGCCATTAGGTGTGGTGAGGGACATCTTTTATTTTTGTGATTTGGTAACAAGGCTATTTTCGCATATAATGGAGAGTAACGAATTTACGTATAGGGGTTGGACCTTTTCATGACATTGAATTTTGAAGCGCTCGGCGTTGAACAAGATCTGCTGGACAAACTGACCGAGCATGAAATTACACAGCCTTCGCCAGTTCAGGCAGAGGCTATACCGGAAATAATGAAGGGACAGCATGTATTAGCACGCTCGCAAACCGGCACAGGCAAAACACTGGCTTATTTGCTACCGCTGCTACAAGCGATTGACCCACAGAAAAAGGCTACGCAAAAGCTGATACTGGCTCCAAGCCAGGAATTGGCCATGCAAATTGTACGTGAGGGTCAGCGCTACGGAGAGCATCGTGGAATCCGTGTACTGGGTCTGATTGGTGGGGCAGCCATCAAGCGCCAAATCGAAAAGCTAAAGGATCACCCACAGCTTGTGGTAGGCACACCAGGCCGTGTACGGGAACTCATCGCTTCGAAAAAGCTCAAGATGCACAATATTACAACTATTGTCATTGATGAGGTGGATCAGATGTTCCAGCTCGGCGGAGCAGGCGATGTGACCAGTATATTGGGCTCCGCCCAGCGTGATCGTCAATTGGTATTCCTGTCCGCAACGCTGAATAATGAAATTCAGTCGCTGGCACAACGGGAGATGCCTGATTACGTAGAAATTGGGATTGATCCTGACCAGAAGACGGCCAGTGGACTGGAACATTACTACTTTGTATCCGAAGAACGGGATAAGGTGGATATGCTGCGCCGTCTGGTACGGCATTTTAATCCGAGAAAAGCGCTGGTGTTCGTGAATACAACCAATGCTATTGGGGAAATTGAAGCCAAGCTCAAGCATATGGGTCTAACTACGGCATCCTTGTATGGAGATGCAGATAAAGTCACACGCAGCAACGTGTTGGCTCGATTCCGCGAGGACAAGCTCAAAGTGCTGGTCGCTTCCGATGTGGCAGCCCGTGGTCTGGATATTGAGGGCCTTGAAATGGTCATTCATTTTGACCCGGCTACGGATAGTCAAGCTTATGTTCACCGCGCAGGGCGGACAGGACGTATGGGACGCAAAGGATTAGTAGTGTCGGTTGTGACCGACCGCGAAACGTTCATCATGCGTAAGTTTTCTCGTGAACTGGGAATCGATATTGCAGAGCGTGTGTTGTATGGAGGTCGAGTTGTGGTGCCGCGCCCGGCGGATGCCAAGCGTGCCCCTGTAAGGCCATCTGAGACTAGATCCAATTCCAATGGAACAGTGACGGAAAATCGCAAGACACCTGTTCGTACTGAAGCAGGACGTCCAGGCAGGAATTCCGTGAACGGTTCAGCTCCAGGCAAGAGCAAAGGAGCAGCCTTATCCAAAGCAGGAAAGGCACAGCGCGAGCGTGATCGTAAAAACAAGGGTGCGCCAAGATGGCTGAAGGAAAAAGGATCAAAACCGAACGAGTAAGGGAGAAGAGGGGGAGCCATGGAACAACAGCCTGTGTTGCAAATTAACGGACTGACTGGTGGATACAGCGCCAAACGCCCGGTGCTGCATCAGATTTCGCTCGATGTGAAGCCGGGCGAAATGGTGGGACTGATCGGTTTGAACGGGGCCGGGAAAAGTACGACCATGAAGCATATTTTGGGTCTGATGACACCGCAGGCCGGAGAGATTCGCGTACAGGGGCATAAGCAGGATGAGAATCCCGAGGTATATCAGGGAGCTATTGCTTTTGTACCTGAAGCTCCAGAGCTGTATCCTGAAATGACAGTGATGGAGCATATGGAGTTCACGGCTAGAGCGTACGGAGTCAGCGAAGCAGATTTCCGCACGCGCAGTGATCAAATGCTGGATTTGTTCCGTATGCGGGATAAAAGCGGAAGTATGTCGATGCATCTCTCCAAAGGGATGCGCCAAAAAGTGATGATTATGTGCGCATTTTTAGCGGGGCCGCCGTTGTATGTCATAGATGAGCCTTTTTTGGGTTTGGACCCGCTCGGCATTCGTTCTCTGCTTGACTTTATGTTGGAGATGAAGCGTTCGGGCTCGTCTATTTTGCTCAGTTCTCATATTTTGTCCACGATTGAAAATTATTGCGATCGTTTCATTGTGCTTCATCAGGGTGCCATCATTGCTCAGGGTACGCTGAATGAAGTGACAGCACAGGCGGGTAAGCCGGGCATGCCGCTGGAAGATGCATTTTATGAGCTGGTACAGGGCAGGGAATGAGCATGGATTTGCAACGTTTGCATAAAGAAAGACGTCTAGCGTTCTGGGGACAGGTGCTGCCTTATCTGGGCTATGTCATTCAGAGCGGCCTTGCAGTGGTCTTCGGCTTTGCGCTGATTGCCTTTGCCGCATGGTACACGTCACTACTCATGCATATTCCGCCGGATTTGCCCATCCGCTGGATCATGCTTATTGTAGCTATTCCAATTGCGCATGCGAGCTTTCGAACGTATTTGAATGCGGCAGATATAGTCTTCCTTCGTCCCCAGGAGTACGCGATGCCACAATATTTTAAGGCCAGCCGGATTCGAGGTGTGGTGTACAAAATATTCGGTCTGCTGCTGCTGTCCATGATTTTGTGGCCGTTGTATATCCGCAGTGATGCTGCGCCTAAGCCGCTGCTACTGACTCTGCTGCTGTTCGTGCTACTGAAGGTGCTATTTAGCTACGGCGGCTGGCAGGAGCTTCGCATGGTATCGGTTGGCGGGAGCATAGGCTATCGTCTACTGCGGTGGGTGCTGGCTGTGCTGATGGTAGCCGCATGGCTATGGCAGCCTCCGTTACACAGCTTGCCGTTTATCGTATTGGTTGGCGTGGTGTACGTGCTTGTTCTGCGTTTGCCGGTCAAACTGCTAGTGGCTTGGGAAAAACTGATCCGCACAGAGGCTATGCAGGCTGCCCGCGTGATGCGTACGTTGGGCTGGTTTGTCGATGTGCCTGCCCTTACACAGAGAGTGACGCCGCGCCGCTGGCTGTCCTGGCTGGGTGGCAACATACCTTGGAACAGAAAGGGAGCGTATCGTTACCTGCTGTTTAAGACGTTCTTGCGTACAGAACCAGCAGGCATTGTCATTCGGTTAGGTATTCTGGGTCTGTTAATTATATATATCACCCATGCTAGCTGGATTGGTATTGCCGTATATTTATTTTTTATATTCCTCATAGGTGTTCAGATTACTTCATTAAGACAGTATCACAGGGATTCGTTGTGGCTTCAGTTATATCCGATTCCTGCGCATAGTCGCCGTGCGTCTTTTCTTGACTTTGTTGTTCGGTTGACGTTGCCGGCTGCGGTGGTGCTGTGGCTTCCTTTTCTGGCAAAAGGAACGGAGGATTTACTGTCTACATTGCTTATATTGGTTGGGGGAGTCCTTGTTGTGTTCCTGCTCCGTGGTACTCAAGCCAAAAAATGGCGTTTGGATGGACAGGATGAGGAAGAAGTGTGACCCATATCTGTCTGAATAAAGTAAAGGCTAATTCGCAAGCAGCAAAAGCTGAGCTGCCTGCGGATTAGCCTTTTTTTGTACGTTCGCTGCTATGGTAGTCGTGGGTGCAGATATCCGTCTGCTTAAACGAAGATCGTTTTGCTGATGATAACTAACAAAATGAACAGTACCAAAATTGTTCCTGTGCTTGTGAATGCGCCGTAACCACCGTAACCGCCTCTTGTTTCTTCTGCTCCCATGCTCATTCTCCTCTCGGTCATTGTGATAAAGGATACATCGTATCTTATGAAGTGGGTTTCCGGATTGCGTGGGCCAATGTTCTGGTGTGTTGCCGAATCGCCCTATATTTTTCATCAGATGCAGGAGATGAGAGAGGAAAAGGTACGTATTATCGAGAATAGAAGAAGTATGTAATCATTATCACTTGGAAAGTGGGAAAGACGAGATGCTGGTAGATAAGCTGCTCGTGAACATATTTCTTGTGTTTGTACCGTTACTCGTATATAGCGCTTTGTCGGATCATCGGCATAGGAAGCATACCCTGCTGCTTATGGGAGGGGTGCTGGGTGTTTCTTCGGTGCTTTGCCTTATGTTTTCGTACATTTGGTACGGATTATATTGGGATCTTCGGTATGTTCCTTTGATTCTCTCTGTTTTATATTTTGGTCCTACGGCAGGTCTAATGAATGTGACGCTAATGGTAATGGCTCGCATGTATGTAGGCCCTGAGTCTATGGTGGTGGGGCTTCCGAGCATGATGTTGTGTTATTTGGGACCTCTCTTGGTAAGAAACAAATTTATGCAGCTCAAAAGCATGTTGCTTCGAGTGGGCATGAATATGGTAATGAGTATATGGATTACTGGGGTCATGCTGATTTTTCTTTTAATACATTCTTGGATCAATGGCAGACTGGATGAGGATGAGATGGAGCTGATCCGTTCAATACTCTGGTTCGGTGTGATTCAATTCCTAAGTATTGGAGCTTCTTCTTTCTGGATGGAGTTTAGTTTGGAGCGAGAAGAAATGAGAAGAAAAATTAAATATGCCGAGCGTCTGAATACGTTGGGTGAACTGGCAGCCTCTATGGCCCATGAAGTACGGAATCCTTTAACCGTCGTAAAAGGGTTCCTGCAAATGGTCCAGTCAGGATTAGAAGGGAAAAATCGCAGATATGTTGCTTTGGCACTGGCAGAAGTGGATCGGGCTGAAAGAATTATTAGCGATTATCTGAACTTATCCAGACCGCAGATTGGGAACACAGAACGGATGGATCTGTCTGGCATGGTTCAACAGATCGTTTTGCTTCTGAAACCAATGGCGACCAAGCAAGGCGTAAGGCTGTATACAGAGCTAAGGAATGAAATTTATGTACATACAGATCGTAACCAGCTGCTACAGGCGTTAATACATGTGACGAAAAATGCGATTGAAGCTGCGGAAGATGGAGGCAGGGTATACATAAAGCTGGCGATACAGGAAGAGCAGGCATGTCTGAGTATCAGGGATACTGGAAAAGGCATGAGCCAGGAGCATCTCGAACGAGTGGGTACTTTGTTTTTTTCAACCAAAGAGGTAGGAACAGGACTGGGAACGGTCGTTTCCTTTCGAATTATTGAAGCCATGAACGGGAGCATACGCTATGAAAGTGAGCCTGGAGTGGGAACGGAGGTCGTCATCCTGCTGCCACTGGCACAGGAATCTCTGCTCGCTGCGGAAGGATAATTGTGCGGACGTATGATGGACAATAGTCAGCCGACCCAAAAAGCGGTATGCCCTAATATCTGGCATACCGCTAGTTATACTATATATTCTAACCTGATACAGACAGATTAGGCGTTCAACAAATCTTGTGCACCACGATACACAATGTCATATAGGTCTTCCAGATACTCCTCTTCGATACATGAGAACGCGATACGAAGATCGTATTCACCCAGTGCAATCGTGCCTACCCCATATTGTTCCAGCAAATGTGTGCGCAGTCGTTCAGCAGACAAGCCGTTCAGCTTGAGACACATAAAATAGCCTGAATTGAAAGGATAGTAGCTCCATACATCCCCGTATTTTCCGCTATCGAGCAACGCTTTGACTTTATTAGCCCGCCCCTTCATAATTTGGAACTTTTCATTCTTCTGTTGTTCAAATTCTGGTGATTTGAGAGCATCCAGTACGAAGGTTTGAGAGGGGTGAGGACCGCTCGAAATCGTTGCCCGGATAATCCCTAGTGTTTTTTGTTCCAGTGCGCTCAGTACATCCTGATGCTCCGAAGCAAAGGTAATAAATCCGACACGGAAGCCCCAAACGAATTCTTCTTTGGTAGCTCCGTCAATTTTGACTGGTAAAATTCTCGGATGAAGCCCGGCTAGCTGACCGAATAGTGATTCATGCAGAGAGTCCTCGAAGAACAGGCCAAAATAAGCGTCATCTGTCACAACTACGACATTGATGCCTGCTTCCGCCGCTTCCTGAATGGCAGCGACAATTGCTTTACCTTCTTCAAGGCCCGGTGTATAGCCTGTCGGGTTGTTCGGGAAGTTCAGTACAACGATCGCTTTGCCGTATTCTTTCTGCGCCAGTAGCGCCTCGCGTAGTCCCTCACTATTAAAACGGTGATCCTCTGTGAACAACGGGAAATTCACCAAACGTCCATGACGGCGAATACCGAAAGTTAGTTCATAGTTCTCCCAGTTTTTATCTGGATAAATGACAGCATCTCCTTCATCCGTAAACAGGTCGGCAACGATGCTCAAACCGTGGGTCAGCGCGTTCGTAACTACAGGAAGGCCGTAGCCTTTTCCAGCCAGCGAAGGATTTTCTTTCAGCATTTTGTCACGCCATACGCTACGAAGTTCAGGCTTGCCCGCAGGGGGAGCGTAAGGATACAAATCCTTGGGACTGTAAGCGGACAGCTTCTCCTGAATAACCTCCAAATGCATAGGACCATTGCCTTCAGTAGCAATCCCGATCGTAGCATTATACTTTTTGGCAAGTTTCCCTGCCTCGGCGGATTGACTCAAAATCCCTTCTTTTGGAAAATAAATCTCTTTACCTAAAAGAGAAAGCATTTGATATACATGCTCGTTGCCTGTCTGAATGTTTTGATTTAACTGCGCTGCCAGTGGATTCATTCCCGTTTCATCCTTCCAAGTCATTTTGATTACATATTATAGCATTACACACGGTAAGCGTCACGCACAAGCATTAGGGGCCATAAGAGCGTATTTTTTGCTTAATCGTGGCGCTGCGCTTATATTATAAAATAACGGGATAACAGGACAACCAGAGATGAACCAAAGGAGGTACAGATTTTGCTGGATACATCTGCGTCATCGTTTATCCTGCTGCCGGCCTTTGCCAAAATTGTGTGCGAGCCGGGCTGGAAATGGCAGGTACGCGAGAAGCCGATGCCAAACTATGATTTATTTTATGTATGGAGTGGAGAAGGAACGGTTGTATTAAATGGGGAAGCCTATCCGGTGAGCAAGGGCAGTTGTTTTTTGTTCAAGCCGGGAGACGATACCCGTGCCACACATAATCCGCAAAAGCCGCTCATACTTACTTATATTCATTTTGATCTCACCGAACAACCCAAGCAAATTCCAGCCAGCTACCGCATGCTGGAAGAAACGTTCGAGGTGGAGCATATGCTTGCCAGATATGTCCGTCTGCGTCTGGAGCGTGCCTATGGGGCTGATGAGGAGGGCCGGCTGATCCTGAAGCAACTGATGATTCATCTGCTGCGTGCAGATCGGAAGGAACCGCAGGAGCAACAGGCCAGTAACCAGCTCACCGAGGTCATTCGAGAAACGGCCAACTACGTGCGCCAGCATCCGGGACTTCCTCATCGAGTCGAGGATTTGGCAGCACGTGCAGGGCTGTCACCGCGTTATTTTTCGATAAAATTCAAGGAGCTGCTAGGTGTTTCCGTGCAATCCCATATTATCAGCATGCGGATTGAGCGCGCGCAGCATCTGTTGCTACATGCCGGAATGAATGTAACTGAGGTGGCGGAGGCTTTGGGGTACCGCGACATCTTTTTTTTTCAGCCGCCAATTCAAGCAGTATACAGGAAAAAGTCCGTCTGAGATTCGATAAGCTATTAGCGCATGACGAATATAAAGGATAAATCAAAAAGGACCGAAGCAGTTACGCTGGGTCCTTTTTCGTATGAGCCATTTGAATCATTCGATCCCCATGCTCAAATGTGCAGCTATTTTTTTTGTTACAATCCTTTATTTATGCTTTAGGATCGTGTCGAAAGCTACCAAGACGTTGTCCCATTTTCACCACATCCCCCAGCTTCAATGCGGGGTCTGGCTCAAATGTGCCGTTTTCAGTCAGCAAAACGACGGTTGAGCCAAATTCGAAATAGGCGAGATCGTCACCTTTTGTCCATGAAGTCGCTTGTTCATCCGTATATTTGATGCTGCTCACATTCATTGCGCCAACCTTGACGACCGCCACCTCACCATATTCGTGGGCCATGTACGTAATCTGTCGTTCATTGCGGCTAAGAACTCCCCTCATATGCTGCAAGCCGAAGTCATTCACTGGGTATACTTTGCCGCGCAGATGCTCCTTTTCTACCAGTGTACCGGATACCGGTGCATGAATGCGATGATAATCAGTCGGGCTGAGATAGAGCACAAAAGCATAACCGTGTGTGTACTTCTCAAGACGTGGAGAGCGGTTAAGAAGCTCTTCCAGCGTATAGTCTTGCCCCTTGACATTCAAAAGAGTACCAGACGTAATTGGGCCGGTAAAAGTAATCCGTGCATCCACCGGACTGGTCATCACCTCGGCGTTCGTATCAATCGGGCGCATGCCCGCTTTTAATTTGCGTGTAAAATAGGCGTTCAGGGAGCGATATTCTTTCCAATCCTGTTCCGCCTCATGCGTCTGGATCTGGTACGTACGTATAAAGGTGGGGATAAAAAGTCGGCTTGCACCGCTTTGCGCGAAGGAGCCCACAATCCGGCACACCCACTTGCGCGATGATAGCTCCGTCATAAGCCGCAGCCACTGTTTTGCCATTACAGATCCCCCTTGTTCATTTCCGAGCCGTCTTGGCCGGAACCTGTCCGGCCGCTCTGAACTATATTGACACAGAATGTGACGTAAATCAATACAGGGGACGGCCTGGTGAACGTTCAGTGCCTGACGAAGACATTCGTTCGAGAAGCCAACGTGCGTAAGCTATTGGCTGAGCGTACGTTTCTTTCCAGACATTACTCATGCCTGCCTGGCTAAAGCCATAGCGCTGATCACGACCATTGCATTCGATAAAAACAATCTTGCCTTCATGGGTAATTCCCAGATCCAGTCCGACATCGGCCAGACGGGGCAGGTGTTGTGCCAATCGGTGGACGATTTGCAATGAGAGTCTCTCTAGCTCATTCATCAGCCGGGCTATGTTTGAGTTTTGAACTGTCTCTGTTCGTGATAACACCTCTGGTAGGGAACGGGCCGTACCGCCCTGGGCTACATTCGAGACGAAAGTGTGGGATGGAGCAATTTTGGCAAACATGCCTGTCACGCCCCATATTCCGCCATATCCGCGCTGAACCGTCACACGGATATCAAATGGACGATTGTCGCATAAAGCAAGCGGAATGGTTTCCTGAATGATATGAGGCACACGCATCAGTCGCTTATGCAGAAATAAAGGGAGTTCTCCGACATTCAACCGTAGTGTGGACCAACGCCCAGGTATCGTTGGATGAGCACATTGCAATGTCCAGCTTCCGCTGGAATGCCTCAGCCGCATAATTCCTCTACCCACGCTGCCGCTACTGGGCTTAATTACAACATCCCCGGTTTGCTCCATCAAGGTGCGGATGGAAGAAGGATCGCCTTGCAATGTTTTGGGCAGGTGGGAATGTAGCAGAGGGTCTTCCTGTAGAATTGCATGTATATGGTCTTTGCCGAAACGGTTTTGTTCATTAAAAATATAGAATCCCTTGTGTACCAGTCTGTTGATATCGCGGGCATTTTCATTTTGCCGATAGAGAGTGCGATTGTGGATGACTGGCGGCAACGGAAGAGTCATCTGCCGATACTCGTTGCCGTTTTTAACAAAAGCCCGGCATGTTCCGGTCGATATATGAATATCTTCCAGACGAAGAAAGCAGGGGATTAACTCGTGGCTTAACCCGGCCTCCTCGTAATTGGCGATAGATTCATATCGCGTCCTCATGACGGGAATGCCCCGGTAAGTTGCCGGGTTGAGCATGACGCCGACATGCAACATGAGTATGTCCGCCCTCCTTATCGTCAATCCAACTGACCATATTGTGATTCTAGTCCATCATATGTATCAAAGATCGGCCAGGCATGGACGCTAGCCTTGCGATATGCCCAAAGTCATAAGCCAAGCACCTTTCAGAGCAAGAGACGATATGATACAAGATGAGTGTTGAAGGGTGAAGGAATAAGGTAAGGAAAGTAGGTGAGGTGATGCAGAGGCTGAAGGTAGCAGTCATTACACCGGGCTCTTTTGTTATACCTTCGTCCCGCAGCAGTTCAGTGGAGAGGGTAATTGCTCGTATGGTACCACTGGCTAGCCATAAGCTTCAGGCACAGATCTATGGCATAAGAGGGGCAGAAACACCGGATCACGGCGATGTTGACGGAATTCCTTGTATGCGCTATACGCGGGGAGCGGGTTATATTCCCGAGGTAATTGCTGATTTGAAAAGATGGTTACCTGCGGTTATAGATGTACACAACCGCCCCGCAGTTGCTTATGCTATTCGCGAGGCTTTGCCCGATAGCAAAATTGTGCTGACTTTGCATTCCACCACGTTCATCCGGGAGCCTCACCTCAAACGGAAGGACATGGGTAGGCTGCTGTTGCCGATGGATCGTATTATTGTGAACAGTGCGTATTTAGGGGCTGTTGTGGCTTCTGACAGTCCCGATGCGGTCAGAGAGCGCATCGTCATCAACAAGCTGGGTATTCATCCTGGCGATTTCCTACCACGGTGGACTCCTGCAGCAGAAGCGATCAGGTCGGCTCGATTGGAAGATTTCGGCTGGTCAGGCCGCCGAATCGTGTTATATGCAGGCAGACTGGTGCCGGGGAAGGGAGTTCATCGGTTGCTAAAGGCCTTGCGGCGTATCGTCCATACCTGTCCGGACGTGCTGCTGCTTATAGCAGGGAGTGCCTATTACGGTCACGACCGCCTCACGCCATACACCGCAGCATTGCATCGGCAGATACGTAAACTAAGGTTGGCGAGGCATGTGCACTTCCTGGGTTATGTGCCGCATCCGGCATTGGCCTCGTTATATCAGTTAGCCGATGTGGCGGTTGTTCCTTCAGTAGAAGCTGAAGCCTTCGGGCTGGTCAATCTGGAAGCCATGGCGGCAGGCGTGCCTGTGGTAGCCTCACGAATCGGTGGTATTCCGGAGGTTATACAACACGGCAAGACAGGCTGGTTGGTTTATCCGTCACACGGCGAGCAGGAAATGGCCGACGCCATCATCAGGTTGCTCCAGCAGCCTGACTTACGGCAACGGATGGGAGAAGCCGGGCTGGGGGAGGTGCGGAGCCAATTTTTATGGCAGCACTCTGCAGAACGCTGGGCTCAAATTGTAACAGACTGTGCAATTGAGTGACGTGGTCGTGGTTACGTGCATAGGCTATCGCATAGGCATTAGGCCATGATTCCCACCTGGGTGAATGAAGCGGAGCGACCGCTGTTTCACTCCTGTGTCAAAGGAGCGGTCATCATGAACCATCGCACGAACCATAACCCTAAGGATAAAAAAATAGCACGGCGTAACCATTCCAATACTGTCCCCTCTCCCCGTGTAAACAAGGAGAAAACGGTTTCGCCTGCTGGCGCTGGCAGTCACAGACCCACTCAGCGTGGAACGGCAAGTATACCTGTCCCCGTAGAGAAGAATACCTCGCTTCAAGCTGTAGAGGAAGCGGCATGGAAAAAGCATAAGCTTCCCAAAACGCTAGAGGAAGCGATGCAGATGAATCGAGCATCTGTGCTGCTGTTGTCTGTGCCTGACTCAGATACCGAATGCGGAACGGAACACGACATGGCATCTATGAAGACGGAAGGTCAGACCGAGCGAGATTCGTTATTGGATTGTTCCATAACCAGTATTCACATTGCGGAAGGGAGACAGCGTCCAAAGCAGCGAATGCGCTTGCTAGAGCAAGAAAACCATCTAGCTTCTCAGACTGAAAAAGAATTAGGTCGGAATGCCATTCATGATGGCTCAGTGACCGATGACGGGACTACTGACAGTGAAGTGACTTCACCTCAATTTGGTAGCACTTCTTTTTATCTTCCTGCACAAGAAGTTACAAGCAAAGTGAACGTTGTGTTTGAGAAGCCTTTTATAGATACGCAATATGCAATCACCGCCAATGCGAGCTTACCAGGAATAACCGTATCTGTTACCCAGCGACAGAGGTATTCGGCAGTGCTTACAGTGGAACGCAGACAATCGGGTTCGACATGTGAGGGATGGGTTCATTGGATTGCAATGGGACACTAGTAAAAGGCCAGAATGTAAGTTGCAAATCAACTTCATAATGAAAAAAGGCGTCCCATAATGGGACGCCTTATACATAAGGGTGGAGGCGGCAACGCGTGGAGAAGTTAGAAGGGACGTCAGATAATTGGTGAAGGCATTTTTTACTTCTGTTTAATAGGCAAAGCATGATAGCCAAAAGCCAAATCAAGCAAGGCGCTCGCTTCTTGACGCAGCAATAAATTCTTTGGACGGAAGGTAAAGGAGCCATCAGTATTGATGATGGTATCCGGATCTACGATTCCCTGTGAGGCAAGGGCTTGAATGGACTGGACCGCCCAGGCATCTGCAGCGTCGAGCAATTTCACCTGAGTGGCTTGGTCAGGTTGAATCTGCTTCAAGTTTTGAATCATGGTTGCTGCGACTTGTCTGGTAATCGGAGTTGCGCGATCATATTTTGGTATGCCTACTTTGAGTTGCTTCTTGATTTTTTCGATTTCGTCTGGGAAAATATAACCTCCATGTGCGAGCAACAAGGCGTCAGCAAATTCCCCTTGTGTCATCGTGCCCTTCGGGTTAAATAGATTACCTGTTTTAGCATTCATGATGTTTAAAGCATGAAGATTGTCTATATGGCTTCTATAGTTACTCTTTTGCGGGACATCTGCAAAAGGCGGTTTGAGATTGATTTTCTGAGATTGAGCTACAACGCCTAGACCTTTAGGACTGGTGTAATAAAAATACGCGATTTCTCCAGCTTTGTTTTTCTGGAAAGCGAGCTTGTTTCCTTCTGCATCTTCAAACAACAATGGGTGAATCATTTTGAGTACTTGCTTTCCCGCAGTTTCATCTTCCATGACCAACGCCCCATTCTCATAGGAAAAGTGAGTACGAATCGCGAATACACGTGTATTTTGATACATACCGACGTATTTTTGCGCTTCTTTTTCCGCTAACTGGTGGTACGTTGGTTTCTTCACAGTGATAGTTCGAGGGAAGTAATGATCCATGAACGCATCGTACACATCTAGACTCATCATGGAATCATTATTGTAGGACATGAAAAATGCGGTTTTTTGTTCAGGCACCAAAACCATCAATGAAGAATGTCCCGGCATGTTTCCGCCTTTTAAAACTACATGTTGACCGTTGGCAAAGTCGTTGAAATATGTCTCAAATCCAACTGTCGCAATAGGAATCGTCTTATCTGCGAAAACTTGGTAGGCATGCATCATATCTATGCTTTTTTTACTTACGATTTGTTTACCTCCAAACTTTCCATTCTGTAGCTGCATAATCATGTACTTTGACATGTCTTCTCCAGTAGACAAAATGCTTCCTTGTGGTCCATCAGTTGGAGCGTGCCCATATGTTGGATGAGGATCACCAGTGGGACTGTAATGTGTAGCCATTCTCTTGAGAAGGTCAGGCGTAAAGCGCACACTGGTAGACTTCATGCCTAAGGGTTTAAAAATATTCTTTTCCATATATCGTGAGAAAGGTATGCCCGTAACATTCTCTACTGCATATCCTGCGAGTAAAAATGAGAAGTTGTCATACGTATAAGCTTCACCGGGCGATCGTACCACTGTCGGCATATGTTTAGGAATAAACTCCTTCATAGATATATTTCGATTAACGTATTCGGGTCCGGTTATCGTGGTGATATCGGGATAATCTACGCCGCTGGTATAGGTCAACATATCAAACAAGGTGAGGGCTTTTCCTGTTTTATTGGGTATTTTTAATCCACCGAGATACCGTTGTACATCTTGATCTAGTTTAAGCTTTCCTTTATCGACTTGTTGCATCACGGCCAAGGCGGTAAAAGTTTTCGAGACTGAAGCGATTTGGAAGACCGTGTCCTTATTGACTGGAATCTTCTTCTCTTTATCTGCATAACCGTACCCTTTATTGACGACGACTTTTCCATCATGGACCACGACAAAACTTGAACCGTTCACATTGTACTTCTTCATTTTTTCCGCGAATAACGGATCAGCAAAAGATTCTACTTCTTTTGCATTATTGGGAGCTTTCGTCATTTGAATATTGGCCGTAGATGTCGATGGTTTTAATTCTCCAACTTCTAGTGATTGTTGGGAACAAGCAGAGATCATGCTGGTAGAAATGAGTAGCAGTGCAAGGCTTGCTTTATTTATTGCTTTTTTCATTTTCGAACTCTCCTTTTTTATTGCGATGTTCTTGTCAGCACACCGAGTTGTCGACTCACCCGTGTATGAACCGAGTGTAGCAAGCGGCAAGTCATAGTAGCTAGTGACCTTTCGTCTTCTAATGCATGACATCAAAAATAGAGCGTAGTACGGCGTGTTTTATAGTCATGACCTACAAATCATGACACTTTGACACTACCGTATGTGACAGACAACAAGTTAGGATTCGAAGGGCAATCATAACGTATTAGCAAATAAAATAAAGAGTAGGAGAGAATCAAATGACGAAAGAATCAGCTCGAAAAAGGTTGCAAGATTTCTACTTTTTGTTGTTTACCTTCGGATCTGGACTGTTTTATTTTTGCTTCTATTTGGCCAGCATTACATTTGCGTTAGCGATGACGGTTATCTTCGTGGGTATTCCCTTGTTGGCGCGTGTGTTGCGAACAACTCACACGTTTGTCCAATATGAACGCATTCAGACGAAGGTTTATACGGACATATCAATAGAGCCAATCCTGACAAGGACAAACAGTGGAAGGGATAAATGGATGAAAGCGAGAGAAGCAATTCTTAGTAGTAGCAATTGGAGGGCCGTTTTTTGGCTTATGCAGAAATTTTTTATTGGGGTGATTAGCCTCATATGTGCCGTTATATTGTACATAGCTCCGCTCGTATTTATCATTACACCGATACTTTTTCAACATCTTGAGCTATACTTATTGGGATTCGCTGTAGATTCATGGGAAAAGGCTATAAGTGTCATGATCGCTGGGTGTATTCTCGTCTGGATCAATACCCGCATTGGAAAGAGCCTAGTTCAAATCGTTGGAATGTACACGCGCTCTATGTTCAAAGCTATTAAGGAGTGATAATTTGTTTACAGCCTGGAAACAATGGCTCTGGTATGACTGGTTATTGCTTTGTATACGTTTTGTCATCTGGTTCTCATTGATGATAACTACTATCCAACACCAAGACCATTTAACTGTGCCACTTTGGATCATCATTCTTTGGGAAGTTGTCTCATTTTCAGTACCTTGGATTTGTTTAATGTTCAGTTATCGCTACTATCTGCTTACTGAGATGGTTTTGTTTGGCGGAGTGTGCTTCTACTTAACCTTATTATTTCCGGGGGCGTATCTTGCATTTTTAATGCCAACTTTCATGATCGCGGCAAATAGTGCTCATAAATCATTCCGTTGGTCGGGTTCTATCACAGTTGTTTTGTTTCCGTTGCTCATTGCAATGTTTTCCCCAGGAACAGATCTATGGGCGATTATCCCACAAATCGGTCTGACTTTTGCGATGGGATTTTCCTTTCACTTACTAGTTTCTAATTACCGCCAAAATGAAGTTATTCGCAATCAGAAGCTTGTGCTGGAACAGTACCTATCTCAGATTGAGCAGATTACTTTGTTGGAGGAGCGCGATAGACTTTCCAAAGATTTGCATGATACGATGGGGCATTCCTATACCTCGATCATTATGGGGTTGGAAATATTGCGTACGGAATTAGCGACAAAAGATGGAGAGCAAAAAATCGACTCATTATTGCAATTGGCCCGTAACAGTATGGAGGAAGTGAGAGCCTATTTGCATCAAATAGATTCACCACAAGAATCACTTCCCTTGACTGTTACTTTGCAACAATTAGCAGAGGAGTTCCAGAAACATGCACAAGTAAATGTACGCACTCGAATAATAGGGGAAGAGTACATAGTCTCCAAACAAGCGAAAATGACGTTCTATCGGAGCTTGCAGGAATCGCTGACTAATGCCGTGCGCCATGGACAATCCACTGAAATCATTGTGTCACTGCATTTTGAACCGCAACAGACGAGATTGGATGTGCAGGATAATGGCGGCGGAGTGGAGGAGTGGAAGGATGGCTTCGGATTAACTGCAATGAAAGAACGTGCGACACAGTTACAAGGAAGAGTCACTGTATACTCCGAAAAAGGCGAAGGGACGTTCATTTCATGCGTGTTACCCAGACTGGTACAATTGTCCGATGAACGAATCCGCTTGTGTATCGTCGATGATCATTCGTTTATCCGAGACAGTCTCCATACCATCTTGGATGGACAGGAGGACCTAGAGGTGGTGGGGGTGGCCGAAGATGGGGAACAGGCTGTGGAATTGTGCAGAAGCCTGAATCCGGATTTAATATTAATGGATTTGGAGATGCCCAATCAGGATGGGATTCGTGCAACCCAAATAATCAAGGAGACATGGCCTGACATTCGCGTCCTCATCCTGTCAACGTTTCAGGATACAGAGAGGGCGAAGGAAATCATGCGAAGCGGCGCTGACGGCTATTTGCTGAAATCCATAGAATCGCGTGAACTGGCTGAAACGATTCGCCTCGTCTATCGGGGAGGCACGGTAATTAACCAAGATTTGTTCCATAGAATGTGGGACGGAAATGATGATGAAGAGTCAGTCGGACCGAGGTCAGATGGAGAAGAGTATGGCTTAACGAAACGTGAACTAGAGGTTTTGAATCTTTTATCTCAAGGAAACCGTTATAAATCAATTTCTGAGAAACTTTACCTATCCAACGGGACAGTAAGAAATTACGCCTCCACTCTCTATGACAAGCTGGGAGTCAACAATCGAGAAGAAGCTGTGCAAAAAGCAAGAGATACAGGATTACTTTTATAAGAGAAAAGGACGCCCCTTTGAGGGGGCGCCATAAATAAGGGGGGAAGGGGTGCAGACTTGTACACTGCACCCCTATTTTTCGTCCATGGTATGGGCAGAGCCAAGTGACAGTTGCACAATGGCAAAGGTCGATGGACGAGAAAATGAGGAGGATCGTGTATGTGATTTAGTTTACGCCTACAGCGTCAAAAGACTTGGCAGCTGCAGTTGCTTCTGCTGAGTTCGCCCCGTACAGATCTTTTGCGGCTTGGATCACAGCAGCACGTGCGTTGGAGAAATCGGAAGAAGAAGTCAGGTAGTTCGTAAAGGCACTATAATAAATTTGCACCGCAGCATCGCGGCCAATTCCATTTACAGTAACGCCATGGAAAGTACCGCCTTGTGCCAACAAGTAGTAGGCTTTATTGATAATACCGCTGTTTGTATGAACGCCGCCGTTATCGGAGCTGCCTTTATACAGGTTAGAATAGTGATCTGGTTGATCGTACAGAGTAGGATTGGACATTGAGCGAAGGGCATCGCCCGCAATGTTTGGCGTATAAATATCATCGCCTACAAGCCAGTTTTTGCGTTGAATGTCATTACCGATAACGTCCGAGAAAGCCTCATTCAATGCGCCGGACTCTCCGTAATATTCCAAATTCGAAGTATACTCTGTGACACCATGTGTAAGTTCATGCCCTACTACATCGGGGTCCCCGCTGAAGGCGATAAATGTGCTACCGTCTCCATCTCCATAAGTCATTTGGGAGCCGTTCCAGAAAGCGTTGTTGTAGCGGCTGCCGTAATGGACTGTCGAACGGAGTTGCAGACCACGTCCGTCAATGCTGTTGCGTCCAAATTTGGATTTATAGTAATCATAGGTTTTGGCAGCATACGCATGGGCATCCACACCGGCTGGATCATTCCATACATTATCAGCATCTGTCAAAAGGGTGCCTGGGATGCTTTGGCGGTTGGAGGCCGTGTAAGTCACGATACCGTTACCGCGTGTGGTATCTTTTAACTGGTAGCTACTGCCGGAAGCGGTAGTAGTGAACGATTTGGAATCACCAAGCACACCTTTACCTGTGCCTGTCGCTTCATTAATGATGTCATACTGGAATACGATGCTGCCGTCATTGGCATCAATAATGTAGCGGGTACGCAGTGGGGCAGGTTCTAAAACATTAACTTCTGTCACATAAACTAGCAGCAGGTCATCCCCTTTAGGGTAGTAGTAGAGTTCTGCTTTAGGATCTACTTCAGGCTGTAGATTAGCGATTTTGGCAATGGAACTTTTTTCGGCCTCCACTGCTTCAATTTTGCTATCTTTCAGGACAGATGCCTTATCAAGACTCAGCTCGTCCTTATCAACAGAAAGCGTTTTGTCGTTGTTAGCTGCTTCGGCGTAAGTATCTTTACTTACACTGCTTGGCTCCTCAGCGTCTTTAGAAATAGTATCGTCGGAGGTAGGGAGGGCTTCAATACGTGCAGCTGCTTCTTTATATGCGGTGTAAACCGCTTCAGAAGCGCTGATTTTTGGAGTTGTACCTTGCGTAGCTTCTTCCTGCTGATCCTCATTAATCACCGCTCCTAAGTAAGAGGTGACCTCACCAGATTTGCCCACATGAATAGTTTGCTCAGCTCCATATACGGGAATCCCGTTTACATACTGCTTCAGTCGATAATGGCTCACACCGGACTTGTCGCTTGTGCGATCAACGATTCGGAATTGTTCACGTACACTGGAGCTATCCACACCCAGTAACGATTTCTTTTGTCGATTCAAATAGCTCCATACAATGTCGTCCCCTGATACCGAGGAAGGAGCTTTCCATTGCTCGGTGTGGAAGGTCGGTGTAAGCTGTGCTGGTCCCGAAACGGAACTCTCCGCAGATGCACCAGACGCCACAGACCCTAATAACATAGCTCCTCCAAGAAGCGAAAACCATACTTTTTTCATAAAAATTCACTCTCCTCGATTAATGTCAGGACGAATTATCCTGCTTTGAATAAGGCATTACGCCATTTATGTAGGTCGTGTTGTCGTCTGGAATAGAAGAATGGAACATGAAGAGAAATACCGAAGTGTTTTTCATGAAGCGTGCGTGAAAAGAGGGTACTGCATTTGAAGCAAGTAGCCTAAAAAGGTAACAAACCCCTCCCTTCCTGTCGTATAAAAAGATAGTGGAATAAAAGCGGATAATGGAAAAAAGTTGCCTTATGCAAAAAAAACAAAAGTTGATTTTTCGAACTCCCATCATCTGGCTCTGATATTAGCACAGAGAATGACGGACGAGAAGATCTATGTAACAAATTTATCCAAAATGATTCTTTAGACCCTAAAAACTCATTTATTTAATAGGAATAATAAGTTTTGTAAAATAAAGTCGAAAATTGCTGTGTCGAAAAGACTCCACGCTTGCCGTTACACACGGCTTTTGGACCGCATAGGTTATGTTGAACTGTCCTAATCATGCTGTTCATCTATACAGCAGCAAGGGAGGTGAGACGGGAGCATGAAAAAGCGTGGAAGAGCTGGATTCAAGATTAATCGGAGGCGGCATTCAAGGGCTTATTATCATTCTAAGATGTGGCTGCCGTACCGAATGCCGAACATGGATAAGAAGCCGATAGTCTCTGACAAGAGCGATGTACTCGAAACGGAGAGAGGGGCACAAATCGGCGAAGCGCGGCCATCTGAACCATCATCAGCGGGAAAGATTATCGTATCTGTCATTATTCCGGCCATGAATGAGCAAAGAACAATCGGAGCTGTGATTCGCGAAGCGCGCCATGTCCATCCACATACAGAGGTTATCGTCGTTGAGAACGGATCACACGATAGAACGGCGAAGGTGGCTGCGGCGGCGGGGGCTCGTGTACTTTCCTTCCCGGAACCGCTCGGACATGATGTTGGCCGTCGTATTGGAGCGGAAGCGGCATCCGGACAGATCCTGCTTTTTCTGGATGGTGATATCGTCATTCCCTGCGTCAGACTTCGGCCATTTATACAGGCCGTAAGTGCAGGAGCGGATGTGGTGCTGAATGATTACCATGGACCTGTGAATCGCACGCCCATACATCCTGTAGTTGAGGCAAAGCATGTATTGAATATCTTGTCGAATCGTGCTGATTTAGGGGGAGCCTCTATGACTGGTATTCCACACGCCATAAGTCAAAAGGCTTTAAAGGAAATAGGTCTAAAGTCCTTGGAGAAACCTCCGCTATTTCAAGTGATGTCCATCGTCTCCGGGTTGCGAGTGGTGACTGTACATGGAATAGCTGTCGGTAAAATGAACGCAACACGTAAAAAACAGAACGGCAAGGACCCGCTGGCAGATGTAATTGTCCAGGATCACCTGGATGCTATTGCCTGGCTTACATCACGTCTGGGAGCACGTGCGGGATATACAGATTTGGAGCGCAAACGGATCAGAGACGAGGTGAAAACGTGACTAGAGTATATCGTAGAAGAAAGCGTGAAGACCCGGGCTGGGGGCTAAGACGTATACAGCGAAAACGAGAAACGACGGCTTCGATGCATAGCCGCAGGGTGAGAAAACTCTCACCTCGGGCAAAAGAAATGCCCGAAGTCCATCTGACTGAGGAACGTGAAGCCTCCAGTGATATTGTATTGCAGGGGACCGCAGCAGCCGTGGTCAGCGTCTGTAATGAGGAGACTACGATTGACCGGGTACTGGGTGAGCTGGAAAAACTTCCGCTTGCGGATATCGTGGTCGTATTAAACGGCTGTACGGATGGTACGCGCTCCGCCGTAGCCAAACGTCATCCTGGCGCGACTCTCGTCGACGTACCGGGTCGTCTGGGGCATGATGTTGGCCGTGCGGTAGGCGCACGTCTGACGCAGGCTGATATTGTGCTGTTCGTGGACGGAGATTTGCCGATCCCAGCGTCTGATTTGCTGCCTTTTCTTCAAGCGGTGGATCAGGGAACGGATGTGGCGCTTAATGATCTGGGCAGACATTTGCCGCCTTATACCCAGCAGGACAGCGTAACACGGTGCAAAGGGTTTCTGAACCGCGTACTGCGCAGGTCGGATCTTGGAGCAAGCTCATTGACCGCTGTACCGCATGCATTATCTCGGCGTGTGCTGGATCAACTTGGGCCAGCCGTGCTTGCGGTACCGCCGAAGGCCCATGCGATGGCGATTCTGCATGGCATGATCGTGGCAGCCGTACATGCTGTCGATGTGATTAAAACAAACCGCAAGCGGACCTTCAATGTCGGGAAAGGGAACGCTATGGAGCAATTAATTATCGGCGATCATGCAGAGGCGCTGACGGCCGTGTTTCAGGTAGCCGGGTATTCTCCGTTAGGGCCTGTTCCAACACGGGTAGACGTTGCCAAAGGGAGGAATGCACGATGAGTCTGACGAGCATCATTATTCCGACTTATAATGGCCTGCATTTATTAAAGCCGTGTATCGAGGCGATTCGAACACATACCATAGATGCACCGTATGAAATTATTGTTGTGGACAACGCTTCGAATGACGGGACGGATGATTTTTGCGCATCTGAGCGGCTAATTAGCATACGTCTTCCTGAAAACAGGGGCTTTCCGGCAGCTTGTAACAGAGGAATTCGTCTGGCTTCGGGTGACCAATTCGTCATTTTAAACAATGATGTGACGGTTACACGGGGATGGCTATCGAATATGTTGGCTGCTTTGCATAGTGAAAGCACAGTGGGATTGGTGGGACCGGTGACGAATTACGTCAGCGGTATTCAGCAGATTCACGGAATAGAAGGAGATATGGCCAGCTGTCTGAGGTATGCGGAGCAGAATAATGCAAGTAATCCCTCCAGATGGCAAGAGGTCAAGCGGTTGGTCGGGTTTTGCCTGTTATTCCGGCGTGAGCTGATGGAACGGATCGGATTGCTGGATGAACGGTTCAGCCCCGGACATTATGAGGATGACGACTATTGTCTGCGTGCACGCGTGCATGGCTACAAGCTGCTAATGTGCAATGACTGTTTTGTCTATCACCAGGGAAATGCGAGCTTTTCGCGCTCGGAATCTTCCTGGCTCAAAGAGCTGATTGAGCGGAATTATCGATTATTTATAGAAAAATGGAGCGTAGATCCCAGAGTGTTTATCGAAACGGGAATCCCATGCACTGAACATGCTGTCGAAGGAGGAAGGAAGATATGAAAGGGGTTATTCTCGCAGGAGGAACCGGGTCGCGCCTTCATCCGTTGACTACATTACTCAACAAGCATCTGCTTCCGGTCGGCAAGTATCCGATGATCGTATATGGTATTGAAAGGCTGCGACAAGCGGGGATTACCGATATGCTCATTATTATTGGTAAACAATCGGCCGGACTGTACACTGATTTTTTAGGCAGCGGCAGTAATTATGGTGTCCAATTGACATACCGGATTCAAGAAAAAGCGGGCGGCATTGCGGAAGCACTCGATTTGGCAAGAAGCTACATGCAGTCAGAGGAGAAGTTCACTGTTTTATTAGGTGATAATTTGTTCAAGGAAGACTTGGGACCTGTCATCGAACGCTTCAAACAACAGCCACCGGGGAGTGCCAGAGTCTTGCTGAAAAAGGTGGCAGATGCCCGTCGTTACGGGGTACCTGTGTTTGATCCCGAGCGCCCGGAGAGCATTACGCGGATTGAAGAGAAGCCGCAGCATCCCCAGTCCAAATATTGCGTTACGGGTATCTATATGTACGATACTGCCGTATTCGATAAGATCCGGGAAATAACGCCTTCAGCACGTGGTGAGCTTGAGATCACCGATGTTAATAACTGTTATGCTGCTGAAGGCAAGCTGGAATATGATATTTTACGGCGCTACTGGAGCGACGCAGGAACCTTCGATTCCCTTCAGGAAGCTGGAGTGAAAATGAAGGGACTTCTACCTTGATTTCAATGAAACACCATCCAGCCGGGCCAGGCATATAGTATAGGCATAATGCCACCCGGAGGAGTGAACGGCATGAAACGCCTGAGTACGCAAAGGAAACACAGCAAACGGCTCGGAAAAAAGGGCTATTGGTCAGGATATAACAGGGGCCAGGAGCAAGGCAGGAAGTTGGGGCAGGCTTCGTTCGGCAAGATTTTTGAAGGCGTAAGTATTATCATTGTGTCCTGCAATCAGCTTCAACAGCTCCGTGCTTGCATTCATCATATTGAGGAGAATACGAGCCATCCTCACGAAATTATTATAGTGGACTGCGGCTCGACGGACGGGACACCTACCTATTTGCTCCGTAAAAGCATCGCTGTACGCTATGCGCTGCTAACAAAGGATGTTCAGATGATCGGCAGTCTGAATCAGGGACTGATGATGGCCAAAGGTACAACTATTGTTGTACTGGACCCAAACTCGATGGTGACTCCTGGCTGGCTGGACCGGTTGATGGGCTGTTTATACAGCGATTCGCGTATGGGAGTTGTCGGCCCTGTAACGAATGGTCCATTCGGAGAACAGCAGATTGAGGTTCCTGATATGAATGAAAATGAAGTACGTCCATTTGCCACGGCCCATAATATTCCCAACCCAGATGCATGGCGAGAGACTGAAAGCCTGGCCGCATTTTGTCTACTACTGCGCAGAGACACTTTGGTAAAGACGGGATATTGGGACGAAGGATGCCACAGTATTGAGGAAGCCCATGCAGATTGGCTGCTGCGTGTACGCTTGTTGGGGATACGTATGGCAATTGCCGGAGATGCGTTTATCCATTTTGCAGAAAGTGATCGGGATACGGTTTATGGTTTTCCTCAAACGGCCGAAAGGATCGGTTCAACGGAGGAAAGGAGCCGGAACCGATCCTTTTTTATCCAAAAGTGGGGGGACGCAGATAAGCTGTTCCACGACCCGGAATTTGGAACAGCAGAGCCGCACGGCCAAGGATTATCAAGTAAGGAAGCCCACTTATCAGCAGCAAGTTTTTATCCCGTCGGAGCGCTTGTTCAGGGACCGTCCGGTGCAGTATTTCGGATAGAGCCGGGAAGTAGACGGCGGCTGCATGGAGCCAGTGATGCGGGAGATAAACATGTGCGTCTCGTTAGAGTGTCTCAGCTTGATTTGTTGGCGCTTCCCTTGGTAGGTGAGCCGGAGGCGACAGTCTCCGGCAGCGCTGACGCCCCCCCTGTAGCTGTGGCGCCTGAGGAACCCTTGCCCGTGCTGGCGGCTCCTGAGCTGGGGAACATGTCCATGTTGCCCACACTTCATATCCCAGCTCAACGCAAACGGTGGATTGAGTTACTGTATGCTGAAGGTGGGCAACTGTACCAAATCGGCAACGGCTGGAAAAGACCGTTCCTTACCCTCTACGCTGTGATGAGCTGGCGGGCTGAGGACTATCCAATTCAGTTTTTGTCCTCCGAAGAATTGTCGACATTGCCGGAGAAGCAGCCTATTATTGCTCCACCAGTGTTGCAAGGGCATTTATGATGATCGAATAGGCTTTTTTAGGCGGAACCGACTACTCGCTGCGGCATACGCTGTAGTAGCGGAAAGCCCGTAGGTATTTCGTGCGTTCCGCACGGCGGAACACATAAAGGAGGGGCTTATGCATAACGAGTTAGATGATTTGCTGATCCATATTTCGCACTCGCAGCAGCAGATGTCTAGGCTGTTGGATGCGGAACGGCAGGTGGTCGTGCGCATGGCACAGATCATACATGAACTGCCGGATGAGGAGCCGCGTTTTGATGGAATTCCGGGCATTATTGATAGCTCGGGACAAGTAAACAAAAGCATTGTTGCCTATTTGAACGGTATTGCCGACCTTCAGGAAGCAATGGCTGAAATGCTCGTTCGTGTCGTGAAGGAGACGGCATACTCGGAAGAGGAGTAGTGTAACAATCGAGGGTAGGGAGTGAACACATGAGTAGGGAAAAAGCAATGATTCACATGTTGGACGCAGCCTCCAAGATGCAGCGGAATGTGTCTATGATCCTGGAGGCCAAGGCGGTCGAAGCAGAAAAAATGCGTAATTGGACGCTGAACCATCTGGCGCCTCACGCATTTGACACCGATGAAGAGCAGCTGGGGCGGCCTTTGGAAATTCACGAGCAGATGGTGGAAATGCTGGAGGGATTAACCCGGCTTCAGACTGGACTATGCAGCAATCTCAAAGCATTGCTGGACCAGGATGAGCAGCAGGGTGGCGGAATGGAAGGGATGATGGGAGGCATGGGCTCGGGGGATATGAACTAATGAGCATGAGGCGTGAACGTGAGATTAAGCTGGATATGATGGAGTCTATTGCTGCCAGCCAGCACGCCGTTGCCCGGATGCTGACCAGTCTTGCGGACTTGACGCCCCATGCGGATATGTCGGCTCCCCGTCTGGAAGAGACCATCCGTATACTCAGCAACTATCAGGGAGAAATCACGAAAATGTTGGCAGGTATTCCTTTAAGAAGACAGGTATATGGGAAACCGACGAAGCCGTGGCTCCATGTGCCTGTTCAAAAAAATGAAACCCAGACGAGAAAGCAAAGGAGGAATGAAAATGAGTACAAGGTGGGAACGCACTACTCGAGACAAAGCCCGCAAAAGACGTAAAGATGCCCGGCGTTCTAGCATTCGCAGGTTAAAACGGAGAAGAAGACGTCTGCTTGCTCTTAGACGCCGTAAAAGGGGGCTTCATTCAGTACGTAGAAGACGTTCTCTTCTGCGGCGGCGGAAAAAACCTCAAGCTAATCCAACCGCAGCTCCTTCTGCGGAGAACCCACAGCCCGTTCCTGTTGTATTGGAGCATGACCCGCAGGCATTCCAGCAGGGATATGATGCTGCTTACAATGAGGGTTTCAATTCAGGCTTTGCCAAAGGTTATGAAGATGGCCACCAGGTCGCTTACAAGGCACAGTAAACTATGAAAATCATCTATTACGGTTAACCCCCCCGAAGCCTAGCAGCTTCGGGGTTATTTGCGTTTCGGTAGTTGGACGGGCAAACGCCAATTTTGTCCGGGCAGTGGCAGTCGTCCATGATGCGTTTGACCCCTGTGCATATAGTTTAGGAGTGACAGAAGTTTATCCTACAACAGGACAGGGTGAAGGATGTGAATGATCAACGAAGCGGAAATGAACGCGAAGCACACCGATGCGGCTATCGGGAAGGGCGCAGAATGGGCGGTTGCACGGCTGCTCTGTCACAGGTCGTGGCAATACAACCTGCGGTTCGCCAGTTGAAAGTGTTGTATATTCCGCAAGGTTTCGCAGCTATAGACACAGGTGTGCAAGAAGCATTGAGCCAAATATGCAGCTCGTGCGCCATCGGTACTCCTGCCACGATGCTGGCTGACGCTGAGGCTCACCGTCCAGACCTCTTATTGGTCATGAACGGGCTGCATGTTTTTCCAGCGGATCATCTGGAACAGATACAACAAATACGAGCCATGGGCATTCGGACGGCCATATGGTTTGTAGATGATCCCTACTTTACGGAGGATACGGCGTTGATCTGCCAATCCTACGATGTCGTTTTTACGCATGAAATTTCTTGTCTGCCATTTTATCGGGATCAAGGAGTAACGAGGGTCCACTATATGCCGCTTGCTGTGTCAGCCCGTATCTTTTATCCACGTCGGGTAGAGCGTGAGCATCAGCATGATATTTGCTTCATTGGGAATGCCTTCTGGAACCGTGTGAAGCTGTTTGACTACCTTGCTCCCTTCTTGGCGGATAAAAGAGTGCTGATCGTAGGTGGGCACTGGGATCGGCTAACCCGGCGGGATGTGCTGGAACGCTTTATCCGTCCGGGTTTTATGGAACCGGAAGAGACCGCTCAATACTATAACGGCTCTAAAATTGTTATCAATATGCACCGCCCGACAGACCCCGGACTGGATAATCGGAATACACACCAGTTGTCAGCGGAGTCCATCAATCCTCGGACATACGAAATTTCTGCTTGCGGAACGCTTCAAATGACGGATGTGCGGAAGGATCTGAGCCGTTATTACCAACCAGGCTATGACATTGAGACCTTCTCGGGAGCAGAGGAATTGAAAGTGAAGCTGGACTACTATCTCAAGCATGACTGGGAACGCGAACGCATAGCCTGGCGCGCACTGCACACAACCATGCAAAAGCATAGGTACTCGAATCGTATGGAAGAATTGCTGGACAAGGCGATGGCCTAAAGTAAACACCATAAACAGTGAGGAGTGAAAGTGATGACGATATCTACGACAGGACCGTATGACCCAGCTGTTCACCAGACGGCGGCGGCCTCCTGGGAGAAGGGGAGAGCTGCGGGAATCCATGACGGATACGACGAGGGATACCTGCGCGGACGTGCTAACGCGATTATGTCGCGAACCAAAGCAACGTTCCCTTCTCGACAGATCCATGTACTGTATGTCGTCTCGGGCAAAGGCCTTCCGTATTCTCCGCTGGATGAGGCGGTCATTACCACGTTGCAGAGCATGACGGCTCAGGTTACCGTAACAGACCCGCGCCAGCCGGTAGGAGATATTGCCGCTCAGCTTCGTCCGAATCTGATGCTGGCACTGGATGGGATGGATCTACCGTTAGAACAGGTGGCTGCAGTACGCCAGTTGGGCATTCCCACTGCCATCTGGCTGACGGACGATCCCTATTACACCGATACGACGACCAAAATTGTGACGAATTATGATTATGTGTTCACCTTAGAAATGAACTGTATAGAACTGTATCGTCAGTTGGGTTGCACGTCTGTGCACTATTTGCCCTTTGGAGCATTTTTGACTCACTATTTCCCACTCAGCTCGCCTGCTTCAGTCCGGCGTGAGATTGGATTTACAGGTTCAGCCTACTGGAATCGCATCTATTTTTTCAATCCGATTATGCCGCAGCTCATGGCTCGTAACATTAAAATCAACGGAATCTGGTGGGATCGTCTCCCGGATTATCAGTCGTATGGTGACAAAATTGAGCTGGGACGCTGGATGTCTCCGGCTGAGACAAATGATACGTATAACGGCAGCAAAATCGTAATTAATCTTCATCGTTCCCACCAGGATGATTCAGTGAACAACAACTCACTGAAAATTCCGGGGGTTTCGCCAAATCCTCGTACGTTTGAAATTTCCGCTAGTGGCACGTTGCAACTGACGGATACAAGAGACGATCTGGCTCGTTTTTACAAGCCAGGCGAAGAGATTGAAACTTACAGTTCTCAGCAGGAACTGCTGGAGAAGGTTGAGTTTTATTTAACGCATGAAAAGGAGCGCCGTGAGATTGCTCTGCGTGCGCTGGAACGAACCCTGCGGGAGCACACGTATGGTCACCGGATTGACCAACTGCTATCGGTCATATTCCCATAAGGCCATTCACACACGTCCGATGGTTGTTATTTTTAAAGGAGGTGAACTCCGATCAAGCCGAAAATGATGCTATTCAGCCATGTCAGCAACGTTCGCAGTATTACAGGGGCGGAAAAGCTGCTGCTGCAATTTTGCCTAGACGTTCGTACGTATTTCGATTGCATTCTGGTAACGCCTGGTGAAGGGCGGCTAACCTCAATGGCCCGCAAGCGTGGGATCACTGTCCAGATTCAGAATCTATTCATGCTGCATGGCATGTATACCCCGTACGAGGGATTGGCGCAGGATGCGGAGAATTTGCGAAATCATGTGGCGTACGCGCCGTTGCTCCAGATGCTTGGGCAAGCTCGGCCTGATGTGGTGCTGGTCAATACCTGTGTGAACGTCATGCCAGCTATGGCTGCCCAAGAGCTTAATATTCCGGTGATCTGGAAAATAACTGAGGTCATTAATCAAAATGCGCATACGCCAGTTTCTGTCTCCATTATTGAGCGTTATAGCCAATGGGTCATCGGCATTTCGCAAGCGGTTATGCGTCCTTTGTATGGCGGGGGATTGACACGTCAGCATACGGTGTTGTCTCCATGTCGGGATATGGAAATGCCGTCTCCCAAAGAGCATGTGCTGGAACGGAAGAGGAAACGTGAAAAGCTGGGACTGCGGGATTTTCATATCTGCATTGGTTATATTTCATCCTTTATCTACGAAGCCAAAGGGCTGTTGCCTTTTGTCCAAATGGCTCTAAAGCTGTGTGAAACCAATTCGCAGTGTCGTTTCTGGATCATCGGCAGCTCAGTGGACTCCGAGTATTACGTAAAATGTGTCTCTTTGATTCGCCAGTCCCGTTATAGCCGCCGCTTCCAGTTCAGTTCATTTGAGGAGTCCGTCTCAACAGCCTATAGCGCAATGGATATTGTTGTGATCCCTAGCATGGTGGAGGAAGGCTTTGGTATGACGGCCCTGGAGGGTCTGGTTTACGGCAAGCCTGTAGTAGCCTTTGCTCAGGGCGGGCTTGTGGAATTGATGGAGGCGACTGGAAATACAGATTTTTTGGTAGAGCCGGGAAACAGCGACATCCTGGCGCAAAAAGTAGGCTACCTGCTCGATCATCCCGAGGAAATGGAACGAATTGGTGTGCGCAACAACAGTGCGGCTACGCGTGTGTACGGACCCGATTCCTACCGAAGCAGTCTGCATGTCATGGTCAGTCAATGGGTATGTCATCATCCGCATTGGTTCCCATTGATTCAGCAGCCGGGTGGACCGGTATGGACGAGGGAAAGCGAAGGACTGCGTCAGGTCACTGCTATACCTGAGGCTTATGCCCACACTGTTCGAGAATTTCCCGAATCGGTGGTTAATCAACTGCCGGTGCTGGGCCTGCCGCCAATTGAATATGCAGCTATTCAGGGCTTGCCACAACCAGCTCCCCCTTTGCCTGAGGCACCATCTGAGTTGCCTCGCCGCAAGCGTAGTATTCGGGCAAGATGGCCAAAGGGACGCAAGCATACCAGACTGCGGAATCGAAGGTACAAGAAAAGCGCTGGCAGAAGCCGTCTCAAGAAAATTCACGGGTCCCCGTTATATCGAAGATCCAAGTCCAAACAGAAGCTCAAGCGGAAACTCAAACTCCTGTCACGGCGATCCAAAGCGCACAAGCAGAAGCGAGTCATACTCAAGGCCAGACAGCATTCCAAACAACGGTCCGGGTGAACATACACCGGACCGTTGAGATGAACGTTTAGCCGGAGCACAGCCAGTCTGCTGGATGGCTATTATTCATTGAACTCCACAGTTCTATGAAACAACGACAGCAAAGGTGGGTTCCAAAACCATGAAAATATTGACCGTGCTCGGCACAAGACCGGAGATTATACGGCTCAGCCTGATTATTCCGAAGCTGGACCATTATGCAGATGAACATGTGCTTGTGCATACGGGCCAAAATTATACGGAAAGCCTGAGCGGACAATTCTTCCGCGAGCTGGGTTTGCGCGCCCCGGATTATGTGCTTCAGGAGAAAGCGGGAACGCTGGGCAAACAACTGTCTGCCATGTACTCGCAGATGGAGGACATTTTAAACAAGGAACGCCCGGATCATGTACTTTTGCTAGGTGATACGAACAGCGCCTTATGTGCCCTGCTTGCGGAACGTATGGGTTACCCCGTTGTGCATATGGAGGCAGGGAACCGCTGCTATGATCTGGATGTGCCAGAGGAGAAGAATCGGCGCGTCATTGATGCGATTTCTACCATTAATATGCCTTATACAGAGCAAAGCAAGCAGCATCTACTACGCGAAGGCTTTCCAAGCCAACGAATTATACTGACTGGAAATCCGATCTATGAAGTAATGCAACACTATGAGAAAGAGGTATCCGGCAGCGAAATTCTGAAAAAGTTAGGACTGTCGATAGGAAAATATTTCCTGGTCACTGCCCACAGAGCTGAAAATGTCGACCATCCGCCGCATTTGCTGGCTATTTTGGATGGTCTTAACCGGGTAGCCCGGCAGTTCGGGCAGCGTGTCATTTGCAGTATTCATCCCCGCACGGCCGCCCGGATCGCAAGCCACCCGCCGATCCAGCTTGATCCGCTGGTAGAATTCCACGAGCCGTTCGGTTTTTTTGACTTCGTTCTGCTGGAGCGACATGCCCGCTGCGCTTTGACGGACAGCGGTACCGTACAGGAAGAATGCTGTGTCATGGGGGTGCCGACGGTCACGATGCGTCGCACGACCGAAAGGCCGGAAACGGTAGATTGCGGTAGCAATATCGTGTCCGGTCTTGATGGCGAGGTTATAGCAAATGCGGTAGCCTTAATGACCGGGATAGCTCATAAGTGGCAATGTCCCGCAGGCTATCTGGCGGAAGATGTGTCGGATAAGGTAGTAAAATTTCTGCTTGGAGGGAAACGGCATGTTTGAAAACAAACGTATCTTGGTTACCGGCGGTACCGGCTCCTGGGGGCATGAGCTGGTTGCCCAGTTATTGCCGCGTAACCCCAAAGAAGTCATTATCTTTTCACGCGGAGAATCGAGTCAGGTTGCAATGAACAGGCAGTTTGAGGATGAACGACTCAGCTTCTGTATTGGGGATATTCGGGATAAGGATGCGCTGACTACCGCTTGCCAAGGAGTAGACTATGTATTCCACTTGGCGGCTCTCAAGCACGTACCTGTCTGTGAGGATCAGCCCTATGAGGCGCTCAAAACGAATGTCGTAGGCACCCAAAATGTAATCGAGGCCGCTGTCGCCAATCAGGTAAAGAAGGTCATATATATATCGACTGACAAGGCGGCCAACCCTTCCAATTTTTATGGTATGACGAAGGCGATTGGAGAAAAACTGATTGTTTACGCCAATTTGCTGAATAGTGATACACGTTTTGTGACGGTACGCGGCGGTAATGTTTTGGGTACAAACGGAAGCGTGGTGCATTTGTTCCAAAGCCAGATTCGCCAAAAGGGCAAGGTTTTCATCACAGATATGAACATGACCCGCTTCTTCCTGACCTTGCGTGATGCCATCAGTCTACTGTTCAAAGCTTCAGTAGAAAGCGTTGGCGGCGAAATTTTTATCATGACCATGCCAACCTGCCGTATTGTGGATTTGGCTGAGGTGCTCATTGAGGATTCAGGCGTGGAAAATGTAGAAATCATAGAAAAGGGCGTCCGTCCCGGTGAGAAAATACACGAGATTTTGATGAGTGACTTTGAAAGCCTGACAACGGTAGTATATGACGAGCAATATTTGGTCATTCTCCCGACACTGAATATTCCTCAATTAAAGGACCGTTATAATCAGTGCCCTCCGGTATCGTTCAGCAGCTTTAGTTCGGAATTCAATTTGATGTCAAAAGAGGAGATTCGAAGCATTCTCCAAAGCGGGGGGTTCATCAAATGAAGCTGCTTATTTTGGGCGGGAACGGCATGGCAGGCCATGTTCTGGTTAAGTATTTTCAAAACCAGAGCGGGTATAACGTGTTCTATACCACCCGTGATTCCGCAAATAAAGGCGGTCTCCTGCTGGATGTAAAGGACAGCTTTATGGTGGAGCAGCTGGTACGGAGTGTACAGCCAGACGTAATTATTAACGCGGTTGGCGTACTCAATCAATATGCCGGGAAAGATCAGATTGCGGCATACCAAATCAATGGATTGCTGCCGCATCTTCTCCGGCAGACGGCGGACAGTATCGGTGCCCGATTGATTCATATCAGCACGGATTGCGTATTCGAAGGAAAGCGGGTTCCTGGCTTATATGAGGAGACAGATCAACCTGATGGGACAAGTGCCTATGCTTTGACAAAAATACTCGGAGAAGTAAAGGCACCACGGCATCTGACCATCCGTACCTCTATTATCGGACCGGAGATTCGGTCAGGCGGGATTGGCTTGCTGCACTGGTTCTTGCAACAGAGCGGAGACGTTGACGGATACCGCCGGGTCTTTTGGAACGGAGTCACAACGCTGGAATTAGCAAAAGCGATACAAGTGTTGATGAATGAGCCGCTGGACGGACTCATTCATCTGGTTCACCCTGAACCGATCAGCAAGCATGATTTGCTGCTTCTGTTCAAAGATATCTGGAAGAGAGAGGATATTCGGATCGTGCCGAAGGATGAGCCGGTGCAGGACCGGACGCTTCGTTCTACCCGGGCCGATCTGCTCTACGATGTTCCTCACTACAGCATCATGCTGAAGGAGCTGCTGGAATGGACAGAAGCACAGCGGAACAACGTCGGCCAGTCATAGCCATTACCGGAGCGGCGGGCTATACCGGGATGCATGCCTGCCGCTATTTTGCAAAACTTGGCTGGGAGGTGGCAGCGCTGACTCGCACTGCCGCTTCTGCTACAAAATTGACCTCACAGACTGAAAATGATGGGGATTTCAGCCTGGAAGCGGGCACACGTGGCTGTATTACACCTTATGTGTGCGACTTGCTCGACAAGAAACGTCTGGGCGAAGTGATTCGACACATTGCTCCGGATTATGTGCTTCACCTGGGTGGCAAAAATTCCGTACCTGAATCTTGGCAGAGTCCATTGCTATATATGGAATCCAATGTACTGTCCACCCTGTATCTGCTCGATGTACTGCGACCTTTCCCCCAAGCCAGAATTGTTGTTGCGGGTTCTCGGCTAAAGACGGCTTTACAGGCACCATACCATCCAACGCATCCATACAGCCTTAGCAAAAGCATTCAAGAGGCAGTCGCGCTCTCGTGGGGCGCGCTGTTCGAGCAATCTGTCATGTTGGCAGAGCCTTGCAACCTGATTGGCCCGGGTCCATCCACCGGCTTTTGTGCATTACTCGCGGGGTATATCGTTCGGACAGAACGCATGAAAGAGCAATTCGTAACGGAGGCAGCTCCGTTTCGCGTGTCTTCCCGACATGCGCAGCGTGATTTTCTCGACGTTCGTGATGCAGTTCGCGCCTATGGCGTGCTATTGGAAAAGGGAGTGCCAGGCCGAATTTACTCGGTCTGCACAGGCCGCATTGTGGAACTGGGAGATATCGTGGAACGTATGGTTGCGCTGGCGGAAATATCTATTCCCATACAATGGGGAGATATAGCCGAGCCAGCGGCAACGGAGGCATTTTGGGCGCAGGAGCTGGAGGAGATGGGCTGGAAGCCGACCATACAGCTGGGGCAATCGCTGGAGGATATGATTCAATACCGCCGAGCTGGAAAGGAAGGAACGATATGAGACCAAAAGTAACGATCGTCATTCCCTTTTATAACTGTGCATATGTGGATCAGGCTTTGCAAAGCGCATTGGAACAAACCTATGGGCCGCTTGAGATTATTGTCGTCGATGACGGGTCCACCACACATGTTAATATGCTTCAGCCCTATCTTCCCTATATACATTATTTGGGCAAGTCTAACGGTGGAACAGCCAGCGCTTTGAATCATGGTATCCGGCATGCCAGCGGTGAATATATTGCGTGGCTCAGCTCCGACGATACCTACCATAGGGACAAAATTAATAACCAGGTTTCTTTTATGATCGAACAGGGTGCATACATCTCTCATACTAATTTCAATTTCATCAATCAACACAGCCAAGTCACAGCCTATCAGGCAGCTGCTGTATTTCCGTCCCTGACGGAGTTTTACCGTTTTTTCCAGCAGGGGAATCCGGTCAATGGATGTACGGTGATGTTCAAAAAGGAGCTGTTTGCACATATCGGTTTGTTCGATGAACTGCTGCCGTACACCCATGATCTGGATATGTGGTACCGAGTAATGCTGGCAGGATATCCATTTCCTTTTCTGAACGAGTCCTTGGTTAACTACCGCTGGCATGATGAAATGGGAACCAAAAAATATTGGCCTGCTGTGGAACAGGAGTACAACATCACCCAAGCACGTTATCGAGATCGCTTCAGTCAGATGTTGGGCGGTTTATCCTCATGAAGCGAAAGTTTGTCAGGGGGGATTGATATGGTAGATACGGGGATTGTTATGCCGCTGTACAAACAGGATATTGGTTATCTGCAAGCTGCGATCTCATCCGTACTAGTCCAGAGCTACAGGGCATTTCGCTTCATCATTGTGATTGACGGAGCGCCGGAAATGATAGAGCCGGCGCTTCACGCAGCAATGGGAGACCCGCGCGTTCAGTTGGTTACACTCCCTCAGAACCAAGGAGTATCCCATGCCCTTAACCGGGGATTCGATGAGTTGTTTAAAGATCCAGCGATCAAGTATGTGACCTGGGTATCCAGCGACAATGTGTATCATTCATCCTTTATCGAACGATTGCGGTGCGAGCTAGAGCGGGGGCCCGATTCGCTTGGACTTGTGTTCTCCACCTTCCGTCAGATTGACGCTGCGGGTAATCCGTTATACGACCAGCAGCATCAACAAGCGCTGATTCGGTACCAAAGTCAGCCGCATCACGAATTGTTGAACGCCAGCATTGTCGGGGTGTCATTTATGTACAAAAGCCAATATGCCCGTCTGATCGACGGCTATCGGCTGCAACCTGTAGAGGATTATGATTACTGGCTGCGGCTGACCGAGACATGCAACATGAAATTCATCCCGGATATCCTGATGGATTATCGGGTGGATTCTGCTTTTAGTGTATCGGCCAGCTTGCGCAGCCAAAAAGAACATCGACGCTGGCGGCATGCATTTCAAATCGCCAAACATGAGGCCAGGGCCCGCCGGGGTATTCCACTTGAGATGACCATTTTAATGCCTATTACAGATATGGCTCAAGCTGAGCCGTTGCTCGATAATCTGCTGGAGCAGCATTACAGTAATTGCATCGTACGGTTGCTGGATATTACGCCGGAACAGGGAGCTTCTGCCTTTCTGGAAATGATGCTTGACCCTCGGCTAATCGTAACGCCGAGACCGCATTATTCCGTCAAGGAAGCACTGATTCAGGCGATTGGTGAAACGACAACACGCTTTGTTGTATGCTTCGGTGTCAAACCTTATATTGCCGTGACAGATTTGTTGTATCTTACGGATTTATTGCGCCCTTTGCAGGATACACATGCCTTTTCCTACTATACAGATGACCACTCAACCATCGGCAGCGGCCGAGGAGTTCAGTCCGTGCCGCCGGAATGGAATTACGTGTATTATACCCACAGATTGCATCAGGCACTGGAACAGGGTGGCTTTTAAATAACAGGGGATAGTGCCGGGATTGTGGTCAGCTCGGACTGGAGAACACGATGCTCCTGTACAACATTACCAAACTGATCCAGTCCGAAGTTGGAAAGCACAACATTGGCTGGAGCGACGGAGACTACGTTGTATTGCACCTCATAGGCAAGAACCCCTTGTATAAAGAAGGTCCGGCGTGCAATCGAGTTTGCAGGCAAATTAACCGATGTTACGTATAGTGGTGTCTTGGTATCCGGTACGAGTGAGAAAAAAATTTGGATGGTCACGGTTGCCGCGTTCACTGTGTCCTCATTGACCAAATTTACAACAACATTGGAGCAGGCAGTACCAAAATCCCTTGTGTTTGTCATATATCCGGTTGTAAAAGCCAATAGAATCATCCTCTCAAAACAGTATGATGGAATCCCTTCGTAGGGATGCTTCTATACTATGAATCTATGGAGAGGAAAGCTTGTATGGTTGTCTGTAGGCTATACCGAAAAAAGTACATTTTGATAGAAACACTTCAGGTATATCTATATATAATGAAGGGAATGCTCGCGATGCCTTTGAATTTTCAGGTAACACCCAGCGGTCTGCCCAAATTTGAGCCTAGTGTTGCTGTTAATTTGCTGAATCCGAATATCGTTGTGGCTGTAGCTGTTGACTTTAGTAGCGGGCCCCCTTTAATTGGACTGTATCGCTCACTGGACGCCGGGGCGAACTGGACCGATACGTTACTGCCACTCCCACCGGGATATACAGGAGCAGAGGCAGGAATGGTGGCCTATCTGTTCCCCAATATTTTTATCGTATCGGCGCATGTGTTTCCGGGAAATGAGAACGGGGCTGTCGTGATCTACCGTTCTACGGACAATGGGGCCAGTTTTGATCCTCCGGTGGTCATTAACCCAGGCTATGGAGATTACATTAATAATGACTGGACCAATATTACGACAGATAACGCAGGGGCAAGTCCGTATCTAGGGCATGTCTACGTTACGTATAACCGCCAATACAACGTAGAGGTTAATGCTCGGTCAGCGGCCTTCTACCAGCGCTCCACTGACGGAGGATTGACCTGGGATCGACCGTTAATGCTTTCCAATATCCAGTCCTCCACGGAGCGACCTGAGCCCGCGGTCGACAAATATGGCAGTGTATATGTCAGCTGGATTCGTACGGGACCGCAAACACCGGCTTTCTTTATCCGGCGGTCTTTTGATGGAGGTGCCACCTTTAGCGGTGATATTCTTGTGTCCAACATAACGCTGGTACCTAGTCCGTTGCCCGTCCCCGGATATGATTTTCGTGTATTGAATTCTCCCTGCTTGGCAGCAGATTGCTCGGGGGTACCTTCCACAACAAATACGCTATATGCCGTGTGGCAGGATTTTGGTCAGGGCTACAGCAATGTTTTGTTGTCCAAATCCAGCGATTTTGGCGGTACCTGGAGCGCCCCAGTCATTGTGACGGACAGCCCGCCCGGCTCGCAAAATTTTTTTCCTGCGATTTCAGTGTCGCCTAAGACGGGACTGGTCGTTGTCGTGTACTATACCAATCGCTTGGACGGCTTTAATCTAGATGTGTTCGCCGCTCAATCATCGGATGGGGGCAATACCTTTACGAACAGTCGTCTCACAACGACTTCCTTTAACCCGAATGTTGGTGGAGGCGAATCAGAACTGATCGGCGACTATATTGATGTGGCTATTTCGCCGCCCAATAACTACATTGCCGTCTGGACGGATACGCGCACAGGCAGTTTGACGATTTTTGCCGGTGTACCGGGAGGTGAAGCCTGATGCCGAACGTACAGCTTACACCTAACGGAAGGCTGGCACAGGAGCCGAGTGTGGCTTTCAATCTGCTCGACGGTACCATAGTGGCTGCTGCCATTGATTTTACAACCGGACCGCCGTTGACAGCAGTATACCGTTCAGATAACGGTGGTGTCTCCTTCACACAGCAAATTCTACCGCTGCCAGCCGGCTATGTAGGGGCGGAATCCCATAGCGTCAGCTACGGTTTTCCCAACTTGTTCGTCATAGCTTGTCACGTATTTACCGCAGACGGCTTGAGCGGTACCATCGCTACCTATGTGTCCAGAGACAATGGCAATACATTTGATCCACCCGTGATTGCCCAACGAGGGTATGGGACGTTTATCAATAATGTGGAAGTCAGCGTGAAATTCGATACTTCACAGGTCAGCTCCTATACTGGCAACATCTATTTATGTTATACGCATCAGTATAACCCCGACTTTTTCGGCGGCTCAGTCATGTTTTTTCAACGCTCGCAGGATGGAGGAATCACATGGGATACACCTGTGGTGCTCACTCCTGGTTCCAATCAGATCACGCGCGGAGAAATCACTGTGAGCATTACAGGGGTGATTTATGTCGGGTACATTGTGACGAATCCGGTTAACCAATATCAGGTCATTGTGTCCTTCAATGGGGGGACTTCGTTCAGTTCCTCGCTGCCAGTGTCCTCTGTCGTCCCAGTTCCAAGTCCGCTGCCTGTGGTCGGTTTTGGCTTTAATGTATTGCCGACGGCCAACATTGCCATAGATCGTTCCACCAGCCCGAATCAGGGAACGCTTTATGCGGTTTGGCAGGACAATCGGGCAGGGTATGCGGATGTGCTGCTTGCCCGGTCCGTGGATGGTGGATTAAGCTGGACTGCGCCGCAATCGGTGACAGGAGCCAGTGCAGGAGCACAGCATTTTTTCCCGGCCATTGATGTTTCGCCCGTGACCGGTGTGATTAAGATTGTGTACTACACCAATCAAATCACAGCCTCTTTATTAGATGTATTTGTTGCAGAATCATCGGACGGAGGGAATACATTTACGAACCTCAGAATAACAGACAGTTCCTTTAATCCTAACGGGATTAGTCCTGTTCCAGTGGTCACGATCGGCAATTTTATTGATGTAACGATCGTGCCGAATAACGGTTTTTTTGCGGTCTGGACAGACGCATTATCGGGTTTCCAGCAAATTTACGGAAGCAACGGAATGTAGCTTAACGTACGAGACAGAGGAGGTGGGGCTGTTTTGAAAATTTTGTTGGCTACGTACTGGCCGATTCCTCATTTGGGTGGTGTGTGGCCCTTTATGCTGCAAATTAAACGAAGACTTGAGCTACTGGGTCACACGGTAGACTTGATGGGGAACGGACCGGATACCCCTAAATACCATATTGTCTATGAAGATAAGGAATTGCTGAAGGATCAATTGCTGCCCTTGCTGCATACGAAGCTGAATGAATCGGCTGCCCCTGTATTACATTTGGATTCATGGGTGCAGACGGTGGAAAAGGATCGATACTGTATGGAACTGGCGGCAGCCTATTTCGGGGTTGAGCAGTATGATGTGATTCATACGCAAGATGTCATAGCCACTCGTGCTCTAAGTCGGGTCAAACGCAAAGACAGTGCGTTGGTAGCAAATATTCATGGCTCGCTGGCTCGTGAAGTCATGATGGCTTTGGAGCGGGATCATGAAGAGGGTTACCGCGAGACGCTGATGTGGAAATATTATTGGGCGCTGGAGCATTATGGCGCTATTTCCGCTGATATTACGATTACGTCTACAGAATGGATGAAGCAGACGCTTGTGCGTGAGTTCGAAGTGCCTGAGCAGCAGATTGCCACTTTCCAATATGGCTTAGACACCGAACACTTCTGGGAAGTCCATGCCAGGGGAACAGACATGACACGACCTGAGGGGAAAAAAGTTATCATTTGTCCTTCTCGGCTGGTCTATATCAAAGGGCTACATTATTTAATGAGCGCTCTTGGCCTGTTGAAAGCAAGCCGTACGGATTGGGTTTGCTGGATTGTTGGGGAGGGAGATAAGAGGGAAGAGCTTCAGGCACAGGCGAAGGAGCTGGGGCTGGAAGAAGACGTGGTATTTCTCGGACATCGTGAAGATGTACCTGCCCTTTTACAACTGGCAGACCTTTTTGTACATCCGAGCATACAGGATAATCAGCCGTTTTCGGTCATGGAGGCACAGATTATGGGGCTTCCGGCAGTGGTATCGGATGCGGGTGGACTGCCAGAAATGGTGAAGCATGAACACACTGGACTGGTTTCCCCGGTTGGCGATGTGGAGGCACTTGCAGCTCATTTGCAGCATTTACTCGCTCAGGATGAAGTACGGATAGCTATGGGGAATCGTGCCAAGGCATGGGGAACCGCGCACTGGTCGCTGGATGTTATGATTGAACGGCTCGTCAATATTTATGGGCAAGCGCTTAATCAAGTGCGTTGATTCGATAGTTAGGAGGGAGAGCATGACTTTTCCTATCGTTGGAGACTTGTACAACCGTATTTTTGAAATCCAGCAGTCACACCCAGATCAGATGGTCGATTACGCAATCTGGAACCGAATTAATACCTCGTTGCCAGAGGATTATAAGCTGCCGGACGCTGACATTTTGGAACGGCTGAAACAATCCGCGCCATGAGCATACAGACCATATAAAAAGGCAGGTCGGGCTTACATTCCCACCTGCCTTTAGTTTATTTCAGCTCATTGTTCATCCGGGTTGTCATCCATTTGGTCTACATAAACCGAGCCTCGCATCATAAGTGGTCCCGTAACAACAGCACGGTGGTCAGCTGATTGTACAGTCAAGCAGTATACATGAGTCTCTGCCTGTTGTGCTGTTTCCTCATAGCTTAACTCGGCAAATCCCTCCTGATAACAGGAGTCCTGCAGCCAATCCAGCACGGGTCCCTGCTCATCGTTGCGGCGCAATCGAATATCCAGCTCCCCAATATCCCAGTTGAGCAGCGGATTCTCCCATGCCAAAGAGACTTCGATGAGAATGTGGCCCTCAGCTTCACCTGCAGGAATGATCAATGTAGAGAGCACGATCTCCTGTTCGGTAACCTGAAAAGGCAGTGCATATGTGCCTGCTTCAGCTTTGTTTTGAACTGTATATTTCAACAACATACAATTTTCCTCCTCTGCCTGTTCATTAAGGTGTCACGGTAAAATGACTGGCTGTCCGCTTAGCGACTACGTTCCCGTTCTCCACAAATTCCGCCAAGATAAACAGCGTTTCTGGATTGTAAATATTTGTGACCACTCGCAGATAAAATGGATTTTGGGCTGCCTCCATATCTTTGATTTCCAGTACAGAGCCAGCTTCGGGAGAAGGGCTCAGCCGAAGAAGTTGCCGCCTAAAAACACCACTGTCATTCCCCATTTCCAGCAGTACATCGACGGATCTCTTTTCACGATTGAAAAAGGTTACATGGCAGCTTTGTATATGGGCGCTGTGGTAAGCGAGATGATGATCGACAGTTAAAAGAAACACAGACATATCATGATGCCTCCTTGAATTCCGTTAGGTTACCAGCCTTATATGATATGAAAAATGACCGCGAGTGGACTGGATAGTTGTACGCCTCTTTGACAAAAAGCGCGCCAGTGTCCAACCCTTTTTGCCATGCTGTGCATGTAATGTAGAGTGGAACAATCTGCGGCCTGAAGCCCCTTTTCGACTACAGAAAAAGCAAAGAGTAGATCGGGGGGAAGGGTCGCTTTAACAAAGGAGGCACGGCTATGAGACTCGCACAGCTGGCAGGGGAATATGACGCGGTCTTCAGTCTAGGGCAAAACTGTACACCTGCCATTCAATTGGAAAAGAACCGTTTGCGGCCGTTTGCCGGGGTGCTGGACTGGATGATGTCTGACACGCTCTCTGATGTGAACCGCTTGCTTGAGAATCGGTTTGCAGGTTTTATGGATTTGCCTAATTTAAGTGTCGTTGGTACGAGCCAACTGAATTATATGGTCAGAGATATTGCTTATAATGTGATCTCGGTACACGATTTTCCGCAGGAACGCAACACGTCCGCAGATCTGGTGACCTATCCCGAGTTCAGGGAAAAGATAGACCGTCGTATCGAACGTTTTTTTGCAAAAACACAGATGGCCAAGCGCAGCTTGTTCGTCCGTATGCTGGGCACCTATGAAGAAGTAGAGGAACTGGAGCGGATCTTGTCGGGGATCGTAGCGAATGAATTTCGGTTGTTAGTGGTGAATTGTTCCGGTGTAACGGAGTTGACGGAGGTGGATTGGCAGCTTCCTCATGTATGCGCAGTGGAAATGCCTTTTGCCGATGTATGGAATTACAAGAGTGATCCACACTGGCGCACCCTTTTTGAGGGAATGTCCTTGTCGAAAAGGGGAGGTCGTCGTGCTTGAACGGTTGCAAGGGGAATATGACGCAGTGTTTAGCCTGGGAGGGCATTGCTTACCATCGATTCAGCTGGATAAAAACGGACTGCGTCCGTATGCAGGTCCGCTGGATTGGATGATTTCTGGCAATTTGTCACAGATCAGTCGTTTACTGAATGAGCGATTTGCCCGTTTTATGGATGTTGAAAGTCTGCGTGTCACAGGGCATGATTACGGAGGTCATAACTTCCTGGTTGAGGATGCGTCCTATGAGGTTACAGCAGCACACCATTTTCCGGTTAGCCAGAATACATCAGAGCAGCTGGCGTCTTATCCTACATTCAAAACGACACTTGATCGCCGCATCGCACGTTTACTGGAGAAATTCGCATTGGCTTCCCGTCTGCTGCTGGTTCGTGTCGGTGGCAGCCGGGAGCAGGCGGTAGAACTGCATGATGTGTTGTCACAGAGGGTTACCTATGATTTTCGCTTGTTATACGTGGATTATACAGGGACTGAAGGTGTGACGGAGCTGAATTGGGGACTGGAGCGATTGGTTTCAGTAGCCCTGCCACCCGAGGATATATGGAACGGTCAGGATGAAATGTGGCGTTATATGCTGGACCACGTCAGACTTCATGTCTGAGGTGCGGAGACTATAGGAACACGTATAGATTGTCTTCCACCTGTGCTTGCGCCTGCGCCAAGCTGTAGAGCATCGCATAACATGATGCGAAGGGAAGATACATGCTTCGGTTTAAAAGGAGGGTGCGCTAGTGAAGGCTTTGGTCACCGGAGGAGCCGGATTTATTGGTTCCCAGCTGGTACGTGCGCTTGCTGACTCGGGCGTCAGAGTGCTTGTGTTGGATAATCTGACGACCGGGAATGCTGCAAATGTAGACCCGCGCGCGGTCATGCATATTGCAGATATTCGCAGCCCTGAAGCCAGGACGCTGCTGATTCGGGAAAGCCCGGATATTGTGTTTCACTTGGCTGCACAGGCTGATGTGCAGCAATCCATCCATCACCCCGATGAGGATGCGGATGTGAATGTGCTGGGGACGATTCATTTGTTGCAGGCCTGTCGTGATGCGGGTGTGTCGAAAATCATATTTGCCTCCACATCCGGCGTATATGGAGAGCTGCAAAAGCAATGTATTCAGGAAGACGATCCCGTGGAGCCTATTTCAGGCTACGGACTGTCCAAGCTGACCGCAGAATCGTATATTCGGCTTTTTTATCGGTTGTACGGTTTGAACTACACGATTTTGCGTTACGGAAATGTGTATGGTCCCGGTCAGGCAGCGAAGGGAGAGGGCGGTGTCGTCGCTATTTTTATAGAGCGGCTGAAAAAAGGAAGCCCCTTGCTCATTCACGGCGACGGAACGCAAACCCGTGACTTTGTGTACGTCAAGGATATAGTTCGAGCCAATATGGCGGCTATGCATGCAGCGGACCAACGCACGGTGCATGTAAGTACGGGACGAACGACGTCCATCAATCGGCTGGCCTATGATTTACTAAAGCTGCACGGTTCGTCTGTGCGCCCTGTGTATTCACCGGCGCGGGCGGGAGATATTCACCACAGCTGTCTGAGCAACGCAGTCGCCAGACATTGGCTTCGTTGGGAACCGCTATACGGTATCTCTGCCGGTCTAAAGGAAACGTACGTGAGCAGTATGGGCACAGGCAAAGAAGGCGTATAGGGCTAACGAGCGCGCGAATCAACCAAGAGACTGAGAAAACCTCTCAGCCTCTTTTTGGTTTGGACGAATTTATATGTTTTCGCCAGCCAGCTTGTCCATTTAACTACTTATACTCTTCATCCAGATCAGCAACAAATGAGCGCTCCTTGATAACAGCTTGATACCAGTAGCCCGATTTCTTCAAATGCCGACTTCGATCATTTTCCAGATTAATTTCCACCAGTCCATAACGATTTTTAAAAGCATTCATAGGAGAAACGTTGTCTGTGAAGGCCCACAGCATATAACCTGTACAGTTGGAGCCTGCGTCTACAGCTTGTAACGTGTAGTATAAATGCTCACTTATAAAGTCAATCCGATAGTCGTCCTGAATGATGTGTTCCTCATTTTTGAAAGCAGCTTCATTCTCAATGCCCATGCCATTTTCCGCGACAAACCACTCGATATTGTTATATTCGTTCTTGATACGCATGCCCATATCGTAAATGATCTTGGGATAAATTTCCCAGCCCCGTGACTTGTTCATTCTTTTACCTGGAAGTTCGAAATGCTCATAGTAGTATGAGGGGTGAAAAGGAATGTTTTCGTTCCATGCTTTACTCTGCGCTTTGACCCGGTGGGGATAATAGAGATTGATCCCAACGTAGTCCACGGTATTTTCCTTAATCAAGGCCAGCTCTTCCGTTGTAGCCTCAAATGCAATATCATGCTTGCTCATAAGCTCGAACAATTCTTGCGGGTATTCGCCTTTTATAAGCGGGTCCAGAAATATCCGATTGTAAAATAAATCATACACATGTGCTGCGTACTGGTCATGAGGGGCGCTGGATCGGGCATAAGTCACTTCGGGATTCAAAATAGCACCTATTTTAGCCCCGTTCTGACTATAATTTTTGGCTTTGAAAAGCCGTACACATTTCGCGGTAGCCAGCGTTTTATTATAGTTCCATTGCATCCACTTCCGCGTATTTTGTTCATAAGGATAGCGAAGGGCATCCAGATAGACACGAGTCTGTACAACAATGGGCTCATTAAACGTAAACCAGTGCTTGACCCGATCTCCGTACCGTTCGAACACCTTTTCAGCATATTTCACAAACAGCTCTACCAAATGCTTGGAAGACCAGCCTTCATATTTGTCGAGCAAATAAGCAGGTAATTCATAGTGTTCCAGACAAATCATCGGCTCGACTCCGCTTGCAATTAATTCGTCAATGACTTTGCCCATATAATCCGCATAGGTTTCATCCACCACCACATGCTCATAATCCGTTAAGAAGCGGGACCAATTAATAGAGGTGCGATAATGAGTCAGTCCAATCTGCTTCATCAGCGCAATATCCTCGGCGTAACGATTATAAAAATCGGTTGCACCCGCGGGTCCATATCCATTGTGCCAGACATAGCGGTCATTTTTGTACCATACGTCCAGATACGAGTCCTGACCTTCCTGTTTACCGCTCCAGCCCTCTGTCTGCCAGGCGGAAGCCGCTGCCCCCATAATAAAATTCGGTGGAATTTGTATTGTGTGTTTAGCCATGATATGTTTCTCCTTTTCATTCTATAGATTTCCCATAGCGATCCTCTGCGGGTGTATCTCTACATTAGCGCATTATTCAGTCGTTCGCTTGTTGGCAATTTCGAGGAACGAAAAATAGATGAGATGATGAGTTTATGAAATTAGTAGAGCTTGCTCAAACAAATCCAACGTAGAGGCTATGAACGCAATTTTTCAATATTTCGATCCAGAGTTCATCATACAAAAAATAAAGAGCCCTTGGCGATAAGCTGCTTCTGGTGACGCCACGATTTGGTTGTAATTCGCAGCCTTAAATCACCTACATAAGTGAGAGGGAATTGAAGACTAACATTAAAGAATGTGGAGCCATTTAGATGTTAGCGACTCTATCAAATCTACTCTCAACTAAACTAAATGGAGGCGTTTAACAATGGGTTATCACATTATTGCTAATTTTCCATCTAATCGAGATTACAAAGGAACACTGAAAGTTTATAACGATAGTGGTAGTTTGGTATTTGGACCTGTAGAAGCTTTAGGCCGTGGATCAAATGATCCGAAGAATGGTAACGACCATACGAACTGGAGACTTAAATATGCAGACATTCCTACGGGGGTTGCGAAAACAATTGTTTATGCGAAAGGTGACTCCGACTATTCTTATGGTCCTTATAAGCGTGTGTGGCTGAATCAAGCAGTAAGTGGGAACTTCCTGACTGCTACAAATAATGGCCGCGACGAAATTATGATTCATGGCGGAGACCCTGCTACAAGCACATCTCTGACTTGGTATCCTCTGCGTCCAACATACGGTTGCATCCGACTTTCTAACAGTGACCAAAGAGCACTAATTCAAGTGCTTGAGCAAAACGGAAGTTCCGGCAAAATCACAATAAACTAGAACAAAAAATTCAAAGGGCGGGATTTACTCCGCCCTATTTGGTATTAATTTGTAATGTATTTATCAAGTTTGAACCATTTTTGAAATTCGTTCTGGCTAATTTTTTTAACAGGTTTCACCTTTTTGCTGTCCATTGAGTATCTGTACAACTTCTTTTGGTCAGATGGATACTCACTTATATAGTCTAAACTTTTTCCATTTTTATGCCATAAAATCAGACTTGTGCTAATGTAATCCGTTTCCCTAGGAAGATATATAAAGGCATCCTTCTTGGTGTTATAAATGGCTATGGAGCTGCTTGATGTATCACCGTACGAAAAGGCAATTTGATCTTCTTTAGGTGACCAGTTATAAGCAGCAATGGATTCTACATTTTTTTTGCCTTTAGCTTTTAAAAGATCATTTACAATGGTAGATTTTCCGGTTTTAAGATTGATCAGTAATAACGTATCTCCTGCACTGCGCCGTGCCTGAATAGCCAACCATGTATTAGAAGGAGATAATACTGCGCTCGATATATTACGCAGTTTATCATTATATCCATCTGTTTTAATGGTGTAATTCTGTTCTCCTGTTTTGATCGTTATAGATGTAATAACACTCTTCTCAGAGCTTGGTGCATTTTCTAGCTCCATTTTTTTGGCCACTAACGAAACGTTTTTCTCCTTCCAAATCACCTGATTTGGGGTCTCGCTCTTTTTAAATTTGGTTACAGACTGGTAAACAGATGGATTTATAGTATTAACTGAACTTTGAACATGCGTATTAGGGCGTAAAGTGCTATTAGCATTGGCAATAGAAAAGCCACTTACACTTCCCACAAGCACTATACTAGACAGGAAAGCAGTAGCGTATTTTAGTCTTGGATTTTTCATTTTAATTGCTCCTTTGTAAAAAAATATTGGTCTTCAAGACTTGATCCAAGGTTTTCCTAAAATTAAATCTATATACATAGACGTGGAAATCGTGAATTTGTTTCTTGTTTATTGAAAAAAATTACATAACAATTGGAAAACATGAAGGAGCGAGTGATACTTTCGCCCGCTCTAGCAGGCCAGCCCAAGTCAAACATTCTGTTATAAGGTTGGATGTTATTGAGGTGAAGGCAAAATGCAATTTGTCCCTTCAATTTTCTATACTTAACCTATAATCTTGACATTCCTGCAGATTCAGAGATATTATAGATACAATAAGTCTGTGAATGAGGTGTAGTTATGAAATTTACCAAAGCAACCAATTATGCACTGCACACCATGCTCATGCTCGTTGAGGATTCGTCGGTGAAGCCCGTAGGTGTCCAGCAATTGGCCGAATCCCAAAATGTCTCACCCACGTATCTTTCAAAAATTTTGACGAGGCTTGTGAAGGCGGGGATGATCGAATCGGTCTCTGGAGCCAATGGGGGCTATCGCTTATCCCGCAATAAAGACGATATTACCTTTTTGGATATTATCCATGCGATTGAAGGGACGAATTCTTTGTTTGAATGTGATTTTGTCCATGGATCAGAATGTCTGATTCAAGCTGTAATGAGGGAAGCGGAGGAAAAAATGGAGGGCCATCTTAAAAATACGAAATTGGTCGATTTAGCCCAAAAGCAAGCGCAAGTATAAAGGGGAGCGGCTATAAATAGAGAGAAGGTGATCGCCAGTTATGTGAAGTGTTTTTTTTTGTTTTAATTATAGATATAAATAGTCTTTAATATCTTTGAAAAAAGGAGCTGGATGTTATGCTGTACGATTGCGCTATTATTGGGGGAGGACCCGCTGGATTGAATGCAGCCCTTGTACTGGGCAGGGCAAGAAGAAGTGTGGCTTTGATCGATAATAACCGGCCCAGAAATGCGGTTACGCATGCGTCACACGGTTTCATTACGAGAGATGGCGTAACGCCAGCCGAGTTCCGCCGCGTAGCTTATGAGGAAGCACTGCGGTATCCGTCTGTGCATCATCTGCAAACCGAGGTTATTTCAGTTACGAAAAATGAATCCGGATTCGAGGTATTTGATTCTTCAGGCCTTCGTGTTCAAGCGCGAAAATTGATACTGGCGATGGGTGTAAAGGAGATATTCCCTGAGATCGAAGGTTTTTACACGTTCTACGGAAGAAGTTTGTTTAATTGCCCTTATTGCGATGGCTGGGAGTTACGGGATCAACCGCTTGTCCTCGTCTCTGAGTCGCCAGCTATATATCACACAGCCAAACTGCTCCTGAACTGGAGTAAGGATTTGCTTGTCTGCACGAACGGTCAGGCATTCTTGTCGGACGAGCAAAAAGAACGACTTCAATCTAAAGGAGTCGCGGTAATGGAGCAGCCTGTTGCAGCGTTCATCGGTCACCATGGACAGCTGGAGTATGTGTCCTTTACGGACGGTACTCAAGTCCCAAGGGCCGGCGGCTTTGTGACCCCCCAATTTGTGCAAAGTGCACCGTTTGGAGAACGTTTGGGCTGTGAAAGGACCGAGTCGGGCGGGATTCAAACGGATGGAGCGGGGAGAACCTCCATTCCTGGTGTATATGCTGCGGGTGATTCTTCATACTTCATGCCTTCTCAGTTGATTTTTGCTGCGGCCGACGGTAGCCGAACCGCTGCGAGTGTAAACCTGGATTTGACAGAGGAAGACTTTAACGAATGACGAGAAATTGAAGCTCTCATGATAGTTAAAGATAATGAGGAGAAGTGAGAATTTATCGTTTCCGGTAACGCTTAGATCCATTCGCTATAAAATCACAATTCAGAAGTATAAAAGCTGAAAGGCCGCCTATATGGCGGCCTTTTTCTATTCACTTGATTATAATTCTGCGTCTATACAAGACCTTCTTTCAATAACCTCTGTATTTACAAGAACCTGAGTATGGTGCTCCTGATTGTGATTAAGCCTTTCCATCAGCAAGTTTACAGCCGTTCGGGCCAAAATATCCTTTTTCACATGAATGGTTGTGAGTTCCGGGCTAATGACCTTAGCTTCATGAATATTATCAAACCCCATGACGGAAATTTGTTCAGGCACTCGAATGTTCATTTCCTGAAACGTTTTAATAGCACTGATCGCCATATAATCATTCTCACAAAATAGGGCCGAAGGCAGCTCATTCAGTTTATGAATAGCTGTTTTAAATGCGTCCTGTGACATGACAAGCATCGGGTGCATATCAAATGTAAGCCCATGACCTATGGCAAGATTGTGCTCCTCTAAAGCAGCCATGAACCCCTCTTTTCGTTTTGTAAAGTTAAGAATTCTGGTACTGGATTGTACGTATCCTATATTTCTGTGTCCGGACTGGATTAAATATTGGCCTGCCTGGTACCCCCCAAGATAGTTATTAATCGATACAAAACTGGCATCAACGTGTTCAAAGCAGGTATCCAAAATAACGATATTGGAATGAATGGATTGTAAGGAATGAATAGTCTCGGATGTTAAATTGGTGCCCAGCAGAAGTATACCTGAAGAAGGCTGGTCCTTCTCCAGAGCAGACAATTCTTCTTCAAGGCTATGGCTATCAAATGACGAGAAAATCAAAGTATTACCATGTTCTCTCACCTGATGGGTAATATGATGGATCAATTCATTGAAAAATGGAAGTGATTCATATTGCTCGGTCACGATGCCTGTATTTTTGCATGCAACAAAACGAATGACATGGTGATTCTTCGTAAATTCCTTATTTGACTTCATGGTACGTGGTCTATATCCATGCTCGTGGGCAATTCTTAATATATGTTCTTTGGTTTCTTCGCTAACACCGGGTTTGTTATTAAATGCTAAAGAGACGGCTGATTTTGAAACACCGGCAAGCTTCGCAATATCATCTATTTTCAACGTGGAACCTCCCATTTGGACTAAACTATATAAATTATATCATGATTATATAATAAAGTTTAGTTTATAAATTAAACTAAACAAACAACAGATAAAATGAGTTGACCTTTTCGGATACATAGTGTTAATATTCAATTGTGAACGCTTTATTTAGTTTATTTTATTCGATATCGTATAAAATTATACATTAGTTTAGTTTAGTTTATGAGTGAAAGGGTGATTTGTTTGAGCTTAAGCATGGCTGAAAATCAAAGAAGTTTTGTGAAAAAGGGCAAGCCTTTCTTTTACTTGGCAGATACCGTCTGGAGCGTATTTACCAACGCCACTATTGAAGAGTGGAGCGATTACCTGGACTATCGAAAAATGCAGGGTTTCAACGTTTTACAGATCAATATGCTCCGACAATGGGATGCCAGCGAATCAGACCTGAATCTACAGCCGTTTGCAATACTGGAAAATGGAGATTTTGACTACCATACCTTAAACGAAGCTTATTTTGAGCGGGCGGAAGTCATGATCCAGATGGCTGTCGAGCGCGGCTTTATTCCAGCACTGGTTCTGTTGTGGTGTAACTATGTACCGGATACATGGGCTGAAATGTTTCAGAAGGGCAATAAAATGCCGCTGGATTGCGTTGAAAGCTATGTAACTTATGTTGTAAACCGCTATTCCCGATTCGAGCCTGTTTATTTGATCAGCGGGGACACTGATTTTCCTACAGAACGTGCTAATGCGTACTATTTGAAGGCGCTGGAAACGGTACAACAATTAAGCCCGACAAGCTTGACTACGCTGCATATCCAAGGGAGATTGAGGGAAATTCCTGAAGCTTTTGAGCAACACAAGGATCTTGGATTTTATATGTATCAATCAGGACATAATTCGGAGTTTCAGCATGTCGCCCATGAGATTGCTCAGCATTTTTATCACAAGTCGGAGATACGTCCCGTCATCAATGGAGAACCTTGCTATGAACAGATCAGTTACAGCCGCAATGTGTATGGAAGATACACTGCACTAGATGCCAGAAAAGCAGCATGGCACAGTCTTCTGGCAGGCGGGGGAGCGGGGATTACCTATGGAGCGCATGGCATTTGGAGTTGGCATAAAAAAGGCAAGAAGTTCGGAATTGTAGAAGGAGAGGGCTTTGATAGTCCCTATGATTGGAGAACAGCACTGCGTTTTGAGGGCGCATGGGATTATTCCTTTATCAAATATTTGTTTGAAATGTACAACCTGATTGGCATAAAGCCGTTGGATATTGTTTTAAACAAGACAGAGGAGATCAGAGCTGCGGGGAACGAGAATACCCTCGTCTTGTATATCCCGGTTAACACGAAGGTGCGGCTAAATATCAACGTGCAGGACTACAAGTTTACAACCATTGATTTAGCGGAGAGACGATTTGCCCAAACGGAGGTGGATGTCCAGGCTGATCAATCCGTCATTGATATGCATGGTTTTGAAAGCGATGTTGTGATCATCGGAACGAAATAAAACCAGAGAAGAACAGGAGTAAGCTAACAGGTGGAGTGGAGAAATAGAAAACGCATCCAGGAGTGATCATGATGGATTACCAAAAGACAGCTAGAGAAGTGCTTAGATCGGTGGGGGGAAACGAAAATGTGTATAGTGTCATTCACTGTGTCACTCGTTTGAGATTCAAATTAAAGGATAACCAATTGCCAGATAAAGAAAAAATTAAACAGATTGACGGTGTCATTACCGTCGTGGAAAGTGGCGGCCAATTCCAGGTGGTCATCGGGAATGAGGTTCCCAAAGTATACGAGGCTCTTTTGGATACGATGGGAGTAAAGCACGGAGACCAGACAGTTGAAGACGATCAAAAGAATGAAAAAGCGAGCCTGTTCAGCCGATTTGTCGATGTGATCTCAGGCGTGTTCATGCCCGTTGTGGGTGTGCTCGCTGCTGTGGGGATTCTAAAAGGATTGCTGGCTTTATGCACATCTCTGGGCTGGATGACTGATCAGATGGGCACATACAAAATTTTATATGCAACAGCAGACGCTATGTTTTATTTCTTTCCAGTTATTCTAGGGTTTTCAGCAGGTAAAAAATTCGGAGGAAACCCGTATCTATCTGCTGTTTTGGGGGCCGCCTTGGTGTATCCGACCATTACTTCGGCTTTTACGGATAAAACGGCGCTGTCCTTTTTGACCATACCTGTCGTTCTGATTAATTATACTTCTTCTGTTATACCTATCATTATTGGGGCGTTCTTGGCAGCTAAGGTTGAAAAATTTATTAGTAAGTATGCACCTGCATCCATTAAAATGTTCATTGTGCCTTTTCTGACCTTGGTCATTATATCACCGATTGTTTTTCTGGTTGTCGGGCCGATAGCAACTATAATCAGTGATGGATTAGCCAAAGGCTCCATGTGGATTTACCAGTTAAGTCCGGCTATAGCTGGTCTCGTTCTGGCTGGGTTCTGGCAAGGGATTATTATCTTTGGCTTGCACTGGGCGTTCATTCCGATTCTCCTGAATAATGTAGTTACGAACGGGTTTGATCCGATTAACGGTATGCTGTTCTGTACTACGTTTGCGCAAACAGGTGCGGCTTTTGCCATTGCTTTGAAATCACGCGACCCTAAATTAAAACCTATTGCGACTTCTGCTACCATCGCGGGTTTGATGGGGGTTACTGAACCAGCTATTTACGGGGTTACGCTACCCACCAAAAAACCGTTTATTTTAGCCTCGATCGCTGGGGGTGTAGGAGGAGCTGCAGCGGGCTTACTCGGCTCAACAGCATATGGATTTGCCTCAGGCGGGATTTTTGGTATCCCTTTATTCATTAATCCAAAGGGGATAGATGCAGGCTTTATTGGCTTTATTATCTCTTTGGTTGTCGCTTTTGTAGTCGGATTTATTCTGACCTATCTTTTCGGCTATAAGAATGCAAAACCCGCGCCTGAAATTAAGGTTGCAGTTGAAAACAAAGCGGAAGAAAAAACGGTATTTAGTCCTTTAAACGGTGAATTGATTCGTTTGACCGCAGTGAAAGATGAGGCTTTCTCCAGTGGTGCGATGGGTCAGGGAGCCGCGATTATCCCCCAAGAAGGGGTAGCTTACGCACCGTTTAACGGAACTGTTGTTACCGTTTTCAAAACAAAACATGCGATTGGACTGATCTCTGAGGATGGAGTTGAACTGCTCATTCACATTGGAATTAATACGGTTAGCTTAAAAGGGAAACATTTCACTTCTTTTGTGTCTGAAGGAGATACGATTCAAAAAGGGGACAAGCTGGTTGAATTTGATCCAAAAGCTATAGTGGATGAAGGATATGATCTCACCACCTCTGTTATAGTAACCAATACTGCGGTGTACACAGATATCTTAGCTGAAAACTCGAAGGATATTCATGCAGGAGAACGTTTATTGAAGATCAGATAGTTCCCTAATATTCAGTAATGCACAGCAAACGCATCAAGCTGACGATGGCCCGTGTGTAAAAATAGGGTTGTCGTCAGCTTTTTTGGATCATGAAACAGACTTTTGCGGCATGTACTACAATAGCAGGTTAACGTACACCCAACGAGCTCATCATCTGCCGGAAGGAGCGCACATATTTATCTGGCGCCAACAGGTTAACGATCCGTGTCCGCCCCTTCTGGCGGATAGATTCGCGATGAGGGACGTTGTTCATGAGGTCTAGTCCTTGCAGTACCGCCTGTAAAATGTCTCCCTGCTGATAAAACTTGCCGGTTTCGTTATGGTCAATGAATGCTCGTACTCCGTCTGAATCAGAGCTTAAGACCGGGCAACGACAGGCCATGGCCTCAGCTACCGCGTAGCCGAATCCCTCCACCAGTGAAGTCGAGAGCAGATACCCACCCGAGTCGCCAATCATGGAATAATACAAAGGCATTTTCGCATGAGGCACGCTTTTAAAACGCTCAATGATCGTGGACATGCCAAGCTGAGCAAGCATGTTCTCGAATTGTATTTTATCCTCCGTCTGCGACAAGGTGTCATCATAGAACATCCAAATCCGAAGATCGGCACGATTTTGCAGCATCCAGTAAGATATGTCTATAAAATGCCGCCAATTCTTATTGGGCTCAAGCCGCCCAACCCATGCAATGACCGGATTAACCGGGGGAGTGTTAGGTACATAATTAAATACGCTAGTATCCAATACGTTTGGGAATACATAACGATCAAGCCATGGACACATGCTGGAAAATAGCTGCACGAGGTGAGTTGTATCGGGGAGGAGCACCGCGTCAGCATAATTTTGAAGATACGGAGATGCATCTGCAACAACCCAAGCAGCTTCTTCGTGAGTGCCAAAGCCTTGTGATTCATAGATTAATATCCCTTGATAGCCCAACATTCGCAGTCTAGGGAGCATAGGATAGTCCGAAGAGACGATAATTGCATCGTAGCGATGAGTCTCCACCAGTTTTCGAATTTCTTCTTCAGAGGAAGTCATGAACACCGGAATATCGCCTTGCAGGTTTTGCATCCCTGTACCCTGCTGATAATAGAGAAGATGACATTCAATCCCGTCCTGAATGAGCGCTTTACAGCGTTGGCGGTTCAAGGTTTCCACGCCACCGCTGGGTATATAAAAAGTAAATAGAACTTTGATCTCAATAACCTCCTTTGCCAACCACAAGTTCTTATACCAAGTTATTCAACCTACAGGACGGGGTGTGGGTTTCTATGGAAGCCTGGATTGAATTAGCGCATAATTATGGCGAAGGCGAGAATCTTCCGGAGAGCGTTCTGTTGCTTCTTTCGCAAATTCACAGGCTTTGTGTATTAGGCCCAACTCATAGCAAGCGAGGGCTCCAAGATCATACAAAGTAGCATCCCAGCAAAAATCCTCTTGCATATACGTATCTGGTCGTGTCGAAATGCGCAGCGCTTCTTCGACCATATGATAGACGGCGGGCCAGTTCCGTGTATGATAGGCAAGCTGAGCCATTTCCGTGTAAGGTTCACGTAAATAGGGCGCTTCCGCAATAGCACGGTATAACCAACGTGCAGCCTCATGCCATTGTTCAGTTGCCTTATATGCTCTAGCGATAAAACGCATCGAAGCGCTGCGTTCATCACCCCAGCGCGCCTGTGGCATGGCAAGATGTTGTTGTAGCGTAGTGATGCATTCGTCCCAACGGGCATGATACATATATTCTCGCCCCAAGTAATGCATATTGCGATCATCTTCGGGAAATTCACGTACAGACTGCTCTAGCAGTGGAAGGTATTGGCTGCGTGACTTGTGCGGATCGGGATCATGATACAAGCGGAGCTGGCACGATCGGATGCTGTGTTCTTCGCCTTCCCCGATATATTCAAGCACTTCATGAACCGGGCGTACCCAGTGGTAGCCATGACGAGTGTGTATTTTTTCTTTCCAGAACCATGTATAAGCGGTATTCCTTCCAGGCTGTCCATGTGTAAAGGCATACAGCATTCGAGTCGTTCCATCCTTCCAGTTGCCTTCCAGGCGCGACCGCCATCCCTCCTCCCAGACTTCATCCAGATCTGTACAGACACAAATATCTACATCATCAGGGACCAGCCGCAGGGACTCATTGCGAGCCTTGTCAAAACGCCAAGGGACTACCTGAATAGGATGTACCTCTGCACCCGCCTCGCGCAGTAGAGCAACGGTGTCGTCTGTAGAACCGGTGTCGGCTACAATGACAACATCAGCTTCCCGCATGGAGTTCATCCAGCGCTTGGCGAATCGGGCTTCATTTTTGCTGATGGCATAGACCGCTATCTTGTACCGTTTCTGTGGTTGCATTGGTTTGCTCCTCCTTTGATTGACTTAAAGAATGATGGCTGGCTATGGGAGGCATCTCTATTGGGAAGGGTTCAGGATTGAGCTGAAATATTGTCGATTATGCTGGACATGCGGGTCATTGGGAACGTACGTGGCTGCTTGCTCATTGTGCCAGTTCGCACGTGTATAGTCTTTTAGCCGAAAATGGCAAATGCATAGCTGGATATGAGGAAACCATGTTTGGTATGCGTCTTGTACCGGGCCTAGCGTGTTAGGAGGATTCAGAGTGGTAGCCATGTCGTACCAGTAAACGGCTTTGGGAATCTCATTTTTATGCAAAAAATAATGACCCATCCGACAACAAAGCTCCGCTCTAGGCGTATCGAAGGTCAGGCTACGGAGAGCCGCGGTAATACTTTCCTCCAGCTTGCCGAGTTGTTGCAGACAGTCAGCCATTTTGCCACATGTACTAATTGCGTCCTCTACCCAGCCTTGTTCGGTGTTTAGAAAGTCTCGGTAAGCCTGCACGGCCTGCTCATATCTTCCATTGTCTCTAAGCTCGTTAGCGTAATAGTAGCGGTCGCGGGGAGAGAAGTCATGGCCTTGGGCGAGCTGCTTCTCATAAATTCGCAGATTTCGGCCCGGGGTATGGGTATGTGTTCTGGTGTGAGTTATGGCAATATCCGCATGTAGAATATTTCCGTCTACGGCGAGATACTCATGCACGGCTCCATGCCAACGGAATCCGGCCGACCGCCTGACCAAGCGATTCCGACGAAAATGCAGGGTGACATTGCCATGATCATCGAAGGCATAATGATACTTCATGGACACTGCATCCACGGTTGATATAGCTGAGGAATCAAGAGTATGCTTTAGCTCAAGCAGCTTGATAGCATCCTGCTCCTTCAAAATGTCATCGGCATCCAGCCAGAGAATGTACTCCTGCGTAGCTTGCTCAAATGAATAGTTACGTGCAAGGGCAAAATGATCTACCCATTCAAACGGAAAAATCCGATCTGTAAAGCTGCGACATATGTCAATGGTCCGATCCTGTGAACCTGTGTCCACGATGTTGATTTCATCTACAATATGATGGACCGATTCAAGGCAAGGACCAATGGTATGTTGGTCATTTTTGACGATCATGCACAGGCTGATACTGATCAATTGAGTATCACTCCTTTGGGAACCATTTAAGGATTCAGGCCATTGTGAAGTTGAATTTAAAAGTGGTCTGATTATAGAAGCCCTGCCGCAACTGCGGCAGGGCAAGGATGGCAAAGCCATACTTGCTGGGTGGCTTTGTTGATAGGGTATGAAACATCGTTTAAGTCTATGATGTGGTAATAATAGAAGATTAGAGTCCGGTCGGCCCAGTGGGTCCAGTAGGACCAGTAGGACCAGTTGGCCCCGTAGGTCCGATAGGTCCTGTAGGTCCAGTCGGTCCAATTGGACCGGTAAAGCCAAGACCAAATGGCCCGGTCGGTCCAGTTGGTCCAATCGGTCCCGTGTCGCCCGTAGGTCCGACAGGTCCAGTGTCGCCAATAGGCCCGATAGGTCCGATAGGTCCAGCAGGTCCCGTAGCGCCAACGTCGCCCGTGGCACCCGTAGGTCCGGCAGGCCCCGTAGCGCCAACGTCGCCTGTGGCACCCGTAGGTCCAGCAGGCCCCGTAGCGCCAACGTCGCCCGTGGCACCCGTAGGTCCAGTAGCGCCAACGTCGCCTGTGGCACCCGTAGGTCCGGCAGGCGCCCGTAGCGCCCGTGTCGCCCGTGGCACCCGTAGGTCCGGTAGCGCCAATGTCGCCCGTAGCACCTGTAGGTCCGGCAGGCCCCGTAGCGCCTGTGTCGCCTGTGGCACCTGTAGGTCCGGCAGGCCCGGTAGCGCCAACGTCGCCCGTAGCACCTGTAGGTCCGGCAGGTCCAGTAGCGCCTGTAGCACCCGCAGGCCCCGTAGCACCTGCATCGCCGCTAGCGCCTGTAGCACCAGTTGGCCCAGCAGGTCCGGTTGGTCCCACAGCTCCAGCTGCACTTGCTTTAACAAGGGCAACGGAATCAATGGCTATATCAGCAGTGTTAGCTGTGGCATTTTTGGTAATAACCAAAAATGCATAGGTAGCATTCGCTGGAACAGGAGCTGTTACTTCATACAGGCTTTGCCATGTTCCATTCACAGCATCCGGTAATGTGCCTGCGCTCAAATAGGTAGTCAGCCCCGTGCCCAGATAGTTAAAGTTTGTGTCATAGTAGTACAGAAAAATGTTGATTTGAGGATTGACCAAGTTTCCTATTTTCGCAGCTGAAAGGCTTAACGTATAGCTTTCGCCTGGTGTGGCAAAAACGACCTGGGAAAGAGATGCATCTGCCGCGCCTCCTGCCATAATCGCACTATAAAAGTTTGTCTTTTTTACGGATAAGTTAGTGACGGTGACATTGACAGCGTTCCAAAAAAGGGTTGATCCGGTCTCGAAGTCGCCGTTAGAAACTAGATTGGTAAATAATACGGTCATCGCTTTTTATACACTCCCTTCACACGTTGTAATGATAGTAGATGCGAATCCACGCCGTGGCGAACCGTACAAGTTGACGAGGGCAGGTGTGTATTTCCATGTTCACATTTTAGACACATTATTTTAAGCTTCTATTTAAGTGACGTTAAGCTGAAGCTATATGTGGGGGATTATCATTAGAATTTAAAAGTGTAGCATGAAGTGCGAGGAGACCGCTTCGCGAAGGCTTTGAGCTTCCGAGCGCTGGCGCTTTTCCGGCTCCAAATTCTCCGCTCGCTGCTACCTGCTACTCATGCAACATTTTGGGGTAGGGGAGTAGCAGGGAGAAGATCACGAACAAAGAAAGGGTGAAACATGTGCTCAAAGTACAGCAGGTGAGCAAGTGGTATGAGGGCAACCGGGGCGTACATAAATTGGATTTTGAAATGCAGCGCGGTGAAATTGTTGGTTTCCTGGGGCCAAATGGTGCGGGTAAAACAACGACAATGCGTATGATTACAGGGTATCTTCAGCCAAACGAGGGTGTAATTACGATCGACGGTATCCCGATTCAGGATAAAGGCAGACAGGCTCGTTCCAAAATTGGTTATCTGCCGGAGACGCCTCCTTTGTATGGGGATATGTCTGTAAGTTCCTACTTAAAGTTTGTAGCTAGTATTCGGGACGTGCCTGCGAGAGAGCAGAAGCTGCGTATTTCGGAGATGATTTCCCGACTGGGACTGAATGGACGTGAAAAACAATTGGTCCGCAGCTTGTCCAAAGGGTATAAACAGCGTCTGGGATTGGCAGGTGCGATTATTCACAACCCGGACTTACTAGTGCTGGATGAACCGACTTCGGGTTTGGACCCCAATCAGATTTTGGAGATTCGTCAGCTCATTCAGGAGATTGGTGAAAATCATACGGTATTGCTCAGCACGCATATTTTGCCTGAGGTGGATGCTTTGTGCAATCGGGTTCTGATCATCCACGAAGGGAAACTGGTTATGGACGGGCGTCCTGACGCGCTCGGTGGTTCGATGGAAGACGGATTCAAGGTGAAGGTGGAGGTCAAAGGCAAGCGTGAGCAGGTAATGGATGTCCTACGAGCTTGGGGAAAAGTACAAGTTGAATCTTTGGCGCCTACTCTGCCTTCAGCGAATACGAAGCTGACTGTCACAGAGCAGGATTTGACTGGATTGTTGCTTACAGGAGCTTCTGATGAGGATTTTCGCGAAGAACTGTTTTTTGTGCTGTCGGATGCGAAGCTTCCGATTATGGAAATGAAAAAAGAAAACATAAGCTTGGAAAACATCTTCCAGCAGTTAACGACCCGCGAGACGGAAGAAGGTGGGGGCAGCGATCCAGCGGTTCATGTTCTACATACCTCTAAGAATGAAGCAACGGTCAACACGGTGGATCATGGAGAAGCCTTGGCCAGCGATAACAAGGTCGATGAAGACAAGGATACAGGAGGTAAACAGTCATGAGGCGTTTGTTCGCAGTTTGTCAAAAGGAGCTGCAAGCCTATCTATGGACCCCAACGACGTATTTTGCGCTTGCGGTGTACATGTTGCTGACGGGGTTACTATTTTACACGAACTTTGTGATGTATCAGCCTAGTATTTTGGACTATCGGCTGGTACTCGGTGACACATTGTCCATGCTGGTGTTTGTTGTGCCACTACTCACGATGCGGCTGGTTGCAGAGGAATTCAGGCAGGGTACAGATGAGCTCCTGCTTACCTCACCTGTGAGTGTAACGGAAATCATGATAGGTAAATTTTTGGCAGCGCTAGGCATGTTGCTCATACTGGTGCTGTGCAGTCTGGCGTATCCGGTCGTGATGTCCTTTTATGGGTCGCTGGATTGGACGCTCGTATTTACATCCGTGATCGGCCTGTTTATGCTTGGCGCAGCCATGATGGCGATCGGCTTATTCGCATCGACGCTTTCACAGCATCAGATGATGTCCGCGGTCGTCAGTTTTATTCTCTTGCTCGTGTTCTGGATGCTGGATTCGTTTGGTGGACAAACGGGCGCATCTGCGGCGCTGCAGCAGTGGCTGGAACCTTTTTCACTAACCGCACGGTTTGACAGTTTCACCAAAGGATTGCTGAATGGAGCCGATGTGATGTACTACGTGACGGTGGTGGCGCTCTTTTTGCTATTTAGTATCCAAGTGGTTGAACGGAAACGGTGGAGGTAATGAATATGAAAAAATGGCTGGGTCATACCAATAGTATGGTACTATCGATTGCTGCTGTAGGGATTTTTATTTTATTGACGTTATTTCTGCGTTCGCTGGGAGGCTTTCAACTGGATCTGACGGCAGGCAAGCAGTATACGCTGTCTGATCAGACGTTAACGACCATTCAGGGTGTGAAGGAAAACGTACGATTGATTGCCTTTACTGTCTCCACTTCGCAGAATCAGAAGCTGAACCGGGATGTTACGGATATGCTGAATGAGTATGCCAAGCGTAACAACAAGCTCAAGGTCGAGCAATATGATTTGAATCAGGAACCGATACTGGCCAAGCAATATGGGATTACAGCAGCATCCATCGTGTTGGTGCAAGGAGAGAAGAAGCGGGTTATAGATATTGGGAGTCTATTTACGCAGGCCCAGGGGAGTAGTGAAGGAGCATACCAATTTACCGGGGAGGAAAAGCTGACCAGTGGACTGCTGGCATTATCGTCTACCCGCCAAGGGAAAGTGGTTTTTTTGACAGGGCATGAGGAAATTCCTTTGTCCCAAATGACCGAATTAAGCAGCTCGCTGGCGCAAGATAATGTGAAAGCAGAGGAAGTTCAGCTCAATCAAGCGGGTAGTGTGCCCAAAGATGCGTCTGTATTGGCTATTGTCGGACCCGAACGGGATATTAGCGTGACGGAACTGAAGAGTATTCGTACGTATCTGAATGACGGTGGAAAGCTTTTTATGGCGTTAGGATTTCACCCGAACATGGGGTCTAGCTGGAAAAACCTTGACGCATTAGCGGCTGATTATGGTGTGAAAGATACTCATGCTATCGTGGTGGATCAGGAACAGACGAATACGCTTGGTCCTCTGTGGACGGTTCCCACCTTTGGCAGTCATGCGATCACCGATAAATTGGCGGCCTCTAATCTGTATCCTGTTCTTTCGCTATCTATTGCTTTGCAGGCAGGAGAACAGAAGGATTGGAAGACGACGCTATTGCTAAAATCTTCTGCAGCTAGCTATGGTGAAACGAATATTCAGGGACTGCTGAACAACGAAACGCAGAAGGATGACAAGGACCCACAGGGGCCGCTTGATCTCGGTTACGCGGTAGAAGGAAAAGACGGCAAGCCCAAAGCGGTTATTCTCGGAACGTCAGCCCTCCTAAGCGACACGGAGATTAGCACAGGAGGGAATCGAGACTTTGTGCTGAATAGTCTGAATTATGTACAGGAACACTCTGATGGACTTACTATTCGTCCTCGTCAGGAGCAGGATTTTAAGGTAGCTTATTTGACTGCTGCACAAGCGAAAACGGTATTAGCCATATCTGTCGTCGGATTGCCGCTGCTGTTTGCGGTTGTCGGAATCTTATTATGGTGGAGGCGAAGAAGTGCATGAGAAAATGGATACCCACAGTGCTGCTGTTAGTCGTATTGGGAGCGGGTATAATCTATGCCAAGAGCCAAAACTTTTTTCGTGAACAAGCTCCGGCCGCTCGCCAGCTCGTTCAGCTTACGCAAGGAGATATTGCGTCTTTTGCGATCACTGGAAAGGACGGCAAGTCGGTGGAACTTGATCAACATGATGGCAAATGGAGCATGAGTAAGCCGCGATCTTACCCGTTAAATCAATATACATTAGACAATTGGCTAGCCGCGATTCAAAATGTAAAGTTGGGTGATGTCGTGGAATCATCTCCCAAAGACGTAGCCAAATATGGAATCAGCGCTACCCATGACCAGATTGAGATTAAGACCAAGAATGGTGACGTTCGCACCTTTGCCTTCGGTGATACGCTGCCTTCTGGAGACGCTGTTTATGTACTATCAGACCAAAAAGAGATAGCTTCCGTACCTATAGATACACTTTCGGGTTTGCTGCTGGATGCTGATGATTTTACAGACACAACGCCGTTTGATTGGGATGATACCAAGCTGAGCGGGATAGAGTGGGAAGGCCAGAATGCCTCATGGATGCTCCGATCCTCCGGTAACAGTGGAACTGGAGACAGTGCTTCCGCATCTTGGACGCTAAACGGAAAGTCGGTAGCGGGTGACACGGCGACTTCTCTCTCACAGCAAATCAAAAACCTGGCCAGCAATCAGGCTTTGCGCAAAGCCTCCGAGCTGAACAAGCCTGTTCACCGCTTTACGCTGAGCATATCGTTGGGAAAGGATGATCCCGAGCTGGTTTATCAGGGCTGGACACTTAAAGATGATCCAGATACCGTGTGGGTTGTACCGCCACAAAGCAACTGGGCTTATGGCCTGTCAGCATCTGACGTGAACCATGCTGAACAGAATGGTCATGACCAGGCTAAGGCTAGCCAATAATCATTACATTTATAATAGCTGAACAAAGAGGCTCCAACGGCGAATAATCGCCGCGTGGAGCTTTTTTGTGTGCGTTATTCATCAGGCTTGCTGCTTTTGGAAGAAGGGCTGTTATTGACGTTTAAATCTTGGATGACCTGAATCAGCTCATGAAGTGAGAGATCCAGCTTATCCAACTTTTCTTCCATCGTGTGCAGGATGTGCCGCAATAAAATAAAACAAAGTCCAGCCGGAAAGCCTACGTTGGTAACCAGAGAAAGAGCATCATCCATCTGCAATGTATTTCCCTCCTTTTTAGCCATATATAAAGGAAGGTAAATTAAAAGAACCATATACAACTGATTGTAAAAATAGTATAATAAATAAGAACAAACGTTCTGTTTTGGTTGTAAAACAGGATTGCAAATTACCCTATAATATGAGGATTTAGAAAAAGTCAAATCCAAAGAGAAAGGGTGATTTATATTGGAGAAATCTCAGCTAACATTGGTCGAACAATACCGAAAGAAGTTGTACCGCATTGCTTGGAGAATCCAGTATCGTGCTCGGGTACAAACCAATCATGAATTTGTAATGGAAAAGAACGAAACTGTCAGCGCCCCATCTTTTGCAGAATCTGTAAACTCTAATATGTACACACTACAGCTTATCAACTCTCTATCTTCTGAGATCGGAAAAATGATCATCTTTGACCTTTACATACTAGATAAAACCGAAGCACAGATTGCAAAAGAGTTAAAGCTATCCCAACAGGCGGTGAATAAATGGAAAAAGAAAATGCTCAAAGAGTTATTTCGGATGCTGAGTTCGTCCAATGGCTCAAATTAGCACAACGTGGGGATCAGGAGGCCATGAGCAGGATACTTTATTTGTTCGAGGAAGACATTCAGAGGACGAGTCGGTATATACGTATGTCCCGTGAAGATGCTGTTCAAAGTATCATGGTTGATTTTATTGAAGAATTGCGGCAAGAGCTGAAGACAGAGATTTAGAAAAGTGGACATTGGATATAGTCTTGTCTATCCTTATCGGTAGGTTTAACTTATGTGACGGAGGGCTTGTATGTTTATGAGTGATAGCAGGGCTTTATTTGAAAAAAATATGAAGTTGTATCCAGTTAACCGTATTCGTTCCAATGTTATCATTCTTGTTTTATTGCTGTTAGATCTGTTTTTAACTATTCCCTTAATGGGAGACCCCTACATTGCAGTTTATGTTTATGTGCTGATGCCACTGATTGTTGTGATTAATATTTGGGCTCTTGTACTGGTCATCATGCCACGCAAATTGCAATTGAATTATGTTTTATTCCGTGGTGTATTTGGTTTGGTATGCTCTATTGGCTTCATGATCATGACACAAAAGTTTGCTTATGGTATGTTGGGTCTGGATACTCCATGGTATTTTATAAGTTCTTTTGCCGCTTATGGAATCGCTTTATACTGCTATATAAAATATCATCTGACGAAATTCAAAGATCCTTCAACTTATAAGAAAGAACCAAAAGTGAAGAAAAAACACAAGCGAGAAGCTGTAGTAACAATGACCACATTTACCGGGGCTGGTTATTTGATAGCCAATCTTTCCCTTGGTTTTGCTACACAACAATTCGTTGCTACAGTATTGATGTGTGTTTATTCCATGCTTGCATTTGTTCTTTTTCATTTTATTATGGAGCTACATCGCTACTATTGGCTGAATAAACTGAAGAATCAGACAACGGATTGAACAGAACACAATGCATAGATTACATCGTATTATCTCTATTAAAGATGTTTGGAATGATAAATAAGCCTGCGAACGCCCATACTATAATAGGTGTTTGCAGGCTTATTAAATTGTAGTTTTATTTAGTCAACATACTTGTTACCGTCAGCATCAATATAGATGGATTGAACTGCTGTGCGGCGGTAAGGATATCCTGCTGCTGTGGTACCGTTAATTTCATACGTTACGGAATAGATGCCCGGCTTGTCCGCTTTAGAAAGCTCAATTTGCCCAGTAGGGTTAACGTTTTTTTTGCTGCAACGTCAGACCTTTGGACGCTGTAGTGATTCCTTGTTGCGGATCACCATAGTATTGAACTTGGTAAGTGACTTGTGTGACGCTGGCCGGGGAATCCTGGGACTTCAGGTTTAGCCTTGGACCCACTGCATTTAGATTGTATTTAAGCTCAGGGACTTGAACGGCATGATAGCGTGCAATCAGGAGATACGCACCATGATCAGGAATAACGGCATTCAACTTATAGATGCCTGGTTGGGGATTGGTAACTACTGCACTATGATGCCAGGCACCAGCAAAGATTTCTTCATCACGACCTGCTTTCACTTGAAGCAATTCGCTAGTACCGTCAGGTTTGGTCAGCTCAAGCTGGCTTACACGTTTATCACTGATCCAGTCCAGATCAATGGATTGGACACCATTTTCAACAGTAAGGGTTTCGGAGGCTTTTCCATTATAATCGCCACCTCGAATAAAATATGAATTATCGATCTCGTTATAGGTGGATTGTACAGCAGAAGCGGTCAGGGAAGATGCTGCTGAAAATGCCTCAGTTTCCTGATTCAATGCTGGAGTGTTCGCTTGGAGGTAAGGTAGGATCAGGGAGAAGACGTAAGAACCGGTACGAACCTTGGCATGATCCCAGGAACCGACTTTAACTACACGTCCGCCGGGAAGTTTAGCATTGTCGACTGTGACCACTCCATCATTTTTGCCGAAGGATGAGAGATAAAGTCCACCCAGTATGTAGGAAGCAGTGCCACCAGACCAGTTATCACCAGCAAACGTGAAGAACGGAATTGTAGTCGCGTTGCTGAGTGCATCGGTTTTAGTTCGGAAATACTTCATATAAGATGTTTGTAAAGTAGAGGTGCCGGGATTTTGTGAGCCGACGATATCTGCCAGCCATCCGGCCCAGCTGCTGTAGGCGAGATCTGCAAGTTGTGAGCCATGATGGGGACTGCTGAGGGTGATGACACGTTGTACATAAGGAGCTGCTCCGTTATACACGAGAGCGGTTTGAGTATCCACTCCACCTTTGCTGTGGGCGATGATGATGAGTTTTTTTCCAAAATGATTACTAATGATTTTGATTTTGTCGGCTAGAAGCTTGCCATTGTCCCACATATCCTGGGATGTGCCATTCGCATCGTACAGATTAATGCTGGCCGTCTGGTATCCAGCGTCACGGGCTTTCTGAAGCATATCGTTATTATTCTTGGTCCACACTTCGGCGCTACTGTTCAAACCATGTACAAACAATAATGCAGGCTTGGCAGGATCAACGCGATTAGGTGCTGGGCCTTCTGTCCAGCTTCCGGCGGGAGCTTTCGGTGCTTCAGGTGTAGTGGAGCCTGCAAAAGCACCGGCGGGGATAAGAGTGACGGATAACAAAAAAATGAGCATCAAAACGGTGAGCTTCTTCAAACTGTAAATCCTCCTTTTTGTAAAATTAAGTATTTCAAACTTATTATACATGCCATCTTGTGGTAAATCATCAATTGTATTTCATATTTACATTAAAATTTTATTTTTTTAGTCATTTTTTAGTCAGGATATCCCTAAGATTGATGGCGCATGCTAATCTCGTCACACATTTTATATGTATGGAGGATGAGTTCATGCCAGGAACTAAGAAGGTCATCAGTTTGACGATTTCTGCTGCTTTACTTGCCAGCATGGCTGCTTTGACAGGATGTGGGACTGCAAATCATAACGTCCGTACGAACGCTACCCGCTATAATGCGCAAAGCACGCCTAATATGGATGGTGTGAATCGTTATGGTTTAGACGGTGTAAACCGTATGGACGGTGTAAATCGTTATGGGGTAAAATCCAATGGTATGGACGGAATGTCACTGAATGAAAATGGCAACAGAACCGGACACCCAATCCGTAATCTGCAAGTCGATCGCAATTTGTCCAAACGTATATCCGAGATGCCGGATGTAAAGTCTGCGACAGTGCTGGTCGGTGAACGACATGCCTATGTAGCCGTTTCCTTGAAAGACCAAGCCAACGGAACGGGTGTCAATGCTCCAAGCATTGACGGTACTCCAAGTGCTAATAGTATTGGGGGTAACGGAAATGTACCGAGTGTGAATGGCGTGAATGGCACTAGAGGGAACCGTACTACAGGTACTACAACGCCTGGAATGACAGATAATGGAGTTACCGGGATTGGAACACCTGCACGTCGTGACGACGGTTTGTACGGAACAATGGGTACAGGCTCGTATGGTATGTTGCGTGGCTTGACGAACAACAACAATCGCACAGATAACGGCAACAACACCATCGAGGGAGCAAGAACTGCATATGAACCAAGTGATGCAGTCAAGAGTCGTATTGCTAACAAGATTAAGCAATTTGCTCCTTCCATTGAACAGGTGCATGTATCGGCTAACCCGGACTTTGTTAAACAAACCTCTGACTTTACACGCAGTGTACAAAATGGTCATCCGATCAGAGGCTTGAGCAATGAAATGGTGGATGTGATTGAACGTGTATTCCCGACTTCGGCGGCAGATACAAACCGTCCAATGCAAAATACACCAACACGTCCACAAAATAATACGCCCGCACCAATGAATCATCGCTAATTCAAACCCTTAAATGTGAATATCCAAAGAAGAGCTATCCCATCTCGGCAATTATGCTGATGGAATAGCTCTTTCTTTTGCGGGGATTATATAACTATAATGATTTGCGAACTCCTTTAATCCATATCCCTTGCAGATTTAAGTCAGCATCCAGCAACAAGACATCTGCTTGTTTACCTGCTTCAAGTGAACCTGTCCGATCAGCTATGTTCAGGGATCGAGCTGGATTCAGGCTGGCCATTTGTGATGCCTCGGGAATACTCAAGCCTACATGTTGAACGAGATAGCGGAAGCCCTCAATCATCGTTAGGGTGCTTCCTGCCAAAGTGACGCCATCCTCCAATCGTGCGACACCGTCCTGTACAATCACTGGCAAATCGCCGAGTGTATAATGACCGTCTTCCAGTCCAGTAGCAGACATGGCATCGGTGATGAGGATGAGATTATGGTCCTGCTTTAATTTGGCAAGCAGGGAAATGGCGGCAGGATGCACATGAATGCCATCTGCGATGATCTCTGCTTCAATGCGCGGATCAGCGAGTACAGCTCCCGTAGCTCCCGGCTTGCGGTGATGCAGCGGAGTCATGGCATTAAAGGTGTGGACTGCATGGTTCAGGCCCGCCGATGCTGCCTGTTCAATCTCCTCATACGTAGCATTCGTATGACCGAGCGCCGCGGTGATGCCGTGGCTACGCAACCATGTGATGAGCTCAAGGGCGCCTTTTCGTTCAGGCGCAAGTGTGACCTGGCGAACAAGGCCCGGATAGCACTGCTCCCATTCTGCCACCCAAGCGAGGTTCGGAGGCACGATATGTTCCGGGTTTTGTGCTCCTGCCCAGTTCGGACTAATGAACGGTCCTTCCAGATGCACCCCCTCCAACTGAGCATGGGGCATGGGAAGTGCCATGTATGTGTGAACTTCTCTTAATACCTGATCAATTCGTTCCTTGGGCGCGGTCATCGTGGTAGCCAGCATAGCCGTCGTTCCTTGCGAACTGTGAAAGGAGGTGATGACATCCAGCACCCTCGAATCTGAGTCCATAAAGTCCTCACCGTTGCCGCCGTGAACATGAATATCGATAAAGCCTGGTAGCAGGTAACCCCCTTCCAGACGAACAATATTCGCCGCTTGTGTGGCACCTTCTTCCGGATTGCCCAAGACCACTGAGGTCCAATCCACGGGCAAATCCTCCTCAGAACCAATGTATACGATGGATTGCCCCTCAATGATGACAACTCCGTTGTCGATGATGTCTTTCCCAACGACGACTTGACCATACAATAGCTGCGGTATGTTACCGTTCAGTTCATCTGACTTCATTTGAACCATCCTCCTGCTTCCTGATCCAATAAAATAAGCACATCGGGGTGACATTGCAGCAGGGAAGCCGGACACTCCGTTGTGACGGGGCCAGTTAAAGCCTGCCTTATAATGTCGGCCTTCTCTGCGCCAAAGGCCACCAGCATAATTTGCTTCGCCTTCAGAATGGTGCCAACTCCCATCGTCACTGCTTGTCTGGGGACTGCATCTATATCACCAAAAAATCGGGCGTTCGCTGAGCGCGTTCTTTCTTTCAAATCTACAACATGTGTGGCTCCGGTCAAGCTGTGACCGGGTTCGTTAAAGCCGATATGACCGTTATGACCAATGCCAAGCAATTGGAGATCCACAGGTCCATGATCCAAAATGGCCTGCTCGTGTGCTGCACATTCTGCTGTGAGATCTAGTGCATCCCCGTTAGGGACGCGTGTATGAGATATGGGAATGTCGATATGCTGAAACAAGTGCTCATTCATAAAGCTACGATAGCTCTGCGGATGTTCTGGGGTAAGGCCAACGTATTCATCAAGATTGACGGAATAGGCGTGTGCAAAGCTCACCTGTCCCTTGCGGTACATATCTGCAAGATGTCGGTAAATGCCTATCGGCGTACTACCGGTGGCCAAGCCCAGCATAGCTTGTGGTTTGGACAGCAGCAAGCTGGCGATCACAGTGGCAGCAGTAGCGTTCAGGTCTTCACGGCTGTTCAAAATGCGAATGTTCATCTTTAGTGACCCCCTGGTTGTTTTTTGAGCTTACTCACTTGTTGATATGAACCTTCCAATCTCGGAATATATTTGTCAAAATTAGCGCTCACCATACCTGTAAACAGGATATCTATAATATGAAGCTGGGCGATGCGGGAGGCCATGTCTCCACGTCGCATTCCTTCCTCCAACGAAGAGGAAAATAGCGCAATATCCGCAAGGCTTGCCAGCGTATTGTTTCCGAAGGAGGTCAGGGATAATGTTTTAGCACCTTGTTCCTTTGCACAGCGGAGAGCCGCAATCGTCTCCTGGGTTTCTCCTGAATAAGAGACGGCAAAGGCTACATCCTCCGCTCCGAGCGAGGAGGCAGAGGTGATCTGCATGTGAAAATCCGCGAAGGCAGTGCTATTCTTGCCAATACGGATTAGCTTCTGGTAAAAATCCTGCGCCACAATCGAGGATGTCGCCATCCCATAGAGATCAATACGGCTTGTGGCTGACAGCCATGCAATGGCCTGCTCCAGCTTGTCGAAATCCAGCAGCCGGGTCGTGTCCGCGATGGAGGCCGTATGGTTTGCCTGAATAGCTTGCACGATGCGGGAAAGTGAATTTCCAGCCACAATGTCCTGGTAGGATTCTTCACCTGTAAGGTTGGAATGGGACAACTCGGCGGCCAGCTTCATTTTGAAATCGGGATACCCTTTAAAATGGAGTGATTTACAAAACCGTGTAACGGTTGCGGCACTCACACCACAACGCTCTGACAGTTCCCGAATACCCAGGTGCAGCACATTCTCCGGGGCTTGCAGGATAGATTCCGCCAGCTTACGCTCTTGTACGGGCAACTGCTCCAGTCGATGGGATAATGTATGAAGAATGGGGGACATGGGCTGTGCTCCTTTAGCTATATAATGCTTTTATGAAAAAAAAGTATCGTTTAATTCAATAAAATAAAGAAAAATATTTTCGTGTATATTGTAAAATAATTACGCTCTTCATACAAGAGGAGAGAGGCTGATCGCTTTCAAGTGTAGCTTCTATAAAATGAATGATGAATGCAGAAAAATTTGTAGAAGTAATCATACATTAATTTACATCTTGCGACTTTTACTTACAAAACAACCTATTGACTTGTCTCTTCAATGGAGGAGTATAATTGAATATAGTTCCAAGCAAGGAAATTTTCTAGGAGCTTTTTAGACGGCATCGTTGGACGGAAGAGTAGTATCTCATTCACAAGGAGGAGTTTGCTATGCAAAGCCAAGTGATTGAAATGATCAGCGCGGTCAAGGAAGATCCTGAATTGGTCGCTAAGCTGGATGGACATTCGGACATTATTCATGATGCAGGACTAGATTCGTTGCAATTGGTTCATTTCATGCTGCAAGTGGAGGATGCATTTGATGTGGAGATTGATTTTGACTCCTTTGAGTTGGAACATCTCCGTTCAGTAGATGCGTTTTGCAGTTACATTCAAGAAATGAGCGATGCGGAGCAAGTGCCGCACCCGGAAGGTATGGAGACAGTCTGAACGCAGGGTAGACTTTGCCTGAAAATCCATTAAACGAGGTGTTAGCATGCAGCCCAAAAGCAATGTGCTGATTGATGAGAAGGCTTTCAAGCTCATCAAGCGTAACCTGAAAAACGCTTCCGTGTCTTATCGTAACGCAACACAGGACCCTGCTTTCAAAACGGACATGCCCCAGACGATCGGTATTAAGCTGACCAACCGTTGCAACTTAAGATGCACGCACTGCTTTGAATGGAACGAGGAAGGCTATCATCACCAGATGGATAAAGAAGAACAGAATATGGATCTTGCCCCGGACATGCTCCGGCAGATATTGAGCGAAACGAAGGAGGTTAAGTCCCGACTGTACATGTGGGGTGGTGAACCGATGTTTCACCGGCGCTTTGATGAAATTTTGGACGTGCTGGCGGAAGATCGGCGTGAAATGACCTTTTGTACAAATGGACTACTCATTGATAAATATTTGGACCGGATTTTGGACTTGTCTGAAAATCTGGAATTGTTAATAGCGATTGAAGGTTTTGAAAGAGAACACGATTTAATACGCGGTAAAGGCACCTTTCAAAAAACAATGCGGCAGATGGATAAGCTGATTGAACTTCGCGATCAGGGATTGTACAAGGGACGGGTAACTGTCCATGCGGTCATTAACGATAACATGATCGGACGGATGTACGAATTTCTGCAAATGTTGGAGGACAAGAGGCTGGATCTGGTGCTGCTGACGTTCCCCTGGTACATTTCCAAAGAAACCTCCTTTAAAATGGATGAATATTTTACACGTAATTTCTCCTGGCTCCGACAACTTGAAGAAAAAAATATTAGTAGCTGGCATGCTTTCAAATATAAAATCAACCCGGCTAACATTGACCCTCTGATGCAGGAATTACAGCGGATCAATGAGCGGGTATGGAACATTCGCGTGCGCTATCAGCCCGGCTTGGATTATGAGGAAATTGATAAATTTATACATGGGGAGGAAATGGTCAGCCGTTGTTCCAATCATTGCTTGGCGCTCACCTCCAGAACAGATATTTTACCAGACGGAAAGGTTATGCCTTGCAAATTTTTCAGTGAGTTCACAATTGGAAGTTTGCGTGAGCACAGTCTGAAGGAAATATGGAATTCGGATGCGTATGAAAAAACCCGTCAAAAGATTAACCATGAAGGATTGACGCCGGTGTGCTCCAAATGCAGTGTACTGTATCTGCACGGGGCAGGCTCTCTGAAATACATTTAGTTTCCTATGGATCTCCTATGGATATTGTTTGCTCCTAGATGGAAGAGAGAGGGATGATGACAAGACGTGACGACTAAAACGATTAACCTTGTGGAAGCACTTGCTCATGAACGGGATCATGGGGTCCTGATTTGGCTGTTTAATATCGGCGCAGAGCAAGTGTGGCATCCATCCCCCCGGAAGGGGGGCATGGTAGACCGGGATGAACAGCAGGTTGTAAACCGGATGGAGGAAATGAATCTCCTGCTATGCCGAAGTCAGGATGTCATTGTACTCCGTGAACAGCCGGATGAGGCATTTCTGGACATGCTTCAGCGGTTAGGCTTCAGCCTGCCGCGTATTGAGGTACCAGAGCCCTCTGATCCGCTAACGCCGATTTCAGAGCTGGTACTGGCGGATGACGCGCTTTTGGCACGATTACGCGCGGTTGCGGATGCAGGCCATAGCAGCGGTGGTACCAAAGCATGGCTCGTACCCTATGCGGTCACACCGCAGGAGGAAGCGATTGCGGAGCGTTGCGGGCTGGAACTGATCGGCGCTCCATCTGCGGTGTGCGCCCAGGTGAATGATAAAATATTTAGCCGTCTGACCGCACAAAAGCTTGGTTTTGCTGTCAGTGAAGGCGCTGTGTGTGCAGATGAAGCGGCAATTCGCAGAGAATGTGAGAGATTGGCTGGCTTATCGGACGAGCCCGTGAAGCTGATTATTAAGCAGCCGCACGGTGCCTCGGGACAAGGCATGTATATGCTGGACGAGCTGTCCAAGCTGGATACACTGCTGAGTGTGATGAGACGCTTCGGCGGCTCGTCATCGTCTTCTGGCGGCTGGCTGGTGGAGCGCTGGCACAATAAGCAAATGGATCTGAACTACCAGCTCTGCATTGACGAGGGCGGTGGGGTGACGATGTTTTCACTAAAAAGGCAAAACGTAGACGGCACAGTCTATATCGGGTCCCAGGTTCCCGCTGATATTGGCGAAACGCTGGAGGAAGAAGTGAGACGATGCGCTTATCAGTTGGGAACGTATCTCTATTCCATCGGGTATACGGGAATGGCCTCCATTGACGGTTTTGTTGACGAAGATGGTTTGCTGGTTCCAGTGATCGAGATTAACGGCAGATTTACCCTGTCTACTTACATCTCGTTCCTGTCCTCTGTCTTGGGAGAACAGCATAAGACCTTGTCCCGTTATTATCGCAACGTGACCACTACACCTCTCACCTACAGCCGTTTGTGCGGGTTGCTGGCGGAGGAAGGCCTGCTATATACACCCGAGCGACCTGAAGGGGTGTTTGTTTATACGGCGGGCACTTTGTCTGGTATTCCTGTGAAGCGGGGCTATGTGAACCGGATTTTTACACTTATTTTGGCAGACAGTTGGCAGGAAGCTGATGCTTATGCGCACAAATTGGAAGGTATCATTGCTGGATTAGGATGCTCATAAATTAGGAGGGAATCGAGAATGAAAACAGACGTATACCATGTAGTACCTTTACTGGAAAAGGTTTTGAAGCTGGCTCCCGGCGAGCTGGAACAGCTCACTCCGGATCAGGATCTGCGAACCTTGGGGCTGAATTCCTTATCTGCTGTTGAATTAATTGTTGAATTAGAAAATGAGCTTGATATTACGATGGAGGACGACGATTTGGTGCTGGAGCATTTATCTACACTGCAAGGCATTGAGCGTCTGCTGGGCAAATATGCATAAGGGCGCTGAACAGACAAGACCTAGGCCGCAATCCGATATGGGAACTTGTCATGATTCCATAGTTGACCATAGTGCAGAAGAAATCGCAAACGCTCTCCCAGGGAAACATTGCGTATATTCTTCCCTGCGTACTTCATTGCGGAGGTATGGGGTGAACATGGCGGAAGCTGAGCTGTTCATGCTGTGTGGGAGTATGTGCGCAGAGTATGGTGGAGATTTGAAGCGCTTCGGGCCGGAGAAATATCCGGAGCAGCTTCAAGAAATGGCCGCCAGTGGCGGACCGGTTATTCGGGTAGAACCGTGGATCGAAGGAGTCAGCAATGAAACCGACCTGTTGCAGGTGCTCACATCCGGCTATGGTACGATGCTGCATACGTCCAGCACCGCTTTAACCTATCACGACGTATATGTGAAAAATTACCCAAGGGGCCATGTGATTGAGTTGTGCGGATTGGACTTGCAAGAACGGACGGCACAGGTGAATGATAGCTTCCTGCTCGATTCCTCAGGACATGCGATGACTTATGTGGGCTCAGCCCGGCTCGACGACCTCATGCAGGGCATTATTGAGTATGCATGGCTAGTGGAGCAGCCTGTCCCGCTTTCGCCAAGGGAGCTGCATGCTGCGTGTGCTTACCATATTCGTCAGTATGTGACGGGTGAGAAAGTTGCAACAGATCAGCAGGTCAAGCGGGGAGACGCAGGTTACCGGGCATTTGTCGATGACTTCCATCTGTTAGAAGACATGGAGGATCAGGAGTTTCGGACGTATTGTCATGAAATCTATTACAATCTGCGATTAGGCAGCGCTCTTCATTTGACAGATTATACAGCTGATTATTGCCGGCTGCATCAAGATACGCTTGGGCCGCAAACCCAGCATGTCATTGAATTGGCACAGGCACTTCACAGGGATTGGCACAAGCTTAATCTGCATATTTACAAAATAGGACTCCAACTGCGCAAGCATCGGATGCCTGAGATTACAGAGCGGGCTCTGCATTTGATTGAAAGACAGCACCATATGCTGGAGGAATTGATGATTTTAGCTGAGCAAGCAGCCGAGTAGTCTAAGCATTCGGCTATATCAGGCATGTTCATCCAGGTATCACGCACAGAGGAAAGAGGAGGGGAATTCATTGCCGTCCATTACATTAAACCAATTGTCGAAAACGTTTACGTACTACAAAAAGGAGCCGGGCGTGCGCAAATCGTTACAAAATTTGTTTAAGCGTGAACAGCTGACCAAAAAGGCTGTGCAGGATGTTAGCTTTAGCATTGAGGAAGGTGAGATTGTCGGATTTCTTGGCCCAAACGGGGCGGGCAAAACAACGACGCTCAAAATGCTGTCCGGCATTCTCCATCCCACAGACGGGGAGGCATCGGTACTCGGCTTTACCCCGTGGAAGCGCCAAAAGGAGTTTAAACGTCAGTTTTCCATCGTAATGGGACAGAAAAACCAGCTCTGGTGGGATTTGCCTGCAAGCGAGTCGTTCGAGCTGAACAAGCTTATCTACGAAATCGATGATAACCGTTATAAAGAGGCGCTGGATGAGCTGGTCACTCTGCTTGGGGTGGAGGAGCAGCTTCATGTGCAGGTGCGGCGACTATCGCTCGGCGAGCGTATGAAAATGGAACTAATCGCCGCGCTGCTGCATCGCCCACGAGTCATTTTACTGGATGAGCCGACCATCGGATTGGACCTTGTTTCTCAGCGGCGGATTCGGGAGTTTTTCAAAGCTTATAATCGTACACACCGGACGACCATTTTGCTGACAAGCCACTACATGAAGGACATTGAGGATTTATGCACTAGGTCCATCATTATCAGTGGGGGCAGATTGGTGTATGACGGAGACTTGCACAAGGTGAATGAGGTCATGGGTGCTCGTAAACTGCTCAAGGTTCGACTGGAGACTCCTGTATCCAACCTGACGTTGGCGGGGCTCGGCAAGCTTCGCTCCAACTCGGAGCTGGAGGCGGTATTTGAGCTGGACGCAGAAGATACGTTGACTTGGTCCAAAAAGATTTTGGATGCACTGCCTGTCGTTGATTTTACGATTGAGGACGTCCCGCTGGAAGAGGGGATAGCCAATTTGTATGATGGGGGCAGGCTGGCCGATGCGAAATAACAAATATGTGAAGGTGCTCCAGCTTGGTATGCAAAACGAAATGGAGTATCGAGCCAATTATTGGCTACAAATGGCGGGATTTATGCTGCCGATCATGACACAAATTTTTCTCTGGCTTGCGGTATTCGGTTCTTCAGGACAAGCAAGAGTGGTGGACTATTCTCTGCCGGAAATGCTGGTGTATGTGGTTATGGCGGGAGTAACTGGAAAACTGATTGCTACAGGCTTTGAATACGAAATTGCTACAGATATCAAGGAAGGTGGACTGGCAAAATTCATGGTACAGCCTGTGCATTATTCTGCCTACCGTTTTTGCCGGTTTATTGGAGGCAAAGTCATACAGTCCGCAGTTGTGCTGCTGGCGGCTGCTATTTTGCTGTTATGCCTTAGCCTGGAAGGACAAATTAGCTTCGAGCTATCGTACATCCTGCTTTACATATTGGCGTTGCCGGGAGCACTTGTGCTTAATTTTGTGGTCTATTATGCGCTGAGTGGCATAGCTTTTTGGATGACAGAATCGGCGGGACTTTTTTTATACGGTGTCGCTTGTCATTTATGTAGCTAGCGGTACTGTGTTTCCGCTGACGATTTTTGGAGATGCGTTGGCCCGTTTGTTCAGTCTGCTGCCGTTCAGCTATACCGTATTTTTTCCGGTGAATGCGTTGACGGGCAAGCTGACTGTGCTGGAAGCCGCTGAAGGCATTGGCGTGCAATGGATCTGGATTGCAGTGCTGGCGGCCGTATCGCGCTGGGTGTGGCAAGCCGGAGTCAAACGCTTTGTCTCGGTGGGAGGTTAACATGAAAAATGTTTTTCGAAACGTTGGACGTTACCTCAGACTGTACTGGAAATTTGTCCAGTTTTCCGTCATGTCGCAAATGGAATACCGCACTAATTTTATAAGTGCATGCCTGGTTGAAACCGCTTATTTGTTTATCAAGCTGCTATACGCATCGCTTCCATATCGCGCTGGGACGGACATTAACGGCTGGTCTCCCGATGCCATGCTCTTATATATCGGCGTGTTTACGATGATGAGCGGATTTTATAGTGGATTATTTTACAGTAATTTTACAAGCCTGCCTGACAAAATTCGGACTGGCTCACTGGACGTGCTCATGACCAAACCAGTATCGCTGCAATTTATGGTGACACTGCGTCAATTTGAACTGGGCTATACTGTGCCGAATGTCGTGGGCGGTGGAATCATGACAGGCATTGGCTGGTATCATCTGGGGTTGCCATTTGATGTGGAAACCGTGGGAGGATTCGCTGTGCTGCTCGGATGCGGAGTGCTTACGGCATACTCCGTGTTTTTGCTGCCCCAATTGCTGGCCTTCTGGATTATCCGCACGAACGGTGTTACAGAGCTGTCCAACAGCATTTTCGAGACAAACTACGTGCCGATGGCCGTATATAGTAACCTGATTCAGCGTATTGGCTTGTTTGTGCTTCCGGTGTTTGTCATCTGTAATTTTCCGCCCATGTTCATTCTCGGCAAAATGGAACCCGGTTTGATGCTATGGGCATTTCTCGCACCTCTCTGGCTGCTGGCGATTATCCGCTTGATATGGCAGTTTGCTCTACGTGATTATACGAGCGCGAGCCAGTAGGGCTACCGTGTAGTAGGTTCATAATGAAGCAGGAAAGGAAGCGAATCATATGAATGCGATACCGAACCAGCGTCATTTATATATGGGAACGTTCGAAGCGGAGGCTTACTGGCGAGATACCGAGCTAGCTTCCCTACCCGCCCTGTCTGACCGGGCTTCTTCGGCCATAGTAGCAGCTATGGATGAATTGCTTTTTAGCTTTTGCCAGCCGGGAGACGCCTTATTGACACGTTATGCCATTTCACCTGTGCACCGTCAGTATATCGCGCAGCTAGGCTTTCATCCGGCTGTAAACGAACGGGATTTGACTGACGGAATGGAACTGGCGGGCAATGTGTCGGCCGCATCCGTTTTTGAGCTACTGAGCAGTCGCAAGACGGATGCCGATGAAGGTTTTCCTCAGCTGGAGGGCTGTGTGCTTAGTCCATTTGCGGGGTTGCCGCATGTGGAGGAGGCCGCACGTGCTTGGGGAATTACATTGCATCAGCCACCGCTGGAAACCATTCGCAAGGTAAATGCCAAAACCTATTCCTCTGAGCTAAAACGCAATCTAGGTCTGCGCAATCCAGGCCATATTGTGACTTCGTTTGCGGATGTCGCTGAAGCAGGACGTAAACTGCTGCGGGATGGAAGCTTTTTAATCAAGGATGATTTTGGCGTATCGGGCAAAGGCAATCTACACATTACCTCGACACAAATGCTGGACCGGGTCGTATCGTATTTGCGTGGACAGGAGCGTAAAGGCAAACGGGTACTGTTCCTGCTGGAGCCTTTCCTGGAGAAAGAGCAGGATTTTTCATGCCAATTCACGATTAGCGATGATGGACGTGTCGACATTATATCTGTGCAATGGCTGGCTAATACTCAATTCGCCTATCGAGAATCCCTATCGCCAGACAAGGCTTTTATGGAACGTTTGGAACACGACGGCTATTTTAGCTTGATGCAGGACGTGGGGCAGCAATTGTATTGGGATGGATATTATGGCGATGTTTGTATTGACTCCATGACACTTCGCGGCGGGAAGCTGGAGCCCATTATCGAAATTAATGCCAGAAAGTCGATGAGTTTGATCAAGCATCAGCTCGATACCTATCTGGCCGGGAAAAATATGCATGGCACGCTGACGAATTATTCACTGTCTCATGATGGCAGTCTATCCTATGAGGAATTGCTGGAAGGGCTGAAAGATGAAGGATTGCTATTCACAGGTGAGCGTGAGGAAGGTGTCATGCCTCTGGGAGCCAATACGTTATATGTAAACACAGGTGGACGAGACGGTGAAAACAAGACTGTAGGTCATACAACCACGCCAAGCAGAAACACAACCGGGCGCGGAGGCAGATCATCTGCCAAGCAGGTTCGCGTAAGTGGGATTGGAGCCAGCGATGGCGGACCAGAAGGGAACGGCATGAGTCAGCCTGATTTGAATGGTAAACAAGAAGCTGACGGAAATGAACGGGCACGAGGCAAAGGCCGGCTTTATTTGGAACTGGTTGCTGCGAGCGATGAGGAAAAAATACGATTGACTACCAAGCTGGAGCGTTTTTTGGCAGAGCGACATTTTACAGTGCTGAATTAAACGGGAGGCGTATAAGCATGCGTAAGAGTACGGAGAAGCTTATGAAGGTAACGATTTTGTGTTCCGGTTTCGGATTGGGCTTTTATACCCCTGGCTTGCTGCTGCAAGCAGGTCTTCGCAGGCTGGGCATGGATACGGCGATCCATGTATTTGAAAATGTACTGCCAGAATCGGCCCGTCTCAAGGTCGACAAAAGTCGGAAAGCTTACCATGACAATTTTGCAGTGGCCTTAATGTCGCAAAAGGTTCCGCAGGATATGCGTCATTCACTGGACCCCGCAGCAATGGAAGTACTGCTGAACCAATGGATAGAAGAGGATCGGCGGTATTTTATATGCTTATCCGGTCATTGGATGTATGTACTGGAGGAGTATCGCAAGCGCAGAGAGCCGGAGTCGGTACATGTGGACATCGTGTATATGGATTCGACACCTTCTCCTTCTTGGAAAAATCTAGCCAAGCATCATCCGCATTTTGCTGATGGCTGTGGAGAAACGACCCTGTTTGAAAACGATAAAAATAGAGTCAGCCACTATATTGACATCCCGGCAGTGGAGCATATCCCTTTTGAAGCACGGCAATCCCGCTTATTCGTACATGGCGGCGGTTGGGGGATGGGCACCTACCGTGAGAAGGTTGGACGGTTGGAAGAAGCGGGCTGGGAACTGGATCTGCTGCTGTATGATCAGGATCAGCCAGATGAACAGCGGGACAGTATACGCTATTTTCGGATGGACCCGCAGTGGAGAACATGGCAACGAAATGAAGCCGGGGAGCATACATTTCCACCTTTCGGAGAGGTGAAAATGGGTGAGGAAACGGTGTATCAGGTCGGACCGGATTACCATTGCATGCTGGACCGAGCATGTCACGCCCAGGCCATTGTCAGCAAGCCCGGTGGCGGCAGCCTGACCGATTCGTTCGCTACAGCTACTCCGCTGATTATGCTGGAGCCGTTTGGTGTGCATGAGAAGCATAATGCGGATCTATGGGAACGTCTGGGGTTAGGCATGCGCTACGAGACGTGGATTGGAACCTATGGCGCCAGTGCTCAGATTCTGGAGGAAATGCATCGGAGGATCGTAGAGCTGCGCAGTCGGACGCCGCGTTATATAGAGTCCTATGTGAAGAGCATTCAAGTGCCATCAGGAATGGAGCAGGGATCATGAACGCGGCCGCGGCTGCGCAAGAACCTGCGATGCCAGATATTCGCTTTGGGATCATTGGCTGTTCTGCCATTGCCCCTCGTGCGTTGCTGGAACCGATCCGACATGTTGCAGGAGCACGCGTGACCGCGCTTGCGAACCGTACGGTTGCCAAGGCGGAAGAAATGGCAGAGCGTTATGGAGTCAATGTCGTTTATCAACATGCTGAGGATATGTTAAAAGACCCAGACATCGACGCTGTATATATTGCGCTCAGCAACGATTTACATGCTGAGTGGATTGGCAGAGCCTTACAAGCTCATAAGCACGTGCTGGTGGAAAAACCGTTATGCCTGCAGACGGCTGATCTGGCTCCCTTGGCAGCTATCGTCGACCAGAGCAACGCTTATCTGCTGGAGGGAGTCATGGTGCAGCATCATCCCTGGCAGCGTGAGCTGCGCAGAATCGTAGAATCGGGTTGCTATGGTCGCTTATGCTCCATAGAGACGAGTCTATGCATTCCAGCAAAAGAAGGGCATGCGGACAATTACCGATCCCGACCGGAGCAGGGCGGGGGCTGCTTTTGGGATTTGGGTGTGTACTGGCTCCAATTGCTTCAGGCCGTCGTTGGATTGGAGCAGGCGGAATTCCACAGTCAATCGGATTTCGATGGCCCCCATGGCTGTGACTGGACATTTCGTGCACAAGCCCGTTACCCAAGCGGACTAGAGGCATCTGCCCTCTTCTCATTTGAGCGACCTTATCGCTGTGCTCATGTACTGACCTTTGATTCGGCAGTAGTCACCTTAAAGGATTGCTTTCGGGCGAATTTAGGCTTTTATAAAATGACACTCAAGACGGAAATAAAGAAGGATATCGCGGTGAATATAACAGATACGGCAGCACAGTCCTTGTTATCACAGACATCCTCGCATAGCAAAACGGTTTTTGAGCCCATGAACTATTATGTCAATCAGTTGGATGCCTTCTGCAGCATCATCCGGGGTGAAACGGAGCCCATTCCATTTCATGAGGCTGCTGAACGCGTCAGACTGCTGGCAGCTATTCATCAAGCAGCACGCTCAGGCGAGGCGATCTATGCCATATGAGTATGATTGTGGTTTTCAATCGGTGAAATTCGAGTAATACCAAATACAGAGTATCCAAGCAAAGAAAGGAGGGATTCGGCAGATGGATCAAAAGGATCAAGTCTTACTGGAGCGATTCGGCGAGCATCCGACACCCTTTTATTATTATGATGGGGACGCGCTGCATGCTCACGTCAGCTCGTTGCTGGCCCGGTTACATCCGGCCGTGCGTGTACATTACGCGCTCAAGGCTAATGGTAACGTAGCCTTGGCTGGGTTGCTGCGCTCGTTAGGTTGCGGTGTGGAGATTGCCTCGGCTGGAGAAATGTTCGTCGCCATGGAGGCCGGGTATGCTGCGGAGGATGTGCTGTACGCTGGGCCGGGGAAAACGGTAGCCGAGCTGCGCGAGGCGATAGCCTGTGGGATCGGCTGCATCCATGTTGAATCGGTGAGAGAGCTACGTCTACTGGAGGACATTGCTGCCCAAACAGGCGTGTTTGTCAGAGCTGCGGTTCGAATCAATCCCGATAATGACCTGTCGGGAGCAACGATTAAAATGGGCGGTGTTCCGCGCCCTTTTGGAGTCGATGAAGGGCAGCTGGATCACTTTTTTAAGGTGCTGGAAGATTGCCCACACGTATATTTTCAAGGCATTCAAGTGTATACAGGTACGCAAATGCTGAAAGCGGATCAGATTTTAGCTTCATTTGCGAATACCTTGCAGTTGGCAGAACGGGTGCAGGCTCAGTACGGTGTGGCGATGCATACGGTCAATTTGGGCGGTGGGTTTGGTGTACCTTATTTTGCTCATGAACAGCCGCTCGATATGGATCACGTCATTGACGGACTCAATGCACTCGCGGAACAGACTCGATCCAGTATGCCCGGGGTTAGGCTGATCATTGAAAGCGGCAGGTATTTGGTCGCTCAATCAGGCATGTATGTCTGCCGGGCGTTGTATACCAAGGAATCCAAGGGAGAGAAGTTTGTCGTGGCTGATGGCGGCATGAATCACTACGTCTCAGCTACCTTTCGGGGACGCCGCTTAAGGGACAATTACCCGGTGCGAATTATGCGCAGACAAGTGGGAGAAGAGGTTTCCACGGCGCTGGAGACGGTAAGCATTGTCGGTCCGCTTTGTACACCCGAGGATTGTATTGTGAAAAAAGCAGAGCTGCCCCCGATTCGCGAAGGCGATTATATTGCTTTTCCGAACGCAGGAGCCTATGGATTAAGCTACAGCCCATTATATTTTTTGGGACATGCTACTCCGGCGGAACTGCTCGATTATCGCGGGGAAGTGCATGTCATTCGTGAACACGGTGATCGCACGGACCTGCTGCACCATCAGCGTATGATTGCGTTGCCTGAGGATGTGATGTAAGTATGTAAAAACGCCAAAATCATAGGAGTCGATATCCATCGGACCTGTGATTTGGCGTTTTTTACATTTTTAGCATTGTAGTATTGACTTAACGTGATTGGGAGCTGCGTATTTCCTGACGGACAAGCTGCCACACCATAAAGATCAGCACAAGAGCTTGTGGGACAAACGTTTCCCAAGTTGGATACATTCCCAACCAGCTAATGGATGGAAGCGAGGACGCAGTGTGTCCCGGCAGCTTGCCTGCCACCTGAAGCGAATGAATACTTTCGCCCAGAAATCGGAATACGAGATAGTAGATCAGTATAGTGGCGGTCAGGAAAAAGGCGCGAATTGGCAACCTTACACTGAACTTGATGATCGCAAATGCAAGTATGACCAGTATAACCGTTGCTGAGCCAATACCAATCAGCAATTGCGAGGTTTTAATGGCCGGAGCCATACCGATATAAAAAATAGCTGTCTCGGCTCCTTCACGTAGAATCGCGAGCGCAGAAACCGCAAAGAGTGACCATAGGCTGCCCCGTGCCAGCGCATTGCCCACGCTGTTTTCCACAAAGCGGTTCCACGCAGCAGCATTGGATTTGCTATGCAGCCAGTTACCGACCGTTAGCATCAGTACAACAGCTACCAGCCCGGTGACACCTTCCAGCAGCTCACGCATACTGCCCGATGCAGCAGCTGCCACCAGCGAGGTGAACAGCACCGCCAGTATTCCGCTTAGCACCAGTCCTGTACCAGCTCCTGCCCATATCCATCGTCCAGCCACAGCTTCGCCGCTTTTTTTGGCATACGCGAGCAGAGCTGCGAGCACGAGAATGGCCTCCATGCCCTCGCGCAGCAAAATCAGTGCGGCATCCCATGCAGTATAAGAACGTTCCTCGGTCAACGGACGGAGCCTGTCCAGCATCTGATCAAGAGTCTGCAAGGCTTTATCCATATTCGGTGGGGAAGACAGCAGATATCCAGAAGTCTCGGTCATTTGATTTTCAATCGCAGTGTAAGACGCCGGATCGGAAATTTGTACATGTCCTTCGACAGAAGGCCATATAGCGATAAACTGACCTACCTTGTCTGCGGCCTGCTCTGGCTGATTAGCTACAACATCTTGGCGTGCGGATTCGAGCAGGGTGACTGCATCGCCGAGGGAAGCTGTTGAACCATTCGCTGCTCCGGCAGCGGCATTGCCTGCATCTGCCCCTTGATCTGTGTTCACAAGTTTGCCCTGACTATAATCAGACAGCAGCGTCGTTAACTCCTGCATTTCCTTGAGAGCCTGTGCTTGACGTATGGGCTCTGCTTGCATAGAGATGCGAATAAGGCTGATTTTTGTTTCAAGTGAACTGTATACTGAAAAATGGTCCAGACGAATCGGGGTCTCCACCTGATACCAGGCTTTAACGATTCGGTCGTAATCCACCCGCGCAGCAGCCCAATCGCCTTTTTGCATGGCAGCCAGACTGCCCTTCGCCATAGGAAGCAGTTTTTCCGCTGCTTTAGCTCCGGCGGGAGCCGGTTGATCTCCTTCGGCAGCAGTCACAAACTCATTGACCGAGCGTGCCAGCACGGATAACGCAGCTTTCGCTGAATCCCCGCCGCCATGGGCAAGCGCCTCTTCTGCATCGGTCAGAGCTTGATCTACGGCCGCGATATGGGCTGAATCCCCGTCATTTGCTTTGACAGCTTCCCATAAACCACGGAATTCCTTTAGGTCCTTGGACGCTTCCGTCCATTGGTCTTGTCCCGCCTCCACCAGTGCTCCGCCGACCACAGGCATCAGCTGATCATTAGAGACAGCTTTAGCATTTGATTGTGCGAAAACGGCCGACCCATAGCCGGATATGAAGGGAGTTACTGTCAGCAGCAGAGCCGCCACCAGCACAAACACCCATCCCAAGCTTTTATTGCGCCGATTCATATAAATCCCCTTCCTTGCCTGCTGCTAAAATAACGTATCCCCGATGTAGCCGCCTTGCGACACACCTGGGAAGCAGGCGAACACCGCGCTGCCTTTGTGTACAATGTATTCGTTCAACTTGTCATTGCGTGCAAGCTTCTCCTGAATGTGAACGAACTGCTTGAACAGATCACGCTGGTAGCTGATGAACAGCAGTCCGGCATCGAGCTGTCCTGTTTGTTTGTCTAATCCGCTTGAATAGGAATAAGATCTCCGCAAAATATTAATGCTCCCGTTCCCATGAGCCAATGCCACATGAGAGGTAGGGGGCGTAAGCGGCTTGCCTTCAGGGCTTGTAGCCGCCAGATCCAGCTTGTCAAACTCTTTGCTTTTGCCCAGTGGGGCACCGCTGCTGCGATGGCGTCCAAAGGTATCCTCCTGGTCACCTAATGTTGAACGATCCCACACCTCTACTCGCATACGAATACGGCGTACAGCCATATAGCTGCCGTCGCCCATCCATGCTGGTCCGTCATTGGTCTGTGTCCACACCAGCCGATTCATCTCGTCTGCCTTGGACGTGTCCGGGTTTCCCGTGCCATCTTTGAAGCCGAGCAAATTGCGCGGTGTGCTGCCCGCAGGATCAGCTTGTGCCGTCCGCTGGAAACCTTCCTGCGTCCAACGGAGTACCGCCGTTCCTCTGGCGATACGCGCCAAATTACGCAGGGCATGGAAAGCTACCTGCAAGTCATTGGCACATACCTGCACTCCGATATCACCGCCGCACCATTGCTCTTCAAGAGCGTCTCCCTGAAAACGAGGCAACTCACGGAACCCGGCAGGCTTGAGCCCTGTCAGGCCATACCGTCCATCAAAAAAGGAGGGGCCCACCCCAAAAGTGATCGTCGTCCGGGACGGAGATAATCCCGCTGCCTCGCCCGTATCGGAAGGAGGGAGGTTGATATTTTCATTATCGGTGCCAAGCAGCACACCAGAAGTCATTGTAGCACTTGCTTCCGTCCAGGCCTTGAAGAGATTCCGCACCTGTTCCTTGTCGGGGGTTGTTAGATCGAAAGCGGCGAAACAGATAAAATCTTGTGCCGGGGTTACAATTCCCGCCTGATGTTTGCCGTAAAAAGGAACTACATCTTTGGTATCTGCCTCCGTCATCATGCTTTCGAGGCGTTGACTGGCTGACAGCACAGCGCCCACGCCCCCGCCGCCAAGCAGTAGACCTAATCCGCCTACCCCGGCCAGCTTCAATAGATCACGGCGTGATACAGATTTGCCTTTTCCTGATCGCTCATCATCCGCTGGCTGAGCATCCTTTTCTGTCAGATCAGACTGTTCATTACGGGATTCCGCATACTGCGACTTTTCTTGTCCTTTTTGCCGCTTAAAGCCTTTCATATCATTACACTCCTAACAATTTCCCCATTTGGGACAACGGTTCTGCCAAAGCATCAAGGTTCTGGCTTAGCTTTTTAATTTCTTCCGGTTTCAGTTTGGTATACGATACATAGCCTTCGCCGTCTTTGAAAGGAGCCAGCTCCTGCTGTAAGGCTGTAAAGCGCTCACCAATTTGTTTTTCCAACGCCGCGTCTTTTTGGTTCAGATCTGTTTTCAAAATGTCATAAATCTTTTGAGCACCTTCTACATTGGCCGCAAAGTCGTACAAGTCCGTATGAGAATAACGCTCCTCTTCACCCGTTACCTTCGAGGTAGATACTTCGTTCAGCAACTCGACTGCACCTGTTACCATCAAGCTGGCATCAATGTTAACTGTTTCTACTTTGGCACGCAGCAGCTTGGCATCACTCAGCAGGCGGTCGGAAAACTCATCCAATCCTTTGGTGGTGTTCTCTTCCCATAATGTTTTCTCAATACGGTGAAATCCGCGCCAATCTGCTGCATCCACATCACCGTCACGAGCGTCAATATTCGGGTCCAGATCGCCCAGTGCTTCCGCAATCGGTTCAATCCGTTCATAGTACATACGTGCTGGAGCATACAAAGCCTTGGCTTTATCCAGCTCGCCAGCTTTGACTGCGTTCGTGAATTCTTCTGTCTTTTTCACAAACGTATCGCATTGCTCGGTTGCATAGGTACGGTAAGCCGCAACCGCTTGATCAAAATTGGGAGCAGTCGCCGCAGGAGTCGTGGTCTGTGTTGTTGCTGCTGTATCTTTGGATGTTGCAGCAGGCTGCTGATGTCCGCAACCTGCAAACAGAATAGAAGAGACCAGCACTCCGGCCGGTACGGCATAACGTAGTTTCATAATCAATGAACACCCTTTCTGGCCAAACTGGCCCTGAACCATAGTCTGTAGCGCGATCTCTATAACGAATTATCATTTTTGATAATGATTATCAGTCGCATTTTTTCTTATCATAAGGCTGGCCTATATGCCTGTCAATACATATTTTAGACACAAAGTTCAACTTGTCATTAAAGCTACAAGTAAGGTGCCTATGCCCATTTTTATCCGCACATTGAACCATACCTGAGCACATGACATAAAATGTGTTGACTGTATCCCTTAACCTTGTTACACCACACAAAACCCGAGCAAGGAGGGGTGAAATTGACGAAGGGTAACGACCAGAAAAACAAGTTTTTGTTAACTCACCGTGAACGTGAAGTATTTGAACTGCTCGTGCAGGACAAAACAACGCGTGACATCGCCGGACAACTATTTATTAGTGAGAAGACGGTGCGTAACCATATTTCCAACGTAATGCAGAAACTGAACGTAAAAGGTCGTTCACAGGCGGTCGTAGAATTAATCAGGCTTGGCGAATTAAAAATCTGACCTCTCGTTCCTTGCGGGGTACAAAGTCTTCTCGATGATCCTTCAACAATGAAGGGTGGTCGGGAAGGCTTTTGTTTTGATCATGCTGAGGATATGACGAAAAAAACGATTAAACCGCTGAAATATGTGGGAATTTGTGTATAAGTGGTGTACTATATAGATAAGGAAGAAAATACCATGCGTTTTCCAATAAGTTATATGAATAATTGAGGTGGAAGCTGTACCACAAAGTTGTATTTAGATAGAAATGCATCTGGTGATAGTCTAAGAATGAAATACAAATTAGCATGACGACAGGATGGAAGTTGAATCGGGTTTTTGCTTAGGACTACCTGTGGTATATTCTTGATCGGAGGTGAACGATAAGACATATGACACCCAACCAACACTCAATGACTTACACGCTGAACAGCGGTATAAAGGGAACAGTCGACCTATCCAGTAAACAGGTGCAGGAATGGATTAAAGCATATCGAATCGGCAGCAAATTTGTAACAGTTGTGGGCAAACAATATTTTGGTTTAAACCCTGAGTTGGTAGCAGATTTCAAGGTACATAATGAATACTCGGAGCAGAGAGAACACATATCCATGATACAGCCTGTAATGGAACGTAAAGCTGTAGATCTGGACCCACTGGTAGAAGCGTATAGTCAGTATAAAACATTAATTCAGGTAGAATGTAAATGTGGTGCTTCCTACATAGAAGAATCACCTCATAAGAGAACCAAGTGGTCATGCAAGGAATGCAACAATATTGTGTTCCTGGATCGTAAAAAGGGCATGGTGGATACGAATACAGGCAAGGCCTGGTACATGACCAACAAATACTATGTAGAAAGACAAAGCAACTGACAGATTGTCAGTTGCTTTTCTAACAGACTCGCACGCGTCTTTATATGCTTTTCACCATATATTAAATCCATACTTGGAAATGCTACTATATCTTTTGCCAAATAATAAAATTGATGTTTTGTACGCTTTGTAGTACATTATCAAGTGTATTATAAGGAGGCTTCTCATGTACGGACATAGACAAGATGATACTTTATACATCATGACTTACACATTAAATAGTGGTATCAAGGGCACGGTGCCTTTGTCTAATCAACAGATACAGGAATGGCTTGAGTGTTACAGAATCGGCAAGAAATTTGTAACCGAGATTGGCAAAGAGTACTTTGGACTGCATGCGGAACTGGTGGCTGACTTTAAAGTGCACAATCAGTATTCAAGCTATCAGGAGGTCATTATCCCGATTCAACAGCCGGATACTGGCTTAAGAGAGCTGTCTCAAGCTTACAAATCAACAGAAACCTTAATTAAAGTAGATTGCAAATGTGGTACATCGTATGTAACAGAATCCCCTTTCAAGCGGACCAAGTGGTACTGCACCAAATGCCGGGAGATTGTTTTTCTCGACAACAAAAAGGGAATGGTTGATACTTCCAGAGGCAAGGCTCATTATATGACCAATAAGTATTTTGTGGAACGGGAAACAACTGGCGTTTAAGCCGGTTGTTTTTTTATTCGTAAGGTTTGTATACGTCCTGATTTTTTTAACCGATTGCGCTACAGTGAAAAAGGGGAAAGATAAACCTTAAAATAAACGATAGTCAGGGGGTGAACGTCATCCGGGAAAATCGTACGAATGGTGCAAGAAATCGCATGAGCACGAACAATGTGTACATAAACGAAACGCTTCATTTGGAACAAATCATAAGTGACCTGCGTGTGATGGGCTATGTGGCTTTTCATCATCAGCCGCAAATTGCAGGTGAGCCTCATGAGCTGGATGAGTTAAAAAAGCAATTACTGTTGTTTTTTCAACAGCACCATGTATTGTGGATTGAGCTTGATCCGCTAACGCAATATGTGGTGGTGAATAACATGGGGAAGGCCACCGTGCTGAAACTCATTGGCCGGAAAATAAATCCGCTACGTGATCGGAGAGCGAACGCTGCTTTGGCGGGGCAGCCACTGCATGAGCTGGATCGGGAGATAGAACGGCTGAATCGGCTGGTTCACCTGTTGCGCTACACTCGTTTTCCTTAAGCGACGGCATTAACGAAAAAAAGCATTCACGAGCATGCGTAATCACATGCTGTGAATGCTTTTTGGTATGTTATTTTTTACCACATAAGATGAGTAAATCTACGGTGACATACGGTAAATCTATTTCCTGCATTCGCTGCCAGTCTGCTTCCGTAGCTCCCCACGATAAGGGAGTCATATGGAGCAAAGGCTCCACAAGGTCGGCATTTAGCATAAAGCGATAGGTTACTCGTTCGGCGGATAAAAGATTAAAGCTATCTTTAAACCGGCTTAATATATTGTCATTTGAATAAGTTGGCTTTTTCTGTTCATACAAGCATCTCAATTCCTGAAGATAATATGGTTCGGGAATGACCTTTAGAATGCAGCCATCCTCCGAAAGAATCCTTTTAAATTCAGCATAATTGGAAGGGGATAAAATATTGAGTATACCGTCAAATTGTTGATTTGCAAATGGGCAATGAGCCAAATCGGCAACACACCAGAGAGCATGAGGATATGCTTTGGCTGCGGACACAATACCTTCTTTAGACAGGTCCATACCTACGCTTGTAAGCTCGGTGATTCCCTTCCAGGTAAGCTTATCCTGAATGTGGCTCGAAGGGGAACCTTCCCCGCAACCTGCATCCAGCAAGTACAGATGTGATTTTTGATCGTACAGGGGTTTCATAAACTTCATCATCGTGCAGCTTATGGCTTCATTTAAAGGATCAAAAAATCCGCTATTGCACATCATTCTTCTGGAGTTAAATAGTTGTTTATCATATTTGGTTTTATGGGATCGGGCGGATAAATGTAAATACCCGTGTTTTGAAAGATCATAGCAATGCTGATTCATACATAGGAGGCTTTTACCTTCCACCATACGCATGGGTTGAGAACATACAGGACAACTAAAAAGATGTTGATGCTTCCTGATCAGGCTAGCCTTCATCTCGTGTTTATTCCATTTGGACATAGAAAAGCACCTCGTTCATTCGTATTGGGTGAATGAAAAAAGGCACAGCCAAATAAACCCAACCCATTTTTCGAAAAAATGATTGAGTTTTCATGAACTGTACCTCACATTACCGTAAACGAATGAACTGAATAATCATATTGTGCAGCGCTCCTCTAAAAAAATAGAAAGGGCTTTCGCCCTCTCTATTGTAACTTAGCCATTAGAAGTTGTCATATGCTTACACAGATTTCAAAAACTCCACAATCGTCAGCAGACCCTTGTCGAAATTCTCCAAATTAAAATGCTCGTTTGGTGCATGCAGGTTTTCATCTGGCAAGCCGAAGCCCATCAATACAACTGGAGCACTCAGCACACGGGAGAAGGTTTCCACGATCGGAATGGAGCCTCCATCCTTGGTAAATAGGGCACGTACACCGTATACTTTCTCAAAGGCATCCGCTGCTGCTTGTAAAAACGCATGTGACGGGTCGATGTTAAAGGCGTTCGCCTTCTCACCTTGTTGAATATCCAGGGTAGCTCCTGCTTGAACGTGTGCGCGTAAATGGCGCTCGATTTTGTCCAGAATATCTTGCGGATTCTGATTAGCTACCAAGCGGCATGTGATTTTAGCGTGAGCTTCCTTCGGAATGACCGTTTTCGTACCTTCACCCTGGAAGCCGCCATATACGCCGTTCAGTTCCAGTGTAGGACGAGCCCCAACACGCTCGACGAAGCTAAACCCTTCTTCGCCATAGAGCGAATCAAGTGCAAGATCTTGTTGCAGCTTGCTCTCATTGAAGCCTTGCTTCGCGAATTCTTCTCTCATCTCTGCCGATAATGGAGCAACATCGTTGTAAAATCCTTCGACGCTAACGCGGCCTTTGTCATCATGCAGGGTTGCCAACAGGGACACCAGAGCATGCAGGGCATTCGGCACGCCGCCACCGAAGGAGCCGGAATGAAGATCCGTGTTCGCCGTGTGAATGGCGACTTCCAGTGAGCACAGTCCGCGCAAACCTGTGCAAATCGCAGGCTTCCCTTTTTCGATCAGAGAGGTGTCAGACACCAGTACAGCATCAGCTGCTAGGCGTTCAGCGCCAGTGTGCAAAAACTCAAGCAGGTTCGGACTGGACACTTCTTCCTCGCCTTCAATGCAAAACTTGATGTTCAGCGGCAATTTGCCTTCCTGCTTCAAAATGGCCTCAACCGCCTTAATGTGCAAGAAAACTTGCCCCTTATCGTCTGTCGCTCCGCGCGCATACAATTTTCCATCGCGAATGGATGGCTCAAACGGTGGCGTTTCCCACAGGTGAAGCGGGTCCACAGGTTGCACATCATAGTGTCCATACACAAGGATGGTTGGTTTGCCAGGTGCATGCAAATGGTCTGCGTACACTAACGGATGGCCTTTGGTTGGAATAATTTCAACGTTTTCCAAGCCTGCAGCAGTCAGTTTGGCCGCCAGCCATTCGGCTGCTTGATTAATGTCTTTTTTGTGCTCCGATAATGCGGAGATACTCGGAATGGACAGCCATTCCTGTAGTTCGCCCAGTTGTTGTTCTCTGGCTTTTTCAAAATATTCAGTATAACTCATAAACTATGTATCCTCCTTTTAAATGTAAATCGTGTTTATATTGCGCTATCCTCCGAACCGAGGTTGTGGACGATATGTCTAGTTTACTACGTTTTATGCTGAACGAAAAATAGGGAGAAAAAAAAACGATTCTGCCCGGGTCTGTACAGACCTGAGTAGAATCGCCTTTCATCATGAATAGGATGTACTTATGCTCGGATGTCCAGATGACCCCCAAGATGCGGTTGTACGCTTTTTTCCATCATCTGTACCAAAGCCTGTCCTTGTTCACTGGCCTGATCCTTAGCCATACCCAATACCTTCACACTTACGGCTTGAGCCAAGCTGGCCTGACTCATACCTGTGGATAATGCTGCGATATCCATGTTCCATCCTCCTTCATTTTGATAATTCGCTTTCTCTGTATTTATCGGTAGGAATGGTTATTTTGTTTCATCCAATTGGAATTGTGTCAGTAAATCTTGAAGCTGCTCTGCCAGACGGGTCAAATCTGCGGCAGACGAACCGATCTCTTCCATGGAGGCGAGCTGTTCCTCTGCGGCTGCGGACACGGTCTCTGTATGAGATGCTGCTTCTTCAGCAATACGTGTAATTTCCTCCATGCTGCTAACGACTTCATTCGTTCCATTGGCTACTCCCGCGGTAGAAGCGGCTACGTTATCGAGTTGCTTCGCTGATTTGGCTACTGCTCTACGGATGCGTGAGAAGGAGCGACCGGATAGATCAATGGAATTGATGCCTTCCGTTACGCGTTCCTTGGCAGATTCCATAGCGACCAGGGCTTCAGATACACCGCTCTGTATCCCTTGAATCTGTTCACGAATTTGCTGTGCGGAATAAGCTGAGTTTTCAGCCAGCTTGCGGACCTCTGTTGCTACGACAGCAAAACCTTTGCCATGCTCCCCAGCTCGTGCTGCTTCAATAGAAGCGTTCAGTGCAAGCAGATTCGTCTGGCTAGCAATTTCCGTAATGACGGTGACAATCGTCCCGATTCGTCCGGAACGGTCACTCAAAGCGCTGACAATCGTATCGAGCTCTTCCACGGTAGTGCGAATTCCATCGATGGAGATGACACTATTGCCGATATGCTCACTGCCTGCATCCGACGCCTGAATAGCTTGTGCGGAATAAGTGGTCATTTCTGCCATGGTGTCGGTCATAGCTGTAATGTCAGCAGACATGCCGCTAACTCGTTTCTGATTATCTTTAGCACTGTCTACCTGACGTTCGCTGCCGGCAGCGACATCTTGAATGGCTATGGTCACATGCTCGATGGCACGGGTCGTTTGTTCTGCACCTGCGGCAAGTTCTTGCGAGGATGCTGACAAATTACCTGTCATTGCTTGAATTTCTCTAATCATGTTACGCAGGTTATCCACCATTTGTTGGAAATATCTTGATAACTCGCCAATTTCATCTGTGCTGTTCGTAGCCACATTAATCGATAGATTACCTTGGCTGATAGCATCCATAGAATTACGCAATCTATGGATGGGTTTAAGGATACTGTTGATCAGCCACATTGCGAGCACACCAATGATGATGGCTGCAATGACCAACACTACGATTGTCGTGAGAAGAATAGGTTGGGCGGAGGCACGGGTTTCTGATTTGTCCATCGTTCCGGCAATTTTCCAGCCTGTCAACTCATTGGTTTTGAAAATCAGATGTTTAGCTACACCAGCGGCATTGTAATCGAAGCTACCCTCCTTGGAGTCAAACAATTGAGGCGTTTTTTCTCCCATTTCGGTACTCCCGCTGACTTCTGTCGGGTGAGTAACGATACGTTTGGTACTATCAAATATCACAATATAGCCATTTTGTCCGATTCTTAGCTTTGTGATTTCTTTTAAATTATTCAAATTCAGAGAAAGACCGAGAACACCGCTGTTGTCGGGAAGTGTACGTGAAATATACACAACGGGGACCTTGGCCGTATTGAGCCCGACAGGGCTGATTACGGTTTGACCGGGTTTCTCCATGGCCTGTTTATACCACGGACGCTCACGAGGATCGTTAGTGGAGCCTACGGCTTTGCCGATAATGAGTTTACCTTCGGGAGTTCCTACAAACATATCAACAACTTCCGCATGCATTTTCAAATACACTTGTAATCTTTTTAGAATGGCATCATCTGCTTCAGCACTGTTATCACTAGCTGTCAATGTTGTGGAGTAATATTCGAGATCGGCGAGTTTGGCTTGAATCGTTTGAGTAACTGCGCGATCAGATGCAGTAACGCTAGATGTCGCACTGTCCTGTAATTGGCGATCTGTCTGGTTATATGCTGCCTGATAAGAGAAAGAGCCCACAATGATACTAGGAACAAGCATGACCAGCAGGAATGCCGCTGTCAATTTCTTGCGTAGTGTTAATGTTTTCAGTCGTTTCAGTTGTTTCATCAAACCCCTGCTTTCTATCTATATATTCATTCTAAAGCTTATACCATATGTATTTACTATCGGTTTTTTCGAGCTGAATTGATAGATTTATTACTAATTTGTCCAATACGCCAAAGAATTGCTTGCATAGCATGGAGTATCATGCAACTTGGAGGGATAAGGTATGGGTTTTTTTCTGGATATGAGAAGCTCCACCAGTTCATCAAAAACAGGGGAGGGTCCCGATATTCAATTGGGTCCAGTACCAGAGCGATTCGGTATGATTAAGCTGCGAACCTTTCTTGTGCCGAGTCCGATTGTGACTTTTAGTGGTTCGATTGGCCTGATCGGTGAGCTTGGTGATACGTATACGGTGGAAATCGTACGTGGAGCCGACTATGATCCGAACGAGGTAGTCTACCGCGCCGAGGGGGTATTAGGCGTGACAGGATCTAATGAAACGCAAGCTTTTAATGCACAGGATCTGTCCGCTCCCTGGGCCATACAAACGGTATATTCTTCTTATATTTCGGGTGTATCGACCACTGTTCGCAATGGTCCTGAGGTATTTACGGGCATCGCTTCAACTCCGTTTTTGTAAAATATATCATACAAGCATTCTCCGGTTCAGAGCTCGCGCCTGAGTCATGGTTTTCCTATGATTAGGCGGCCGCGCTCCAAGCCTAGCAGCCACAGCCTGGGGCAGACATTTGCCGCAGGTTTGTGGCTGTCTGTGCCCTTACAACACCGAGAACATAAATGATCTGGTTGTTGTGATTACTTCATGGTGTGTACAACAGAGTTGATTTGCTTTTTCCGGCTGCTAATTTTTTAAAATTTCTCGCAAATACTGGGTCAACTCGTCTGCCGCTTTGGTATGGGCGAGGAGTCCAGGATGGCTGCGAGACCCTATCGTTTCTTCTGTCGTGTTCGGCAGTTGGAATACGGACACACTGCGATCCCTCGTTTTATTCTTGTACGCATCGACCGCCCGATAGATCGCTGACATCATCGGAGTACCAAGCATCCCATAGGCCCACACAATATGGGCAGTAGGATTGCAATTCCGAAGCTTGACAAGAAAGCGTTCGGTAGCGTTTTCAAAAGCATGTACATCTTCTTCATTAAATGTGCCATCCTCATTCAAACGTTGCTTATACACTTTCCCACTTACCGGGTCTGTCCATGCTGGAGAATAGAAGGCCCCACCGTCATTAGTCCCTAAGTTCACTACGACCACGTCTGGTTGCCAAGAGGTAAAATCATGATCGGCAAATGCTCCTAATGCTTCATTTCTCTCTCCGGTGAGCACACCGCATACCTGCTCATAATATGCCGGTATGTTCCCATGTGGATTGTTATCCCAGCTGGTTAGCACACCCCATCCGCTTTGTGAGAACACTCGGTAATCCGCATTCAGTGCCTCGGCTGTTATAGCTGTATAATTGCGTAGGGCTGTGAATAGCATAGGAACCCAGTCTGTCTCCTCCTTCGCTCCAATCGTTCCTTCTCCCGAAGTAATGCTGTCCCCGATAAACTCTACTTTGAGGGGCTTATCAGGGACCGGCAGCAATTCTCCGTCAACCTTCAGCGCATGAATTTGCAACAAGCAGCGCGGGTCCGAGCTCATAGGCTGGACATCCTTGACGATACGGACATTTTTGACCGTGTCAGAGTTCAACCCTCTCAAAAGACAGATCCAATGTCGCCCAGCGGTCACCATCAGGCGACTCATCGGGACACCATTGATGACAATACTGATCCAGGGCTCATATACCTGATAATCGGCTTCTATTTCAATCCATAGCTCTGAGCCTTTCATATTTAATTCAATGCCGCTGCCTGTCCAAAATAGAGTGAGAGGGGTGAGTGTTGGCGTAGTTCGACCATGAACCTTTACATGCTTTGTTTTTGCAATTGGATATGTCTTCAATCTCTTGTTATGTGACATATTCAACATCCTCCTCATGATCTCGAATGAATGCTAGTTTCTGTAATATTGTAAAAGAAGTGACAGAGAATCTCAATTCTATTTTTAAGTAAGTTTAGAGCAGCAATGGATAGTAAAAAGCACCAGCAGGTTTCATTTTGCTGATGCTTTTTTTGATATGAGGAGCCCCAATAACGAAGTTGATTTTTTTCAGACTATTACTTTTATTCTTTAATTCGCTTTGCCGAACATGACGATATTAATCGCCTTGCCGAAGTCTATACCTACTTTGCCAGTTAATTCTGCTGTTTTTTGCGCCAACACCACTGCATTGACACCACAAGAGAATAGCGCAATATCAAAGTCATCTTTGTGTGCTGCGATCCATTCGAGTGTTTCCGGCATCTGTTCATATTGATGAAATGCGAGCGTGTGCGCGATATGCAGCCCGTACGGCTCGGCCTCAAGAACAGGCTTTACTTCAGCGGCCGTCCGGGTCACCAGCAGAATGCGTCGATTTTTCAAGATGTCCCAGAATACGGGTGTCTCCGCTAAATATCGATTCAGGCAGGCATGGCAAGTCAGCGCAGGGGAAAGAGCGTAGTGAGCAAAGACCTGATCGGTCAACTCCCGCTTCATATAGGATGGTGCCTTAATAGACTCGTCATCATATGGCAAAATGCCTGCGATGCTGGCTTTGTTCACTGCCTCTGCCACTGCGTCTCGTAGTTCCGTATTGGGCAGAAATAGTCCCTTTTGGCCGAGATTGGCTTTGACCGCCCAGCGTTCCTGTAACACCTTTTCCATCGGCCAGACGGTGTCTTGAGCCAATACCAAATTTTCGCCATCTCCAATACGTATGAGCGAGAAGGGCTGGTGCTGATCGAGTGCCAGCTTCAAACGTTTCAATACCTCGTCAATCTCCAGATACTTTGAATCCGTCATACTTGTTTCCTCCCTGTCAGTCCTGCTTGTTCAACTTTTCAAATAGAGAAAAAAAACTTCGTATTCTATCATATGTCGAAAGTTAAAAGGTTTTTGTATGAACGGCTATTCTTTTTCGATTCTACCTATTTTTGCGAGAGTTGTTGCATCTGTACGTGCCGTTTCAGAAGCGTCTTCATAACTTGAGAGAAGACGGATGAAAGGGAGGAAGATCAATGAATCGCAAGATTGTGATTGAAATTAATTTTAATAACTATGGGATGAATCCCAACCGCCTGACACGTGAGTGGATCAGCGAGCGACTGGATATATTCAGAACCTTTACGCTGCGTAGTCTGCTCAATCAGACAAATACGGATTTTTTATCTGTCGTCAAGCTGGCGGGTGGATGCAGCGACATTGTGGAAGAGGAACTGGCTCAACGGGAGCCCATTCCTGAGCACATCCGTTTTGGTACGAGCATCGAAAGTAAACGTCGTATCAATGCGTACATCGAAGGAGCGGACGAACTGCTTATTGCTCGAATAGATTCCGACGATTTGTATCACCAATCCTTTGTACAACAATTACATGGCTACAAGTTTCAACCGGATACGGTTGCGCTGGTAAATCAATTGGGTTACTTGTGGAATGCGGTTGAGGGGCAGATGGCACCTGTGTTTCACCACTCGCCTTCCTTTTATGTGTTCCGCTATCAAGTAGAGGAATTTCTGAATGATTACCGTGTCGTTATTCCTGGGAAAGGCACACACGGATATGTAACGGAGCTGCCGCATGAGGTGATTCCGCTTCGCAACTATGTGAATGTCATTCATGCCGCCAATACATCGGTGAAAAAGGTGCCGGCAAAGGATCGACTCTCAGAAAATGAAATGAACGCGGTGCTGGCTGAATTTTTGGGCACAGGCATTGCCAATTCGTAACGGTCAGGAGGAGATTATATTGTTCAAAGGAAAAAAACTGCTGGTGACCGGAGGAACGGGATCTTGGGGGCAACGCCTGACGGCTGAATTGCTGAAGGAGGGACCAGCGGAAATTCGTATTTTTTCACGCGGTGAATTTGCACAGATTGCCATGCAGCGGCAATTCCAGTCTGATCCCCGGCTGAATTTCATGATTGGAGATATTCGGGACCTTCAGGCATTGCAGGAGGCTTGTCGCGGGATAGATTATGTGTTCCATTTGGCGGCCTTAAAGCATGTTCCTGTGTGTGAGAAGCAGCCGGAAGAGGCTTTCAAGACGAATGTACATGGTACGGAAAATGTGATTCGGGCCAGCATAGAGCAGGGAGTCGCCAAGGTCATTGATGTCTCTACAGACAAGGCGGTAGACCCGGTGAATGTATATGGGATGACGAAGGCGATTGGCGAAAGATTGATGATCCGCGCCAACGCCTTAAATGAGCGTACTCGCTTTGTGTGTATTCGCGGCGGCAATGTGCTAGGGACGAGTGGAAGTGTCGTGCCCCTGTTCAAACGCCAGATCGCGGAAAGTCAGGATTTAACGCTGACGAGCCCAGATATGACACGTTTTTTCCTCACGCTCGGAGAGGCGATTGGCTTGCTGCTGAAGGCTTCTGTTACGGCGATTGGTGGAGAGACGCTAGTCATGAAAATGAAGGGTTGCAATATTGCGGATTTGGCAGAAGTGATGAAGGAACAGGCGGGACAGCCTAAGTTAAAAGTGAAGGAAATTGGTATACGTGGTGGGGAAAAGCTGCATGAGGTGCTGATTTCACCCTATGAGGTGCCGCACACGTATCGCTATGATGATCGTTATTTTGTTATTCTTCCCCAGCAAGCAGACAAGCGTTTGTTGAGTCAATATGGTGGCTTGGAGCGGGTAAACTTCGAACAATATCGTTCGGACGATGAGTTAATGGATCGCGCTGGAATTGCTGAGTTACTGCAAGGTATGGAGTAACGATGAAAGAGGTGGGTATTTTGCAGCTTATGGAAAGAATCACAAAAGGAACGGTAAAGGTGGCAGTGATCGGCCTCGGTTATGTAGGGCTGCCCATGGCAGTGGAAATGGCAAAGGCCGGTTATGATGTATATGGCGTGGATTCCGATTCTGTCAAAGTAGCCAAGTTGCTTCAAGGAAAGTCGTACATCATAGATATTGGCGATGATGCATTGGAAGGTCTGATCGGGCAGCAATTGCATCCAGTTACGGATATGAAGGTGCTGGAGCATGCGGATATCGTCGTGATTTGTGTGCCTACGCCGCTAACGGACGGACATCAACCAGATACGTCCTATATTGAGACAGCCATTGATCAGGCCATACCTCATTTGCGTAGACAAACGCTGTTGATTCTGGAAAGTACCACCTATCCGGGAACGACCGAAGAACTGATTCGGCCAGTGATAGAGCAGCGCAGGGGATGGACAGTGGGTCAGGATTTTTATGTGTGCTTTTCACCGGAACGTGTCGATCCGGGTAGCGTCCATTTTAACATTCGCAACACCCCTAAGGTGATCGGCGGTTGCACACCAGATTGTCTGGCAGCAGGAGCAGGTTTTTACGGATCCTTTTTGGATCAGATTGTTCCGGTTAGCTCGACAACTGTGGCTGAAGCCGCCAAGCTGTTTGAGAATACGTTTCGCAGTGTCAACATTGGAATGGTCAATGAGCTGACAGCGGCGTGTGAGAAAATTGGCATCAATATATGGGAGGTACTGGATGCAGCGGCAACCAAGCCGTTCGGCTACATGCCTTTCTATCCAGGACCAGGCATTGGAGGACACTGTATCCCGGTTGATCCGCTATACCTGTCGTGGAAATCGGAGCAGCACGGTTTTCCGCTGGAATTCGTGGATCTGGCAGACCGCATGAATCGGCGTATGCCACTGTATATCGCGGAGCGAATCGAATCCATGCTAGCTCAGGAAGGGAAAGCCATAAACAAGGCCAACATCATTCTGGCAGGTGTAGCCTACAAAAAGGACATTGATGATGTTCGGGAATCCCCGGCTCTTGTCCTGTTCGAGCATCTAACAAAAATGGGTGCTTCGGTTAGCTTCACCGACCCGTATGTATCGAGTTTTAAGCTGAACGGTGAAGAAATCCCATCTCGGACGGCAAATGCCCAGCTGTGGGAAAGTGCAGATATTGTGGTCATCACGACAGACCATTCTGTGGTGAACTACCAACAGTTGGTTGACCATGCTCGGCTGGTCTTCGATACACGTAATGCGACTGCACATTGCACAGGTGGACATGTCGTGATTTTGGGGCATCCTGGTGACGGAGGGGGCGCCGCTGTTGGCTAACCGTGATCAGGTAAACGAACGTTATTACGGACAGATTAATTCAGAGGAATCTCATGAAGCCACCCGCAATAGAATTCACTGGATTTGTCGCCATGTACAGGGTCGTACCGTGCTGGATGTTGGATGCAGTCAGGGAATAACGTCCATTTTGCTTGCGCGGGAAGGCTTTGAGGTAACGGCGATTGATTTGGAAGAAGACAGCATTTATTATGCAAAAAAAGAACTTCGTCAGGAATCTGCACCCGTCAGGGGACGAGTCCACTTTCAGTTAAAGGACATTTCACAATTTGAACGTCCTCCCGGTGGTTTTGACACTATTATTTTAGGAGAGATTTTGGAACATTTTGCGCATCCCGACACCCTGCTGGCCCATGCTTACCGCTTGTTGAATAAAAAGGGGACGCTCGTCCTGTCTGTACCTTATGGATATCATCCATTTCACGATCACAAACGGACTTACTATGCCGGAAGTCTCTCCCGTGTGCTGTATCCTTACTTTAAAGAACAAACGCTGGAGGTACATCATAAATATTTGTGCTTTGCAGGTCACAAGAAGCCAAAAGAGCTGCATGAGGCTATGCCAGGGGCAGAGCAACTGAATGAGTGGATGAAACTGGATGAGGAGCAGTTTCGACGGGTAGAGCAGCAGCATGTTCGCAAAATGAATCAGCGAAAGGCTGCACTCGACAAGGCGGTACAGCGAATCCGACAACTGGAGCAACAACTATTGCTGTTGGAAAGGGTTACGCATGTCGAACAGATAGACAAGACGCAGGCTGAGAGGAGAGGTGCATATACTGATGGCAAGTCTACCGGAAAAACAACGGAAGAGTCAGCCAACGGTAAAGGGGATGACGTGAAGTCATGAATGAGCATCCAATGACCCTCAGCTTGTGCATGATCGTAAAAAATGAGGAGTTAACACTGTCCCGGTGTCTGGATTCGGTCGCAGACCTGATGAATGAAATCATCATTGTGGACACAGGATCAACGGATGAGACGAAGACGATAGCAGCCCGCTATACGGATCGGATATATACGTTTGAATGGAAGGACGATTTTGCAGCCGCTCGTAATGAATCGTTTGACAAGGCAACGTGTTCCTATATCATGTGGCTGGATGCGGATGATGTGCTGCTGGAACCCGATCGTGAACGTCTTCGTTCCTTAAAACAGCGTTTGTCCGAAAATATCGACGCGGTGGTGATGCCACTTCACTTGGCAGAGGGTGAGCGGGGTGAACCGTTGTTCAGCTCACGCCGTATTCGCCTTGTGAAGCGGGAGCGACAATACCGCTGGGAAGGGCGTCTGCATGAGGATCTGGTGATACCTCAGGGGCAAACCGTGCATGCGGATGTGGCAGTGACACATCGCCGAATGCAAGACCATACGCTCCGTAACCAGCGTATTCTCGCCCGGTGGATCAGCGAAAGCGGCAAGCTGGAAGGGCGTCTGCTGTATTTTCACGCCAATGAATGCTTTGACCGTAAGGAATATGCCGAGGCCGCAGAGGGCTTCGACCATCTGCTGGAGGAGCCGAGCGGCTACCAGGAGGATCGCATTACTGCTTGTGCGCGAGCGGCTGAATGCTATCTCCATCTCGGGAAGCCCGAACAACAGCTGGATCGTCTGTTACGCTCTTTTCGATACGGGGTACCGCAAGCAGACCTGTGCTGCATGATCGGGGACTGGTTTTTCACAAGAAATGAATGGAGTACTGCCGCATACTGGTATGAAAGAGCATTGGAGCAACAGCATCACCTTCCTGGTATGAGACCTGTCCCACTGCCATGCTACTCTTGGTTACCTCATGTACGACTCAGTCATTGCTACGCCCATGTAGGTAAGCTGGAAGATTCATATGAGCACAACCAAGTCGCTTTACGTTATTTGCCAGATGACCCGCATTTGCTGGATAACGAACGCAAGCTCAGAGAGGCTATGCCCAAACTTTCACCCACAGCCCGGCCGTCAAAATAGCTCAAGCTGTTCCGGCCCTTGATCCGCTTCAGGTGGCTTGCGAGGTGGAAAAGGTCTAGGCTCCATGCCCAGGATGGTCATGAGTTGCTTGGCGTTGACAGCGGCGTCTCCACCTGAGTTGTTGTTGAATATAACGCATACCTCACGGCTTTGCTGCTCCAGTTCCAGCAATCTGTCTTTCCATTCGGTCAATTCTTGTTCATTGTACCGATACAGATAACGAACCTCCCGCCAATTAGGTGCCGAGCTTTGATTCCAGCCTGATATGTTCCGTCCGTGGAGACGTACGATGGTCAGGTTGCTGTCTGTAGCCAGCGGTACAATGGGAACTGACCCGGGGCCTGCCTGCGGCTCGTCGCATACGCTATGTATCCAGCCTTCTTCACGCATAAATGCCAGCGTTTGCTTCCGAAATTCTGGTGTGAACCAGCTTTGATGTCTGAATTCAAGTACGGATGGGACCTCTCCCATCCTATTTTTCGTGTCTCGCAATATGGCGACATTCTCACGTGTACAGTCGAACCAGGGGGGGTACTGAAACAGCACAGCTTTGAGCTTGCCCGCTTCGCGAAGAGGCAGTATGGATGCGTGCAACGCTTCATACATCGCATCAATGGTTTTGAAGTAAGGCTGTTTGCCGCGGGTATGGCCGGTCATGCCTTGATAGGCCTTGACGAGAAATGAAAAGGAGTCTGGAGTTTCCGTCGCCCAGCGTGCCATACGATCCGTAGGCTGTACCGCATAAAAAGAACTATCCATCTCTACTACGGGAAAATGGCTTCCATAGACACTTAGTTTTTGGTTAGCTTTAGTGCCCGTTGGATACAAGTCATCGTGATCGCCCCAACCCGTCAGTCCAATTTGAATCATACTTTGCCGCTCCTTTCCTGCATGAAACCTCTCTAAAGGCATTCCCATGATTCATTTTAATGATAAAATGGGATAAATCACATGAAGTGGGTATGAAGTTTCTATGATTATTTAAGCTCAAATACGGTTATTGTAACATGCTCTCATGTCAGGAAGCTTGGTGCTTTTGCAAAATGCTTATTCGTAATGTTTTTGAGTTTCCAGTTTGAAAAAGCTAATATAGTATGTAATAGAGCGAAATGAGTTCATGGAGGAGAAACGATATGGCAGAATGGTATGAGCAAAGCTTTGGGGAAGATTATTTATTGGTATACAAGCATCGCGACTTTCAGGGAGCCTATCAGGAAGTGCAAAAAATGATCTCCTGGCTCAAATTACCGCAAGGTTCCAGCGTATTGGATTTATGCTGCGGGATGGGACGTCATTCGCTTGCGCTCGCCGATGCAGGGTATAAGGTGACGGGTGTGGACCTGTCCAATGTACTGCTGAGAGAGGCGCATGCGGCGGATTCCGAAGGGCGGGTAAGCTGGCATCAAGGGGATATGAGAGCGGTGCCGCTGGATGAAAGCTTTGATGCGGTGGTCAATTTGTTTACCTCCTTTGGTTATTTTGAGAAGGATGAGGAGCAGCTTAGGGTATTAAAGGAAATTTATCGGCTGTTGAAACCGGGAGGTCGTTTTATTATAGATTATTTGAACCCTTCCTACGTAGCTGCACATTTGGTACCGCATTCGTCCCGGGAGGATGAGGGATCTTGGATTGAGGAGCATCGGGTCATTGAAGATGGATTTGTGAAAAAGCAAATTGCCATCCGGTCAGCCGCATCTGTGACGACCACAGAAGCAGCCTCTGAGCTGGATGCCACTCATGCTGACGCACAACCTGCGCGTGTGTACTATGAGCGAGTAAAGCTATATCCGTATGAAAAGTTCCGTGGATTGCTAGAACAAGCCGGGCTATCCGTAGAGCAGGTGCACGGAAGTTATGATGAAGATCAATATATAGAAGATGCTTCGCCCCGAATGATTTTTGTCGGTGTGCGGGCTTGAAACAGAAGGCCGGAGGGGAAGCCATGAAATTGCCAGAGCTTACGCCGTGTGAGCGAATAGACGGAGGCTTTCAGGTCAAAATATCCATGTCCTTTCCGCTGCGCTGGGTGAATAGCTATGTGCTCAAGGGACAGCACGGTTTTACAATTGTAGACCCAGGTCCGCGCAATCTGGATACAGAGGCGGAATGGGCATATGTCTTCCAACAGCTGGGAATGTCCTTTGAGGATATTTCAGACATTGTGGTGACTCATCATCACCCCGATCATTATGGACTGGCGGGGTGGATGCAGCAGCAAGGTCAGGCTCGCGTACATATGTCAGCTCGCAGCCATCAGGAAGCGAGGATGATGTGGGACGCTCCAGAATCGACGACCGCTATGGAGAAAAGGCTGCCCAGCTTTTTTGTCCAGCATGGCTTTCCTTTGGAAAAGGTATCAGCCTTGGAATTACATATGCGGCAGGCTTATTTGCAAGTGAATCCGCAGCCTGAGATTACCTTCATTCCTACCGGAATAGACGCTCGTCTGGAATTAGACGGACGCAGCTGGATGCCCGTAGAGACTGGAGGGCATGCGCCTGGACATGTGTCCTTATATGAGCCGAATAGCGGCGTTATTCTGTGCGGTGACGCAGTGCTGCCGCAGATTTCCCCTAATATCAGCCTGCTGCCGGGCAGTGACGCCCAGCCGCTGAAGTCTTATATAGATGGCTTGCAGTGCCTAGGTGAGCTAGAGGTGGCATGGACATATCCCGGGCATCGCAATCCGTTTGGATATTTTCGCGAACGGACGCAAGCATTGCTGGCGCATCATGAAGAACGGCTGGACAAATTCTTGCAGCTCGTCCAACCGGAAGGCAGCACAGCTTATGAGCTGTGCATTGCCGTGTTCGGCGACAAGCTGGGGATTCACCAGCTAAGGTTTGCCATGTCTGAGACACTGGCCCACCTGGTGGAGCTGGTGCGCCGTGAACGAGCCTCTATGAGCGAGACGAGTCCCATCACTCGCTTTTATCCTCTTTGCTATCAATAATGGCGTGGAGTTAACGAGCGAGTATAGTGATATGACAATGCAACATGACAGAACAACATGAACGGCATGTATGCCGGGGAAGAGGCTTTTATGAATTTGCTGTTGCTGGGAGCTACCGGACGTGTGGGCCGTTTTATATTAGAATATGCGTTAGCGGATGGTCATACCGTAACCGTCCTAGTTCGTTCACCGGACAAGTTGGAGGATTTCGCATCCCAATACGGGACACAGCTGCAAATTGTACAAGGTAATGCCACCAACGCGGAGGACGTAGCACAAGCGCTGAAAGGCGGGCCAACAGTTGTGATCAGTGCGCTGAATACAGATGGAACCACCACCTTATCCGTTAGTGCAGGTCTGCTGATCCGGCTGATGCAGGAGCAGTCCATTCACCGACTCATAACGGTAGGAACGGCAGGGATTTTGCAAAGCCGGACCGAACCGAGTCTGTATCGGTACGAGTCCTCCGATACCCGGCGACGCAGCACCCGCGCGGCCGAGGAGCATCGGCGAGTGTACGAATTGCTGCGTGAATCGGCACTAGATTGGACAGTCGTATGTCCAACCTATTTGCCAGATGGCGGACGTACAGGTGTATATCGCGTGGAAAAAGATTTTCTGCCTGAAGACGGCTCACAAATTTCCACTGCGGATACAGCTGATTTTACCTATCGTCAATGGACAAGTTGCGATTTTATCCGCACAAGGGTGGGCATTGCCTATTGATCGTGGAACGCAAAACATAGCTTCATTTTTAACATCCAACCAGAGCGCAGTAAGTGTATCTACTTATGTTGCGCTCTTTTTTATTTGACAAACATTTAGGGATGGAATACTATGATTCTATAAGGAAACAGTGTTTCTGAGATGAATAAAGGAAGTGCATTGAACGATGTCTGAGCCATCGCAACCTTATAAAACCTATTCTGAGGTGAAGCTACAGCAGCAACAATTGCTCCGTAAAAATGTGATTGATGCGGCATGCATCCTTCTTGCAGAAGAAGGGCCTGAGGCAGTGACTGTACGGCGAGTTGCACAGAAATTAAGCTGTTCCACCAAGATCATTTACAGTATTTTTGGCAGTAAGGACGGTCTTGCCAATGAAATGTATCTGGATGGATGCCGGCTATTGGCTGAAACCTTTGAACAAGTACCTGTTACGAAAAACGTACTCGCTGATCTGGAAGCTTTATGCTGGGCATATTGGAAATTTGCGCGGCTTCATTCAGCCTATTACAAAATGATGTTTGGCGGGGCATTATCTGATTTTAAGCCGGATGAACAGAGCTTGGAGGGTACCACAACGGCATTATCGCGAATCTTACAAACCGTCATACATGCTATGGAGCAGGGAGCACTGAAAGAACAGGACCCACTGCTGGTTGTCCGAATGCTGTGGTCAGCTTTACACGGGGTGATACATCTACAATTTGCAGGTCATTTTTTGACTGTGGACATGGCCCAAGAGGTGTATGCATTTACACTGAAGAATACGCTCGATGTATGTAAACCCTCTTCATCTCCAGCGTAAATATGAAGTGTACTGAGGTCGTCATCGTGATGGCTTCAGTTCATTATAGAGTAGTGGTAACAGTGTTTCTCAAATAAAACGACGATACTATGGAGGTCATCATCATGTTTAGGTATGCAAACAAAACAGCACTCATCACAGGGGCTTCATCCGGGATTGGTGAGGCATTTGCCTATTCGCTCGCGGCTAAGCAATGTAATCTCATTTTGGTAGCGCGCAATGAAAAAAAGCTAAAAGCACTGGCGAAAGAACTCTCCGCTAAATATAACGTAAAAGCTACGGTGATTGCGCTCGATCTATCCTCATCGGGAGCTCCCCAAACATTGCATCAGGAGGTTCAAAATCAACAACTCAAGGTAGATCTTCTGATTAACAACGCCGGTTTTGCCACCTACGGGTACTTTGAGCAGGTTTCAGGAGAAAGACAGCATGAGGAAGTGATGCTCAATGTGGCTGCTTTAGTCGATATCACACATGCATTTATGCCTGATTTGTTGCGTAACCGGGATGGGGGACTCATCAATGTTTCATCCACCGCTGCATTTCAGCCTGATCCCTATATGGCCGTATATGGAGCAACCAAAGCATTCGTACTTTCGTTTAGCGAGGCGCTGTGGGCCGAAAATCGAAAACGAGGACTCAAAGTGCTCGCCCTCTGTCCAGGTGCAACCGAAACCTCATTTTTTGATGTGGTAGGCTCCAGTGAAGCCTCTGTAGGTTCCAGAGAAACACCCCAGACTGTCGTCAATAATGCCTTGAGAGCATTTGAAAAAGGGCGCAGTCATATGATATCGGGTCGACAAAACTATTGGGTAGCCCAAGTATCCCGATTTTTCTCTCGTCAATCCACACTTAACATTGTGGAACGTACACTACGACCTCAAAATTGATTGCAATTTAAGAATCAAGATAGCCTATACTTTAATCAGGATTACCGCTCAATAAGCTGAGATTTCTTATATGCCGGGTCTGATTGCTTCTAATTCAATAGAATCAGCAGCCCCGGCGTTCCTAATTTACATAGATCAAGCGTTCAGATGCTATCCCAGATCTCGCGAATATAATAAAATCCCATCTCCGCTTCCCCCAGCCGTTAGCTGACCAGAAGCGTTGACCTCCTATGTTATGCTCCATCACAAACAGATGGCATTTATCAATACCTTCTTTAAGCAAAGCAGATAACGCTTTATCCACCAGTCTGGGCGCAATCCCATGACCACGATGTTCTGTGGCTACACCCAGATGATACAGAAACCCTCTGCGACTATCATGGCCTGCTAAAATCGTGCCTATGATGTTTCCAGCGTACTCACAGACAAAGCTAAGTCCTTCATTCCGCTGCAAAAATCGTGCAATCCGCTCCGGTGAATCGGCCTCACTTAATCCCAATCCGTCTAAGCCATTCCACAGCTCAATGGCCTGATCGTAATCATCAGCCTGCATCGTACGGAATGTATATCCTGCAATTACGTCTGCCATGTCTAGTTCTCCTCTTACCCTGTATATATCTATTGTAATCCAACGCATTGTTTGCAACTGGCATGTCATTGTTACCGTGTTGTATTCGGTGCGCTTTCTTCTCCAAGCTCCTGCTCGCGCTCTGCCTGCTTGCGATGGGCGATACGACTGCTGGCCGAGGCTGCAATCGCACCCACAATGTCGTCCAGAAACGTATGAATCGGCCCAAGGCTTTTATCGTTCAGGCGTTCCAGCACACCCGGTTTGAGCTTATCGACATAACCGTAATTGGTAAATCCAATACTGCCGTACACATTGACGATGGAAAAGGCTAGAATTTCATCCACTCCGTATAATCCCTCATCATTCTCAATCATATCCTGCAATGGGGGAAGAAGAGCCCCCTGTTCCGCGAGAATATCTAGCTGGATGCCCGTAAGCACGGCATTTTGAACCTCGCGCTTCATTAACACCTTGTCCACATTGTCCATACATTCTTCCATCGTTAGGTTCGGGTAATATTTTTTCTGTAGAAGCATAACCAGTTCTGCGATTTCAGTCATACTTACACCACGCTTGTGCAGCCACTCACGGGTGGCATCGGCTACCTTTTTACTATTCAGGCTGTAAGGTACTTTTTTCTTGTCCATAAAGTTGAAGTTACCCTCCTCGTGTAGATCCTAATTTTCTACTGCAATTATGACCAGTGTGTCCAGTCTGCTAAAAAAGTAGTTATTTTTTACGCGGGGCTCGTATACATATTAGTACAATCTGTACAAAATTGTTAGGGAGGAACTTCATTTATGAACATAAAACACCCATGGCGTATGACCTCTGTAGCCGGGCTGCTATCCCTGCCCCTGTTGTTGTCCGGATGCAGCCTTTTCGGCAACGAAGCGGCGTCCATTGACCCTCCGCCGTCCACGACAGAGCAGTCCATGATTAAGGCTGTAACTGGAAAAGCACCTGCCACTACCGGGCAGTTGAGGGCTGTTTTTTTGCAAGATCATAACGGCTTGCTGGCCCCTGTATCTTTACCGATTGCTTCAGGCGATGTACAGGCAGATGCCAAGTCGGCGCTGGAAACACTGGTTGAGGGCGGGCCTTATGCCGGCTTATTACCAGAAGGATTTAAAGGTGTACTGCCTCAGGGTACAGAAGTGAAAAGTGTGACAGTGGACAAGGATAACAAGCTGGCTGTTGTCGAATTTAACAAATTTTTCGCCAACTATAAGCCACAGGAAGAACGCAAATTAATGGAAAGCTTGACTTGGACCTTGACCGACCGTCCCGATATTAAAAGCGTGCAGATTTGGGTGGATGGTAAAAAGCTGAACGAAATGCCTGTTGGCGGCACACCACTGGACCATCCGCTCACGCGCGCAGTAGGGATTAATTTGGAGGTCGGTCATGGTGTGACCCCTCTGGATTCCAGTCCAGTCACCGTATATTTCTCTTCATCTTCGCCTGCTGGAGTACAATATTATGTACCTGTAACACGACTGGTCAGTCCGGAAAAAGATCGTGTCCAGTCCGCTCTACATCAATTAATTCAAGGTCCACAGACCAAGGATGGATTGCAGGAAGTGATGACAGGGGAGACGGCGCTGAAATCGGTAGAACGCTCCAAAGATAACGTCATTACGGTATCACTCTCGGATGATATGTTTGCCAAAGGGGAGGCCGTACCTGCTGAATTTTTGGAATCGGTCGTACTGACAGCAGCGGACAATTCGGATGATGCGGTCAAAACGAAGATTCGCATTGAACTGAATGGTGAGAAAAGCGTGATTGGACAAAATAATCAAAATTATGGAGAGCCTGTAGCCAAGCCGCAGCACATTAACGAAATTCCTCTTTAAGGACAGGGAATCGTCATTGGGGTGCTTTTGCCTGCACACTTTGGTAAAATAAACATATAAGAACAGGTTGCATACGACGTAGGAGGAAAAAGCATGAGTAGATCTAACGGACGAAACGGTGATGAGCTGCGCCCGATGAAATTGACAGCAGGAGTAAATAAATACGCGGAGGGCTCTGTTTTTATAGAGGTTGGCGAGACGAAAGTCATCTGTACGGCTACAGTGGAAGAGCGCGTTCCTCCCTTTATGAAGGGTCAAGGAAAAGGCTGGGTGACCGCCGAATATTCCATGCTTCCGCGGGCGACACATAGCCGCAATCAGCGTGAAGCTGCGCGCGGCAAGCTGACAGGCCGTACTATGGAAATTCAGCGTCTGATCGGAAGAGCGTTGCGTTCGGTTGTCAATTTGCAGGCGCTTGGTGAACGGACGATTACGTTGGACTGTGACGTCATTCAGGCGGACGGCGGGACGCGTACAACCTCCATTACCGGTTCTTTCGTAGCGTTGGCGATTGCAGTAAATAAAATTGCGATCCAGCACAAGTTGCCTGTTTTCCCTATTACGGATTTTCTGGCTTCCGTCAGCGTAGGGGTTGTTGGTGACAAGGCGCTGCTGGATCTGAATTATGAAGAGGATTCCAAGGCTAAGGTGGACATGAATCTCGTCATGACTGGCAGTGGAAAATACGTCGAGCTGCAAGGTACGGGGGAAGAAAGCCCATTTGACCGTCATGAATTGGATCAGCTGCTTAGCTTGGGTGAACAAGGGATTTTGCAAATGATCGAGCGCCAAAAAGAAGTACTCGGACCGATTGCCGATAAGATCGGTGCTGGACGTACAGGAGCTGGGGCCTAATGCGACTGGATGGTCCGGTTGTCATTGTCGCTACGAAGAATAAAGGGAAAGTGCGGGAATTTGCACATGCTTTTGCGCCGTTTGGCAAGGAAGTCAGAAGTATGTACGATTATCCAGACATTCCTGATGTCGTTGAGGATGGCACAACCTTTGCCGAAAATGCGCTGAAAAAAGCCAAAGCGGTGGGAGATGTGCTCGGATTGCCTGTGCTGGCTGATGATTCCGGCCTGTGCGTGGATTTGCTGGATGGTGCGCCAGGCGTATATTCGGCCCGTTATGCGGGAGAAGGCGCCAGCGATCACGAAAACAATATCAAGCTGCTTGATGTTCTGGAATCAAAGCAGCTTGGTGATGATACCGGACAGCCTTTGCTAAGCCCGGCTCAATTCGTCTGTACCTTGATTCTGTATAATCCACAGACTGGGGAGACGTTGGAATCGACGGGCTCCGTGGAAGGCTGGATTACGACTGAAACCGCAGGCAGCGGTGGGTTTGGGTATGATCCGCTGTTCTATTTGCCAGAGTTTGAAAAGACAATGGCGGAGCTGACGTTGGAACAAAAGCAGGCTATCAGCCATCGAGGCATAGCCCTGCGTAATTTGGCAACAAAGCTGGGAAATCCACAGGCATAGTTTGGCAGCAGGTTGAATATATACCTGTCATATACGAAAAAAAGGCTATCCGTCAGTCATAGGCGCGGATAGCCTTTTTGGTATTTTCTGTTCCACGTATAGCATGCATTGAGAAAAACAGGCGGTTACCATCTCGTAGTTTACGGCTTAAGCAGTTAGCACATTTTATCGAATAGCCACCTTGTAAGTGCGTAGCCAGTTATCCACTTGGGTCAAGTAAGCAAACAACTGAGGACCCGACATTAGCTGGCCAAACCAAGGCAGATTGGTGGATGCCTCCGGTGAGGCGGCAATATCCCGTATCTTTTTCGTATCGATCAGCTTGAGCAGTGGGGAAGAGGAATCATCCAGCAGTTGCAGCGCCTGCTTTTTCACAGCGGCAAGATAGGAGGGATTATGCGTTTTGGGATACGGGCTTTTTTTGCGATATAGCACATCATCCGGCAATACGCCCTCCAGCGCCTTGCGCAAAATACCTTTTTCACGTCCGCCTGTCATCTTAATGCTCCACGGAATGTTCCATACATATTGCACCAACCGATGATCGCAATACGGCACCCGTACTTCGAGTCCGACCCCCATACTCATTCGATCTTTGCGATCCAGCAGGGTAGGCATAAAGCGGGTGATGTTCAAATAGGACATGACGCGCATTTGCGCAGCTTTTCCTGTTTCCCCCGGTAGCTTTGGTACTTCTCCGACTGCTTCTGAGTAACGGTCGTTCAAATACTCCAGCGGCTTGATCCAGTCCCGCACTTCAGGGGATAGCAGACTCGCTCTCATATCGGGAGCAACCGCCCACGGGAATGTGCCTGAGTTCAGCATATCCTCCCGATGGAACCACGGATATCCGCCAAACACTTCATCCGCTGCTTCACCAGAAATGGCAACGGTAGCGCCCTTTTTAATCTCCCGGCAAAAGAGATACAGTGACGAATCCACGTCCGCCATGCCGGGTAAATCCCGCGTTAGCGTGGAGTTGTTCAGAGCGGCTACAACTTCAGGTGTATCGAATTCAATCCAGTGATGATTTGTCCCTAATTCATCGACCATCCGCTGTATCCAGGGAGCATCGGCTCCGGGCTGGAACGCATGGGCTTTAAAATGCTTGTCGTTGTCCACATAATCGACTGAATACGTATGAACTTGTCCCTGCCCGGTACGTTTGTAATAATCAACTGCTAATGCGGACAGAGCACTTGAATCCAGCCCGCCAGACAATAAGGTACATACCGGTACATCCGAAATAAGCTGCCGTTCCACGGTATCCATTAACAGCTCTCGTACCTTGAGTGCCGTTTCTTCGGTGTTATCCTCATGCGCAATGCTTTCCAGTTTCCAATAGGCTTGAATGCGTACGCCGTCGCGGCTGTAGGTGAGGGTATGCCCGGGACGGAGCTCCTTCATCGACGAATAGACGCCGTGTCCGGGGGTGCGTGCAGGCCCAATGATAAAAATTTCTGCCAATCCCTCGGCGTCTACTGCTGCCTCTACCGCTGGATGCTGGAGTAGGGCTTTGGGTTCGGAGCCAAATACAAATACATCTTCAGTTTGGCTATAAAATAGCGGCTTCACTCCCAGTCGATCTCGTGCCAGAAATACCTGCTCCCGCTCACTATCCCAGACCGCAAACGCAAAAATGCCGTTCAACCGATCTACACAATCCGGGCCCCATTCGATATAAGATTCGAGCAGTACCTCTGTGTCGCATTGTGTACGGAAAAAATGCCCACGTTGTTGCAGCTCTTTTTTCAGCTCAGGCGCGTTATATATTTCCCCGTTATATACAATCGTATAAGTGATATCCTCAAGCTGCCGGATCATGGGCTGAGCGCCGTTTTCCGGGTCCATTACGCTTAGTCTTCGGTGTCCGAAGGCACACGGATTGGATATCCAGGTACCCGCAGCATCCGGTCCGCGATCGGAGAGCGTTTGCGTCATATTCAGCAGCAGCTCAGATTGATGCATTAAATCTCCGTTCCACTGTATGAAACCTGTAATTCCGCACATGTCTATTCATCCTCTCTTTGTCGTGTTCATCCAGTGTTGGAATGAATCAAAAACTAAATCCCCAGTTCATCAGTATATATGCCGAAATGAAGCATAAAATGTCTGTCCGTTCCGAAAACTACAGATGGGGCAACCCGCCTACACGTGAGGAAGGAGGGAGACAATGTACTACATCAAGGATGCCAAAATACGCCGCTTCACTGAACTTGACGGAGTGCGCTGTGCTGAGGTAGAAGTGCGTCCCGGTGCCGCAGATGACCCGGAGCTGCTGGTTTATATCACAGCTACGAATCAGAAGGAGGGTCAGCCTGATTATGACATGGTACGGATCATCCGCAATGATGCCGATCTGGAGCTGGATTGGTATGACAATAATCTGCACTCGGCATTTGAAGAAGTGACCGACAAGGCTTTTACGGACTCTACGCACATTACCGCTGGTGAGGAACGGGAAAAGTTCAAAAGGGAGTTGCTCTCCTATGGGCAGCTTAGTACAGAGTTTGCCAAGGAGTTCGGGGCATGAGGATATGGTGTGCACTACCTCGGCTTTTGTTAATTTGGACACCGGCGCCATCGCCAGATCAGCGTGAAAGGAGGGGGAAATCATAGACGGCAAAGCGAAGTATAAGAAAAACAAAGGCAGCAGTTATATTCATAACAATGAGTTCGCGGAAGAAGTGATGGAGAAAAATGTAAGACATGAGGTGCGAAGAAGTCCTAGACGCTTCGGTAATAAATAAACAGTCATAAACTGAGAAACGCTCATTTATAAATGACCCTGAAGAAGCCTCTGTATTCGTCAAAATTGCGAATGCGAGAGGCTTCTTTTGAATTAGGCCGCTTCACGCAGCGTCATGATCCCTTTGTAGATGTTATAGACAAAAACGCCGAGATAGACCACTACGAATAGCAGTACAAACCCGATAACCGAGCCTGCATGATTGGCAGTGATAATAAAATAAACTAGCGGAATCGCCGCAATAATGGGGAAAATGTGCGATAAAATGGCTTTTTTCGCGTGTCCCTGAACATATTCGTCCCGGACTGCAATCCACACAATGACCGGCACCAGAAAAGGTGCGAAAAAAATGCTAAAATAACAAAGTGAAGACAAAAGGCCTCTCACGGATTAACCCCTCCTTTTTGGCATCGTTCTTTGTACATAATACCCCGTTAGCGTCCAAATGATTCCTTTTGCAGCCTGCTTTCCTGTATAATGAAAAAATGCTTTTGACAGTTGCCCAAAATGTGATATAATCATTAATGCACTGAATACATAAGGTTTTATGGATTATCATTTTGTCCCAGTAGCTCAGCTGGATAGAGCAACGGCCTTCTAAGCCGTCGGTCGGGGGTTCGAATCCCTCCTGGGACGTATAGCAAAAACTTCCTAATTCAATATTGGGAAGTTTTTTTGTGTTCCAGTGGGATGAGAACCCCTTGGGGGGACGTCGGAGCTAAGCATCGTTAGCATAAACTTCGCAGTCTCGACCGTAGGGAGAGTATCCCTCCTGGGACGTATAGCAAAAACTTCCTAATTCAATATTAGGAAGTTTTTTTGTGTTCCGGCAGTATCATTGATTCTGGCTTTATACTGTCGCCTTCTCTTTATGAGCAAAAAATTGCGGCAGATGCTCTTTGTGTGCTTCCAGCAATTCATCCAGCACAGTTTGGGCGATATCGCCGCTTGGAACGAGCGGATTCAAGGTGAAGGCTTGCAGTGCTGTCGCATAGTCACCAGTGACCGCCGCTTCAATGGTCAGCTCTTCCATCGCCTTCATGACTTGCAGCAGTCCCCGTTGTGCTGGAGGGAATTTGCCAAAGTTGACAGGCTCCGCACCATGCGCACGAATGACACTAGTTACTTCGATGGCGCTATCATAAGGGACATCATCAATCGCACCGTTGTTACGCGTACTAACTACCATCAATGTGCCTTTGTTGTTATAAATAGAGTTGATGATTTCACAGGCAGCATCGCTGTAATGCGCACCGCCGCGTTTGGATAATTCCTCTGGTTTGTAATCCAGATTCGGATCTTTGTACAATTCAAACAGACTTTCTTCCAGACGTTTGACGACTTGGCCCCGAGTTCCTTCGTTTTTGGCCTCCTCTAATTCTTCCTTGAGCATGTTATCGGTCATATAGTAATACCGATGGTAAGGACAAGGTAGCATTTTCAATTGACGAACCTGATCATACAGGAAGCGCATGTTCTTAATATTTTCAACGACCTTCTCCGGTTTTGCGCCAGGAGCATACAGTCCTTCGATAACTTGTTCTGTTAATTCTTCTCCAGTTTTATCATAAACTTTGTGCCAATGAAGGTGGTTAATTCCTGCAAATTTAAAGAACAGCTCTTGTTCCGGTTTGTCCAGCACAGCCGATGCACTCTTGATCGCGCCGATTGGAACATTACATAATCCGATGACTTTATCCCACTGACCATAACGAAGCACTGCTTCGGTGACCATGCCCGCAGGGTTGGTGAAGTTAATCAACCATGCATTCGGACACAGTTCTTTCATATCTTCTACGATACTGAGGATAACGGGTATGGTACGAAAAGCTTTGAACATCCCACCAGCCCCATTGGTTTCCTGACCGATCATACCGTGTTTCAAAGGAATACTTTCATCTTTAATCCGGGCTTCCAATAAGCCTACCCGAAATTGGGTCGTTACAAAATCGGCATCCTTCAAGGCTTCCCGACGATCCAGTGTCAAATGTACTTCACAATCAATGCCGGCGGCTTTCACCATCCGTTGGGCCATGGCCCCTACGATCTCCAGTTTCTCGCGTCCTGCTTCAATATCTACCAGCCATAATTCCCGAATGGGAAGCTCTGCATAACGTTTGATAAAACCTTCTACTAATTCTGGTGTATAGCTGGAGCCTCCGCCAATAGTTGCGATTTTTATGCCTTTTTTCATGGTTAGTGCCTCCTGAGTATGTTTTTTAAAACCGCTTTCTTAAGCTCAAATTCACTGTAATCCCTGTAATGCATTACAGGTCAAGCGCTTTTAGAAAACTTATTTGGGGAAGGTGACAATTATAGGGCGGGGCCACGAAACATGCTAAACACGAACATGCTAAAATAGAAAGAACGAGGTGAGAAATGTGGCAAATATTCATGAAATTGCAAAGCTGGCGGGTGTATCCTCGGCAACGGTGTCTCGTGTCATTAATAACCATCCGTACGTAAGTGAACCGACAAGGCAGCGTGTACAGGAGGTCATAGACCGACTGGATTATGTACCTAATTTGAATGCGGTTTCATTAAAAAAGGGCATGACCAAGCTCATAGGAATTATTTCAATTTCTTTTAATGATTCATTGGGTTCATTTGTGCGTGGATTTACAACCTATGCCCAGGAGCATGGTTTTAATATGGCACTATTTATTACGAATGGAGAGAAGGAGCGGGAGCTTGAAGCACTGGAAATGTTGCGGAGAAAGCAACTGGACGCCTTGGTCTGTATGATTCGCGTCAATGAGTGGAGTGTGATTGAGCACTACACCAAATATGGTCCAATTGTGACATGGCAGCGTGTAAACATTGAGGCAATCCCGTCTGTATTTATGGACCAGTATCAGGGGTACATGCTTGCGCTGGAGCATCTGTATGCAAGAGGCTATCGCAGCATTGTGAATGTATATGGGAATATGAGGGGGCTGAATACAAAAGAGCGCATCCGGGCTTATCATGATTTTTGCAAAAAATATGATTTGAACGCTGATGCTTTCTCGCATTTTTATGGCTTAAATTCAATAGAAGCGGGTGAACAAATTGCTCACTGGTGGGGCGAACAATCCAACAAGCCGGATGCCTTCGCTTGTTCTACCGATTATTTGGCTGCAGGACTTTTGACCGAAGCACGTAGGCTCGGTGTTTCGGTCCCGAGTAATGTTGCAGTGGTGGGCTTTGATAACACCGAAATTTCGCATTTGCTTGATTTAACCACCATTCATTACCCGATTGACAAGCAAGCGGAAAATGCATTCATTATGATTCGAAATGCCCTAGAGGGGCTTCATGAAGAATTACATCCCTTGGAATTCAAGTTAGTAGAGCGAGCGACCACCTAATATCCTGGTTATTCTTTTTTATTGTTGGTGGTGTGCTATCCAAGAATTAGTAAATCAAAAAAAGGACTCCATAACAGTATAAATTCCCGAGGAGTCCTTTTTTGCACAATACTTTAATTCAAACGGCCATCATAATTCCATTACGAAAATTAACGTCAAGATACATGCACAGTTCGTAAGTAGAATTAATGATTCAAAATAGGTATTTCCCCAAGCAGATTCTTCAAGTTAATGGAATCCCACGGCATATGTTCGGTTATACCTAACCCAACTACATCAGTTTCTTCAGATAGTTCTTTAATCAGATGAAGTAGTTGAGGTATTTGCATTGTTCCCGCAGGAGAAAGATTATAGGGAGCTTCAGGGTTGGCGAATAATAAAGAACGAAATGCTTTTGGATCAAGTACATCTAAATCAAGGTGAATCGCCAGGTGCTTGATGCCGCTTTCTTTAATCCACTCTTTTATTGATTCGGTACTGGTCGTTAACTCTTGGGTCCCAGCAGTTCGAATCCCTAATCTTTGAATTACTTCAGTATCTGTTTCTGTAGTGGTAACACCTAACCTTTGAAATGTCTCTGAAAATGCTTTTGTTTCTTCTTCTGTAGGAGCTGCTAATCCAGCGATAAAGACATTTTCAGGTTTAAGAGGAATTTTCACATGTTTTGCGAACTCCTCATCTCCTTCTCCCAAAAGGTTACCAAGCGGTAATGTATGTCCGTTATCATAGCCTACATATCTAACTAAATCACTGTGAGCATCGATCCAAATTAACCCTAATTCCCCGCCGTATCGTTCGTTTAAATAGGCAAACGGAGCCTGTTCGACTAAGCAGTCACCACCAAACATTACAATGCGATCTGGCTTATGAGCGTCAATGAGATGATGAGCAGCCTCTAATTGCTCAAGTAGCTGTTTTCTCCCATTCATACCGTTCTCGTTGTCAAGCGGAGTTCCATCATAAGCTTGAACTGGAACATGAATAAGGGGTTGATCATTGTCTGGGGCTAGCCAAGCCAGCAGTTCAGCTCCAAAAGAGTAGTTAGGATTGTTTCCTCCTTGCCATTGCGGCATTAATAGGCGTATTGTTTTAGTCATTTCTTTCTCTCCTTTACTTCAATTTACGGTTAGTATAAACTGAACGCAAATAAAAACGTAGTACGCACTAATTTGATAGGTACTACCCGAAAGGATAGTGTACATATGAGTATGGCTGAATATAAAGGTAAAGTTAAAAACATTCAAGATACACCTTTTGGTTATACAGTGTCAGTTATTGGTGGTAAATGGAAAATGGTTATTATTTATCTTCTGGCCGAAAACCAAGTGGTTCGCTTTAATGATCTGAAAAGACAAATCGGAGCTATTACTTATAAAACATTGAGTTCACAGCTAAAAGAATTGGAAGCGGATGGTCTGGTGAATCGGAAAGAGTACCCCCAAGTTCCACCTAAAGTTGAGTACAGTCTTACAGAAAAAGCGGAAACACTATTGCCTGTTTTGGAAGGGTTATGTGAATGGGGAACCAAAAATCAATATAATTAAGTTTCGTTTTTTAATTGCTTTCGAATGTTATAGGAATATTAGAAAAGACGATTTACATATATTTATAGTTAATCAGGTATTCAACGAGCTCAAGTGCACTGGGGATAGGAACGCTTAAAAATCAGTATCATTTGGGGGATGTGATATTTTGACTATGGCAATTATTTTATTTGTAGCGAATATTCTACTTATTCTTGTTTCAATCGTTGGTATTGTTCTGCTCATGGGAATATTGTACAGGGGGTACATTTTGCTAGGATTACTTATTGCTGAGAAAAAGAACACAAGAATTCAAGCTGTAAAAGATTAAATTTATGACAATACAGAGCCTCATCTCTACTTTATTAGTGTAAATGAGGCTCTTGCGTGAACTATTAAAGGCACTTTATAGTTTTGGGGACATCCCCGGATGGTTGATGCTTAGCACTACCTTTTTCTTTAGTTCCTCTGCAGCAGCTCGAATTTGTTTTGCCTGCGTCACAGCCGAAATCACCGCTACACCATCGGCACCCGCACCTACCACTTCCTCCACACGGTCTATCGTAATACCACCGATCCCGACGATGGGCAGATCAATTCCCGCTTTGCGCATCTCATGCAAAATGGCTGGACCCTGCACCGCATGAGCATCATCCTTTGAGATGGTGGGATAGATGGGACCGACGCCGAGGTAGTCCGCACCATGCAGAATGGCTCGACGAGCTTCCTCAATCGTATGGGCGGAGACGCCAAGGATTCGGTTTCCGATCCGCGTACGCACAGAATCAGCCGATTCATCGTCCTGACCGATATGGACGCCGTCGGCATTGAGCTCAAGAGCCAGCTCCACATCGTCATTGACGATAAAGGGGATACCAGCGTGGTGGCACAGATCTTGTAGCTGACGCGCAAGTTTGAACATAGGCACCCCTGTTAACGCGCTACGGCCCTTTTCCCGGAACTGGATCATGGTTATGCCACCAGCAAGAGCCTCCTGCACGACCCGACTTGGTTCCGCGAGGCAGTTCACGCTTCCAAGAACCAGATACATCTGTAAATGCCGGCGCATGATCTCAGGTAATATTCGGCCGTTCATTGGAGCATCTCCTGACGACGGCGATAGGCCCAGTGATTAGTTGGACCGTGTCCCTGGCCCAAATACAATGTATCCTCAATCGCCGCCTGAATGAAGGCTCTTCCATTGACAATAGCCTCCGGTACAGACACGCCTTTCCCTAATTCAGCGGTAATCGCTGCTGAGAACGTACATCCTGTTCCGTGTGTGTGGACAGTCCGCACCCGCTTGCCGCCCAGCTCTGTAAAGGCAGTTCCGTCAAATAGCAGGTCAATGACCTGACCGCTGTTTTCGCTCTCCTCATCGTGGCCGCCCTTGATCACAACGAATTTGGGACCCCGGCTACTAATATGTCTCGCAGCTTCCCGGCGTCCTTCCATCGTACGAATGCTTATCCCGGTTAAGGCCTCCGCTTCCGGGATATTTGGTGTGACGACCAGTGCCAAGGGGAGCAGGTCGTCGTTCAATGCCTGCACCGCTTCCGGTTGCAACAGCTTTGCGCCCCCTTTGGCAATCATTACAGGATCGACGACAACCTTTTTCCAGCCGAACTTTCGGATCTGCTCGGCCACAAGGCGGATGATGCCCGCGTCAAACAGCATGCCAGTCTTCAGGGCATCGACTCCAAGATCTGATCCTACAGCTTCGATTTGCTGCGCTGTTGCTTCCTGTGGCAACGGATATACACCGTGAACTCCCAAGGTATTTTGTACCGTAATGGCTGTAATAGCCGACATGCCGTATACGCCAAGCTCCTGAAAGGTTTTGAGATCGGCTTGAATTCCAGCGCCGCCGCCGCTGTCTGAACCGGCAATCGTCAGCGCTCTCGGTACATGCACGTCTCTCATCGCGCACCACCTGCTGTAGTTGTTCCAGCTTCACGGATCGTGACATGCCCCTCTAGCGAACCAGTATGTAGTTCGGCAAGCTCGTCGAGAAAGGCAATCTGGAAGCTGCCTGGCCCCAGCTTTGCGGTATGCGCTGCGGCTCGGGAAGCTGCTGCACCGTAAAATGCCAAACCTGCTGTGCCTGCGAGCAGCAGGTTGGGTTCAACAGCTGCAAAAGCGCCCAACACAGAGGTCAGCAGGCAGCCTGTTCCGGTTACCTTCGTAAGCAGCGCGTCTCCGCCACTAATCAATCGTACTTCAACCCCATCGGTGATGACGTCCTCTTTTCCAGTGATGACAACCATGGTATGGAGCGTTTGCGCAGCCCGAACTGCCAGATCGACATTACTGCTGTCAGCACTGTCGCCTGCATCTACCCCTTTAATTTCTCGGGCTTCTCCGATCAGATGAGCGACTTCGGCTGCATTGCCTCGTACTAGTGAGATTTTTACTTCTTTTAGGATCCGCAGTGCTGACTCGGTTCTAAAGCTCGTCGCTCCCGCACCAACCGGATCTAGCAGAACTGGAACACCATGAGCATTCGCCGATTGTCCAGCAAGGATCATGGCATCCACCAGCTCACGGTTTAGCGTACCGATATTTAACACGACGGCGCCCGCTATTTTGGCCATATCTGCTACTTCCTCGGGTGCATAAGCCATCACCGGGGAAGCCCCCAGTGCATATAGGCCGTTGGCTGTAAAGTTGGTGACCACCACATTGGTTATATTATGAACGAGGGGGTTGCTGTTTTGTACCTTTGTCAGGAGCGCCGAATAACTTTGTTCCCATATATTCATCATGTTTATCCTCTCTCATCTATACTGATTATTCCAAGACCGTAGCGTGCATTTGGACGGGCCATTGCTCCTGCTTATAAGCCATATCCCAGAACATATATTCCAGCTGGCAGCTTAGCATAAAATGCTCAATCATCCGCTCTCGCTCGGCAGCCGTGGCGACTTTCGCCCAAGCATCCACACGCTCTCGATATTTGAAGGTTACATCTTCAATCTGGTTGCCATAGAAGCAAATCCACTCATAGAACGGATGAGACTCGTCCGGTCTTACCTCATCCATTAGCCTGCGTCCAATTTCAAGATATGTCCATGGACATGGTAGCAGCACGGCCATGATTTCCCCAAGACTACCCTCATGTGCGACGGTCAGCATATGGCGGATATAATGATGAGCGGACGGAGCGAGTGGATATCCCTGCATCTCTTCATAGGTGACACCTGCGATAGCACAAAAATTTTGATGCGGATGAACCTCGCTGTTGAGAATAAAAGAGATCTGTTCGTTAAATACAGCCATATCCTCCCGGCTCGTGCTTTTGGAGATCGCGATGCCGTAAATCCGCATGTAGGCGTTCAAATATTCAAAGTCTTGTTTTACATAGTGAATCAGCTGTTCCCTTGTTAAATTTCCTTCAGCAATACCTCTCACAAAGGGATGCTCATAAATGGCTTGAAAAATGCCATCCGCCTGCTGACGGAGCTCTTGCGAAAAACTCATTTCCCCACCTCCAACAAAAATGGAGAACAAGAAGTCCCGTAAGATACAATTCTCGGAACAATGCCAAAAAGCCGCCCCGAAAACTGGAGCGGCTTCAACATAGGTTCAATGCGCAAAAACGCCTGAAACCCTATATGGAAGGCTCCACTTTCCTACGCTAGTACGAACTAGATCAGGTTCAAAGGGTCCAAGATTCATTCTTGTCTCAGCCATAATGGCTCCCCTAGTGGACTTTCCTATTCTTTTGACTAATACTGTACATTCGTTCCTATGTTATGTCAAACTGCTTATGCCTAGTGAAGAATTAGTGAGGGTGTTGGATTACACTTTCCACGGCTTTGACCCTCACATATTCCGGTTTCCACATTGCATCCCGAATGGCTTGCTCAATATTTGGAAGGTGTGCCTGAGCTACCTGATCCTGAATTGCGGCCTTTGCTACCGCAACCGCAACCGCAAACGAAACATCACGTAATTTTCGAATATGGGGCAGCAGTGCGCCGCCAAGTTCATTCGAATCTACGGCGTTGGCAACGGCATCAGCTGCTGCGGTAAACATGGAAGGAGTGATTCGTTTGGCCTTGACCACAATTGCGCCTAGACCCAGTCCCGGGAAAACAAAGGCATTGTTCGCCTGACCAATTTCAAATTTCGTACCGTTATAGGTGACGGGCTCAAAGGGACTTCCCGTAGCAATCAATGCTTTGCCATCAGTCCATCGTATCAAATCCTCGGGTACCGCTTCAGCCAGATTGGTAGGATTGGACATGGGCATAATGATCGGGCGTTCCACATGCTTTGCCATTTCCTTGATAATCTCTTCAGAAAAGGCACCCGCCACACCGGAAGTACCAATCAAGATTGTAGGTTTTACCTGACGGATGACCTCCAGCAACGGTATTTTGCCGTCTTCCGATCGGGCCCATGAGCTGATTTCTTCCTTTTTACGCACATATGGTTTCTGATAATCGAGTACATCTTCCATATCGTCCGTTAATAGCCCGCGATAATCAAAGGCCCAAAACGACCTGAAAGAATCTTCTGCAGGAAGCCCGTCCTCGATCATAGCGCTCCGTATTTGGTCGGCGTTACCGATTCCTGCTGCCCCTGGACCAAAGACAAGTATTTTTTGTTCACGTAGCGGAATTTTGGTGACACCTACCGCCGAAACAATCGCAGCTAATGTGACTGCTCCTGTGCCCTGGATGTCATCATTGAAGGTGAGAATGTTTTGACCGTATTTCCCTATAATGTGGCGTGCGTTCACGCTGCCCACATCCTCCCAATGCAAAAGCGCTTTCGGGAATTGTGTTAAGGTTTTGCTGATAAAGGTATCAATAAATTGATGATAGGCTTCTCCGCGAACTCGTTTATGGCGGTTTCCGATGTATAGCGGATCATTCAGCAGCTTCTCGTTATTCGTGCCGACATCCAGTACAATGGGCAGCACCCGCCCGGGATGAATACCTGCCGCAGCTGTATATACAGCAAGTTTGCCAATAGCAATGTTAATTCCCCCGACCCCCCAGTCACCAATTCCCAAAATACTTTCTGAATCCGTCACGACGACAAGGTCAACATCCTCACTACGCAATCCGGAATTATAGAACGCCTGTCCAATTCCATTCGGATGATCTATTGATAAATATACGCCCCCAGGGCGGTTGTACTCATGGCTGTATTCTTGAATGGCGGTTCCTACAGTCGGTGTGTAGACTACGGGCAGCATTTCACTCAAATGGTCGGTTAGCAGCCGATAGTAAAGCACGACATTCCGGTTATGAAGGTCGTTAAGTGAAGCATTTTTACGCAGCATGGTGGGTTGTGCCAGGAATTGCTGATATGCCCGAACGCTCTGTTTTTCCAATGAAAGGACAGTGGGAGGAAGAATTCCTTCCAAGCCCAGTTCTTTGCGTTCTTCTTCTGTAAATGCCACCCCTTTGTTCAAAAGAGGGTTTGCTAGCACGTCCTTTCCTCGTAAGGGAGTAGATAATGACCCATCACGATTGACATGAAATGCTTCCATAAAAATACCTTCTTTCCCTATATTTTGATAATTATTCATGATGAAAAATGACATGTTGTCCATAGTATGGACGTACGAATTGGTTTTATTCGTCTATCAATCTATGACAAAACGACCATATGTGTATCTTTTTTATTAATCCCATAGAACTAATTTTGTTTTCGGATTCACCTTGCAATTCGTATAGTAATAGTCCTAATGAATCAGGTCTAAATGCTCTGTTTTTATCAAATATGAAAATTAGTTTTTCTTCTCTTGAATGCTTATATATCAAGGGATGTGAGCTATTTTGTTAAGAAAATATGAAGTATTTGGACATTAATTTAATCTTACTAAGCAAACATTTTTAATTCTTTTTCAACAAAATAGAATTATTCGGAGGAAAAGGAGAGGTTTGTGTGCAGGGACCTATAGCCATTTTTAGCGATAACAACAGGGCTATTGATTATCCCAATGTGATTTGTTTTTACCAATATATACAGTGCGAGGACACGGAGGAAGCTTCAGTCTACGAGGGCGCAAGTTGCTGCCTGATAGATTATAGGGAGCCGGGGCAAGCCGTGCGGAAAGCTAATCAGATCCGTAGCCAATTTCCGCAAATGCCATTGCTATTGGTGACGGATGTAACCTTTCCGTTCAGTGATCAGCATATGGTGCAGATTATCGGAGTAGGCCGATTGCGTCTGCTATTTTGGCAAGCCAATGATACCGAAGAAATACTTTCTGAAATACAAAGCTTGCTCTATCCCGAGTATTCGACCAAAAGCCAACATGTTGCATTCATCTTGTCTGTGTATAACGAAGAGAAACGTTTTGTTCATGTCAAAACCTTTGCTGAGCGACTGCAAGCCTTTATCCGCAGCCATATTATAGAAGGTTCGATTTATCTCATTGATGATGGTAGCCACGATGGCACGAATGCCTTGATTAAAGCGCTGGAGGCAGCAACGGACTTGTCCGTGAACCGGATTAACCAGAACTTGAGTCCACTGCTTCAAACAAGGGAATTGGGACGCAATACGCGCAAGGCAGGGACGTATCTGGAAGGAATGCGGACCATCGGTGCGGATTACTACGTATTTGTGGACGCGGACGATTCCTTTTTTATTGAGGATATTGCCAGAATGATCAATGTTGTTCAACAGGGCTACTATGATGTTGTGATTGGAACCAAAGATATGACCGCCGAGAATCGTTCTTTATTGCGATCTATCGTCAGCTTTGGCAAACGGGTCGTCTCTCGCCCCTTTTTACCAACCGGTGTAGTAGATTCCCAGACGGGTCTTAAAGTGATGAGCTCGGTTGCCGTGAAGCGGATGTTTCCACATTTGAAGGAACAACTCGGACTAGCGCTGGATCTGGAGATGATGTTCATTGCCAAGCGACTTCAGCTCCGTGTGCTGCAACTACCCGTCAAATGTATTGACCGAGATGGCTCGCACATTCATGTCTGGAAGGATTCCATTCGTTTTTTGCGCTCTATCATTGAGATTTGGCGACTGGATCGGCGGGTGAGATAACCACGTGAACAACCGATTGCGTTCGTTGATGTTCCCCCTCTTTAATGTGCTGCTTAACGGATTCAATTTTTTCTTCCACATTGCAGCGAGCTGGTATCTTACCGGACAAGCCTATGGTCAGGCGAACGCGCTGTTGGCCCTCTTTGCACTGTTGTCCGTATTGGGCTTATCCATCCAGCTGTTAACTGCCAAGCTGGTGTCCAAGGCTGACAAGAAGCTTCCGCTACGCAGCTTACCGCTCGGTTCTCTATTACTAAAAGCACCTCTAGTGCTAACTCTGCTTGCCATGATCATTTCACTTTCCTTTCATCCGTTGCTGGGTTCGCTATTGGGCGTTGAGTCCGGCCCGCTGTTCATGCTGTATGCCTTGATCGGATTGCATATTCTGGTGAGTTCGTGCCGTGGAGATTTACAGGGGAGGGAACGCATGCTGGCGCTCAATGTGAACTATTACATTGAGGTATTAGGGAAGCTATGCCTGTTTTTTGTCCTGGCTGCCCTGGGGTTAAGGCTGGAAGCCTTATTATTAGCGAGCTGTGGGGGAATGCTGCTGTCGTTGCTTCACGGCTGGATCGTTTCGGCTCGTGGCGTATCCTTATCTACACACAGTGGAGAACGTATCTCTTCTGGGTTATGGAAGTCGCTAGGTCAGGATTTTACCGATAGCCTTATGACGAATTTATTCATTCTATTTTGTATCTCCATCGACATGTTGTATGTACAGCATTACTTTCCCGAGCAAGCCAGCAGCTATGCCATTGCGCTGAAGTACAGCCAATTGGTCTATTACGTTTCGTACAGCTTGATTGCTGCCTTTATTCCAAAGATCGGTGCGCAGGGGCATGACCGCCAGGCTTTGGGCAAGTTAATTGTAATCTATGCTGGATTAATGGCTGTAGCCGCGCTGTGTGTATATGTGGGCACAACTTATATATTCCCACCCTCTATTCCCATATTATTTGGAGCCTCTTACCAGGCGGCTGAGGCCTTTATTCCATGGGGAGGCTGGGTGTATTGGCTTTTTTCCATCGTGCTATTTTTTGTGCATGTGCACGTATTGGTGGGCAGACGCACCTTTATGTTCAGTCTGATGGCAGGAGCCGCAGCTTTATTAGTAGCCTTTCATATGGCTCACACAGACCCGATCGATTTTTTGTTGTCAGAGTTCATTGTGTACGGAGCTATGTCTCTCTACTTTGTGATAGATGCCTATATGTATTTGTTCAAAATAAAGATAAGGGGAGGAATCACCCCATGAATACCATACTAGAGCAGGACGATAAGACCGTAGTTCTATTGCTTTCCTGGCGTGACATTCGTTCTCCGAAAAGCGGGGGAGCAGAAATTTTCACCCATGAAATGCTGAAACGCTCACAGCAAGGTCGGTTTCAGTTCATTCATTTCTCACCTCAATTTGAGGGGATGCCTGAGCATGAAGTCATTGACGGTGTTACGTATATTCGAAAAGGAAACATATACAGTGTTATTTATTATGCGATGCGCTATTACCGTCGTCATCGGCAGCAGATTGACTATGTAATTAATCAAGCGAATACGCATCAGTTCTTTACCCGATTTTGGGTGGAGGCCTCCAAGCGGATCTTTTTCATACATCAGCTAACAAGGGAAATATGGTATGAAAATGCCAGGTTCCCGCTAAATATGATTGGATTTCATATGGAGCCCCTCATGCTTAAGCTGGCACGGAAGGATCGGACGCTCACCGTATCCCCGTCTACCCGGTATGATCTGCTTAAACTGGGCTTTCATCCAGATCGCGTTCATCTTTTACCGGAAGGAATTGAGTTTGATCATTGGCCGCGTGAACAATTTTTGACGAAGGAGTCTAACCCAACCTTCATGTATGCCGGACGCTTTGTTAAATATAAGGGCATTGATCTGGTCGTTGAAGCCTTTGGGCGGCTCAAGGAAAAGTTCCCCCAGGCTATGTTATGGATTGCCGGAAAAACCGATAAAACCTATGTGACAGAACAATTATTGCCGATTATAGAACGGTATGGATTGACATACGGAGAACCGGATGAACAGGGACAATCACAAGCCGATATTACCTTTTATGGATTTGTTTCAGCAGAGTATAAGCTGGAGCTGATGAGCCGTGCCCATGCGCTCGTATTCCCTTCCCTGCGTGAAGGCTGGGGATTGACGATTACCGAAGCGGCAGCGGTTGGAACTCCCAGCATTGTGAGCAATTCTCCCGGTCTGGTGGATGCGACGGATTTCGGAAAAAGCGGATATTTATGCTTTCACGGCGATATTCGAGGATTGTCTGAACAAATGGAAAGAGCGGCAGAGGGTGGCGAAGATTACATGGCCATCCGTGAGCGAGCGTACCAATATGCGCTAAGATTTCATTTTGATCATACAGCTGCCGCGTTTGAGCAGTTGATGGAGAATTGGACAGAGGAGGCGGAACAGAGTGGACAAAGTGGTCATTCTCTTCTCCACGTACAACAATGAACGTACAATAGAGCCTTGTTTGTTAAGCTGTATGGGGCAAAATTACAGGGATCTGCATATTGTAATTGCCGATGATGGCTCCAGTGATCGGACGGTTGAGACGATTCGTATGCTGTCCGCAGGGAGCTCAGTACCCGTTACTGTATTGGAGCTTCCTCATGGAGAGCGGGGAGTTGCTAGAGTCAAAGCGGTTGAGGAAGCGAAGCGCTTGGGTGCCGAATACATATTTGTATTGGATTCCGATATGATTTTAGCCGAACATCTGATTCAGCAGAGCATCGACTTTTTTGACAATCATCAAGATATTGGCGCTTTGGTTGTTCCAGAGGAGGCATATTCGGAAGCAAATAATTTTTTCTCCAAAGTAAAGGTTTTCGAGCGGAATGTAATTAACAACGCAGGAGAGACCTTGGGAAAACGCTCCATTGAAGCTGCACGCTTCTGGCGAATGAGCGCTTACGAATCGACAGGCGGATTTAATGCGGAGCAAATTGCTTTTGAAGAAATACAGCCAACCTTACGCTATATAGAGTCTGGCGGAGTCATTCGCCGGGCGGTATTTACACGGGTATATCATGATGAAAAACAGGTGTATTTGCAGGATGTATTACGTAAAAAAGCCTACTACTTCTCGGTGATGGATCGTACGATGTCATCTGAGGAGGGCGGATTGCGAAAGGCACTGGAACGTTGGTACTTCTTCCGTCCGGTGTTGTATACATGGGGGAATGTGAAAAACTACATCCGCCATCCGCTGCTAACGGGGGGGATGTTGTGGATGTACACCTGCCTGACTGTGATTGGGGTAGCCGCCGTGTTAAAGGGCGGCACCCGTCACTCAGGCGATCTCGCTAAGGCGGATAAGGCGTAACGATGAATGACCGAGGGTCAGCGTATCCAGTGAGTACAGGTCGGGATCGGAAGATTCCGGCTCCTCATACGGTATATATAATGAATGCGGAGTTAACTGAATACCTTCGCCAGCAGGATGACGCAGTGAGCAGCCGACAGGATACAGCTCAGCAAGTGCAATGTGTACGGCGGTTACGACATCTTGTTCATTCAGCAGGACATACGGTCGGTACGGAGCATTCAAAATGCTGTTTATAAATACCGATAGGTCTGATGCGACGTTCTGGTCTGCATACAGGCTGTTTCGATTGAGTCGGGCCTGATCAAGCGCCTCATACAGTATCTTTTTTAGCGTATCATCATCCAGCTCCAGCGGTTTCGTCAAAAAACGGAACACGCCGACTTGATTAATGGCCGATAAAATAGACTGTGTATGCAGGTGACCAGACAAAATGATGCGTACAATGTGCGGATAATCCTTCTTAATCATACGAAGGAACGTAATCCCGTCCAAACCAGGCATAAGCAGATCGGAAACGACAACATCAATCGGGTACTTTTCCAGCACTTGCAGAGCTTCTTTAGGCGTGTGAGCGGTATGTAAGGTGAATGTTTCTTGCGTCAATGTCCGTTCTAGCAGGGACAGCACCATGGGGCTGTCGTCAACAAATAGAATGTTTTGGGGTGTCATAAGAACTGCGCAACTCCAATCAGGAAGTAAGAAATGAGGAACTACATGTATAATATCAGCGTTTTGGCATTTTTGAAAGATGTCAGTACAGAACGGGCGTTGCGTCTTTTTTGTGAACGATTTGATTCGGCTGAACATGCGCTCTGGGAAAAAGGGATGCGTCTTCTTCACGAATATCATGCTGCGCGACATACAGGGGTGACCTTGGCTGTCTCCAGCGCACTTCAGCATATGGAAGATCGTCATGATATTTACGTTGTTGATCTGCGAGCATACAGCGAGGAAGATTTGGATCGTCTATATATAGCCAAAACATGCGAGTTGATCCTGCTGACAGACGGGGCAACGGAAACCGCTGCGAGGTTTGCCGCACTCCAGCGCCGCACTCCCCGGTTGCTGTGCGCACGGCTACCGCTGGTCAGCTACGAGCTGGAATGCCTGATGCAAGCGATTTTGAGCCGTCTTGAACAAAATGGAGGGGCCAGGTCATGAAGCAATGGGCTTTGTTGAAACCAAGTTGGCAAAAGCTGATCCTGTACCTGATGGTTTTGTGTGTGACAGTGTTCTTGGCCGCTGTGCTACAATGGTTCGTCATGCGGCAATTCAGCGGTCACTTGGCGGAAATTCAGAACGAGCAGCTCCAGGATGAGGTACAGGAACTGTCTGGCAGCATAACGGAGCATTATGCCGCATGGCAAGCTGAGCTAAAAGAGCTGTCGTCCAGTCTGGGCAGAGAGATGCTGAATCAGGGAACACGTCAATATGCTGTGGGGTTTAAGCGTGAGAGCGGGTCTTTTTATGTGCTGGATGAACAGTATCATGTGATGGTCGGACGTGACAATCGTGAGATGAGGAATGCGGTCCAGCAGATTAAATGGCTGCAAAATGGTTGTGCGGTAAGCTCTTTTGTGACTGAGGATCATCAGCCTGCCCAGTACATAGCGTGCAGGATTCAAGGGGCGCAGACGGGCGGTTTTATGGTGCGTACAGTTGACGCTGAAATGCTTAGTGGAATTGTTAAAAGTAAGCCGGTGAATCAGCATGAGACTTTATTTTATAACGGTCAATTCAAGATCGTAGCTTCCCGAAGTACTTCGGATATCAACCGGACGGACATCACGAGTGTAACCCGTAGGCTGCTGGAGGGCAATACGGGTATCGTTGAAGATCGTGGAGAGAAATACGGAATAGGATTCAGCCGCATTGGGGAAGAGGCCCTTTACATATCGGTTAAGGATATCAGTCAGGACACCCCCCAGCGAATTAGCTCCTTTCGCAAACAGTTGTGGATGGTGATGGCTCTAATACTCATTATTTTGTGGGCCATGCTCATACAGTTCCGCAAACGGATTGTGAAAGATGCCATCGTGAACAATCAAGTGCGTGACCAGCGGCGGGATGAAGATATGCGACAGCAGCAGGACACGTATTATTTGCCGTTAATGCAGACGATTGAGCAACAGCTGCAAGAGCTGCAAGAACAGACTAGCCGTCTCACAGGCGGCGATGATTTAAAGCTGTTGGGATTTTATCAAGATCTAGCCAACCGCTTTGAAGTGTCTTCCAGTCAGGGAAAAGGAGCATCTCATGAGGAACTGGAGTATTTCCGCGAGCTGAATGAAAATTTCATTCAGGGTCGTCTCAGACAGGAATCCTCACTAGGAGAATTACTGACAGGCGTCCGTAGTTTGCGTGATGAGCTGGAAGAGAAAATGCATGATAATAGCGGAATTAGCTTCACCGATATGAATGAGGTATTGTCCGAATCGCTGAAATGGGCGAACCGTTCGCTGAATATGAAGCACATTCAAGTGATCTTGCGGCAAGAGCCAGTTCCATCCATTGCAGCACAAGCACCCATGCTGTACAAAACAATTCAGGGGCTGCTGGAAAATGCAGTGCAGGCCATGAACCAAGATGGAGAGCAGCTGGAGGATCAGGAACGGAGCCGAACGGGTCTGCGGTCCAAGCGGCAATCTCATATGCTTAAGGTTAGCTCACGGCTGGAAGAAGCTGAAATTATGATTATCATTGAAGACACAGGCGGCGGGATTGATGACAAGATGCGTTGGAGCTATTTCCAGCCGGACTATTCCCAAAACGCACAGGAGCATACGTTCAGCCTGTATCACATGGATGCATATCTGAAGACTATAGGTGGTCGCTTAAAGCTGCGTAACACCGATCAGGGATTGCAGGCCATCGTTCATTTGAGAAGATAGATAGGCCCAAGATAACCAACAGATACAAGAGGTTCAAGAGAGGGGGACAAGCATGAAAAAGTGGATATTTCGCTACCGCTACGATATGGCGGCAATCCTATTGATGCTGGCTGCGATTGTCGCATATCTTGCCCCCATCTATGGATTAGGACAAATCGTATTCAGTGACATTGCCTTTGGAGCCACCTCTCATCGGTATCTGGAGGAAATAACCGGGGTATGGAACGAACGATGGTCTACCTCGACCTTGTTCAATGCTCCACGTATCCTGTACATCTTGCCCTTCTATGGACTTTCACTATTATTTGACGAAAGCGGCCCGGTCTTGCTCAAGTCGTTTATCACAGGCTTGTTATTTGTCTCGGCATTTTCGATGTATGCCTTTGCCAAGCGACTGGTCAGCGTGTATTATTCACCAAGTTTTACGAAAACCCGTATTTTTGCCATCATGGTTGGTTCGTTGTTTTACGCACTGAATCCGTGGGTTATTTTTCGCATCCAGCATATTTATTTGCTCTGTGGGTATAGTTTGTTTCCGTTAATGCTGCGATTCTTTTTCAGTGCGGTGGACCCCAAGTTTCAAATTCAACAAATTAAAAACTATCATCCCCATAAGTTGTATCAGCGGAACTGGATTGACCTGTTCCTGCTGGCTGCAGTATTCACTGTTAGTGCTGCGGCCATTCATTATTTTTTCTTCGGGATGATTTATTTGGGATTGTTCACCATGTTGCTCCTGCTCAAACTGACCTGGACTCATCGTAAAGCCGGGCGCGCCTATTTACAGCCCTTATACAGTAATTTTTTGCGTAAAGGCATGATTTTTGGTGTGTTTTTCGGACTGCTTAGTTTTTACTGGTTGTCCCTGTATGTAGGTAGCATGTTGATGGACGCTCAAGCGTCTCAGCATAATATCAACGTCGTGGATACGTTGTCTCTGTTCAGCCGTAATAGCAGTTTATATAATGTGGGTTATTTACTGAGCTATTGGTGGCCAATGTTTTCCTTTTCCTCACTGCCTGCGATGTTTTATGTAGGTGGGGGATTCTTATTGCTATTGATCGGATACGCGATGGTGACACGTTCACATAAAAAACCGATCATTCTGATCTTCTCGCTCCTTACGCTGTTATTTATGGTTGCAGCGACTGGAACGACATTTCCGTCCATTGCCAAGTGGTTTGTTATTTTGGTTACGAAAACCCCTGTAATTGGTTCGGTTTTCCGTGATCCTAACAAATTTATTGGACTGCTTTCCCTTAATTTCGGTGTGTTGCTGACCTTTGGCGTCATTCAATGTATGGAATGGTTTGGATCATCGCCGCTACAGCGTGTGTATAAAAAGCTGGCGGTTGTTATCGTCGTTTTGTGCCTGGGCGTATATTTTGCTCCCTTGCGTACCCAGTTCATTGAGGGGTACTACAAGCCGGTACAAGTGCCGAAGGCTTATAGTCAAATGGCTGAAAAGCTGACTGACCCAGATCGTTTTGACAGCAAGGCACTGTATTTTCCGATTGCCGATAATATGATTCAAAGCTATAACGGAGTAGCGACGCCCAAATGGAATAAAGGAAAAACGGCAACCGAGAAGGCAACCGGGGATTTTCAGGTATACTCTTCTCCTAAAAATACGATCTTTCATCATGAAGGCAATGATCCCGGTATCACATACTATATGAATTTTCTACAGTATGTTATGGACAACGGACTAAGCTCGCGATTAGGCTGGCTGTTCTCTACCTTTGGGGTCAACCAGCTGGTCTACCATGATGAATATGAAGGACAGGAGAAGCGGCAGGATTTCCACCTGTCTCAGCTGGAAGGTCAGACCGGGTTGAAACGTACGTATAAGAACGATTTGTTTTCCATATTCAATCTTGATCAGACACCGCCCTATATGAATATTCTTGCAAGTAAAATTGTGACACCTTACGGATTTAGCCGACTGGAGAGCTACAGTCATCTGCCTGGTTTTGATTTCAGCCGTTTTGGCGTGCTGTTCAGCGCGTTGAAGCCTGAGTTAAACACCATTCAGACGGTCAACAAGGGGGATTATGTGGAGGCAGCCTCCTTTAATGACTTGCTGTTGTCCCAGCTCCCGGCAGAGGATTACTTGCGGCCTTTTGATGCCATTGAGGATGGTAATGCATTTTTAAAATGGTCCAAAACTTTTGCATCAACCAACGATTGGTTGTGGTATTTATCCTCCCAAAATATACGGAACTTCCCGTTTGATATGGAGATGGATGCAGGGATTGCGGTCACCTTCGCCAGTAAGAAGCTGGATGTGGCACCCTATCAGATGAGCAGTATTGAAGGCAAAACGGTGCTTGATTTTGACTCTATGCTGAGAACGGAAACCTTTTTCAAGCCTGATAATCCACAGTTGTTCAGTGTGCAGGCTAACCCCCGAGAGGAATCGAACGACGTGCCGACTCTGCATGGTGAGATTATGAAGGGAGATCCGAGTAATATATGGCAGGTTGCTAGATCGGGATTGCTAGAGGCCAAGGAAAATAACCCTTATCAGTTCCACATCACCGTTTCTGGTCGTGGGACGAACAAAATGCATGTAAAAATGAGGTTTTATGATAAGCAAATGCGTGAGCTGGGGGTTAGCTATGTTGTGGCGCCTTCAGAGGGATATAATTTTGACAGTGTAAAATTTTACGGGGAATACGTCTCGCCGCCTGGCAGCTATTGGATGCGAATGGATTTGTTAACCCTCCAGCGTCCGCAGCAAAAAAATTACTGGTGGATTCACGATATTCAGCTGCGTGATTTGGGGAAATACAGCAAGCCCAACACGTTTACGATGCATAAAAAGATGGACCAGCCTCAAACCTCGCATGTATATGCAAGAGTGTTCATGAATAAGGCAGGCGGGAAAATACAAGTCACACTGCCCGATGGAGTGGCTAACATCAAGACCCGTGATGAGGATTAAACCAATTTCAATGGGTTGATTTGGGAGAACATGTTTTTCCAAAGGGAGATAACCCAATCACGGTTAATAACCTGCAAGGCTTTAATGCGGTCAATCAATTTGCGATTGTTCCTGTGGATCAACTGGATCGGTTATCTTTTCCGGTGGAGCAGGCATTGAAGCGGGGCAAGCTCTTTTTCACCTTGGAGGCAGAGAACGATTTTAATGCTCAAGGGAATGTGCAGACGGAACGTGCTTTACCTAGACTTAGTATGGGTCGGGGAATCAGTTACCAAAAAGGGACGTTAAGCAGAGAAGTGGAAGTCGCCAAAACGGGAACCTATGCCACAGCTATTTTGGCTAATTTACCTGCCGGATATGAAGGATCGTTAACCATGAAATGGAAGAATGAAGAGACTGGAGAGGTACTGACCAGAACGATTCGTACGGAGGACTCTTATAAGCGATTACCCGCTACCTCTTTATCCGAAAAGAAGGTTATTGAAACGGTGCCCAATCAGGATGGTTTTGCCAAGAAAAGCATACAAATTCCCGGTCTGCTGAACGACTATGGCCGAGTCGAATTTAAAAATCTGTTCTTAACCAAGGGAAAATATCGCTTAATCCTTGTACTCGACAGTCAGGTGCCGTCATTGAGCCATTTTGCAGATATTCATCGAATGGGCGGGCAGGAAGTGATCGTGATGCCTGGGCAGGACACGAAGGAATCATTGAGCACGGATGTTGGTTGTGTAGCAGATATTCGACCTGGCCAGACGGATCTATCCATCAAGGACACAGAACTGTCCATCCGTTACGCACCTAGCTATTCCTGTGATTGGAATATTTATGCGTCCAAAAAAATGAAGGCGGAACCGCTGCAAGAGTATGCCGTGCAGTTGGATGCACGGTCAGAACAAATTGGAAGTCGACACATGAAGGTCATTTTCTTAAATAAAGCGTCCCAGGTTCTTCAAACCTCCTATATTGATGAGGTGGAGGAGAGAGATAAGGAGCAATGGAATCATTATGACCAGATTGTAAAGGCTCCGGCAGGAACCACCATGATGCAGTTTCAGATTTTAGCGCATGCGCACAAGAAGCAGACGGGCTTATTTCAAATGAAGCAATATTCCATCATCCCTTATCAAGCGATGATTACAGTGGATCAATTTACGCTGTTTGAGGGAACGGATATGGATACCTTTTTTATGGCACCACACGCTGCGGAAAGCATTCAGGCTACTCGTGAAAATTCCATGGAACGTAGTTTTACGCTATATAATCCAATGCATCAGCAGGTGCTGATCCGGGAGACGGAATCACCCAATCCACTATGGGAGTTCAGGCTGGGTAACGAAAATCAGCGAGCGCGTCTGTCTGTGAATGGAGTAACTACCGGATTCATAACGAATGGCAGCGGAAACGGTAAGGTTGTCGTTATTCTGGCTTCAGCCTACCGTTTTGGCTGGGTATTGTTTGTCATAGGGATCCTGGGCGGAGCAGCTTGTTTTCTTCCATATCGGCGATGGAATAAGCGGAAAATTCCATAAGAAGCAAGCTGCCCGGAGGGAAACAGGCGCCACAATATGGCTACATCTCGTATTTGTAGCCTCTGCCCCAAACGGTACGGATATGCTGAGGGTTTTTAGGATCACGCTCAATTTTTTTGCGGAGGCTGGAGATATGTACGTCGATGGTACGGTCCAGATAAGCACCATCTCCGCCTTTGACCCGATCCATCAGCTCGCTACGGGTAAAGACTTTCCCTGGATTGCTGGACATCTCTTTTATAATAGAAAATTCGATGTGAGTAACTTCGATTTCCTGGTCATCGACCAACAGGCTATGACGGTAATCATTCACCCAAACTCTTACCTTTTTAAGCTTTTGGGTTATCGTTCGTGATTCAGTGAGCATGTTGCTACCACTGCGGCGCAGCAAGGCTTTGATGCGGGCATTTAGCTCCCTCAGACTGAAAGGTTTGCATAAAAAGTCATCCGCTCCGTCATCCAGAGCCTTTATTCTTATATTCAGCAGGGTGTTATTAGAGATGACGAGCATAGGAACCGTGGTAAATTGACGGATGTGACTGATTAGCTCAGATTCGACTTTACCGGAAAACATTAGAGCGGTCACAATAATGTCCGGCTTAAAGTGCATTAATGTAGGAATTGCGAGTTTACAATCATAGATTAGTTCGGTATGATAGCCTTCCTCCTGAAGATGAAGAGCAATCATATCAGCCAAACTTTTTTGATCTTCAATGATGAGTATTTTTATAGGCATGACTGACATCTCCTGTACGGACAAAGATACCATTAACATGGCATAACTATGTATGTTCTACGATGATACATACTTATGTATTCGGCAAAAGCACGAAAAGCAAACAGTCCAATAATGTAAGAAAATATGAATTTAGAGGAAGAAGGTTGCATCTTTGCGAATGATTTTATTATCCGGAGGCTCGGGTAAACGTCTATGGCCCTTATCCAATGTGAACCGTCCGAAGCAGTTTCTTTCCATCCTACGTCATGACGAGCGGCCGGAAAGCATGCTGCAACGGATATGGAGGCAGTTGGATGAGGCGAATTTGGCAGATCAAGCCTATTTTTCTACGAGTGGAACTCAGGTCGAACTGATTCAGGGACAAATTGGTGGAGACGCTGTAGTGATTGAGGAGCCGACTCAGCGGGATACCTTCCCGGCCATTTCCTTGGCTACCGCTTACTTGCATGACATTGCAGGTGCATCACGTGACGAGATCGTGGGGGTCATGCCGGTGGATGGCTATGCGGGGGATGAATTTTTCGAGCATCTGCGCAGGCTTCCTTCCATATTAGAGCAATCAGGAAGCCATATCGCATTGATGGGGGCTGTTCCAACGGAGCCCTCAGATAAATATGGATATATTGTGCCTTCAGCTCCTTTACTTGACCAGGAATATTATAGGGTGAGTTCATTTGTAGAAAAGCCCGATCTGATTCGATCTGAAGCCTTGATCCGTGAAGGAGCCTTATGGAACTGCGGAGTGTTTGCTTTTAGACTCGGCTTTTTATTGGATGTGCTGGCGCAAATGAGTTTACCAGCCGATTATAAAACACTTTCGACAAATTACGCAGACTTGCCTAAAACCAGCTTTGATATTGCGGTAGTAGAGCACACTCGTAAGCTCTCCGTGCTCCCATATCATGGAGAGTGGAGGGACTTGGGAACGTGGGATTCGTTGGTGCGGGAAGTAAGTTCAAAGCTAAGCGGTCCCGGATATATTTCGGAAGCATCACATGACTCGCATATCATCAATGAACTGGAAATTCCGGTTAGCATCTGGAATGTCCCAAACATTATTGTTGTTGCTGGGCCGGATGGTGTGCTGGTTACGGATCGACAATCATCAACAGGAATTAAGGATATGGTGGCAGAAATTGAAATTGGACCGCGTTTTGAGGAGCGATTCTGGGGAAAGCAAACGGTCTTGTCCCATCAACAAGCGGCAAGCGGGTTACAAACGGTCACCAAACGTGTTGTCATTTCGAACGGGAGATTTATCAGCTATCATGAGCATCAGTTCCGAAAAGAGGTTTGGACCATTGTTTCAGGAACCGGAAGTGTCTGTATCAATGGGATGACACAGACAGTCAGCCCTGGTATGGTCATCGTTGTAGAACCTGGTACCAAGCATTTTATAGGTGCAGTAGATGGAGATTTGGAATTCATTGAGTCACAAATCGGACATATCGTATCCGAAACGGATATTATTCGATATGAATTTCCCGATTCGATTGATGCTCGTACTGTATAATCGCCTGCAATATAGGAACGGATGGGTGTAAACAAGGCTTTCCGAAGCGAGTGAAGAGCGCTAGGAACTATTTTTAATCAGCTTGATGATTTGGACATTCTTAATAAAAGGTATTCATGCGTTGTTCGCTTGAATACCTTTTTTGCATGAACAACTCTATTATTCTCAATGAAATGGATAAAAAAGAGGCTTATAAAATGAGTTTTTTGGAGGTTAGCCATTCTTTTACGGCATCTGTACTGAGATCTCTTTTTGGCGTCCATTCTATTTTATCCACCAGCTTGCCGTTCCTGAATTCTGCAATCGTGGGGGTGTATTTTACGTTGTAATCTGCTTTGAACTTATTCCATTGGGATTTGTCCTTGTGAATTTTGTGAACGTTTAAAAAAGTAATTTTGGAGCCCAGATTATACTGTTCAATCACCTTGTTAAAGTTAGGCTCAAACCGATTGCAGTCGCCACAACTGGGTCTGCCAACATAGACAAATACACTTTGATCCTGCTGAATCAATTGTTTAAAACCATCCATTGTAACCGCATTCAAGTGGTCATATATTTCGGGGTAATTGCTTTTGCTCGCTTGGATCTCTTTATCTTTCTGCTGAACTACCTGCTCCAGGTCTTGAAATTTAACTACAGCTGAAATAGCGATACCAATGATAAGCAACACAATGACACTTAACCCGGCGATATATCCTTTTTTCACAGAAATCCTCCTTTTTTTACAATCTCAAACTTACAATATATGATATTTCCATTTTTCGCTGTAACACTTGTCTCATGATGTATAAAAAAAGAAGCTTTCCATTAGGAAAGCTTCTTTTAGTCTGAAAGTTAAACGTTAGACTACAACGGTCAACAAGTAATCCTCACGTTTCACTTCCGTTTCCATGGTGTTCAGTACATCCAGGTATTGAGCGGAATTGGTTACGATGATCGGCGTAGTCGTTGTATAGCCTGCCGCTTTAATTTGTTCGATATCAAATTCAAGCAACAACTGTCCTTGCTTCACCACATCACCCTCTTTGACGCGTTTGTCAAAGAATTGTCCTTTCAGCTTCACTGTATTAACACCAACGTGAATCAAAATTTCCGCTCCGTCATTGGAAGTAATACCGATGGCATGTCCGGTCGGGAATACGGTCGTAATCGTTCCGTTAACCGGAGAAGTCAGCACACCCTCTGTAGGATCGATCAAGATTCCTTTCCCCATAGCGCCTGAAGCAAAAGCAACATCAGAAGATTGTTCCAATGGCAGCACTTTACCTTGCAGCGGACTTACGAGGATTTCTTTTTCGATGGCTACTTCTTTTTTTACGGGGGCTGTTTCTGTTTTTGCAGCTTCTTCTTTTGGATCATCAAAGCCCAAAATCATAACCAATACAACTGCAAGTACAAAGGCAACGAGTAAGCCGATAACAACCCACAAGAACCCAGCTCCAAAATAAGTTGGCAACGCCAGTAAACTAGGCAGGGAGAAGGATTTTGCAGTTGCTCCGCCGGAAGCGATAATCGCGCCCCCAATACCACCAGAAATACAAGCATAGATGAAAGGCTTTTTCAATTTCAAAGTTACACCATAAATCGTAGGTTCAGTAATCCCGAATACAGCTGCCAGTGTAGAAGAACCAGCCAAAGCTTTCATTTGAGTATTTCGTGATTTCAGGAATACCCCCAGTGTTGCACCCGCTTGAGAAAGTACGGCTGCTGTAAGCATTGGAAGCATCGTGTCATAACCCAATGTTTGAATATTGGACAGCATAATAGGAACGAAGCCCCAGTGTACGCCGAAAATAACAAATACTTGCCAGAATGCCCCAGCAACAGCTCCGGCAATCAATGGGCTTAAATTGTACACCCATGTAAAACCGTTCGCCAAGCCTTGACTGATCAGGTTACCGACTGGACCAAAGGCCAAAAACGTCAACGGAACAACAACTAGCAGTGATAGCATAGGGACGATAATGTTTTTAACCGATTGATGAACAAAGGAATTAAACCAACGTTCCACATAGGACTGTACCCATACCGCGAGAATAATTGGGATTACGCTGGAACTATATTTTATCAGAATGATTGGAATCCCGAGAAAAGCCAGTTTTGCCGGATGGTCCACCGCTGCAATAACATCCGGGTAGACGAGGGCTCCAGCAACTGCGACCGATACAAAAGCATTCGTCTTAAATTTACGGGACGATGTAATAGCTAGGAATATAGGCAAGAAATAAAACACGCTGTCCGAAGCGGCGTTCAGAATGAGATACGTACCGCTTGCAGTATCAATCCAATGGAGCGACGCAATTAAGGCCATAATCCCTTTGAGCAAACCAGCTCCGGCAAGAGCACCCAAGAGAGGTGAGAAAATGCTGGAAATGATATCGACCGCTTTGCCAAGAAAATTCGTTTTTTCGGAAGATTCTTCTTTTTTCGCATTTGGATTATCTGCATCCTGCAGATTTGTTTCTGCCATCATATGCTCAAAGACCTGACCTACATTGTTACCAATGACCACTTGGAACTGGCCACTGCTTTCCACCACTGTAATGACACCAGGTGTTGCTTCCAGTGCAGCTTTGTCTGCTTTTGTGCGATCTTTTAATTTAAATCTCAAGCGTGTAGCGCAATGGAATACCGAATTGACATTCTCTTCGCCGCCAACGAGAGTCACTATTTTTTTGGATAGCTCTTTATCACTCATGTTCAGAACTCCTTAAGTGTTATTCTTGCTACTGATAGGATTTACCGTTTACATTTGTTGCTGAGATGCGCCGGCGTGCATCTTTTTAAACTTGTAAACAAGAAAAACCTAAACTCGTGGTGAAAACTGCGCAGTCCTCCTATAAGGGAACGTCGATTTCACCATCAGTTTAGGTTTTGCCTGCCTTACCAGTCACAATCCATGAACGATGAGGATATAAAGTTTTTAGCCTGATATGTTATTACGCTCAGTTACCCGATGAATGTGAATCGTTAGATATACATACTCATCTTTGCTTAAATATTGATCATATGTTTTTTCCAGATACTCATTAATTTTTTGGGCACAAGCAAAAGCCTCGGTATATGTTTGCTTTACCTGGTTGTACAAAAATTCTTCACCACTGTGAATAACCTCTTTGCGAATCACTCGCATTGCAAAATATTGCAAATGGGTCAAAAATCTCGAATAGCTAAAAGAAGACTCATCCAGCACAATCCCGTAATGATACGTAATAATATTCAATATGTGTTGGACAATCTCGGTCATTTTCAGTGTAGCCTTCATCTCGTTACCATCAATCCGTGCATTCACCATATGCAGTGCAATAAATCCCGCTTCGTCTTCGCCCAATTTTACACCGAGCGTATTTTCAATTTTTTGTAGAGCATCCAGCCCAACTGCAAATTCTTTTTTGTAAAAGCGTTTAATTTCATACAGCATCGCGTTTTTGAGTGCCAATCCTTTTTCTTCCCGCTGTATGGCAAAATGAATATGGTCGGTCAATGTTAAATAAATGTTATCACTTAACTCCGTATCCAGCACTTCGGCTGCATGGGTCACGATTTCATTCACGACCTCCAGATGAGACACAGGAATATCGTTTAGCAGCTCAGTTAGTCTGGCCGTGAACTCGTTTTCATTTAACATGAAAATCTTATCTATTTTATGATCATCGACTTGATCCCCAGCCACCTTTTTGAAGGAAATACCTCTTCCCATGACGATGACCTCTTTGCCTTTATCGTTTTTAGTCAACAGGACGTTGTTATTGAGCACCTTCTCAATAATCATTGAAGTTCCCCCTCCCATCCTTTACCAATAAAAAATGCCCAAGCACAATTCAACACTATTGTTAGCAATAGCACTCAATTGAACTCAGGCATTGCCCGCATCACCGGTCACAATCCTTCGATATAGTGCTATTGTAGCACAAAAAAAAGCGATTTCAACATATTTTATTCTCTTTCGACAAAAAATATTTCATATCAAGGCCCATTTGCCTAATTTGCAAGTCAATTGTGCCCTTAAGTGGTCGTACGCTCAATGAGACTGTATTCTAGCGAATGAAGCTCCATTTGGCGTCCAATCAGCTGAGGGGAAAGCATGAAAAAGGCATTTTCCGCCTGAGCCATAATGGGATTTTGAACCGTTGTAATCCCCATGGTGTGCGCCAGCTCCGTGTTATCAAACCCAACAATCGCCAGATCTTCCGGTACCCTCAGCAATTGTCTGCGCGCTTCGCAGAGAATGCCCACTGCTACATAATCGTTAGCACACAAGATAGCCTCCGGAAATTCCTCACGATGCTGTAACAAATTGCGCACGACCTGTTCGCCATCACGAATGTTATAAATAGAAGAATAGTTCCAGTGTGGCAGTACCGGCAGATTGTGTTCACTCATGATCTGCTCATAGGCTCGTTGTCTGCTGTGAGTATTGATGCTGCTTGGACGACCAAAAGCATTGGCTATACGTGTATAGCCTTTTTGTATCAAATGTTTTAATGCTAACATGTATCCTTCATACTGGTCCATAGCGACGGAGCGAATATCAGTATGCTCCATTCGTTGCCATGCCACGATCGGTCCATATTTGCAATAGGTACTCAAAAAATCAGTGTCATTCACGCAGGAAATGATGACCAGCGCATCGACTCTTTTTCTTTTTAAATCCTCGAAAGCTTGAAGCTCTTTCTTTTTGTCTTCTCCCGAAGTATAAATAATGGTTTGGAATTCATATTGGCCTGCGATTTCCACAAAGCTGTCCAGAAATGCCAGCACAATTTCATTGATAGTTGAAGTGATGATACCAATCTGAAGCGTCTGACCCTTGGATAGAGAGATCGCATTTCGATTAGGAACATAATCCAATTCCTGCATTATTTTTAAAATTTTAGCTCTGGTTTCTTGGCTTACATGGGGGGACTGATTTAACACTCTGGATACCGTAGCTTTGGAAAAGCCCGCCAGTTTTGCAATTTGATCAAGATTCGACATGATGCTTCTCCTCACCTGAGAAAAAAATACTTGACATGAAACGCGTTACAACAATTAGGATGCTTTATGAGGGCATTACGTCTATTTTAAAGCATCTGTCGATGCATTTCAAAGGAGAACGGTTACCGTTAGTTATGGATTCGCATTGCAGCACCTGACGGGTTACTGACTAAAGTGAAAACATTAAATTAAGGAAAGAGGTTTTCATACCATGACGAAGACGCTAAAAGGATTCCCGAAAAACTTCCTCTGGGGCGGGGCAACTGCAGCCAACCAATTGGAAGGTGCTTTTGACGTAGATGGAAAAGGTCTATCCAGCGCAGACATGATAGCCTATGTACCTAAATCAGAACGTAAGAACGATCATGCTATAGAAATTTCGTCCGAACGACTGAAGGACATCTTGGCAGGGAAGGTAAACGCCCGTTTTCCAAAGCGTGAAGGTGTGGACTTTTACCACCACTACAAAGAAGATATTGCCTTGTTTGCAGAAATGGGCTTTAAAGTATTCCGGATGTCCATCCACTGGTCGCGGATTTTCCCGAATGGATATGATGCCGAGCCGAATGAAGCAGGATTGCAATTCTACGACAATGTATTCGATGAGCTGCGCAAGTATGGTATTGAGCCTTTGGTAACACTGTCGCATTATGAAACACCGCTAGGTCTGACACAGAAGTATAATGGCTGGTTGGGACGCGAAGTCGTGGATCATTACGTAAAATATGCCGAAACGGTATTTACACGCTATAAGGATAAAGTAAAATACTGGCTGACCTTTAACGAAATTAATGTCATGACTATGAGCCCGTTTACAGGCGGCGGTGTGGTTATTGACCGTGTAGAAAACAAGCAACAAGCGATATATCAAGCATTGCACCATCAATTTGTAGCAAGTGCATTGGCGACCAAACGGGGACATGAGATCATTCCGGGCGCTCAGATCGGCTGTATGCTGGCCCGCATTGAAAGCTACCCACATACGTGTAACCCAGAAGATATCCTGAAAGCACAGCATGAAAATCAAATGAACCTGTTCTTTACGGATGTGCATGCTCGTGGGGGATATCCCAACTATATGAACCGCTATTTTGAAGAAAATAATATTGTGATCCAGACAGAACCCGGCGATGCCGAAATTTTGAAAAATAACACGGTCGATTTTATCTCATTTAGTTACTATATGACCTTGACCGTATCGGCAGGGCCAGAAGGCGAAAAGGCAGCAGGGAACCTGATAGGCGGTGTGAAAAATCCGTATCTGCAGTCTTCCGACTGGGGATGGCAGATCGATCCGATCGGCCTGCGTGTTACACTGAATACGTTTTATGATCGCTATCAAAAGCCACTGTTCATCGTGGAAAATGGCCTGGGTGCGTATGATAAGGTAGAAGAAGACGGCTCTGTGCATGACACGTATCGCATTGATTACTTGCGTCAGCATATTGCCCAAATGAAGGAAGCGATTGCTGACGGTGTTGATCTGATTGGTTACACCAGCTGGGGACCTATCGACCTTGTGAGCATGTCTACGTCCGAAATGTCCAAGCGCTACGGATTTATTTACGTTGATCTGGATGATGACGGTAACGGAACGCTTCAACGCTCCAAAAAGGACTCATTTAACTGGTATAAAAATGTGATAGCAACCAACGGTGAAGAATTATAATTCCATATCGTTTTGGCGGGTACAGCAGAGAAAATCCTCAGGATGCAATCTGCTGTACCCGCTTTTTGTATAGACACTCTATTGATTCTTTCAGAGGGCTTCACAAATTTTTCACTTGTAATAAGCTGAAATTTTTCTGTATAATGAATAAAAATTTCATATGTCTGGTTGATGTTTGCGGGAGATGGAATGAAAGTTCCAACCGAAGGGGCAAAACTCTCAGGTGCTTAGGCTGATTTACAGCAACGAGCAGGGACCGTAAACGGACAGAACTCTGGAGAGACCCTTAATTGGGCGCCGAAGGTGCACCGCAGATCACATCTGCTTAAACTCTCAGGCAAAAGGACAGAGACGCGAATAACCTGTGACAGGGATAGCCCTAGGCTTTTTATAAGCTTTTAGAGGTGAAATCCTGCACAAGATGGTTGTATTTTTTCGTGCCTTTAACCTCTCCAAGAGTCGAATCAACAGATTTGACTCTTTTTTGTTTTCTACTATGCTGAAGGAGCGGGTTGAAATGAATTTGGTACATGTGTTAGAAACGATTGACAGTTGGATGTGGGGAGCGCCGCTTCTAATTCTCGTCATGGGCACTGGGTTGTGGCTAACGATCCGTCTGAAGATGCTTCAGATTATTCGATTGCCCTTAGCGCTCAAGCTAATTGGTAAAGCGCCGGACGAAGGCAGCGGGGATGTCAGTAGCTTTGGAGCATTGAGTACGGCACTTGCAGCTACTGTAGGTACGGGAAGTATCGTCGGTGTCGCAACAGCGATCAAACTGGGTGGGCCCGGTTCATTATTCTGGATGCTGGTTGCAGCTTTTTTCGGGATGGCAACCAAATATGCGGAAGGGCTATTATCCGTTAAATACCGTGTTAAAGACCGGAACGGACAATTTTCGGGTGGACCGATGTATTATATTGAAAATGGGCTTGGCCGCCGTTTCAAGCCGCTGGCGATGTTGTTTGCCTTTTCTGGTATTCTTGTAGCACTATTTGGAATCGGTACTTTTCCGCAAGTAAAGGCTATCGTTTCTTCTACGGAAAGTAGCTTTGGCGTGCCAACAGTAGTTACAGCAATCATTATTTCCGTGTTGACGGCTGTTGTTACGATTGGAGGACTCAAAAGTATCGCCAAGGTATCCACAAAGATTGTTCCATTCATGTCGGGGCTCTATATCGTGGTTTGTTTAATCGTACTCATTAAGTTTGCAGGAGAGCTTCCTCATGCGATCGCACTAGTATTACAAGGGGCTTTCTCGACAACATCTGCGACGGGTGGATTTGCCGGAGCCACGATTATGCTGGCGATGCGAAGCGGAGTTGCCAGAGGGATCTTTGCAAATGAAGCTGGTTTGGGAAGTGCGCCAATCGCAGCAGCAGCAGCTAAGACGAAATGGCCCGCAGAACAAGGGCTAATATCCATGACGGGCGTTTTTATCGATACGATGATTATTTGTAATTTGACAGGATTTACATTGCTGGTTACGGGAATATGGAGTGGAAATGATGATGGAGGTCTGATGACTCAGCATGCGTTTTCCAGTGCCTTTCCGGCTGGAGCAGAGCTCGTGACGATTAGCCTTATTTTATTTGCGTTCACAACGATACTTGGCTGGAACTACTACGGGGAACGCTGTGTTGAATATTTGCTTGGGGTCAAGTGGATTAAACCATACCGTTATCTGTTCATCGTACTGGTTGCCGGAGGCGCGTTCATCAAGCTCGATGCCATCTGGCTGCTGGCAGATATTTTTAACGCCATGATGGCTTTTCCGAACCTGATTGCACTGCTCGGCTTGTCGGGAATTGTTGTTGCAGAAACCCGGACTTATATGAATTCTTTGTATCCTAATAAGAACAAGGGTATTCTTGCTGGTGCCAATGTAGGGGCGGCTATCCAAGTAGAAGAAAAGGGACAAACGGTAAATTCATAAATACTAAAAGGGAGTATCCTCAGCCATCACAGGCTTGAGGGTACTCCTTTTTTTAGGTTATAAGACTGGTGATTACCGACATTTTATTTATTCTGAATATCTCTTAATCCATAACGTTTACAAACCTAAGAGTTATTACATGGGAGCATAATCGTAATTTGAAAATGCGAATCCGTAATAGTTGTATTTAAATAACCACCATATTTCTTTATCACTTGCTGGATGTTAAGTAATCCATACCCATGTTTTTTTAAAGGGGGATTGTATGTTTTGGTTGAGAATGCTGTATTGAGATAATTACTTTTTGAATTGCGAACATAAATCCATAGGGCAATATTATCGGTGAAAATTTCCAAATGAATTGAATGCTCTTTCTTTCTAGGAAGCTGCATTACAGCTTCAATAGCATTATCGAAAACATTACCTAAGACAATACATAGATCATGACTTCCAATACTAATATTTGCCGGGTTAATATGGATTTGATGGAAGAAAGCTATCCCACTTTTATTAGCGATGCTGAAAGTATGATTTACTAAAGCATCAATAACGAGATGTCCTGTTGTTATATGAAGTTTTGGTGAGTCTATATTTTTTAGAGTTTGGTTGATGTGATTAACACCCTCTTCCGTCCTCTGTTCTTGTAAACAAGCACGGACAAATATTAACTGTTTTTTGAAATCATGAATACTTCGTTTGATATCACTAAGAGATCGAATTGTTTCTTTATAACGTTTTTCTTGCATCAGCATTTGCTTTTGAAAAAAGCATGAGAGGTTTGACTTTTCTATCAACTTGTCCGTTAGAAAGACATTAATCACGTTCATTCCAAGAATACTGATGATTGACATTATAAAGAATAAATTATGTTTCATAAAAGAAAATAAACCGTAATGTATGAGCAAGTTAAACGATGTTCCTATTAATATTACAAAATAATACACAATCCCTATCTTGTATTTTCTTCCTTTTTTAAAATAATGAACTACTAGTACTGTAATAAGTATGAAGTGTAAAGAGGCGAAAAGTAAAAAAAGGTTAACTATTGGATTGGAAAAATGACTTTGCTTTGTTGTGCTAAATAAAAATAAAGAGTAATTAGAAAACGAGGTGACATTAATGTAAACGCAATGATTCAAAAAACTCACCCTTCCTGAAAACGAGAAATTATAAAACGAGCATACGCCTCACGAAGTGATTTAGCGTGAGAACGACCTACAGGGAATTCTTGTTCGTTTGACATAATAACAGAAGTAGCTGAAAACTTACGTATATGAACTAAATTCACAATTATTGACCTATGTATAAACACAAACGGATATTTTAATTGTTCATAAACCGCTTTCAACGTTCCAGAAATAAAATAGTTGTGTGAATCCGTTGCAATACAAAGTTCATTATGGATGTAATTGTTTTCACCTTTTGAGATGGCTATGATCTCAGAGTGTCTCAATACAAGATGCTCAGTTTTATTTTTCACAGACAGAAAGTGGGATACTGAAGAACGCATATAATGACATAGTTTATTTATTTTTTCTACAAAGAGTTTATAAGTAAGGGGTTTAAGTAAATATTGAAATGCTTGTACTTCAAAACTTTCTAGCATGTATTCTGGATAGTTAGTTAGAAATATGATTTGAACTTCTCGGTCAGGAAAAAGGCGAATAAGTTTTGCAGTTTCAATTCCCGATAATTCCCTCATTTCAATATCTAACAAGATAATATGAAAGGGGTATCGCTCTTGTGAACTGTAAGATTTGATTAGATCTTCCCCAGATAAAAAGAATTGTAGATTAAAATCAAAGGATTCACTTACTGACATACACATGAAAAAGTGTTGTAAAATTTTATGCATTGCGGGATCATCGTCACAAACAGCAACTTGAAACAAATAGACCACCTCAAATATGTTATATAAATCCAGTATATTGTAAAAAAAGTCTATTCGAAGTGATGTTTTACATATGAAAAAAATTACCATCAGGTTATGGAATTTTTGTTAGTAAAAGTTCAAATGCATACTTATACTGTGGATAGGACGTAGCCCAGGCGAGGGAATGGATACGTTCTTCTTTATTGCTTAGAATAGGTAACAAAAATATTAATCTCACATGAAGCTGACATATTTGGTCGTTGAGATGGACTTTTTTGCATTTCAGGATACAAGCTTATTTTTTCTTTTTGCCTTATGCTACATTAAAAGCCGAGAAGGAAAAGCTATCTAGTATAGATATTGTCCAGAGAGAATAAAGTATATGAATAAACTATAAAGGTGTAGGATGGCTTTTAAATTCAGTCCGGTTTCGGATGATGGACATCTATTCTTGGTGGCTAGTGTGCACTGCGAGAATGCTATTACAACTCAGAATGAGCGTACATCTTATTTTTAAAACTTATGTGAATTTTGTCACTAGTTAATCGATTCATAATTACATAGGGACCGCATCCATTCTAAGGAGGGCTAAAATGAAAGCTTCGCAATATAACTTTATTTTTAATGACATTATTGAAAATACCGATAAAACGGTACTTTATAATTCTCGAACAGGTGCATTGGCAGTTCTTGAACCGGAGTACTATAAACAGTTTTGTGAACTTACAAACAATGGATTGGCAATAAATAATGATACTTATCTTAAAAATCTTATCGAATGTGGCTATATCGTAGAAGATAATATGAATGAAAAAGCATATGTAAAGGTAAACCTCTTAAAAAATCGGTTTGAATCTTCTAATTTAATGCTAACAATTGCCCCTACAATGGCCTGCAATTTTCGATGTGTATACTGTTTTGAGAAAGACCAATATCATAACAAAACTATGAGTGAAGAAACAGCTCAAAGTATAGTCAATTTTGTTAAAGCAAATGCTAGTAAACTTGACACTCTTAATGTTACATGGTATGGCGGTGAACCCTTGATTGCAATGAAGCAGATAGTTAGGATATCGGAAGATTTTTTGGAAATATGTAAAGAAAACAATATACAATATACGGCCAGTGTCATTACAAACGGCTATCTTTTAAATAAAGAAAAAGTTCAAACGTTAATATCATGTGGAGTAAATGATATTCAAGTCACTGTTGACGGTCCTAAAGAAGTACATGATCTTAGACGCCCTTTAGTAAGTGGAAGAGGGACATTTGATGTCATAATGAATAACCTCAAGCAAATTAAAGGGATGATTAAGATATTTATGAGAATAAATACTGACCAAGACAACTGGTTGAATTTACATGAAATCGTAGGATTCTTAAAGGAAAATTCTTTATTGGAAAATGTAATACCTTATCTAGGATTAGTTACGCCGACGAATGGAAAGTATGAGGGAACTAAGTGCTTGACAGACGAGATGTATTCAAAATTTAATTTAAAATTTATGTCGGAAAATGATATCCCAATTAGTTATATTTATCCTGCACCTAAAGGTAATTATTGTTCTGCGGACAAATATAATAGTTTCGTTATTGATCCTCTTGGTCATTTATATAAATGTTGGAGCGATATTGGAATTATTGAGCAGTGTGTTGGAAATATAAATGAAGATACATCAGTGAAATGGAATACTGAGCTTCTTGGTTGTTATTTATTATATGATCCTACTGAAGATGAAAAATGTTCAGACTGTAAGTACTTACCTGTGTGTTTAGGAGGATGTCCTCATAATAGAATGGCAGACTTTAACATATGTGAGCAATATCGTTATAATTTGCAGGAGTATATTACCGAGTGCACGAAAGTATTACTGGCTGGACAATTAACGGAAAATAAGAAGGAGGTTTCTGAATCATGTTAATGCTAAAAAAAATGTGTATTGTTTTATGTGGTTTCTTACTTATGGGGATGCCATTAGGTGCTTCAAGTAATGCAGCTTCAAATGATGTTAAGAATATCAATCTAACGGCTATAAATTGTAATGTCACCGTTACAAAAACTTCAGCAAGTGATTTTAGTTATGAGTATAACAAATCCTTGTATACTGTCACTTCTACATTAAGTGGATCTACAATTTACATCACAGTAAAGGGGAAAGGCTCAGCTAACGGCATTTCCGACAGAGTTAATATTTTAATTCCTGATAAAAGTTATGAAAAAATAACGGTAGAAAGTACAAAGTCTGGAGTTTCACTTCCAGAGCTAAATACTAATCTTGATATCACAGGTGTAGATGGTTCCTCAATGTCAGTTCGGGTGCCTGTAGGATACTCAAAAGCCATTAGTTATGACAATACAAAAGGTTCAGGTTCCTTAACTTTTAGTAAAGGAGCTTCGGATTACACAGTTACAGTTAAGACGACTGCAAGTGCATTAAGTGTTCCTGCGGGATGGCCATTGTTTAGACCAAACTTAACATATAACTATATAAATGGTGCAGGTAAAGCAAAGATAAATATCACGCTTGAAAACAGTGCATTTTCTATTGCAGCTCAAAAGTGATAAGTAGCATATAGTTTTTAAACTGTATGTTATTTATATAAATTAAATTTTAAGGAGGGAAAAACCATGGACGTATTGGTAAAAAGTGCTGTACAAGTAAGTGCACATTGTCCTTTCCACGGTTCAAGTGGCTGTACTCTTTCTTGTTCCTACAAGATGTAGCATAAGAGAAGTAACATTACTTAGCGAGATGCTGTTTTTAGCATCTCGCTAAGATTTACCTAATATGAAACATAGGTGATGAATATGATAGTCCTAGAATACTTGAAAAAATACCTTTCAAAAACGCGCAAGTATGTATTTTTTTTACATTGTTGTTACTTCAGTATTGTGGATTATAGGAATTATTGTTCCTTACATCACAGGCATATATATTGATTATTTAGTATCAAAAAGTAATATAAGTATCATTTTATATTTTGTACTGTTACTGGGGATTATAAATATAGTAAACATTCTCATACAATATTTAACTGCCCTTTTCTCTACGAAATTGAATAATTTATTATTATACGAAATCTGCAATGATATCTATCAAAAAATATTCAAAACTAAACTGTCGGTCTTCAAAGATAAGGATAATGCATACTTAGTTGACCAAATTAATAATGATTCATCCACAGTAGTTGACTTTTTTTCAAATAATATTTCCAACTTAGTATTGCAAGTAATCACAATAATTATCAGTGGTATTATTGTTTTAAAAGCTGATGTACTACTATGCGTTATAATTTTCTCGCTTATTCCTTTTTATATATTTACATATGTGGTTTTTAGAAAAAAAATTGTATAAAGCAAATCTGAAATACAAAAAAGAAGCAAATGAATACTACTCTAAAAAAGTCGAACAAATTAACAAATTGGTTTTTATAAAGAAGAATGTACTCTTTAATGAAATGAATGAGCGGCTAAATAAAGCATTTAATTCATTATTTAGAGTTGCGACTTCACAAGTAAAAACTAATTATATTTTCTCCAATCTAAATCAATTTATATTGATCATCTGCTATATATTTGTAATCGGAATTGGAGGTCATAAAGTTGTAATTGGCCAAATGAGTATAGGGCAGTTCACCATAATTAACACGTACCTTTCAATGATCATCTCGTCAACTTCATATTTATTAAGCTTAGCAAGTTCATACCAAGAGACGAAAGTATCGATAGAACGGCTAAATGACGTTATGAACTCTGAAAATGATATTTATGGTAGTACAACACTTGAAGATTTAGAGAAAATAAGTATTAAACAATTAGGTGTTAAATATTCCGAGGAAAGCGTATTTAGAGACTTTTCTTATGATTTTTTTAAGGGGGGAATTTACGGGATTTGTGGTCACAATGGTTCAGGCAAAACAACATTACTTAATACTCTGATAGGTCTTTATAGTGATCTTTACACAGGAGAAATAGCTTTTAATAATTGCTCCATCAAAGATATAGATATGCTTGATATGAGGCGTTATAGAATTTCTTATGTAGAACAGAATCCGGAGTTTTTAAATCTACCAATAAAGGAATATTTGAAATTTGGAATTACTTTTTCAAAAGAGATTGCCAGTAATCAAGATGAGCTTATAACAGCTTTTGGGCTTGAAGAGATAATAACAAAAGCTAACCTTGAAAATATACTAATAAATGAAAATGGAAGCAACTTTTCTGGTGGTGAAAAGCAAAAATTAGCTTTGATTCGTGCATTAAGTAAAGATTCTTTCTTAACGATTCTTGATGAGCCCACATCAGCCTTAGATTCAAAGAGTGTAAGTGGACTTATAGAAATATTGACCAAGCAAAAGTCAAGAAGGATAACAATTGTAGTATCACATGACCAGAGACTATTAGCAGCATGTGACCATATTTTGAATATTGAAACCCAAGAGGAACGTGATGATATTGGATTCCACAGTTATGGAGTTCTTTAGAAACATCAAAAAACAGTATGGGAATTACTCACGATTGTTTAAGTTGTTTCAGACAAAGAATAAATCCTATTTGTATGATGTGGGCACAGGCAAAGTTATGGAATGCACTGAAATAGAGTATGTATTTCTAAATAACTTACAAGTGTACGGAGATATCGAAGAGGTAATAAAAACTACCAAAGTTAATGATGATACATTGACTATTCTAATTGACTTAATACATGTTGCGCAGGAACAGCATTTATTCCAAGCACCTCCTCTTTTATCCTTTGCACTATCAAAAGATGAGGTTTTAGAAAATGCAAGAAGTCATCTAGAACAGGTTACTCTGGAGTTGACCGAACAATGTAATATGGCATGCCACTATTGTATATATCATTCAGGGAACATAGACTTCAGGGAATTTGGACGCAGGCACATGTCCTGGCAAGTAGCAGAGTTAGCAATCGATTATACTCTGAAAAACTCAGGTAAAAAAGTGGCGGTAACTTTTTATGGCGGGGAGCATTAATAGAATTTAAATTATTAAAGCATTGTGTAGACTATACTTTAAAAAATGGTGCTGATAAAGATTTAACATTTTCAATGACAACAAACTTAACCTTAATGACTGCTGAAATCGCAGAATATCTATCTACAGTTCCTAACTTTGGAGTAGTTTGTAGTATTGACGGTCCAAAGGAAATACATGATTGTAGGAGGGTATTTAAAAATGGTGAGGGCACGTATGACAAGGCAATTAATGGTCTTAAACATCTAATTAATGCTTATGGAGAAAAGAGTAATTCTCTTATATCGCTAAGCATGGTAACACCTAGACCAGCTAATGATGTAGTTATGAAAAAAAATTCAAAATTTCTTCAATTCTCTTTCGTGGGTACCTAAGGATATTACTAAAAATATTTCTTATGTGAGACACTCGTCTGACATAGAAAAAAACGATTACTGAAAAAAGCTCTATGCATTGTTATGATAACCCTGTAGGGAACTGGACAATTGATCTAATGTTAAATAATACTTCTATATCAAAAAATACTCCCTTTACAATCGATTTTTTACACAAACAATTCTCAATAATACATGATAGGATTTTAACTGAAACTCCTTACCCGGACTATTGCTTAAACGGCTGCTGTTCACCTGCCTCAAGAAGAATTTATGTAACGGTAAATGGAGACTTTCATTTATGCGAGCGCATTGGAAAATCACCTTCAGTTGGAAACGTTTATAGTGGTATAGACGAATCTGTATTAATCGATCGTTATATAGACGACTATGGTAAGGAGAGTTTGTCCCAGTGCTCCAAATGTTGGGCTATACGCCTTTGTTCGGTTTGTTACGTCGAATGTTACGATAGTGATAAGTTTAATATCGAAAAAAAGAAAATAGCTTGTAGGCGTTCTTTAGATATGCTGGAACATGCATTAATAAGCTATCATACTATCTTGGAACACAAACCACATTTATTAGAGGAATTAAACCATATTACATTGGTGTAATTCCAATCTATTATCAAAACGAGTCGAAGGAGGATTATAAATTGAGAATTGTAAATCCATTTGGAAGGAAGCCTTTAATGGCAAATACCCTTGGAATTGTTCCTTTATCTTGTATTTGTTCTTCCGGTGCTAATAATATACTTCATGACTTCGGACATGGCTCGAATTGTGCATGTAAATGTCGCTCTGATAGGCAAATGAATAGTAGTGCAAACTATGATATGGCTTTAAGTTGACCTATTAGAGAAACGTTTATTTAATTTTTGAAAAATCGCTTCTACTCTGTTAAATGAGTGGAAGCGATTTTTATTAATCGTTAGATAACTATGGAGGCTAATTTACAAGGAAATATGGATAACAGGTAGACAGTACATGTTCAATCGTGTGTAAACTCAGCCTCGAAGTAGTCTATTTGAGTGTTCCGTTTAGAGCAGTCGTTCCAATTAATAAAATCGCACGGAGCTCATAGTTGTGCAATTCCTCTCCAGAGCTTAAGTCCAGTTTCGAAGACGCTTTAGAGCAAGTAAAAGGGGAATCAAGCGAAGCTAATCTTTGATCGCTCCAGCGGCAAGATCGGAAATAAATTGGCGGCTGATGAAAAGAAACAAAATAATAAGAGGAAGTACAGCCAGCAGGGTGCCAGCAATGACCATCGCATAATCCGTATTGTAAATCCCGTTCAACTGCGACAATGCAATCTGGAGGGTGAATTTGCGCTCATCCGTTAAAACGATTAATGGCCATAAGTAATCATTCCAAGCTCCTATAAAGGTAAATGCGCCGAGAAAAGCGAACGCAGGGCGTAAAATCGGCAGTGCTACATTCCAGTACAGCCGAAAAAAGCTGCACCCGTCCATACGCCCCGCATCCAGGAGCTCCTTGGGAATAGATTCTTCTGCATACTGACGAATCCAGAAAATCCCGAAGGCATTTACCATACCCGGGATGATGAGCGCTTTGAACGTACCTACCCATCCAAAGGAAGCCATCATGACAAAGGAGGGGACGAGCGAAAGTTGTGAAGGGACCATCATTGTAGCTAGCAGAATGACGAATAGCACCTTTTTGCCCGGAAAATCAAACTTTGCGAATGCAAAACCGGCCAGTGAATCAAAAAACAGCACCAATAGGGTAATCGAACTGGCTACAAAAAGGGTATTCAAAAAGGCGCCGGCAAAATCAATCTGCTGCAATACTCTCGTGATGTTATCCAGGAAGTGGCTGCCCAACCACAATTGTGGCGGAAAACGATAGATGTCTGAGGTTGTACGGGTTGCCATGACGATTAGCCAGTAAAATGGAAACATCGACAGGATGATACCTACCAACAGCCCAGCATATAAAACAATGGATTTTGCACGTGTCTGCATCATGTGGTAAAGCTCCTTCCATCGTTATTTTTTACCTTGAACGAGTTTCCAATTGATGATGGAGAATAGAGCAATGATGAGAAACATGCCCCATCCGACAGCAGCGCCATATCCAAAATAGTTGTTAATGAACGACTCGCGGTACAGGTATAAAACGATGGTCATGCCACTTGCCCCGGCACCGCCGTCATTACCGACCAGGACCTGTGGCTCGGTGAACAGCTGCATCCCACCGATGGTGGACGTAATGACCGTAAACAAAATGACTGGGCGCAGCATCGGAATGGTGATGCGGAAAAAAGCTTGCGCTCCGGTTGCCCCGTCTATTTTGGCGGCCTCATACAGCACATGTGGGATACTCTGGAGCCCAGCCAGATAGATAATGGCGTTGTAACCCATCCATCTCCAGACGACCATGGAAGAAATGGCGATTTGGATACCCCATGGCACATTCAGCCATTGGATCATAGGTAGCCCCAAGAGCTGCAAAAGGTAGTTGAGAAATCCAAAATTGTTGGCAAATAAGGCGCCAAAGATGATGGCAACAGCAACAATAGATGTCACATTGGGCAGGAAGAATCCAACTCGCCATAAGGTGCGCATTTTCACAAAAGGGGCATAAAGCAGAAAGGCAACAATGAGTGCTAGAAATAGCATTGGAATCGTGGCGTACACCCAGATCACAAACGTATTACCTACAGCCTGCCAAAATTCGTTGTCTGTCACAAGGTAACGAAAGTTGCCCCAGCCGTTGTAGGTCATGTCTCCGATCCCGTCCCATTTGTGAAACGCCAGGTACAATGAAAAGCCAATCGGAAACAAGCCAAAGATGCCAAACAGCAAATAAAATGGCGAGATCGCAGCATAAACGGCCCGGTGCTTCCAGATTTCTCTCAGCATATTGTCCACACGCCTTTTTTGAAGTTTTGTTTTTTAACGCTGTAATTCCCGTTGAATTCGTTGCATTGTTTCCGTCCATAATGAGTCGGGATCGGCATTTTGTTTGGCCACATTGGCAAGACGACGGGTCACAATGCCGTGGATGACAGGATAGCGCTCGCCGAAATAGCTATTTTTTACCTGACGTGCGGAGGCGGCAAAAATGAGGCCAGTGGCCTGACCACCAAAGAAAGGCTCGGGTGTCTCCATGACTGGATCGTCATAGACGCCGGGAGTGGATGGGAACAGGCCGATTTTATGGTAGGCTTCCAATTGGTGTTCCGGGCTTTGCAGCCAGGTCAGAACTTCAAAGGCTTCTTTGGGGTGTTGGCTAGATTTGAGGATAGAGATGAAAGACCCTCCCAGATTGCCGTCTCCTCCAGGAGCACGGGCGACTCTCCATTTGCCCGCTGTATCCGGTGCGGCTTCTGTGAGAACTTGCTTCATCCAGATTGCCCCTACGAACGAGGCGATTTTGCCGTTATTGACCGAAGCATTCCATTCAGGAGTCCAGCCATCTGCATTGGCGAGCAGATGCTTCCTGTGGAAATCCACAGCGGTTTTCCAGCCCAGGCGGATGTCAGGAGATTGATTGCCGATATAACTTCCGTCCGGCTTGAAGTACAGGTTCGTATGTTGAGCGAGTACCTGATTGTAAACGTTTACAATATTATCGGCCAAAAATGAATGGCTTCCGAATTTCTGCCGAAGTTGTTCTCCGGCTGCCATATAATCATCCCATGTGCGGATCGAGGCACTGACCTGTTCAGGATCACTTGGCAAGCCTGCCTGTTCAAACAGGTCGCTTCGATAGAAGAGGGCGGTAGGCCCAGTATCCATGGGAAATGCAATCATTTTACCATCAGGAGTGATGCCCTGATTCCATTTCCATTCCAAATATTGATCCTTCAGTCGGTCTGCTCCGAGTTCCTTTAGATCATAAAAACGATCCGCACTCGGGAATAGCTCCACCATCCAGTCGTTCAGAGCTACGATGTCCGGTTCACCGGAACGAGCTGCGAGCGTTGTCTTCAGCTTGGCTTTAAAGTCACCGCCTATTTTTTGAGTTTTTAATTCAATGTTGGGAAACTGTTTTTCTGCCTGGACGAGCAATTCATCGTCAATAGAACGGTTCCAGTACCACAATGTAAGCGTTATCTTTTTGCTGTTTGACAAATTAGCTTCAGATGATTGACCTTTAGAGGATAGGGACCCACTACAACCACTAATCATAGTGAGAAAAGCAAGACATAATACCAGCCATTGCCATTGTACTGTCTTCACATCATTTCCCTCCTTGCTGTCTGAATAATCTGCCTGCTGAACAAGTTGTAAATGGTTTAGCTCCATCATATGAAGCTGTTACCCATTTATGTGCATTGCCTTAACCAAAAACAAAAAATTCGAAACGTTTATCCATAAAAAAAAGCACGTGCGTCTGTTATAGGAAGATCGCACGTGCTTAAGGCAGGGGATTAGCTTCATGACATCAATCGTTGTATCTCATCTTTCAGAGCTTCGGATCGAGTACCGAAAATAACCTGTAGGGTACCGTTCCCAAGCCTGATAATTCCTGACGCTCCGAGCTGCTTAAGAGCTTGATCGTTAACCGCTTTGTCGTCCTTGACGACAAGACGCAACCGCGTGATGCAGGCATCAATGCTTTGGATATTGTCTGAACCGCCGAGATAGGTTAGGACCTGGCCTGCCTGACTGGACTGGGTGCCGGATGAGGCGCTTGCTTTTCCAACGGGTATGGATTTGTTAGCCTCAAATAGAAGGGTGTCATCTACATCGTCTTCGCGCCCGGGAGTCTTTAGGTTGAATTTGAGGATGATGAAGCGGAACAGAAAATAATAGATGAGGGCGAAGACAAGCCCAATCGGGATCATTCGCAATGGATGGGTGGAGAGCTTCATATTGACCAGATAGTCAATGAGTCCTGCTGAAAAGGAAAAGCCGAGTTTGACATCCAGTAGGTATACGACTAGGCCGCTCAGACCTGTTAGCAGAGCATGAACGCCGTAAAGCAGAGGTGCAATGAACATAAAAGAAAATTCGAGGGGCTCAGTAATACCGGTCAGGAACGACGCCAGCGCAGAACCGATAAAGATGGAAGCGATAGCTTTACGTTTTTCCGACTTGGCCGTATGGATGAATGCGAGAGCCGCCGCTGGCAGAGCGAACATCATAATGGGGAAGAAGCCGGACATGAACATACCCGCCGATGTATCGCCTGCGAAAAAACGTGTCAGGTCACCATGAACAACTTCACCTGCAGCATTGGTATAGTCCCCAATTTGAAACCATGCGATCGAGTTCAGCACATGATGCAGACCGAGCGGGATCAGCAGTCGATTGGCAATCATGAACACCATTGACCCGATTCCACCAAAGCCAACAATCCAGTTGCCGAAGGCTGCAATGCCATCTTGTATCGGACTCCAGATCATGCCGAGCAGAATGGCTAAAATCATGGTCGTGAAGGCGGTAATCATGGGGACAAAACGTTTGCCCGAAAAAAAGCCAAGCCAATCTGGAAGTTGAATATTATGATATTTTTTGAACAGATAAGCAGACCATCCGCCGATAAAAATACCGCCCAATACGCCCATGTCCAGCTTGACGTCGTCTGGAATATACGCAAATATACCCGGTACGGCCGCCAAAATACGGGTCAGCACCAAATAGGCAATGACTGCCGAAAGTGCGGCTACCGCGTCGCCTGCCAGACCAATAGCAACACCGATGGAGAAAATAAGCGCCAGGTTGCCGAAGATGGCACCCGCCCCTTCATTCAGAAAAGGAGTGACATAATGATTCAGAAATCCACCAACTCCAGGGCCAAGCGGAATATCCGTTTCATAATTAATGAGAGCCAGCCCTTGCAAAATCCCTGCGGCGGGTAATGTAGCTACTGGAAGCATTAATGACTTGCCGATTTTTTGCAGAAATTTCAGCATAACATTCTTCCCTTCATCATCAAGTTTGGGAGTGTCGTATTCATCCTGAAATCCTTACATTCAGCCATTTTTTTACATCATAAATCGGGCAATCTAACATGGTCAACGATTATTTTAGGATATCAGAAGACGTAAATCCGCAGTTGACATCGCTTACATGCTTATATAATATCAAATTTAAGTTAATAATCGTGACGGAGACAAGAGAGCCACGCAGACATCCCATGTTACAGCACAGGGTTGGTTTGTGATGGCTTTTCTTTTTTTTGCGCGATGACAACGATCAAAATCGGATGATCTATTGAGGAGGTTGGTTGTATGTCGCCATACGCAGCCGAATTCATAGGGACAATGATTCTTATTGCCCTAGGTGGCGGAGTGTGCGCAGGGGTGTCCCTGAAAAAGTCTTTTGCCCACGCTTCCGGCTGGATTGTGGTCGGATTGGGGTGGGGGCTCGCGGTAGCTATTGGGGTGTATGCGGTGGGTCCAATCAGCGGAGCGCATTTGAATCCGGCAGTTACACTCGCGTTGGCATTTCAGGGTAGTTTTCCATGGCAGGATGTTCCCGGTTATATTGTGGCTCAGGTTCTTGGAGCCATGGCGGGTGCAGGGATCGTCATTTTGCATTATTGGCCCCACTGGAAAGAGACGGAGGACACAGCAGCCAAACTCAGTGTATTTGCGACAGGACCAGCTATTGATCATCCGTTTGGTAACGTGCTTAGTGAAATGATAGGTACTTTTATCTTTGTTCTTGCTTTACTGTCGTTTGGTGCCAATTCGTTTACAGACGGCCTTAAACCGCTAATTGTTGGTTTTTTGGTTGTCAGTATCGGTTTATCCCTTGGAGGCACAACGGGCTATGCCATCAATCCAGCGAGGGATTTTGGGCCGCGTCTGATGCATTATTTACTACCGATACCCGGTAAGGGAGCATCCAACTGGAAATATGCATGGGTGCCCATTGTAGGACCGCTATTGGGGGGATCTTTCGCAGGTCCATTTTATCAGGCCGTTTTTAAGGGGAGTATGACTCCGGCGTTCTGGATTTTATTAGGAGTTATCGTGGTTGTACTCTTGATTACCTTCCGTATTAGTCGTATTTATAAAAATCATAAAATGGATCACAAGCTTACAGCGTAAAAACGATGGATTTACACGGGGAGAGATGAACATGGGAAAATATATTTTGTCACTAGACCAGGGAACGACAAGTTCAAGAGCGATTTTGTTCAATAGCGAAGGAGATGTGGTGTACTCGGCCCAGCGGGAATTTCCGCAATATTTTCCTCACCCCGGCTGGGTAGAGCAGAATGCGAATGAAATCTGGAGTTCTATTCTGGGCGTTATTGCCTCCTGTCTTTCCGAATCCGGTGTAAAAGCAAAACAAATTGCTGCCATCGGCATTACCAATCAGCGAGAATCGGTGGCCGTGTGGGACAAAAATACCGGATTACCCGTGTATAACGTACTCGTATGGCAATCACGCCAAACCTCGGATATTTGCGAAGAACTGAAGCGGCAAGGGCATGAGGAGTTGTTTCACAGCAAAACAGGGCTATTGATCGATCCGTATTTTTCAGGCACTAAAGTAAAGTGGATACTGGACCATGTAGAAGGAGCGCGGGAAAGAGCGGAACGAGGTGACTTATTATTTGGTACGATTGACTCGTGGCTAATCTGGAAACTATCCGGCGGAAAGGCCCATGTAACAGACTACTCCAATGCGGCCAGAACGCTGATGTACAATATTTATGAGCTAAAGTGGGATGAAGAGCTACTGGATATTCTGGGAGTTCCGAAAATCATGTTGCCTGAGGTAAGGCCTTCTTCCGAGGTATATGCGCACACCGTGGATTATCATTTTTTTGGTCAGAATGTACCGATCGCCGGTGCAGCGGGTGACCAGCAGGCAGCCTTGTTCGGTCAGGCTTGTTACGAAAAAGGAATGATCAAAAACACTTACGGTACAGGTTGCTTCATGTTGATGAATACGGGAGATCAGCCGGTTGAATCCAAGCACGGTCTGATCACGACCATCGCTTGGGGGCTGGAGGAAGGCAAAGTGCAATACGCACTTGAAGGGAGTGTGTTTGTTGCGGGCTCTGCGATCCAGTGGCTGCGAGATGGGCTGCGCATGTTCCGTGAAGCGAAGGACAGTGAGCCTTATGCGGCCCGTGTTTCCTCCACAGAAGGAGTATATCTTGTACCCGCTTTTGTCGGGCTGGGCAGCCCCTACTGGGATAGCGAGGTGCGTGGAGCGATGTTTGGTCTGACACGTGGGACCACGAAGGAGCATTTTATCCGTGCCACCCTGGAGTCGCTCGCTTATCAGACCAAGGATGTGCTCACAGCCATGGAGATTGATTCAGGTATTACGGTGAAGATGTTGCGAGTGGATGGAGGAGCCGTGTTGAACAATTTCCTGATGCAATTCCAGAGCGATATTCTGGATGCGACGGTGGAACGGCCAGTTATCCATGAGACAACGGCGCTGGGTGCCGCGTGTCTGGCAGGGTTGGCGATAGGATACTGGAAGAGTACAGACGAACTTCGTAAGCGAGTGAGAGTGGAAACTTCTTTTACCCCTACGATGGATGAAGCAACACGTGACAGCCTGTATGAAGGCTGGAAAAAGGCTGTGAATGCGACGATGGCCTACAAATAATGGCTTAAACGAAAGGGCTCTTGTTATATAACTGCAAAAAGGTGACTTCTGTATTCGACAGGAGTCACCTTTTTTAGGTATGTGCTATCCCTCAACCCTTGTAGGGTTCCAATGTTGCCGGGCTCCGCAGGAGGTGCGAATGACGAGTTCGGGCTCCACTTTAATACATTTCGTATCCATTTGTTTATTCATCAGGTCAAACAGCACCATAGCGGCCAGACGACCTATTTTTTGCTTGTCTTGTTTTACAGTCGTCAGTGGAGGATCGGTATAACGACAGGCTTCAATATCATCACATCCTACTACGGCAATATCCTCGGGTACCCTCAAGCCGCTCTCCTTGAAAGCACGGATGGCACCAAAGGCAAGCAGGTCGGTAGCCGCAAAAATAGCTTTTGGTAAATTTTCTTGCTCTATCCACGCCTTTGCGATCTGGTATCCATCCTCTGCTGCATAGTCCTTGCCATACACGATCCATTCCGGTCTGACATCAAGGCTAAACCGCTTTAGTGATGAGATAAAAGCTTCTTCTCTCTCTTTAATAACCAAGGAGGGGCGTTCTATGCCTATAAAACCCATTTCGCGGTATCCATTCATGTAAAAGTGCTCAACAACCTTCATTGAAATCTTTTGATTGTCGGACATGATGTAGCAGGAACTGGCTCCGGTTAGTTCGATATCGACACCGATGCAGGGGATAGGGCTGGCATCGAGATCAAAAACACTCTTCTCCACTTCGTCTCCGGCAATAATAATGCACCCGTCCACTGAGAAATATTTTGAGCGAGCCAAATAGTCCTCTCCATTATCCAGAAATTTCTCATTCGAAAAAAACAGCAGGTCGTAACCGAGCAAGCCAATCTGCTTTTTGAAAACATTAATGATGTCTACAAAAAAAGGATGGCTAAAATCGACATTCAGCTTGCCAGCGAATATAACGCCTACCAGATTAGATTTTTTGGTAGCAAGCGTTTTAGCCGAGGAGGAAGGTCTATAGCCTGTTTCCTCCATAATTTTGAGTACTCGCTGCCGGGTTTCCTCACTGATATCTGTGTAATTGTTTATGATCTTCGAAACCGTTGCTACTGAAACGCCTGCCATGCTAGCTATTGTTTTTATATTCATGGAATCCTCCGTAACTAAACTGATTTAGTTCATTTGACCTTGCATTCTAAAATTAATGATTACTCGTATTCTATGCTACCTCATAGAAGAGAGTCAACCGTGCTATTATAGGATAAATCCTAATATATTATGGATAATGAAGTTCGATTTAACGATAGTTAATGATTTTTTGATAATTTACAAATTGCTATTTACAAATACAGGCTATTCGATACATAATAGTAGCTGTAATTAACTAAACCGCTTTCGTAAGAGTGAGTGCATTTATTCTAAGATTACAGGGGGAATTTTGCAATGCTGAAAAAGTGTTTTTCTTTACTTGTTGTAACCGCTTTAATCGTGGTATTAGCCGCTTGCGGTAAAGGTAACGAAGCTGGGCAGAACGGGAATAAAAAGGTCACGTTAAAAATTATTCATTGGCAGCAGGAGAATATTAATAACTATATAAAGGAATTTAATAAAAAGTTTGAAGAGAAGTATCCTGATGTTCAGGTGGAGTATACGACGGTTCCTGCTGATTCCACTTATGATCAACTGATGCAAACGCGTATGAATGCGGGTTCAACCGGTGATGCAGATATTATTCCTCTGAAATTCAGCTTCGTAGGCGCACCGCAGGAATGGTCTAAGGGAGCTGCTGATCCGATGTGGAAGCAGTGGATCGAGGGAGGACTCATTGCAGATCTGTCAGATCAAGCTTTTATCAAAAACTATAATCCTACAGATGTCAAAAATGCCATGACCTATAACGACAAGGTATATGGTGTGAACATGGGGAAGGTGGCCCTGACAGGACTGTTTTATAACAAAGAGATTTTTGAAAAATATAATCTTGCTGTGCCCACGACATGGGACGAACTGGTGAATGTTATGAAGGTGCTCAAAGATAACGGCGTAGAACCGATTGGTTTCGGCGGTAAAGATGTATGGCCTATCAACCTTGCTGTCCAAGGGCTTCAGGCCTCTATCCATGATGATCAGCTGGAATATATCAAAGGGCTGTGGACAGGCAAGACCAAACTGACTGATCCTGTCCAGCTTGAGGTGCTGGAAAAAACACAAATTTTGATGAACAACGCCATTGGTGGATTTATGGGAATTGACTATGGAACCTTGCCAAGTTTGTTTGCTTCAGGGCGTGTAGCTATGATAGCGGATGGTACGTGGGATGCAACTACGATTCAGACAGCCAATCCAGAGCTGAAATTTGGTTATTTCCCGATTCCGGGCAGTAACGACCCCGCCAAAAATAAAAACCTGGCAGGCAAGTATGATATGACCTGGATGGTACTAGAAAAGTCACCAAACAAGGAGTATGCGATCAAATGGCTTGAAATGCTCTCTGAGAAACAGAACTACACGGATTTTGTGAACGCTGCTGGATTTTTGCCAACACAGTCTGATGTGAAGATAAGCAGCGATTTCGTTAATGAAATCCAGCCTTCATTGGAAAACTTCAAACTCTCTTGGGATCAGCTGTTTATCAATCGTAAGAATGTTGGACAGTACATTAAGGAAGCCAGTGTACATGCGGAATTTTTGGCGCCTGCCGGTCCGTTAAAAACGCCTTTGGAGCTTGCGCAGAAATCTCAAGCAGACTGGGATGCGGCAGCCCCTAAATAATCCATAGATTTTACATGAACACAATGGTAACTGCAAAGCTCCCATAATAATGTGAAAAGGTGTGAGACCCATGTATCCCTTTGGAAAGGGTGCTGCCCGGATAATGCCCTATCTTCTGCTGAGTATTCCGGTGCTGCTCTATTTGCTTCTTGGTTTTGGACCCTCTATGGTAACCGTGCTTTTTTCCTTTACAGATGCTACCGGGGTTCCGGGACAGACGTGGAATTTTATCGGATTCGAGAATTACACGACCTTTTTTACCTCCTCCGATTCTGGAGATCGCATTGCTTCCATTGGCCGTTCCTTATATTTTGCCGTAGCGGTGGTTGTGATCCAAAACGCAGTTGGGCTATTCATGGCTGTCCTTATTAATAAAAAGCTCAAAGGTGATGTGTTATATCGTTCTGTATTTTTTCTGCCCGTTGTGCTCGGGGTAACGGTATCCGGTCTGATCTGGCAGTTGCTTGCCAATCCGCTTGGCGGTCCTGCGCAAGCATTGCTGAACTTTTTTGGAACCAGCTCCAACTTCTTTGGGGATTATGATATTGCATTTGAATTGATCATTTTTGTGCAAATTTGGATGTACATGGGTTACTCGATGACTATTTTCTTAGCTGGACTCCAATCCATTCCTAGTGACTTATATGAAGCGGGATATATGGACGGCGCTTCTGGATGGAAAGCGTTCAAAAATATTACCTTTCCAATGATTGCACCGTCCTTTACCGTCAATATGCTGCTGTCCATTATCGGCGCCTTGCAAACCTTTGACATTATTTATGTGCTGACAGGGGGTAAATTCAACACGACGACACTTGCATTTGATGTATATGCCACAGCCTTTGGCTCCGGGACATCAGATTATGGTCTTGCTTCCGCAGTTGCGATGATCCAGTTTGTATTCGTGTTTACGGTATCAATGATTGCACTTTATTACTTGCGCAGAAGAGAGGTGGAAATGTAATGAGCAGTAGCAAAGGAACCAAAATAGTGAGCTACACCATCGTACTGCTCATGCTTTCGTTATATGTACTCCCGCTTTTCTACCTTTTTAATGTATCAATGAAGACGCAAAGCGAGTATTTGATGGATCCTGTAGCGCTAGCCAAGGGTCTGCGTTTGGAGAATTTCATGGATGCTTGGGATAAAGGGAATTTCTCTCAATATATGTGGAACAGTATTTTGTATACAGGAGTTTCTACGTTATTAACCCTGATTATATCCGTGTTTGCCGCCTTTCCGCTAGCACGGGGATATGTTAAGTTCAGCACCTTCTTTTATGTGTTTTTCCTGATTTCCATGTATCTCCCCAATCCGCTAATTCCGCAATTTGCCCTTATTAATAGTCTGGGACTGTACAATACACAGCTTGGTTTTATTTTGCTTAAAACGACAGGTACCGGCATCGCTTTCCTGATGTTTGTGGGGTATATCAAGTCTGTCTCCCGAGAGCTGGATGAAGCGGCTGCAATGGACGGATGCGGTTATTCACGTTATTTGTTCACGATTCTTGTACCACTGATGAAGCCCGTGTTGGCGACAGGCATCATTTTGACAGCCATTGGTGCATGGAACGACATTATAGGTCCTACCATTTATTTGTCTGATCCCGCCTATCAGCCAGTGACCAAGGGACTGTTCTCTTTCTATGGACAATACATGAACAACTGGCCGCTGCTTGCTTGCGGTATCTTGATTGTTACACTACCGCTGGTTATTTTGTATATTTTCCTCCAGCGCTTTATTGTCGGCGGTGCAATGGCTGGAGCTGTGAAGTCTTGATTCCTGAAAGGACGGTACCGAGTATGAGCGAGAATACCTTTATATTTCCTGCCACGTTTATGTGGGGAACTTCAACCTCTTCTTATCAAATTGAAGGGGGTACAGATGAGGGCGGCAGAACGCCCTCCATTTGGGATACTTTTTGTCAAATCCCCGGGAAGGTAATCGGAGGGGACTGTGGAGATGTAGCATGTGATCATTTTCACCACTTTAAAGAAGACGTGCAATTAATGAAACAGCTTGGTTTTTTACATTATCGTTTTTCTGTAGCTTGGCCACGTATTATGCCCGCGCCTGGCATTATTAACGAAGAGGGGTTGCTCTTCTACGAGCATCTGCTGGATGAGATTGAGTTGGCTGGACTGATCCCGATGCTGACGCTGTATCATTGGGATCTACCGCAGTGGATTGAGGACGAGGGTGGATGGACACAGCGAGAGACTATCCAACATTTTAAAACGTATGCCTCTGTAATCATGGATCGATTCGGCGAGCGGATAAACTGGTGGAATACGATCAATGAGCCTTATTGCGCCTCTATTTTGGGCTATGGTACAGGAGAGCATGCCCCTGGTCATGAGAACTGGAGGGAAGCCTTTACTGCCGCCCATCATATTCTGATGTGTCATGGGATTGCCAGCAATTTGCATAAGGAAAAAGGGTTAACGGGTAAGATTGGCATTACGTTGAACATGGAACATGTGGATGCGGCTTCCGAGCGACCCGAGGACGTGGCTGCTGCCATCAGAAGAGATGGCTTTATTAATCGTTGGTTTGCGGAGCCATTGTTTAACGGAAAGTATCCTGAAGATATGGTGGAATGGTACGGAACGTATCTGAATGGATTGGATTTTGTACAGCCTGGTGATATGGAGCTGATTCAGCAACCGGGGGATTTTTTGGGCATTAACTATTATACCCGCAGCATCATTCGATCAACGAACGACGCTTCGTTGCTGCAAGTAGAGCAGGTTCACATGGAGGAGCCAGTAACGGACATGGGATGGGAGATTCACCCTGAATCTTTTTATAAGCTGCTGACACGGATTGAGAAGGATTTTAGCAAGGGCTTGCCCATTCTGATTACGGAAAATGGAGCAGCGATGAGGGATGAAGTGGTAAATGGACAGATTGAGGATACCGGGCGTCAGCGCTATATTGAAGAGCATTTAAAGGCCTGTCATCGCTTCATTGAAGAGGGAGGTCAGCTCAAGGGGTATTTTGTCTGGTCTTTCCTTGATAACTTTGAATGGGCCTGGGGCTACAGCAAGCGTTTTGGCATTGTGCATATCAATTACGAGACGCAGGAACGGACTCCCAAACAAAGTGCGCTATGGTTCAAGCAAATGATGGCAAAGAACGGGTTTTAAACAGAAAAGGGGGATACGATGCAGCCGTATTATTTTGACAATCAAGGACGTTTTGTGATTGAAAATTTTGCGCATGCCAAGCCCTTTTCCAGTTTCTTGCCCGGCATTGCTGGTGTTCAGGGGATTCCCTTGTGGGCGTATTATGTTAATCGTGGACAAGGAATTGCGAGCTTTGGTGTGGAGGATAAAAATGGAGCGATTATGGAATTTTTTCCGGCTAACCGCAGCTATAGCCTCGTACCGATCCATGGCTTCCGTACCTTTTTAAAGGTAAAAAGGCAGGATGGGTGGAGCTATATGGAGCCGTTTTCGGCTGTGCGTCCTTTGGAGCATGAGCAACAAAAAATGTTAATATCCCGCCATATGCTGGAAATTAATAGCTCTCATCCAGATATAGGGCTGGAGGTGCGTGTGCAATATTTTACGCTTCCTCATGAAAGCTACGCTGCTTTGGTGCGCAAGGTTGAGATTGTCAATCATTCCGATCAAGAACTTGAGCTGGAGGTGCTGGACGGCATGCCGGCTGTGCTGCCCTTCGGTATTGACAATACGGCTTACAAGGAGCTTGGATATACACTGAAAAGCTGGATGGATGTGTATAACCTCAATAACAGCATACCTTACTATAAGGTACGTGGAAGTACAGCGGATACAAGTGAGGTCCATCAGATTGAGGCGGGACATTTTATGTATAGCTTTGTGGAGCAGGATGGCAAGGCCAGACTAGTACGTCCCATTGTCGATCCATCCATTATATTTGGTGAAAATACGTCCCTGACCTTCCCTGACTGCTTTATCCATACACGTGTCGAAGACCTGATATCACAGCAGCCAGTGACGACGAATAAAGTGCCTTGTGGGTTTAGCGGTTATGCGGCACGACTGGCGGCAGGTGCAGCTGTAAATTACTGTTCGGTCATCGGGCATGTGAATGATATTCAATTGATCAATGAACGGATTACAGAAATTGCAACGATGTCTTATATCGATCAAAAGGCGAAGGAAGCTAGAACGTTAGTTGAAGAGTTGACGGATGGAATGGCCACGCAGACATCCATTCCGTTGTTTGACGAGTACTGCCGTCAGAGCTATCTGGATAATCTGCTACGTGGGGGTTATCCATTATTGCTGGACAATGGCACGGAGCAACCCTTTGTGTATCATGTATTTTCGCGCAAGCATGGAGATCTGGAACGAGACTATAATTTTTTCAAACTCCAGGCGGGGTATTATTCGCAAGGGAATGGTAATTTCCGCGATGCGAACCAGAATCGGAGAAATGATGTGTGGTTTAACCCGGGCGTCGGAGATTTTAATATTCGTTTGTTTATGAGCCTGATTCAGCCGGACGGCTATAACCCGCTTGTTGTAAAAGGCTGTAGCTTTCAAATACGAGAGCTCGAACCGTTGCTGGAACAGGTGGAAGTGGCGGCCCATTCGTCTTTGTGTACTTTTTTTCAATCATCATTTACCCCGGGCGAGCTGATTCAGCACATCATTCATGACAATATTGGACTAAAGCAAACGGTAGAGACATTTGTGATCGAAGCCCTCAAGCATTCCGAACAATGCTATGAGGCTGATTTTGGTGAAGGCTTCTGGATCGACCATTGGACTTATAATATGGATCTAATCGAAAGCTATTTGAGTATCTTTCCAGACAAACAAGAAGAACTCCTGCTCTCGGCCAGGGAGTACATGTATTACGACAGTCCGGCATGGGTACAGCCGCGCCGAAACAAATACGTGCAGATGAAGGACGGACGTATTCGTCAGTACGGAGCGGTTGTAGAAAGCAAGGAGAAGAAAGCTCAACTTCACATGCGGACTCGCGATGTTCACTGGGTTCGAACCGGACGAGGCAACGGAGAGATTTACAAGTCCAATTTATACGAGAAGCTGCTATCCTTGGCTGCCATCAAGCTGTCTACATTAGACCCAGAAGGCTTGGGAATTGAGATGGAGGCGGGGAAACCGGGATGGAATGATTCCATGAACGGACTTCCGGGGCTGTTTGCTTCGGGCTTTAGTGAGCTATGCGAGTTACAGCGACTCGTAAGATTTTTAATACATGCACAGATGAAGCTTTCGGCAGACTTTGTGCTGAGGCTACCGCTAGAGGTAGCCAGGTTGATTCAAGAATTAGGGCTCGCAGTTGAAGAGTACTACCACGATTTTAATGATGCGGAGCCTGGGAATGGTAGTGCCGATCATGGCTTCTGGTCACGGATTTCGGATGCTAGAGAAGCATATCGCGAAACGGTTCGTTTTGGATTTGAAGGGACCGAAGCAGCATTATCCTTTGATGATGTGCTGGTGTTTTTGCAGTGGGCTGAACGTAAGATTCAAGAGGGGATGGATAAGGCTCTGCGTATAGGAAAGGGGATATACCCAACCTTCTTTTATTATGAAGCCAAAGAATTCGAGGTACAGGAGGATGAGAACGGGGGGATGTTTGTAAATATACATTCCTTTAAACGCAAGGATATACCGTTCTTCCTAGAAGGGCCAACCCGGGCTATGAAAGTAACTGGCGACATTATAAATGGGCGCAAGCTGTATCGACAAATCAGACAGAGCGAGCTTTACGACAAAAAGCTGGGTATGTATAAGGTGAATGAGAGTCTGGCGGGGCAGCCGTTTGAACTGGGCCGTTCCAGAGCTTTCACGCCAGGGTGGCTGGAAAATGAATCGATATTTATGCATATGGAATATAAATATTTACTTGAGTGTTTAAAGGTGGGTCTATACACTGAATTTTTTGCCGACATCCAAAAAGCGCTACCCCCTTTTATGGATGCTACGATCTATGGAAGAAGTACGCTGGAAAACAGTTCCTTTATTGCTAGCAGTGCTAATCCTGATGCAAGTTTGCATGGAACGGGATATATTGCGAGGCTGAGTGGATCTACAGCAGAATTTATTCATATGTGGCTATGGATGATGACAGGCGGGCAGCCATTTGGCTATGATTCTAGGGGGCTTACCTTGAAGCTGGAGCCCAAGTTGCCAGGATGGCTGTTCACAGCTGCAGGTGAGTTATCCTTCTGCTTTCTCGGAAGCTGCCAGGTGACGTATTATAATACAAGTCGCATGGATACTTATGCGCCGGACTGCATAGTGAAACAGTATATACTGCATTATAGCAATGAGGAACAGAAGACAATAAACCAGGCTGTATTAGACCCAAAAGAGGCGCAAGATGTGAGAGACCGGCTGGTTTCTCGTATCGAGGTGCATCTGGAGAGATCGCTTTAATTCATTTAAGCCGTCATGCTGCCAAACGGAGCATGACGGCTTTTAAAACTTTAGACTCTTGTATTAGTGCGAATTATGCGGGTATATCTTGCAAATCTAATATAACAGGGCAGTGGTCACTGCCTGTAATATGGCAATCAATACTCGCATCTATTAAAAGCGGACGAAGCCGCTCCGAGACGAGGAAGTAATCAATCCGCCAGCCGATATTCCGTTCTCTCACCTTTGGCATATAGGACCACCAGGAATAAACATCCGTTCGATCAGGATAAAAATATCTGAAGGTGTCTATAAATCCAGCGTTGAGCAGCTGTGACATGCGGTCTCGTTCCTCGGGCGTGAAGCCAGCATTTCCGTAGTTGGCTTTGGCATTTTTGAGATCGATCTCCTGATGAGCCACGTTCAAGTCTCCGCAAATGATGACAGGCTTCAAAGTGTCTAGTTGTTGCAGATAGTTGCGAAAACGGTCTTCCCATTCGAGCCTGTATGGCAATCGGGATAAATCCCGTTTGGTATTCGGTGTGTACACATTGACAAGATAAAATTTTTCAAATTCCAGCGTAAGGGTTCGACCCTCCGGTTCTTCATTTTCTTCAAGTCCATAATGCACAGAGAGCGGCTTGATTTTGGTGAAAATAGCTGTGCCAGAATACCCTTTTTTCTCAGCATAATTCCAGTATTGCATGTATTCCTCCATGTTCTCCATGAGGATTTGTCCTTCTTGAAGCTTCGTTTCCTGTACGCAAAAAATATCGGCATTCGTTTCTTTTAGATAAGTATAGAATCCTTTGGTTACACAGGCTCTTAAGCCATTTACATTCCAAGATATTAATTTCATTTGATTAAACTCCTTACTACTCCACGCAGTCAAGCGGTGTAATGGGTATATCCTCGATTAAAAGGCTGTCCCAGACAAGCGCTCGAACAGCGCTACGGAAACAGCCTTTTCTACATTAAAATAGGTTGTAATACGATGCTGGGCTCCAACGTTCACGGTGGGTCCTATTTCGCTGGAAAATAAAAAAAGCTTCCTAAATAGGAAGCTTCGGCTATACGTCCCAGGAGGGATTCGAACCCCCGACCGACGGCTTAGAAGGCCGTTGCTCTATCCAGCTGAGCTACTGGGACATAAAATTCAAGCGAATATTAATATATCATATGGATGAAAAAGATTCAAGTCTTATTTTGCATTTATCGTTTATTTGGGCTCTACACCACATAAATTCAGACTACACATCGTTTTTTTTGCCTTATAAAAGGGTATGTTAGAATACAGGTGAATATGTTGAAGACGAGTGGTTGAACTTCGGCTGCTGTTTCTCATATAATCTACAAATACTTAGCTTGCGGAGGAGAGGGGGTGCCTTGAAAATAAAGGACTCCAAGGTGACGACAAAAGAAAATAATATCGTATTGTTTCCGAAGACACTGGACTACTATCAAATTCAACTTACGGTGATGCTTGAAAACGAACGTTACGGAGAGGCGATGGCGATGCTGCGCTTTTTGATGCAGTGTCAGGGACAGGAGCAGAAACAATACGATGAATGGAACGCTCTATCACAATGGTTGGAAGCTGCATTTCCACAGTATGCTGACAGCGGAGCGGTAACGGACAATGTGGAAGAAGACGAAGTCAGTGAAGTTGAGTTGGCTCGCCGTCATGCACGTTTTAAGCAGCAACAGGATGCAGGCTACGGTAACAAGCTTTTGCAGATGGCTATGGATCAACCGTTATCCGAACAGACGATTCTAGCTTTGGAACAGCTATCCTACTTGGAACTGCCGGAGATCGACGATGCTTTGCTTCGCTGGATTACTGAACGGGAAATCCATCCTCTTCTCCAATTCCGTGTTCTACAGACATTGAGACGCCGCGGAATGGAAGGGACGATAGAAATCAGACGAGGGGATGAAAAGACAGAAATCGATATTGAAACGGTTCCGTTACAGCCTGATGAGTTTCCAGAGGCGATTATGCGTATTTTGGAACGGGTAGCTGACCAGACTGAAGTGCATGAGCCCACACTATTCTATTTTGCACAGGAGCTGTGGTCACAGTTTGTGATGGCCGTGTACGGTACGAAAGATTATAGATCAATGTTGGTAGAAGAGGACGGAATGCCGGATATTTGGGCAGCAGCACTCCATCAGACCGTTTCGGAAAGTTTGAACGGGAACAATAATGAAGAAGAAACCCGCGCTATATATGGCATTACAGATGCACTGCGCTTCCGTTTTGAGCAAGCATATCGGTCGATGCGATTATTCGTAGCGGCGGGAATGAACACTCCTTAATGACCGGAAACGTTTACCTGTTAAAGCATTCAAGGGCTGCTCTTGAAAAAGACAGTAATGTTAGATATACTATAGTGGTTATTTTGTGTGCGTTGATTGTAATGAAAACTAAGTGAAGATTTTGTTGGAGGGGAAAGCATAAAATGAAAGCAACTTGGGAGAAAATAGAGAAGAACCTTGGGGTTCTTGAAGTTGAGGTAGACGCGGATCGTGTAGCCGCTGCACTCGACAAAGCTTTTAATAAAGTGGTTAAACAAGTAAGCGTACCAGGATTCCGTAAAGGTAAAGTGCCACGTCCTATCTTTGAAAAACGTTATGGTATTGAAAGTCTGTACCAGGATGCAATTGACTTCCTGTTGCCAGAAGCATACAGCCAAGCTGTAGAGCAAACAGACATCTTCCCAGTAGATAGCCCAGATGTTGAAATTGATCAATTTGCTAAAGGCGAAACTTTCAAATTCAAAGCAAAAGTTACGGTTAAACCTGAAGTAACTTTGGGCGATTACAAAGGCGTAGAAGTGCCTGTAAGCAAAATCGAAGTAAGCGACGAAGAATTGGCTCAAGAGCTGGAGCGCCTGCAACAACGTCATGCTGAATTGGTTGTCGTTGATGAAGATGCTGCTCAATCCGGCGATACTGCTATCATTGACTTCGACGGTTCCGTAGACGGTGTACAGTTCGAAGGTGGACAAGCTGAGAAGTATTCTCTGGAACTGGGTTCCAATACCTTTATCCCTGGCTTTGAAGATCAAGTGATTGGTTTGCACACTGGTGATTCCAAGGATGTTGAAGTAACGTTCCCAGAGAACTACCATTCTGCTGACCTCGCTGGTAAACAAGCTGTATTTAAAGTGAAAGTTCATGAACTGAAACGCAAAGTTCTTCCTGAATTGGACGATGAATTTGCTAAAGATGTAAGTGAATTTGATACACTTGCTGAATTCAAGGAAGACTTGAAAAAGCAATTGCTGGAACGCAAAGAAAACGAAGCTAAAGCAGCTCGTGAGGGCGCTGTAGTGGAGAAAGTTGCTGAAAATGCAACAATCGACATTCCTGAGGCAATGGTTAAGAGTGAAGTGCAAAACATGGTTCGCGATTTCGACAACCGTCTGCGCAGCCAAGGCATGAATCTTGAAATGTTCCTCGGCTTCTCCGGTCAAAGCAAAGAAGACCTGGAAGAGCAAATGAAAGCTGATGCTGAGAAGCGCGTACGCAACAACCTCGTGCTGGAGCAAGTGGCTAAAGCAGAAAACATCGAAGTTTCCGAAGCGGAAATTAATGAAGAGCTGCAAAACATGGCTGATGCTTACAAACGTTCTGTAGAAGAGATCCGCAGCATTCTGGAAAGTAACGGCTCGTTCGCTAACTTGAAAGAAGAGATCTCACTGCGCAAAACAATCGCTTTGCTGGTTGAAAACAGCAAAGAAGTGGAAGCGCCAGCTGCAGCTGCTGAGTAATTTAAACGATAAAATATACGGTGTATGCTGTAACAGGCTGCAACGTAGTAATTAGATAAGGATAAGGCACGTAGTGAAAGTTACGTGCCTTATTTTTACCTTAGACAATCCAAATTTTAGTCGTTTATGGAAAGCGCTGTGAATGGTGTTTTCTGTTTTACATAAGTCACTACCGTACATTTGCACATACATACGAAACATGGTTAAATATGAGAAGGTCTCGGCAGGACGTCTGTAAATAGCCTGCATTTTATATATGAGCACAGGCAAATATGACACGAGACTCTGAACATGTTAAAATATTTTGTAAGGTGTTCACGTTTCATGATTGCCGCTTCCGTTTTAATGGGACTTAAGGAAGCGGATGAATACAGGTGTTCATTTTAATAAAGAAAAGAGGTTGGTCGTGATGAGTCTCGTCCCTATGGTTGTGGAACAAACGAATCGAGGAGAACGATCTTACGATATTTACTCGCGGTTGCTTAAGGATCGCATCATTTTCCTAAGTGGCCCGATTGATGACGATGTCGCCAATCTCGTCATTGCACAGCTATTGTTCCTTTCTGCGGAAGACCCGGAGAAGGACATTAATTTGTACATTAACTCGCCAGGCGGTTCTGTTACTGCAGGCATGGGTATATATGATACAATGCAATTCATTAAGCCGGATGTATCGACGATTTGTGTAGGTATGGCTGCTAGTATGGGCTCTTTATTGCTCACAGCCGGTGCACCAGGCAAGAGATATGCACTTACCAATAGTGAAGTTATGATTCACCAGCCGCTCGGCGGCATTCAGGGGCAAGCCTCCGACATGCTGATTCATGCGGACTGGATTATCAAAACACGTGCCAAGCTGAATCAAATCTATGTGGAGCGTACAGGTCAGCCCCTCGAAAAAATCGAACGTGATACTGACCGGGATTTCTTCATGGAAGCGGAAGAGGCGAAAGCATACGGTATCATTGACCAGGTGCTGTCTAAACCGATTAATCTGTAAAGGGGTGGCTCTATGTTTAAATTTAATGATGAAAAAGGACAATTAAAATGTTCTTTCTGCGGTAAATCTCAGGATCAGGTTCGCAAGCTTGTTGCCGGACCGGGCGTATATATATGTGACGAATGCATCGAGTTGTGCACGGAAATTGTGGAGGAAGAATTGGGTCATGAAGAAGAAGTAGATCTGAAAGACATTCCAAAACCAATGCAAATCCGTGAAATTCTGGACCAATATGTTATTGGTCAGGATCAAGCGAAAAAATCATTGTCTGTTGCGGTATATAATCACTACAAACGTATTAATACACAAAACAAAATTGATGATGTGGAATTGCAAAAAAGTAACATTCTGATGCTTGGACCTACAGGTTCGGGTAAAACGTTACTTGCGCAAACCATGGCTAAAATTTTGAACGTCCCATTTGCTATCGCAGATGCTACTTCCCTTACGGAAGCGGGTTATGTGGGTGAAGACGTTGAAAACATTTTGCTGAAACTGATTCAAGCTGCCGATTATGATGTAGAAAAAGCCGAGCGCGGCATTATCTACATTGACGAAATTGATAAAGTAGCCCGCAAATCCGAAAACCCGTCCATTACGCGTGACGTATCGGGTGAAGGTGTACAGCAAGCGTTGCTTAAAATTTTGGAAGGCACAGTTGCTTCTGTACCTCCGCAAGGTGGTCGTAAGCATCCACATCAAGAATTCATTCAAATTGATACCACGAATATCCTGTTCATTTGCGGTGGTGCCTTTGATGGTCTGGAGCAAATGATCAAACGTCGTATCGGTAAGAAGGTCATCGGCTTTAACGCGACTAGTGAACAAAAAGATCTGAAACCAGGCGAATATACCTCCATGGTATTGCCAGAGGATCTGCTGAAATTCGGTCTGATTCCGGAATTCGTAGGACGTTTGCCAGTTATTTCTACGCTGGAGCCGCTTGATGAGAAGACATTGGTTCGTATTTTGTCTGAACCAAAAAATGCCTTGACCAAGCAATATCAGAAGATGCTGGAACTGGACAATGTGCAGCTGGAATTTAAGCAAGATGCTCTGGAAGCCATTGCTCGTGAGGCGATCAAGCGTAACACGGGTGCCCGTGGCCTTCGTGCAATCATCGAAGGTATTATGCTCGACGTTATGTACGAAGTTCCTTCCCGTGATGATGTGACGACTTGCGTCATCAACGAGCAGGTAGTAAAAGACAAAATCGCACCGGAACTCGGTGGTACAGATAAGGATAAAAAACAAGAAGAGAGCGCCTAAGGATTGATACTTCGCGATCTCTACAATATGAGAAGCCAGATCTCCACTTCACTAAACCCGTATGAGGTTTTATGGGGTGGAGGTTTGGCGTTAATGGGAGAGAAAAGTACATGTTCTTAAGACAAGACACACGTCCCGTTAAAGTCGGGAATCTGACGATTGGCGGCAGCAATGAAGTCATCATCCAAAGCATGTGTACAACCAAAACGGCAGATGTGGAAGCTACAGTAGCTGAGATTCTTCGCTTGGAAGAAGCCGGATGTCAGATAGTGCGGGTTACCGTCAACAATGAGGAAGCTGCCGCAGCTATTAAGGAAATTAAGAAGCGGATTCATATTCCGCTGGTTGCAGATATTCACTTTAATCACAAGCTGGCTCTACTGGCGATTGAAAATGGGATTGACAAGGTTCGTATTAACCCAGGGAACATTGGACGACGTGAAAAAGTGGAAGCAGTCGTTAAGGCGTGTAAAGAAAAAGGGATTCCGATTCGGATTGGTGTGAACGCCGGATCATTGGAACAGCATTTACTGGATAAGTATGGCTACCCGACGCCAGAAGCGATGGTAGAAAGTGCACTGTACCATATCGGGATACTCGAAGAGCTTGATTTCCATGATATTATCGTATCACTGAAGGCTTCTGACGTTCCAATGGCGATTGCGGCTTACACGAAGGCAGCTGAAATTATTAAGTATCCCCTCCATTTGGGCATCACCGAAGCCGGTACACTCTTTACTGGAACGGTTAAAAGCGCAGCGGGTATGGGAGCACTGTTGGCAGCTGGTATCGGATCCACCATGCGTATCTCGCTAAGTGCCGATCCAGTCGAAGAAGTGAAGGTAGCACGGGAGTTGCTCAAAACGTTTGGGTTGATCACGAATGCAGCTACATTGATTTCTTGTCCGACTTGCGGGCGTCTGGATATTGATCTGTTCTCTATTGCGAACGAAGTAGAGGATTACATTGCAAAACTCAAGGTGCCGATTAAAGTATCCGTACTGGGGTGTGCAGTTAACGGTCCGGGTGAAGCGAAGGAAGCTGATATCGGAATTGCCGGAGCACGTGGAGAAGGTCTATTGTTCCGTTATGGAAAGATGATTCGCAAAGTCCCTGAGGCTGAAATGGTTGACGAATTGAAAAAAGAAATTGATATCATCGTCAAGGCTTATGAGGAAACAGGTAAAATACCGGGACGTGAAGAGCGTCACACTGCCGAGAAGGTGTAGGCAAAAGCGGTTATTTTAAAACAGGTATAATCATAAACTATGGTCATCGTTTAAGCGCCGTGGAGAGCAGCTCTGCTACAGAACTGTTTTTCGCGGCGTTTTTGTATTTCTCTCTGATCTTTTGAAAGACAGCCGTTTAGCTCTCGTGGAAAAGGAAATACTGTCTTTCATAGAACAGCATTTTCAAATTGCTGAGATGAGAAACGGAGGAAATACGATGGACTTGACTATGATATTGTTATTGGTGCAAATGTTTTTCGGGATTGTCATTGGTCTGTATTTCTGGAATCTTCTGCGGAGCCAGAAAACGAACCGTAGTGCGGTGGATCGGGAATCTAGGAAGGAATTGGATAAGTTGCGCAAATTGCGCTCTATTTCACTTACTAAGCCGCTGGCTGAACGCACGCGACCTGCCACGTTACAGGATATCGTCGGTCAGAAGGACGGTCTGCGAGCGCTCAAAGCGGCGTTATGCAGTGCAAATCCGCAGCATGTCATTATTTATGGCCCTCCTGGTGTAGGGAAAACGGCTGCAGCACGTGTGGTACTGGAAGAGGCTAAGAAGAATCAGTCCTCCCCGTTCAAGGGGGATGCTAAATTCACGGAGATTGATGCCACAACGGCCCGTTTTGACGAACGTGGTATTGCGGACCCGTTAATTGGTTCAGTACATGATCCAATCTATCAAGGGGCAGGAGCGATGGGTGTAGCGGGTATCCCTCAACCTAAACCCGGAGCTGTAACGAAGGCTCATGGAGGGATGCTGTTCATTGATGAGATTGGCGAGCTGCATCCAACGCAGATGAATAAGCTGTTGAAAGTGCTGGAGGATCGAAAGGTATTTTTGGAAAGTGCATATTACAATTCAGAAGACTCGCATACGCCTGCTTACATTCACGATATTTTCCAAAATGGTTTGCCTGCGGATTTCCGTTTGGTAGGTGCGACGACACGTTCGCCGCATGAGCTGCCACCTGCTATTCGATCCCGGTGTATGGAAATTTATTTCCGTGCCCTGCAACCTCAGGAGATTGCTCGTATTGCTGAAGATGCTGTACACAAGTTGGGCTTTGGTCCTTGTCCAGAGGCAGTTGAGGTTGTACAGCGTTATGCGACCAACGGCCGGGAGGCAGTCAATATGATCCAGCTTGCTGCTGGTTTGGCGCTTACCGAGAAAAGGGAACGACTCGATGCTTCGGATGTAGAATGGGTAGCGGGTAGCAGCCAAATTCAACCTCGTCCTGATCGAAAAATACCGGGCTTGCCGCAAATCGGATTCGTTAACGGATTAGCTGTATACGGTCCGAACATGGGCATGCTGCTGGAAATTGAGGTTACTGCGGTTCCGGTTCCTGAAGGAAAGGGAAGCTATAATATTACGGGTGTTGTGGATGAAGAAGAGATCGGAGGTAACTCCCGTACACTGCGTCGTAAGAGCATGGCTAAAGGCTCTGTGGAAAATGTTCTGACTGTTTTGCGTACGCTCGGTTTGTCTCCGTCCAATTACGATCTGCATATCAATTTTCCAGGGGGGACGCCAGTAGATGGTCCGTCGGCAGGGATTGCGATGGCAACAGCTATTGCCTCCGCGATGCGGGGAATTCCGGTGGATCATGAGATTGCCATGACTGGCGAGATTAGCATCCATGGTCGAGTCAAGCCGATTGGCGGCGTATTAGCCAAGGTCGAAGCTGCTTTTCAGGCTGGTGCCAAAAAAGTGATCATTCCGCAGGATAACTGGCAAGCTCTATTTGACAGCATTGAGGGACTAAAAGTCATCCCTGTACAGTCGGTTACCGAAGTGTTTCGTCATGTGTTTGGAGAAGAGATGACCACGGATGCGCCTGTACATGCGCCAATTGAGACTTTTCGCCCATCTCAATCCTCCTTGTTACAGGCAGATGGAACACATAATGGGACGATTTCAGATACGGGATCTTGCTAATGAACTAGTCTTTCATTGGTTTTTTTATAAAACATTTGATAAAATATGAAAGATAGCAACGTGAGGATTGTAAAATCCGGAACCTGAGAATCACTGGAGGTGCGAAAGCGATGGGACCCACCAAGACAAAAGGTCGTCGTTTTCCTTTGCTGCCTTTAAGAGGACTTCTGGTTTACCCGAGCATGGTTCTGCATCTCGATGTGGGCCGGGAAAAATCGGTCAAGGCTTTGGAAAAAGCGATGGTTGAAGACAATTTGATTCTCCTGTGTTCTCAATCAGAAGTTAATATTGAAGAACCCACACAAGAGGATATTTTTCGAGTCGGCACGGTAGCCAAAGTACGCCAAATGCTCAAGCTTCCCAACGGAACCATTCGAGTATTGGTGGAAGGGCTGGAACGCGCTGAGATTATTCAATATACGGACAATGAAGAATATTATGAGGTAATGGCGAAGGAACTGCACGAGGCAGAAAACGTACAGCCTGAAACGGATGCGCTTATGCGCACTGTATTAACTCAGTTCGAGCATTATATCAATTTGTCCAAAAAGGTAACACCGGAGACTCTCGCTGCGGTATCTGATATTGAGGAGCCAGGGCGACTGGCTGATGTAATCACAAGCCATTTGACGCTCAAAATTAAGGAAAAGCAGGATATATTGGAGACGATCGACGTAACTCAGCGTCTGGAGAAGCTCCTAGATATTTTGAACAATGAACGTGAAGTGCTGGAACTGGAACGTAAAATCAACCAGCGTGTGAAAAAGCAGATGGAAAAGACGCAGAAGGAGTATTATCTGCGTGAACAAATGAAGGCGATTCAGAAGGAACTTGGTGAGAAGGAAGGTCGCGCAGGAGAAGTTGAAGAACTACGCAACCAGCTAAGTGAACGAGAGTTGCCTGTTCCGGTGAAAGAGAAGGTCGAAAAGGAAATTGACCGTCTGGAAAAAATGCCAGCAAGCTCTGCCGAGGGTGGTGTCATCCGCAATTACGTCGATTGGCTGTTAAGCTTGCCGTGGAACAAGTTCACCGATGATGATCTTGATATCGTCAAAGCAGAAGAAATACTCGATAACGACCACTATGGGCTGGATAAGCCCAAGGAGCGGGTGTTGGAGTATTTGGCCGTGCGCAAACTGGTGAAGACCATTAAGGGACCCATTCTGTGTCTCGTAGGTCCGCCAGGGGTCGGCAAGACCTCGCTGGCTCGCTCGATTGCCAAATCCATGGGCCGGGAATTTGTCCGCATCTCTCTCGGTGGTGTGCGCGATGAAGCAGAAATCCGTGGTCACCGCCGGACCTATGTTGGCGCGATGCCGGGGCGGATTATTCAGGGAATGAAGACCGCAGGAACATCTAATCCAGTCTTTTTGCTGGATGAGATTGATAAAATGGCCTCCGATTTCCGAGGCGATCCATCGGCGGCGTTGCTCGAAGTGCTTGATCCTGAGCAAAACAACACGTTCAGTGACCATTTTGTTGAGTTGCCGTTTGATCTGTCCAACGTGATGTTTGTTACGACAGCCAATGCTGCACATAATATCCCACGTCCGCTGATGGATCGTATGGAGACGCTCTATATTCCCGGCTACACCGAACTGGAGAAGCTGGAAATCGCCAATCGATATCTATTGCCTAAGCAGAAGAGAGAGCATGGCTTGGGAGAGGAACAATTGGTTATTGGGGAGGATACGCTGCTGCGTGTCATTCGCGAATATACCCGTGAATCCGGTGTGCGGAATCTTGAACAGCAAATGGCTTCTCTGTGTCGCAAGGCAGCGAAGTCAGTTGTTTCCGGTGGTGAAGGACCGATTCAAATCACACCGGATAATTTGAAAGATTATTTGGGTATCGCCAAATTCCGTTACGGTGTAGCAGAACTGGAGGATCAGATCGGTACGGTTACAGGCTTGGCATGGACCGAGGTCGGTGGTGAAACACTGATGATTGAAGTGACGGTCGTGCCTGGTAGCGGGAAACTGATTCTTACGGGTAAACTGGGAGACGTTATGAAAGAATCCGCGCAGGCGGCATTCAGCTACACTCGTTCCAAGGCAGTCGATCTGGGCATTGAACTGGACTTCTATGAGAAAAATGATATCCACATTCATATTCCTGAGGGAGCGATACCAAAGGATGGCCCATCTGCCGGAATTACGATTGCTACCGCATTAATTTCCGCTTTAACCAACCGTCATGTATCCAAGGATGTAGCGATGACGGGCGAAATTACCTTGCGCGGTCGCGTATTGCCGATTGGCGGTTTGAAAGAAAAGTCGCTGGCTGCCCATCGGGCAGGCTACAAAAAAATTCTGCTTCCCAAAGATAATGAACGGGATTTGAAGGATATTCCCGACAGTATCCGGCAGGATGTTGAATTTGTCCCCGTTGCCCATATGGATCAGGTGTTAAAGCATGCTTTGGTTGAGCAGGCAAGGGTACATTAGAGAGGAATTAAAGACACAATGAAAGTAACAAAAGCAGAATTTATAATTAGTGCGGTTGGCCCGGATCAGTTTCCTGTGGACGCTTTGCCAGAGATTGCTCTGGCGGGGCGCTCCAATGTTGGAAAATCATCACTGATTAATCGGATGATTAACCGTAAAAATTTGGCGCGTACCAGTTCTACGCCAGGTAAAACCCAGCAACTCAATTATTACCGGATCAATGATGAGCTCTATTTTGTGGATTTTCCCGGTTACGGTTATGCTAAGGTATCCAAAACGTCTCGCAAGGCTTGGGGGCAGATGATTGAGTCTTATTTGCTGGAACGTGAGCCGCTTAAACTGGTGCTTCAAATGGTAGATTTGCGCCACCCACCGTCCAAGGATGATATCATGATGTACGACTGGCTGCGTCATAATGGGCTTCCGGTCTGTGTTGTAGGCACAAAAGCAGATAAAATCCCTAAAACACGGCGAGAAAAGCACTATAAGGTAATCAAGCAGGAACTCGGAATACTTCCCGGGGGTTTGTTTATCCCCTTTTCATCTGAAGAAGGCATGGGCAAGGAAGAGCTGTGGTCGGTCATCTCCAGCTATATCGAGAATGACGACGAAGAGCAGACGGAATTGTAAGGTTAGGGGCGTCCTGAAGGACGCCTTTTTTTTCGTGATGTTGGATTAAAAACATTAAACTTATTAAATGGGTAGGAATAATATATAATAAACAAAGTAAATCGTGGGATTTAAGCATAAAAGTGAGCATATGGTGGATAATGCAGCTGCGACTCCGTTATTTTCCGTTTATTTCCGATGAATGCCGGATATTTATGATTTGATGCGCAAGAAAGCGCTGCGGGTCTGATGTATAATAAAGCATAAAGCTTACACTACAGGTTTGAGGAAAGAATTGAGGAGATTGGTATGGCACAGCGGTTAGCCACAGAGTATGTAAAAACCACTTTGACCTTGTCAGAAACCCAAATGGACGAATTTTTACAGGCAGTGAATGATCCTCAGGTGCATTACCGCATTAAAGTTCTGGATAACGGAAGACAGGAAATCGTTCTGGAGCATATTGCGGGTGAGGAAGTTCATTTATTTTTTGAAGCCAAAGAGGGAGCGTTTGTCTGTGAATTAACTTGCCGCTTAGTTCATCCACAGCTAACCCTGTTTATACGCCAACTATTTGTTCGTTTTAAGGGTGAAGGTATTGTTTACCGCATGTATCAAGGATTCACTATGGTGTATTTTTATAATGAAGGTGCGGTTCGCAAAATTATGGAAAAGAATGCAGAAGGCTCCAGGCTGGTGTTTGAATATAGAAATACAGCGCAAGAGCTGCAACAGCTTTTTCAACATCAGAACGTCGAAAAGGAAATAGCAGATGTATACAATCTCATTAATTCGTTACTAGATGAGCGGAATCTGGCGCGTACTTTCTCTGAGCTGGAACTGATTGACCACAAGCTTCGGATGAGTTGCTCCAAATTATTTGCCCTGGAAGCTTAGAAGGCTGAATATATGGAATGAATTGTTATACAGTGTAGTCCCTTTCTTTACCGAAAGGGGCTTTTTTATTCCAAAAAAATGATTGCATTTGCTGCACATAGATGTTATTTTTAATCTCGTTGAAAATGAATATAGGAACCAGGATTCACTCAGGACATTGAATGTTGCGAGAGGTTATCCCTCGGGAAGTGAATGACGTAGGTCCTAGCGGATGAAATTTTTTTCGAACATTTTATTCCTAGGAAGGGGGAACCGAAAGATGGAATTGGAATACTCAACTTTCGGAAGACACGTTGCCGTAGATACTTGGGGTGTTGAGTTTGAATTACTGAATGATGCGCAGTTTCTGGAGGCTCAATTAGTTGAAGCTGCTGAAGCTTGCGGAGCAACGGTGATGTCCGTTCAATCCAAGCAATTCGAACCACAGGGAGCTACCGTGCTTGTACTGTTGTCGGAGAGTCATCTCTCTATTCATACGTATCCTGAGAGAGGGTTTGCCGCTATTGATTGTTATACTTGCGGTGAGACTGTTGATCCGCAGTTAGCTATTGATTACCTGGTATCCGTTCTAAAACCGAAAAAAACATATGCGAAGAAGCTGATTCGCGGCTTGGGAGAACTTCAGGTGGAATCCCCGGAGTGCAAGCTGGCTGAGTTGGTGTAAATCTCCTTTATGGAGCCGTGTGCGTCCTATATCATAACCATGGAACATTTCCATGGTTATTTGTTTTAAAAGTGGTTTACACTAAACTAAATCATACAGAACGTGCTGGATGTTTATGAAAGCCATCCAATTTTCATAAACAATTCATAAAACAGCCGAAGGGGATTCGGACTTCTGTGATATAATTAACATAGTTTATGATAACAGTGAGTATTCTTATTACAGTTTAGGCAGGTGAATTTTACAATGCACATCGTCGTTGTTGGGTTGAATTATCGTACGGCGCCTGTGGAAGTCAGAGAACGGTTTACATTTGCAGAACAGGATTTGCCAAAAGCGCTGGAACAACTCAAACTTACCAAAAGTGTGTTGGAGGGCGTAGTTGTCGCAACCTGCAATCGGACTGAAATATATGTTGTGGTTGACCGCCTTCACATGTGCGGTTATTTTATACGCAGTTTTATGGAACAATGGTTTGGTATTCCTCGTGATCAGTTTACACAACATTTATATATATATGAGGACGAGCAGGCAATTCGGCATTTGTTCCGTGTGACTTGTGGTCTGGATTCTATGGTCATCGGAGAAACACAAATTTTGGGACAGGTAAAGAATGCTTTTCTTCAGGCTCAATCTCAAAAAATTACAGCAACGTGGTTTAATATGTTGTTTAAGCAGGCCGTCACATTGGGCAAGCGTGCCCATTCGGAGACGTCTATTGGAGAAAGCGCCGTATCTGTTAGCTATGCAGCAGTTGAGTTGGGCAAACGGATTTTCGGGATGTTTACGGATAAAAAGGTACTGATTCTCGGTGCCGGTAAAATGAGCGAGCTTACCGTTAAGCATTTGTACAGCGGCGGAGCTGCCGAGGTTATTGTAGCAAATCGAACTTTGTCCCGCGCCGAGGATCTGGCCTCCAAGTTTAACGGAACGCCAGTTACGATGGAGGAAGGCATAAATCGGTTGGCGGATGTGGATATTGTGATTAGCTCGACTGGTGCTCAGGGGTATATTCTGGATCGCAATCGCGTCGAAGCCAGTATGAAACGTCGTCAGTCTCGTCCTTTGTTTATGATTGATATCGCGGTTCCACGCGATTTGGACCCAGCTATTGGCGAATTGCAGAATGTTTTCCTATATGACATTGATGACCTGGAAGGGATCGTGGAGAGCAATCTGGAAATGCGCCGTACTGAAGCTGCAAAAATCGAGCATATGATTGAAGATGAGCTTAGCGAGTTTTATCAATGGTTGAAAACGATGGGAGTGCGTCCGGTGATTCGTGCATTACAGGAAAAATCGGAGTCTATACATCAGGATACGCTGGAAAGCTTGTATAACAAGCTTCCCGAGCTGGATGAACGGCAGCGTAAAGTGATAAGCCGTTTGACGAAGAGTATGCTGAATCAGATGATGCATGATCCGATCAATCGGGTTAAGGAACTGGCTGTCCAAAAGCAGGGAAATGAGGCGCTAGACATGTTTAGCCACATTTTTGCTCTGGAGGATCGTTTGGAGGACGCCGCTCAGAAAGTAGATAAAAGCGATGCATCTGCGTTAATAAAACCGGAGGCTGGTGTTCATGGAAAAACCGGTCAGGCTCAGGCTTTGCCAGCGTCGTTTGCGCCGGCCAGCCTGTAAAGGTGGGTGAACAGACGTGGCCTCAGGCATGCTTATATATGATTCAATGATTTATGTTTTTGCCCTGAGCCTTCTGTTTGTATTTTCGGATGGAATTCGTCGCAATGCGAATGCTAAACGGACAGGTACAGGGCTTCTTATTGTCGTTGTAATGCTCCAGCTTGTTTTTATGGGAATGCGAACCTGGAATGAAGGGCATCTTCCTATTTTTGTGACCTACGACTTTCTGTTTCTGTTCTCATTTATCCTGGTACTGATTTCTTTGATTCTGTCACGTTATCAGCGATCGGAATTTGCGGTGTTGCTGCTTAATATCATTAGTTTTGCTGTTCTTGTGCTCAACAATATATGGATGGAGCCGATCGACAACCCGCTTGGAAATTGGCATACCGTACATGGGCTGCTTCTGATTCATATTGCGCTGGCTAATCTTGGCTTTGTCGCGATGACGGTAGCGGCTGTATTTTCGGGGTTGTATCTGTTTTTGCATCGTAAATTGAAAGTCAAGAAATGGAATGACACGATCAAGCGCCTGCCGAGTCTGGAAATGATGGATCGGTATACACATATGGCGCTTTTAATTGGTACTCCTTTGCTGGGAGTTTCTATTGTTGTTGCTGTTATTTCTATTATTGCCGAGGAACGCTGGCGTCTTTTGCTAGATACCAAAGTGCTGATGACAGCGATTGCCTTATGCGTGTATATTGTATTTTTAGTGAGCAAAAGATTGAACCAGCGTTCTGGCCTGGTCATGGCAAAGTGGTCTTTGGTTGGCTACACGCTACTCATTCTTAATTTTTTGCTGAATTCCTGGTCTGTATTTCATCAGTGGACGGGGGAGTGAAAAGCCACTTGCAGCATTTTGTCCCGATTTCGTTGAATTGTAACAATAAGCTCTGTTGTGTTGTAGGCGGCGGCAGGATTGCGGAACGAAAGGTTAAGGGGGTGATGGAAAGTGGGGCATCCATTACCGTCATTAGCCCGAATATAACGCCGGATTTGCAGATCCTGGCCGATCACAAGCAGCTCCACTGGGTAAATCGCGTATATCGCGAGGGTGACCTCCAGGGAGCCTTTCTTGTATATGCCGCTACGAACCAGAGAGAAGTGAATAATAAGGTTGCGCATGAGGCCAGACAAAGGGGTATACTGGTAAATGTGGCGGATCGCTCGGAAGAGGGAGATTTTATAACGCCGGGCATCATCCGACGAGGGAGACTGACGATTAGTATTTCCACCGAAGGGGCAGGCCCCGCTGTGACCGCTGATATTACATCAGCCTTGGATACGTTGTTCGGTAGTGAATATGAGCCTTATCTGGATTTTATGCACGATATGCGACAGGTCATCAAACGTAAGATAAGTTCCCCACAGCAAAGGACCAAACTATTAAGACGCTTGGCGAGCAGCGGAATTTTGGAACAGATACAACGTCATGAATTTATGGCTTGGACCGAAAAAGAAATAGATCTATGGATTGCGCAAAATCAGGAGGAATAACATGCGAACAATTGTGGTAGGCAGCAGACAGAGCGCTCTGGCGTTAACTCAGACCGGGCATGTCATTGAGGATTTGAATGCGCTGTGCGCGGAGCATGGATTGGATTTACAATTTGTCGTCAAAAAAATCCTGACCAAGGGTGATCGAATATTGGATGTAACCTTGTCCAAAGTGGGTGGCAAAGGACTTTTTGTCAAAGAGATTGAACAGGCCATGCTGGCTGGTGAGATTGATATGGCAGTACATAGTATGAAGGATATGCCGTCCGAATTGCCGGAAGGTCTTGTCAATGGCGCTGTACCGCGCCGTGAGGACCCACGCGATTGCCTAATTACATTGGGCGCCAAGAGTCTGGAGGATTTGCCTTCAGGAGCGAAGGTAGGCACAAGCAGCTTGCGCAGAGCCAGTCAAATCAAGTCCATGCGACCTGATCTACAATTAGAGCCAGTACGTGGCAATATTGATTCCCGTCTGAAAAAGCTGGAGACGGAAGGTTTTGACGCCATCATTTTGGCAGCAGCAGGTTTGCACCGGATGGGCTGGAAAGACCGAATTACGTCCTATATACCAGAGGAGGCGTGCTTACCGGCAGTGGGACAGGGAGCGCTCGGTATTGAATGCCGTGCGAGCGATGAAGAGCTATTGGCATTGTTGAAACTCTACAACCACCAGGATACCTCGGCCACGGTTGCGGCTGAGCGAACCTTTCTGGGTGTGTTAAATGGGGGATGCCAAGTGCCAATCGGAGCTCATGCGGTTTGGGCTGATCAAGAAATCAGCCTCACAGGGATGGTAGGTTCGCCAGATGGCGAGGTTATTTTGAAGGAAACGCTCCAGGGAAATGATCCGCAGAAGCTGGGAGAAGCGGTGGCGGCCAGTTTGATAGCCAAAGGAGCGGAACAGATTCTGGCGCAGGTGAGGGGATAGTGGAATGGTGGGAAAGGTATATTTAGTAGGTGCAGGACCCGGAGATGCAAGATTAATTACGGTCAAGGGTTGGGAGTGCATTCAACTGGGCGATGTCATTGTGTATGACAGACTGGCAAGCCCTCGCCTCTTGGGGCTGATGAAGCCAGGGGCCCAAAAAATATATGTCGGCAAACTGCCAGATCGTCACACCATGAAGCAAGAGGAAATTAATCAGTTGCTGGTGGATTTAGCCTTGGAAGGAAAGACAGTCGTCCGGCTCAAAGGGGGAGACCCCACTATTTTTGGGCGAGTCGGCGAGGAAGCCGGGCTACTACGTAAACACGGTATTTCCTATGAAATCATACCTGGCATCACATCAGCCATCAGCGTGCCTGCCTATGCAGGCATTCCTGTTACGCATCGGGAGATGGCCTCGTCGCTGTCTATCATTACAGGTCATGAAAGTCCTGATAAACTAGATAAAAGTATTCATTGGGATAAAGTAACGAACGCAACGGGTACACTGATCTTTATGATGGGTGTAGCGAAGATCGGCTATATCAGTGATCAACTGATAAAGCATGGTAAGCCGTCCGATACTCCAGTTGCTTTGATCCGTTGGGGGACCCGCGCCGAGCAAGATACGCTAGTGGGTACGCTGGCGGATATTGAAGCCAAGGTGAAGACAGCGAATTTTCAACCGCCCGCCGTCATCGTTGTCGGAGAAGTGGTCAATCAGCGTGAACAGTTAAAATGGGCAGAGGATATGCCTTTGTTTGGGAAGCGAATTTTGGTTACTCGCGCACGCGCGCAGGCCAGCAGTCTGGTTCACCGGATTGAGGAGCTTGGCGGCGAACCTTATGAGTTCCCAGTTATCCAGACCGTCGTCCCTTCGGACGAGCAGGCAAAACAGAAAATCAAAGAGGCGTTTGCGCGACTTCCTGAATATGACTGGGTGTTTTTTACCAGCGTTAACGGAGTGGAATACTTTTTCACTCATTTAAAGGAACAGGGCAAGGATGTACGTGCGCTATACAAAGCTCGTATTGCCGCAGTGGGACCAGCTACAGCAGCCGCACTTCGAAAACACGGAATTGTAGCAGAACAGATCGAAGGTCCTTTTCAGGCAGAGGGACTGCTTGAAACGTTTGAGCAAGATTTGCAAGCAGGGCAAAACGTATTTCTTCCAAGAGGTGATCTCGCTCGCTCATGGCTGCCGGAGCAGCTGAGAGAGATGGGACTGCATGTGACCGAGGCTGATTTGTATCAAACGGTGCTGGCTGCCAACACACAGGATGATGAACTTCTCAAGCTGCTGGAGGAGCGTGCCATTCACGCGATTACGTTTACCAGTTCCTCAACCGTAACCTATTTCATGGAAGCCCTCAGACAAATGGGGATCAGTGATCCAGTATCGCTGCTGGAGGGAGTTACTATCGCTGTGATTGGCCCCTTGACTGGTGAGACAGCAACCCAAGCCGGATTGACTGTCAGTTTGATGTCAGAGAAGGCGACTATCGAAAGTCTAATTCAATCTCTATGTGACTGGAAACAATCAAGTACGGTTATGACATTATAAATTTTAATTTTTACAAATGAATGTATAAAAAAAATGGAGGTTTGTAATTATGAGTGTCCCTTTTACCAGACATCGTCGTTTGCGTCAGTCAGCTGCCATCCGCAGTATGGTGCGTGAAACGGTATTGAATCCGTCTGATTTTATCCAACCGATCTACGTAACATTTGGTACTGGAGTGAAACAGGAGATTAGCTCCATGCCAGGTGTATACCGTTTTTCTCTGGATCGGCTGGAGGAAGAACTGAAAGAAATTAGTGAGCTTGGCATTCCTGCTGTGCTCCTGTTTGGCATACCAGAAACCAAAGACAGTGTAGGGACTTCAGCTTTTGTGGACAACGGTATTGTTCAGGAAGCTACTCGTTTGATCAAATCGCGTTATCCCGAACTGCTGGTCGTGGCAGATACTTGTTTGTGTGAGTTTACGGACCATGGACACTGCGGTATGGTACACATGCATGAGCATGATGGTGAAGTGTGCGGTGAAGTATTGAATGATGAATCTCTGGAGGTGCTGGTACGTACAGCCGTTTCTCAGGCCAGAGCCGGTGCAGATATTATCGCTCCTTCTAATATGATGGACGGTTTTGTACAGGCGATTCGGCAGGGACTCGATCTGGAAGGTTTTTCGCATATTCCAATTATGTCGTATTCCGTCAAATATGCGTCTGCTTTTTATGGTCCTTTCCGGGAAGCCGCTGATTCTGCGCCGCAGTTTGGTGATCGCAAATCCTATCAGATGGACCCTGCCAATGCACGTGAGGCGTTGCGGGAAGCGGAGTCTGACGTGATGGAGGGTGCAGACATGCTGATGGTGAAGCCTTCTCTTTCTTATCTGGATGTAATGCGCACCATTAAGGACCAATTTGATTTGCCTATGGTGGCTTACAATGTCAGTGGTGAATATGCAATGGTCAAAGCGGCAGCCCTCCAAGGCTGGATTGATGAAAAGGCGATGGTGCTGGAGATTCTGACAAGCATGAAGCGTGCCGGTGCAGATATGATTATTACCTATTCTGCCAAGGATGCGGCAAGATGGTTGAAGCAATAAGTGTATTTTTCAGAAGACAGGAGTGATTAGAATGATCGACGAACAACGAACGGTACGCAAGGATACGCGTTCCAAAGCAGCCTTTGATGAGGCAAAACAATATATTCCGGGTGGCGTAAACAGTCCGGTTCGAGCTTTTAAATCCGTGGGTATAACACCGGTATATATTGATCGTGGGGAAGGATCACGTGTATATGATATCGACGGTCAATCCTATATAGACTATGTATGTTCGTGGGGACCGCTTATTATGGGTCATGCGCACCCTGAAGTGGTTAAAGCCTTACAGGCTGCTGTTGTAAAAGGAACCAGCTTCGGAGCCCCAACGCTTGCGGAAACGGAAATGGCCAAGCTCGTATGTGAGCGTGTTCCTTCCATGGACATTGTTCGAATGGTCAACTCGGGAACCGAGGCAACAATGAGTGCGATCCGACTCGCGCGTGGATTTACGAAACGCAGTAAAATTCTTAAATTTGAAGGTTCTTATCACGGTCATGCAGACAGCTTGCTGATTAAAGCGGGCTCTGGTGTTGCGACCCTAGGTCTACCTGATAGTCCGGGTGTACCTGAAGTCGTGGCCACACATACAATCACTGTCCCTTATAATGATTTGGCGTCGGTGAAGCTGGCTTTTGAGAAATTTGGCGAAGAGATTGCTGCGATTATTGTCGAGCCAGTAGCCGGCAATATGGGTGTTGTACCGCCACAGCCTGGATTTTTGGAAGGTTTGCGTGAGGTAACCCGACAGTACGGAAGTCTGCTGATTTTTGATGAAGTGATGACTGGATTCCGGGTAGGACTTCATTCTGCTCAAGGGCGCTTTGGTGTGACGCCTGATCTTACGTGTCTGGGCAAAGTGATTGGTGGTGGCCTACCTGTAGGTGCATATGGCGGCCGTCGCGACATTCTAGAGCAAATTGCACCATCTGGCCCGATCTATCAAGCGGGTACGCTGAGCGGAAATCCGCTGGCTATGGCAGCAGGTTACTCGACGCTTAAATTGCTGACACCGGAAGTATATGATCGTCTGGAAGAACGGGCAGCACGGCTTCAGGCCGGATTCGAACATAACGCGCGTGAACTGGGTATTCCTGTCACGATCAACCGTGTCGGTTCTATGGTGTGTCCGTTCTTCACAGACGAGAAGGTTGTCAATTTTGACACTGCTAAAACGAGTAATCAGGACCACTTCCGCCGTTACTTTACTGAAATGGTCAATGAGGGCGTTAGTGTAGCTCCATCTCAATTTGAGGGCATGTTCGTATCAGGTGTGCATACAGTTGAGGATATTGATGCGACCATTGAAGCGAACTACCGCGCGCTCAAACGTCTATGAGTTGGAAAGGCAGCTGGAAAAGAAGAGGACCGTGGCTGGAAGTCACACCAGGGCGAGAAATTGCAACTGATGAAAATCGCGCTGAAGCTGTGGACCGCTGGTTGCTGAACCGTCTGGGATTACCGGACAAGCTGTGGCGCAGGCTACGGCATGAAAAAGGGATTGAACTTACAGGGGACCGGCTGCGGCTGGCCCTTTTTCCTGTAGTGGACCTCGGCGTCATCCCACGTTGGTATGATTTGAAGATACTATACGAGGATGATTTTTGCTTGGTTGTACACAAACCAGCGGGGATGGCGGTCCATCCAGACGGTGGTGTAAAGGATGGTCCGCTAACATTGGATCATGCTGTCGCATCCTATTATGAAATCAACGACATTCATACAGCAGTACGGCATGTACATCGTCTGGATGTGGACACGACAGGCCCGGTGCTTTATGCCAAAAATGAATTTGCGTTGCTCAAGCTGGACAAACAAATGCGAGCTAAAGACATCGGTCGTCGTTATGTAGCTTTGGTACGAGGGAAAGTACCTCCATCGCTGCGGACGTTGGATTGGCCGATTGGCAAGGATAGGCATCATAAACAGCGCCGCCGTGTATCCCCAACTGGACAGAAGGCGGTTACCCATGTGGAAGTTGGAGAAGTATCGGGTAGTGGTCCGAGTGCGGTCAGTCTCGTGTATCTGACGCTGGAGACAGGTCGGACGCACCAGATACGCGTACATCTTAGTCATGCTGGCTATCCTTTACTTGGGGACGTATTATACGGCGGTCGTGCTGCTGATTTTGGCAGACAGGCCCTTCACGGAGAGCGCCTCACCTTCTGTCATCCGCTGAGCGGCGAAACGATTATCGTCGAGGATGCTTGGCCGGATGATTTTCAAAAGCTGCACAAACAGCTATAAAAGATGGCATGCCTTCTATTTTGGCGCATATACTTGAACCTAGAAACGGTTTGCAATATGGAGTTTCCGTGCGCCTGACACGAGTCAGAGGATGTGCGGAGGCTGCCCAAAGGAGGATGCCATCCTTGAATAAACAACAGAATGATCAGCCGCAAGGCTTGCGTTTTGATATCTATGAACGCATTCATTTGACGGAGGAAGCTGCCGGGATTGCCGAGTTGGAGGAAATTGAGCTTCTGCCACGCATTCAGGTTGTAACCCACGGCGACCATGCCGCTTTGCGAGGGCATTTGCTGCTGGAGGGCGTGTACCGCACACCTGAACAGATCACGAGCGAGCTTCATCATTTGATCCCTGTGGAAATTACCATTCCGCTTAACCGGGTAGGAAGATTGGAAGATATCTCCGTGGAGATTGAAAATTTTGATGTGGACCTGCTCTCTTTACGTAGTCTAAACATTACAGGGGTGCTTTCTTTGCATGGGGTGGAAAGCTCGCATGCAGAGGAGACGGCGGTTTGGCTGGATGAGGAATTTACTGTGGTGCATGCACCTGAACATCCGGCTCCATCTCTTTACGGCGCTGGAGAGCATCGTCACGAAGAGGTTTATTCTACCCAAGACTCGGTATACAACAACATTTCAGACCCGGAAACTTCATACAAAGTACCAGCACAACAAGAGTCAGCTTACTGGGAACAGTCGTCAGAGGATCAAGGGGAACAGAAGCCATCATTGGAGCATCAAGCTTATGATCCGATAGTAGATCCGAACCGATATTATGAGCCGTGGACGGGAAAAGTAGTTGAAGACAGCTCTTCCGAAGTTAAGCATGAGCAGGAGGCGTCGGAAGTGTGGGCATTTCAGCAAGAGGAAGCAGGGACGGAAGGGAACGAGCCCAAAGTATCCTCTGCATCTCCCAATGTAGCATACGACCCTTTGCTGTCGGAGCCCCATTCTGCCACAGAGTCAGAGATTTATTTGGAGCCGCAGTTGGAAGCAAGTCAGGGGAATGACTTTGACTTCAGGCCTGAAGCGTCGGAACAGGTAAACCATGAAGTTCAGGATACCTTTACTGAGGAAAAGCCAGAGATGCGCGTGGCGCTTAACAGTAAAAAGGATGAAGGAGCAGACGAGCCGGACCCGGTTGTCTACTCATCATTGCTTCAATCCAGCCGTTCGGTGAAGGAAGCCGAACACCAGCAGCAATTGGAACATGAACCGCAAGGTCAGGATCAGAAAGCCGAGGAAGAGCGTGAGGATGCCAAGTGGAAAAATCTTTTTTTCCATACACAGGATGAAACGCCTTTCCGCAAGGTGCGGTTATGCATTGTACAGCGCGAGGATACACTGGAAACGATAGCAGACCGTTATCAGCTCAGCACACGGGAGCTTCAATTGTATAATAGATTGGCAGAGCATCATGTAGAAGAAGGGCAGGTATTGTACATCCCTTGATTCGGTTGCTGAAACATGCGACGAAGTGCTGACTATCGTCAATGAGAAATGGGTGTTGACTATAGTCAATGGGAAATGTATGATGTGGTATAGTTATTGAAAGACTGAGATCGGGAAGAGTAGGCAGCAAGCCCTTCAGAGAGTGGAATTGCAGCGCTGTGAGGTTCCGCAGGAAGCTACTGGCCGAAGTCACCCGGGAGTCGCCTGTTTGAACGGTTCCTCATTTCATTCCTTCGGAAGGTAAGAGGTTCACGGTAGAATAAGGCCGGTCCGCAACCGTTATCTGCATAAAGTGTCACACCATGTGTAATGGATCAGTGGATACATACACTAGGGGTGAAACAAAGGTGGTACCGCGAGAGAACAGCCTTTCGTCCTTTGAGGATGAAGGGCTTTTTTTTATTTGCCAATTGAAAATCATGGAGGTATCCTGATATGTCAGAACAAGACAACAAGACAACCTTGGAAATGCCAACAACGTACGATCCCAAATCAGCAGAACAAAAATGGTACAAAACGTGGATGGAGAAGGGCTATTTCCGTGCCGGGCAACATCCAGAGGCAGAGCCTTTTACTATCGTTATTCCACCACCGAATGTTACGGGTATGTTGCATATTGGACATGCTCTTGACTTTACTTTGCAGGATATTATTATCCGCGCCAAGCGGATGCAGGGTTATGATGCCTTGTGGCTGCCAGGGGCAGACCATGCAGGTATTGCTACTCAAACAAAAGTAGAGCAGAAGCTACGTGAAGAAGGTTTGACTCGCTATGATTTGGGCCGTGAGAAGTTTTTGGAGAAAGTGTGGGAGTGGAAAGATCTTTATCTGGACAATATCCACAATCAATGGGAGAAAATGGGCTTTTCTCTCGATTATTCTCGTGAACGTTTTACATTGGATGAGGGACTGTCCAAGGCGGTACGCGAAGTATTCGTTAAACTGTACAAAAAGGGTCTGATTTATCGCGGTAAACGCATCATTAACTGGGACCCCGCTGCACGTACCGCATTGTCGGATATTGAGGTGGAATACAAAGAGGTGAACGGAAATCTGTATCACCTGCAATACCCTCTGAAAGACGGTAGCGGATTTATTACTGTAGCCACTACACGCCCTGAAACGATGCTGGGCGATACGGCTGTAGCTGTACATCCAGAAGATGAACGCTATAAGCAAATGATCGGCAAAACGCTTGTGCTTCCAATCATCGGGCGTGAAATTCCGGTCATTGCGGATGACTATGTAGATAAAGATTTCGGTAGCGGCGCGGTTAAAATCACACCGGCTCACGATCCGAATGACTTTGAAATGGGTCAACGTCACCAGTTGCCTCAAATTACGGTGATGGACGAGACGGGAACGATGAATGCTGAAGCAGGCAAATATCAGGGACTGGATCGCAGCGATTGCCGTAAGCAAATCGTCGCTGATTTGAAAGAGCAGGGTGTACTGATTCGTATTGAAGAGCATGTACACCAAGTAGGTCATAGTGAGCGTTCTGGCGTAGTTGTAGAACCTTATCTGTCGACGCAATGGTTCGTGGAAATGAAGCCTCTGGCAGCTAAGGCGATTGAAGCACAGAAGGCTGGCAACGGTGTAAACTTTGTACCGGATCGCTTTGAGCGTACTTATCTGCATTGGATTGAAAATGTGCGGGATTGGTGTATTTCCCGTCAATTATGGTGGGGACACCGTATTCCGGCTTGGTATGATGAGGAAACCGGAGAAGTTATTGTATCGGCGGAGGACCCTACCACTTTGCCTGAATATGCCGGTAGAAAACTCAAACAGGATGAGGATGTACTCGATACTTGGTTCAGCTCTGCTTTGTGGCCGTTTTCGACCCTAGGTTGGCCTGAGCAGACAGAGGATCTCAAACGCTATTATCCGACGAATGTTCTGGTGACAGGCTATGACATTATTTATTTCTGGGTATCGCGTATGATCTTTACCGCGCTGGAGTTCACGGAAGAGATTCCGTTCAAGGATGTACTTATGCACGGTTTGGTTCGTGACGCGGACGGAAGAAAAATGTCCAAATCTCTGGGCAATGGTGTTGATCCGCTCGACGTGATCGACCAATATGGTACCGATGCAATGCGTTATATGATCTCCACCAGCAGCACCCCTGGACAAGATCTTCGTTTCCGCTGGGAACGTGTGGAGCAGGCGCGTAACTTTGCCAATAAAATCTGGAATGCATCACGCTTTGCGCTGATGAATCTGGAAGGCGTCACTGCGGCAGATATAGACATTACTGGTGACTTGAGCACCGTTGACCGTTGGATTCTGCACCGTCTAAACGAAACTTCACGCGACATCACGCGTCTAATAGATGCTTATGAATTTGGCGAGACAGGCCGCCTTCTGTATAACTTTATTTGGGATGATTTGTGCGACTGGTACATTGAGTTTGCGAAGCTTTCCCTATATGGCGATAATGCAGAGGCGAAAAAGAAAACACAATCGGTACTTGCATACGTTTTGGATCGGACACTGCGCATGATTCATCCGTTCATGCCGTTTATCTCCGAGGAAATATGGCAGCACCTTCCGCATGAGGGAGAAACGATCACACTGGCCGCTTGGCCTGCTTACGATCCTGCTTTCGAGGATAAGGACGCGGTCGCTGAAATGAATTTGCTGATCGACGTGATTCGCGCTGTGCGCAATATCCGCGCTGAAGTCAACGTGCCGATGAGTAAAAAAATTGAATTGCTCATAAAACCCGGCGATCAAGCCGTTCTTGATATCATTAACCGCAATGGAGAGTATGTACGTCGATTCTGTAACACGTCTGAATTCGACGCAGGCTTAGAGTTCACCGCTCCAGATAAAGCCATGACATCTATTGTTAGCGGCGCAGAGCTATACCTGCCGTTAGCCGGACTGCTAGATATTGCCCAGGAAATTAGCAGACTTGAAAAAGAACTTCAGCATTTGAACAGTGAAGTGGAGCGCGTGGAGAAAAAACTCTCCAACCAAGGCTTTGTGGCGAAGGCACCAGCCAAAGTCATCGAGGAAGAGAAGGCCAAGCAAGCCGATTACTCAGATAAGCGCGCTAAAGTTATCGCACGTATTGAAGAACTCAAGGGATAATTTCACTCACAATAAAATGACCTGAAGGTGAAGAGGATGTCAGATACGATCAGGGGCGGCGACATAGCCCCTTTACAAAGTTATGATGAAGCAGTGGAATGGATTAATGGGTTGATTCCGTTTGGCATTAGACCCGGACTGGAGCGAATCGAACAGCTGATGAGTAGGCTGGGTGATCCGCAACGACATCTGAAATTTATTCATATTGCAGGAACCAACGGTAAGGGCTCGACTTGTGCCTTTCTAACCTCTGTGCTTCTGAAATGTGGATACGATGTTGGGACCTTTACTTCTCCGTACATCACCCGATTTACGAACCGTTTTCAATTCAACGGGACCGATATTCCAGATGAAACGCTGGTTTCACTGGCCAATCGCTTGTATCCGTTGGTGAAAGAAATCGCAGATAGTGAGTTGGGATCACCTACGATGTTTGAGGTGTCCACAGCGTTGGCTATTTTGTACTATGCTACGGTAGCTTTTCCAGATGTTGTGGTATGGGAGACAGGCCTCGGGGGAAGGATGGATGTAACTAATATCGTGAGTCCTATCGTTTCGGTCATTACGAATGTCGGCTATGACCATACGGACATTTTGGGAGATACACTGGAACAGATTGCAAGAGAAAAGGCTGGGATCATCAAGCCGGGTGTACCTGTCGTCAGTTGTGTTTCCCAGCCCGAGGCTATTCAGGTCATACGTGAAACGGCGGCCAAGCAAGGAGCTACCTTATACCTGGCAGGAGAACAATTTACGTATGAACGGTTAAACGGGAATGAAACAGGTCAGACCTTTTCATTCGCCGGACCCTTCCGACATATGGAAATCGACATCACGTTGTTAGGTGAGCATCAATGTTCTAATGCGGCAGGAGCTCTGATGGCACTTGAAGTCCTACGTCAGTATATGGCTTTTGTGTTGGATGATGAGGATCTGCTGGAGGGATTTAGGCAAGCTGCCTGGGCAGGGCGTCTCGAACAAGTCAGTACCTCGCCGAGAATTGTCCTTGATGGGGCTCATAATCCAGAAGGGGCACAAACGCTGGCCAAGAGTCTCCCACAAGTGTATTCGTACAAAAAATTGGTTTTAATGATGGGGATGCTATCAAACAAGCATCATGAGGCATACTTGCAGCATATACTGCCACTAGTGGATACGCTTATCCTGACCGAGCCCGATTTTCGCCGCAAAATGAATGCCGCTGATTTGGCTCATCTCGTGGAGAAGCTGCGGCCGTCTTATGCCAAAACGGATTTAAAAATTATTGTAGAAGGTGACTGGAAAAAGGCTTTAAACCTGCTTCAGTCACATACGGAAGCGGAAGATCTGGGGGTGGTGTCCGGCACGCTGTATCTTATTGCGGATGTACGGGCTACCCTTATGTATCAAACCGATTCGGAAAAAGGTTGGTGAAATTTGTTGATTACTTCGGAACATGTTCATTTTATCGGTATCGGCGGCTACGGGATGAGCGCGATTGCTCGGGTCATGCTGGAGATGGGATATACCGTGACTGGCTCAGATGTGGCATCACAGGAGCTGACAGAAAAACTGGCGGCAAAAGGCGCAAAAATATATATTGGACACACGCCTGAACATATTGCGGGCGCAGATATCGTCGTCTATTCAACAGCATTGTCACGTGACAATGTAGAGCGGGTGGCAGCAGAAGAATTGAATATTCCAACACTGCACCGTTCGCAGATGCTGGCTCGCTTGCTTAACGAACGTAAGGGTATAGCGGTTGCGGGTGCGCACGGGAAAACGACAACCTCTTCTATGATCGCTCTGGTTATGGAGAGATGTAACGTTGACCCAACGTATATTATCGGCGGCGAAATCACGAATTTGGGGACGAACGCCAAAGCGGGGAAAAGCGAGTTTGTCGTTGCCGAGGCGGATGAAAGCGATGGTTCTTTCCTACAATATCATCCTTGGCAGGGGATCGTAACCAATATTGAAGCAGATCATTTGGAAAATTACGATGGGGACTTCAATCGCCTGAAAAGTGCTTACGTGCAATTCTTGAGCCAAATTCGGCCGGATGGAGCAGCTATTGTATGCGCAGATGATCAGAACATCCGAGAGATGCTGCCTCAGCTCCAAACTCGGGTCATTACTTATGGGGTAGAGCATGAAGCGGATTACATGGCGACAGATATCCAACTGGGTGACCGCCGATTAAGCTTTACGATGAGCCGTAAGGGAACAGCACTCGGAACGATTGAATTGTCTGTACCTGGTAAACATAACATGTATAATGCGATGGCTACCGTGATTTCATGTCTGGAAGCAGGGATTCCATTTGATCAAATTGCTGCAACTATTGTGGAATTTCATGGAGCGAAACGTCGTTTTCAAGTGCTAGGTGAAGGCAATGACATTTTGATTATTGATGATTATGCGCATCACCCAACAGAGATTGAGGCTACGATCAGTGCAGCGAGAGCAACTGGCAAGCGTATTATTGCCGTGTTCCAGCCACAACGCTACAGTCGTACCTTTTTCCTGCTGGATGCGTTCAGCCGTGCGTTTAGCGAGGCTGGTGAAGTGATCATTACCGATATTTATTCACCAGCAGGAGAAAAACAGATTGAAGGTGTGCATTCTTCCAAACTGGTGGATTTAATCGTCCAAAACAGCAATGCGAATGCAATCTATTTACCAACCAAAGAAGCTGTGATCGAAGAGCTGAAAGATCGGTTACAACCAGGCGATCTTGTGCTGACAATGGGAGCAGGAGATATCTGGAAAGCTGGCGACGCGTTAGCACGCCATCTTCGCGGGCAACAAGTGTAATACGTATGAACATGGGCTGTTACGCCAATGTATTATAGCTTTGAAGGGTATTCCGAACACGAAGGTGTTTCGGGATACCCTTTTTTTGTAAAGCCGAGGCATATTCTCTCAGCTTGACTCATACAACAGACTATGAGGAAGTATGGGACAAGGAGGGAGTGCATCCATGAACAAGGCCAAGATGACATTCCGGTTCGATCAACAGTTGCCGGAAACAAGCCGGGAGGATAAGCTACAGGTGCTTCCGAACCAAAATGAGTCATTTACGAACGGACAGCGTGACACGATCAGAGATACGGAGTTATATCACGATGATGAGCTTTATCAAACAGATAACCAGCATAAAGGGATGGAACGGACTAGCAGTATGGAGAAACATACTCGAACTACACAACATTCAGAGCTTGGTAAGCCTGTGGAGACGAACAAACGCACTGCAACTCGGCGCTTTACTCCAACATTGAGGGTACAAGAGGGATGGGACGACCCTTTTGGTCGTTCGGCAGCTTCCTGGTCAGATGCGGACATTCTACCGGAAAGTCCGGAAGAGGACGATGTTGAGGTTGAGGAAACCTATTATTCCGGTCAAGAGTATAGAAAGCGTCCACCTCACCCTTCCAGATGGAGATTAATCGGTTCTGTAGCCAGCGCGTTGGTGACAGGAGGCATGTTCGGATATATTTTGTTGTTACTGTTTAACGGAGGCGGTATGGTCCCGGGATCTGATCCTTCTGCTGATGAGGCTGTGCCTGTTTTTAAAGAATCTGTTGATGTCGATAACACGTATGCAAAAGAGAATGCTGCCCCTGTCGCCGTCGTAGCAACTCAAGTGCCTCCACAAACCTATTATTTGCTGCAATATGGGGTTTTCAGCACTCCAGAGCGGGCTTTACAGGCAAAGGAAGAACTGTTGAAGGCAGGCATTGCAGCAGGAGGGGATAGCGAGGATCAAAACCGGGTATATGCAGGAATATCGTCGGATAGGGAGCAAGCCAAGTTGCTCAGTAATCAATTGAAGACACAAGGAGTGGAATTGTATGTCCGCGAGCTCGAATTACCCGGATTTGAAAAAGCGGCTTACGGAGGTAATGGTGATAAACTCACTACCTTTTTTCAGTTAAGCAACTCATTAGTGGGGAAGCTGAGCGGACTTTCTTCAAATTTGCTCAGAGAAGAAGGCTCAAATGCGGTGTCAGCCTCCGACATGAGCGAGCTGAACGACCTGCATCAGCAGTGGACACAAAATGTCGCTGCACTTCCTACTGGTCTTCCGAAGGAAGCGGCTGCCACCGCAACCTCGCTTGAAAAGGCGATGAACAGCGCAGTCTCTGCACTTGGAGAATATAACAAGAATACAGCCAAGGAACACATTTGGGAGATTCAGTCCTCCATGATGGAATATGTTTTGCGTGAGAAGGAATTTATTCAATTCATAAAACAGTAGACTAACCATACTTTCCGGCAAGGAACTGGAAATAGTTCCCCATGCCGGATTTCTGTTTGTATTGCAGTACAAATCACCGTATAATAATGAAGGTGTCAAAAAATGGCGAGGGAAGATCAGGATGAAAAAAAATGTAGGAATGCTTATACTGTTTTTGTTGCTCGGTTGGCTTTTGGGTGCCTGGATTGCTAAGGCCCTTCAATCGGTCAAAGTCCTTTCCTTTCTGACCCACCCCACTACGATATCCTGGTCGCCGAGAGCGGATCTGGATATTATCAACTACAACATAACGATAAATTTTGAATTGAGCCTGCTTAGTCTGATCGGCATCATCGCCGCATTCTGGCTGTATCGCAGGCTCTAACTGATGAAAAGGAGCTTCCCTTATGGACGGGAAAATTACGCCCCGCATTATTCTGGCATCGACTTCACCAAGAAGGAAGGAATTACTCGCATATTTGAGACTCCCCTTTGAGGTGGTGCCGAGTCATGCGGATGAAAGCACGCCTGAGAGCTGGACGCCTCAGCAAATCGTGGAGACCCTTGCGGCCCGCAAAGCCGAAGCGGTCGTGCGCACTGCCGCACAGTCCCAGGAAGCTGGATTGGTGATTGGCAGTGATACGATTGTCGTGCTGGAGGATTCGGTATTGGGCAAGCCTGCCGACCATGCGGACGCAGTTCGCATGTTGACTGCATTGCAGGGAAGAACACACCGTGTGTACACCGGGGTAGCCTGCATACATACCGGAACCGGCAAGATGCTTGTTAGACATCGCCAAACGGAGGTCACAATGAAGCCTTTGAGCCAAGAACAAATTGTGGCATACGTAAATACTGGTGAACCGTCTGACAAAGCAGGATCGTATGGCATTCAAGGCATGGGTGCTACGTTGGTGGAATCTATTCAGGGTTGTTATTTTAACGTCGTAGGATTGCCGCTTTCTTTGCTGTCGGACATGCTGTCCGATTTTGGAGTAAATGTGCTGCGTCCATAAAAGGGGATAAACATATGCTGGAGTCGCCAATACTGATGCTTCGCGACCTCCCCCATGAAGAACGACCAAGAGAGCGCATGATGACATATGGGGCGGATGCCTTGAGCAACGCGGAGTTGCTAGCAATACTACTGCGTACAGGAACACAAAGAGAATCATCTGTGCATTTAGCGCAGCGTATTTTGCAGCAGGCAGGGAATCTGCGTCAACTGGTGGATATGAGTCTGAGCGAGTTGACCCAGATTAAGGGTATTGGAAATGCTAAAGCGATACAGCTAAAAGCGGGTATCGAACTCGGGCGTCGATTGGCATTGTCACGCCACTTGGAGACCCCGGTGATTAGTTGCCCGCGGGATGTGGCAGATCTGCTGTTCGAGCAGCTTCGTTATTTGCAGAAAGAGCATTTTGTTTGCCTGTTTCTAAATACCAAAAACCATGTCATTGCTCAGGAAACGCTATCTATGGGCAGCCTGAATTCCGCCATCGTGCATCCTCGTGAAGTATTCCGGGCTGCAATCAAGTGCAGCAGTGCTTCGATTATTTGCGCTCATAACCATCCGAGCGGTGATCCGAAGCCAAGCCCGGAAGATATCCAGTTGACCCGCCGCTTGATGGAAGCGGGCAACATCGTGGGTATCGACGTGCTTGATCATATTGTGATCGGGGACGGGACCTTTGTAAGTTTGAAGGAACAAGGTCTGATATAATATAATATTTAAATCAAACATTTAAACACGACCGGATAAACCGGCCTGAATAAACCGTTTATACAGGGATAACAGATTTCAGGGAAGAGAAAAGGAGATTAACATCATGCTGGGTGGCTTTACAAAAGATTTGGGAATTGACTTGGGGACGGCAAACACGCTTGTATACGTAAGAGGTAAGGGAATCGTGGTTCGTGAACCATCTGTAGTCGCATTGCGTACAGATACAAAAACCATTGAGGCTGTTGGGGAATCTGCGAAAAAAATGATCGGTCGCACACCGGGAAATATCCGTGCAATTCGTCCAATGAAGGATGGAGTCATTGCCGATTTTGATACGACTGCAACGATGATTAAATATTTCATCCGTCAGGCGCAAGCACAACGTTCATTGTTTCCGCGCCATCCGAACGTGATGGTTTGCGTGCCTTCGGGTATTACTGCAGTGGAACAGCGTGCTGTTGAAGATGCGACCAAGCAAGCAGGCGCAAGAGAGGCGTACACGATTGAAGAGCCGTTTGCAGCGGCAATTGGCGCTGATCTGCCGGTATGGGAGCCTACGGGCAGTATGGTTGTCGATATCGGTGGAGGTACAACCGAAGTTGCGGTCATTTCCTTGGGAGGGATCGTAACAAGTCGTTCTGTACGAGTGGCTGGCGATGAAATGGACGAGTCTATTATTCAATACGTGAAACGTCAATACAATCTGATGATTGGTGAACGGACTTCTGAGCAGTTGAAAATGGAAGTTGGTTCAGCAATGCCATTAGAGCAAGTGGAAACATCGGAAATCCGCGGACGCGATCTGGTTACAGGCTTGCCGAAGACAATTACGATTACCTCCGATGAAATTAGCGAAGCATTGTCAGACACCGTGAATGCGATCGTGGACGCAGTCAAAGTAACATTGGAAAAATGCCCTCCCGAGCTGGCGGCGGACATCATGGATAGAGGAATTGTACTGACTGGTGGTGGAGCACTACTGCGCAACCTGGATAAGCTGTTGGCAGGTGAGACCGGAATGCCGGTGATCGTAGCGGAAAATCCTCTGGATTGTGTGGCAATCGGTACGGGTAGAGCACTGGAAAATATCCATTTGTTCAAATCGCGCAGCAGTTCTGCCGTCCGTTCCAAACGTTGAATCGGGGGTGTAGGAACTGTTTAAGCTGTTTGGCAATAAAAGACTATTTGTTCTATTGATCGGAATCGTTCTGTTTATTGCCCTTATGGGGATTACACTTGGACAGAGAAATTCCTTAACCTGGCCCGAGAAGTTCGCCAGAGATTCAATTGGCTTTGTGCAAGGTATCTTTTACAGGCCCGCTTCAGCAATAGCGGGCTTCTTTGAAGATATTGGCAATATGCGTAGTATTTACGAAGAAAATGAGCGGTTAAAAATAGCCGTGGCTAAGCTGACTCGTGACCAGATTCAGACTCATAATTATGTTGAGACAAATGCCAGATTGCAGAATGAACTGAAGTTCACCCAAACGCAAAAGGCGAAAAATAATTATGATTATCGTGTTGCTCAAGTGAACAGTGTTAGCAATGATTCCAAAACGCTCGTGATTGATATTGGTGAGAAGGATGGAGCCAAGGTTGGTCAGGAAGTCAGTTCACTTGAAGGATTTGTTGGAGTCATTAGCCGCACGGGGAATTTTACGTCTACCGTTACGCTGTTGACTACATTGGACCCTAAAAATCCGAATTCTTATGCTATTGCAGCGACAGTCTTGGGTAAGGAAAATCAATCGTTTGGTATGATTGAAAGCTATGATCCGGGTACGAACAGATTTCAAATGACTCGCATTGAAGAAAAAGATCCAATCGCAAAGGGTGATCAGATTATTACGTCTGGTGCAGGCGGGAAGTTCCGCAAAAACCTAATGATTGGAACGGTGGAGAAAATTCAGGTTGGAGAGTTCGGTAAAACACGGACAGCGATTATTAAACCGGCAGCCAGCTTTGTGGATTGGAAAGAACTGCTCGTCCTCTACACTCCTGAGGTACCGGAATAATGAAGATGCGCGGTCAGGTTTTGATACTGCTGCTGTTTGTCCTGTTTATAGCTGAAGGAACGATTCTTCCTTGGCTTCTCCCGGATAGTTGGCATTCAAGAATGGTCCCAAATTTTGTGTATGTCGTAATTTTGTTTGTATCTGTGTATTACAGCCGTCATACAGCGTTGGTGCTAGGTATTGTTTTTGGACTTATTCATGACGTAGTGTACTACGGGTTTATCATTGGCCCTTATTCTTTTGCAATGGGATTGTCTGCATACTTATTAGGGCTTGTGTTTACAGCTAGACGTGCACCGATGCCCATTATGATGGCGGCCGTGTTGATTGGTAGTTTCTTGCTGGATTCTATGCTCTTTGCCATTGATCAGCTGTTCCAGCTGAATCATCAGACTTTCAATTGGGCACTTGCCCAGTATATGATTCCTGATTTATTTATCCATTTTCTGTTCGCCCTCATCATTTATGTCCCTGTTCGCAAGCAATTACAGCGTTTGGGTACCCGTGTGAAAAAGGAAGAGACTGTCTAGGTCTTTTTACACACATTTTGTCCGGGTTAGCAGGGATTTGACGTCCCGGGGACGAAATGATTGAGATAGGAGGGACAGGCTAATGGCGGTGAAATCGAATCATGTCACGATTAAAGGCATCAAAGATGGCCTGGTATTCCTGCTGGACGATCAATGCGAATTTGAGGATTTGCTGGGTGAGCTGCGTTTTAAGCTGGAGCACAGTCATCAAAATATTTTAACAGGCCCGATCATTCATGTGGATATTAAGCTGGGAAGTCGGGAAGTAACGGAGGAGCAGAAGGAAAGTATTCTGGAGATTTTAAAGCAGAAGGGTAATCTGCTCATCAGGTCTGTAGAATCACCCGGATTGCCTGCGGTAGTGCAGGGCAAGCCCCCCATTCACACGGTGACAGGGATTATCCGCTCAGGACAAGTGCTTCATCACGATGGAAACTTACTCTTTTTGGGAGATGTTAACCCGGGTGGAATTATAACTTGTACCGGTGATATTTATGTCCTTGGCGCTCTGCGGGGCATGGCGCATGCAGGGATGGAGGGAAATAGTGAAGCGATTATCGCGGCCTCCTATTTTGCACCAACACAGCTGCGAATTTCCGAAATGATCAGCCGTCCACCAGATGAATGGGAGACGCGTGAATCCGGCATGGAATTTGCGTATCTCAAGGATGGCGCTATGCAAATAGACAAAATGAGCAATATTGTGCGTCTGGGCCGCGATTTTAACGTGTTCAAAGGGGTGTAGCACATGGGAGAGGCTATCGTCGTCACTTCAGGAAAAGGCGGCGTCGGCAAAACGACGACGTCAGCCAATATAGGAACAGCGCTTGCACTGCTCGGCAAAAAGGTGTGTTTGGTGGATACGGATATCGGTTTGCGTAATCTAGACGTTGTGATGGGTCTGGAAAACCGGATTATTTATGACCTTGTTGATGTAGCGGAAGGTCGTTGCCGTCTGAATCAGGCACTGGTTAAGGACAAGCGTTTTGAGGAGTTGTATATGCTGCCAGCTGCTCAAACCAAGGACAAGAGTGCTGTTACGCCGGAGCAGGTCAAGGATATTATTTTAGAGCTTAAGAAGGATTTTGAATATATATTGATTGACTGCCCTGCGGGTATTGAGCAAGGCTTTAAAAATGCCATTGCCGGTGCGGATCAGGCCATTGTTGTAACTACTCCAGAAAATGCTGCTGTACGCGATGCAGATCGGGTCATTGGTTTACTGGAAAGTTCACATGTGATATCACCTAAATTAGTGGTTAACCGCATTCGCAATAGTATGGTTAAATCCGGAGATATGTTAGATATTGATGGGATTCTACAAGTGCTTAGCATAGACCTTATTGGGATTGTACCGGATGATGAAATGGTAATTAAAGCAGCTAATACAGGAGAGCCTACTGTTATGAATCCGGATGCACAGGCAGCGATTGCCTATCGGAACATTGCGAGACGAATCTTGGGCGATACTGTGCCTCTTATGCAGCTGGACCAGAAGAAGAGCGTGATGACACGCTTTAAGAAATTTTTTGGTATGGGTGGATAAGGAAAACAGGAAGATTTCTAAGGTAAGTGTTACAGTAGCGTTCATTTGTAATACTAGACACTTAAATAAGTGGCAACTTATTTAAGTGTTTTTGGTTTGCTTTTTTAATTTCTATGATAATGGTTCGTAAATTTAGGTCATTACATAAATGTTATAAATACAAAACATATCCGGTGCGCTAGCGCCGGTTTTTTTGATTTTTTAGGGTATGTAATTCCCACCCGGACAACATAAGTTGAAGCCCGTCCTCATAAGATGTAATAAACTTACCTCGCTGAGGGGGCTGAATAAGATGGACAAAAATTCCGGAATCAAGCAACGCAGAAAAGAACGTATACAGCAGCTAATCGAGGGAAACAAAGCGGAGGCGTATTCCTCAGGCATAGATCAGAACAGGTACGGGTACAGAGAAATGAAATCGATGCCTGTAGTCAGTGCCAACTCGCCCAGAGACCCAGAAACCGAGTGGAAAAATGATCGACAACGTTGGCAGCAATCTTTTGGGGCAAATCGTGGTCCGTCTTTTTGGAGTTCCTTTTGGCGCAGAACTGTCATAGCAACAGTGTTATTTGGAGTGGTATGGGGCTTATTTCGCTGGGATATTCCCTATGCAGTAAATTTGAGAATGTTTGTCGCGGATGCCTTGAATAAGGACATGGATTTTGTAGCCGCCGGACAATGGTATAAAACTTATTTTGACGGAGCTCCTTCCTTTTTACCGATTTTTGGCGAGGAGCATGAAACGAACCAGGTAGACGCTAGTCGAAAGGGCTCTCCACCGATTGAAGGCAATATAACACAGCCGTTTGTACTGAGCCTTAAAGGGGTAGAAATTACGCCGAATGTTACCGATAACGGGGCAATCGCTGTTAAAAGTATAGATGCAGGACGTGTATTAGACGTATTAAACCATCCCAAAAGCGGGATTTCGGTTACAGTTCGTCACACTGGGGGCATCACAGCAACTTACGGAAGGCTTTCACGCTCTACCTTAAAAGTGAACGATTGGGTTCAGGAGGGTGAAGAGATCGGTGTATTGCCAGCAAGTCACAGCGGTAGCGAGGTGGCAACTTTATTTTTGGCAATTCAAAGAGGGGATCAATACATTGACCCGTCGGAAGTGGTAGCCCTTGATTAATGTCCGAGGGGTGACCCTATCACTGCATCCACTGTTTGTACTAGTTATGCTGACCTCTGTATTAACTGGACATTTTATCGAGATCATGACTTTATTTACACTGGTGTTTATACATGAACTAGGTCATGCGACAGCTGCTTCGTTGTTGGGGGCGCGGTTGCTTTCCATACAGATGTTACCCTTTGGAGGAGTAGCTGTCATTGAGGATCAAGGGAAGCTCAATGCGTGGAAGGAAATTGTCATTGCTCTAGCGGGCCCCCTGCAAAACGGAATCATGATCATCATTCTTTTGTGGCTTAGGCATGTGAGTGGGTTGGAGCATGATTATGTAAATTATATAATTCAGGGAAATGCTGTTATTGCATTGTTTAATTTGTTGCCCATTTTACCGCTCGATGGTGGGAAAATATTACAGTCACTGATTAGCTTATTCTTTTCTTATCATCGCACATTAGTATGGACTTTTAGAGCCAGTATCGTAACCAGTCTGCTGTTTTGCCTGTATGGTATTTCGCCGTTATTAAGACAAGATGAGCCTTTACATTTAAATCTGCTGGCGGTAGGGATTTTTTTGCTTTATTCTAATATTGTGGATTATCGGAATATCCCTTACCGTTTTATACGTTTTTTGCTGGGGAGGGACGAGCTTTTTTACCGCGAAGCGGCTAAAGGAAGCATTGCTTTACCTATTGTATCCCTGCCAGTGAAACATTTGGAGCCTGTTTTGCGTCTTTTCAGAAGAGACCGATATCATATGGTTTACGTTATGAATGAACAGGGACGGATTGTAGCTGTATTGCCGGAGCAACGACTTATACGCTCTTATTTTGCGGCACGCCCGCCAAATGGTGGAGAATCCAAGCCCAAATAATGTTTTATGAATTGAGGAAGAGGCTGTATTCAGAGAGGTTGAAAAACCATGAAGCAAATGATTGTACAATGCCAACAGCAGATGACCCAAATGGCACTGTTGGAAGAGGGACGGTTGGTTGAATATGCGGCTGAACTACCGCGAAAACGGGGAATTCTAGGTTCTTTTTTCAAAGCTAGGGTGGTCAATGTGCTACCGGGAATGCAAGCCGCTTTTGTTGACATTGGACAGCGCAAGAATGCCTTTTTGTATGTGGATGACGTACTTCATGCCCATTTGGACAAGCAGCCAGAGGTAAAGCCGTCCATTTCTGAACTGTTAAAGGTGGGGCAGGAAATCGTAGTACAGGTATTAAAAGAGGCAGTTGGTAGCAAAGGAGCCAGGGTGACCACTCATTTTTCACTTCCCGGCCGCTGGATTGTTTACATGCCCCGTGCTGATTATGTGGCCGTATCCAAGAAGATTGAGCGTGAGGGAGAACGTGCCCGTTTGAAAGCAATGGGAGAGCAACTGCGCACGGGTGAGGAAGGGGTCATCATTCGTACTGTTTCAGAGGAAATGAGTATAGAGGCGATTGAAAATGATCTGAATCAACTACGCAAGCAATGGGCGGCTATTCAGCGTAAAGCGGGCGAACACTCTGCACCGTGTGAATTGCACCGGGATCTGAGTATCGTTCAGCGTTTAATTCGCGATGTGTTTACACCTGAGCAGGATGAACTGGTCATTGACAGTGAGGAGCAAGCAAAGGATGCAGAAATAATGCTGCAACAGATCGGTTCTGCGAAAGCTCATGTAAGTATATTTCGCAGTGCAGAAGAAACTATTTTCAAAGCTTATGGCATTCATGAGCAGCTGGAACGCGATTTTGCGCGAAAGGTATGGCTTCAGGGTGGCGGATACATTGTCATTGATCATACGGAGGCATTGACCGTCGTTGATGTGAATACAGGGAAGTTTACGGGCGGCAGTAATCTGGAAGAGACGGTGACCCAGACTAACATTGAAGCAGCAGAAGAAATTGCCCGCCTGGTACGTGTCCGTGATATTGGTGGTATTATCATCATTGATTTTATTGATATGGAACAAGAGGAGAATCGTAGGGAAGTATCCTCTGTGCTGGAGGCAAGATTAAAAAAGGACCGGACTAAATCCTATGTTGTCGGTTGGACGCGGTTAGGTTTACTGGAAATGACCCGCAAAAAAGTGCGTGAAGAAAAGACTCTCGTATAGAACGTGCGTAATCAAAATTATTTCAAAACTAAAGGTTGAATGTGTACGAAGCTTGTGCTACAATCATTTAGTATGTGTGATGCGTAAGATTGGCTGCACATGCTGTAACCGCTCCAATCAGGTACTGAAGTGCAGTATCTTAAAGAAACTGCCACCTGCTATTAGGCGAGTCTGAGACATAAGGAGGTGCAAGCAAATGTACGCAATTATCGAAACAGGTGGTAAGCAATACAAAGTTCAAGAGGGCGACGTATTGTTCATCGAGAAGTTGGAAGCTAATGATGGTGAAACTGTAACGTTCGATCGTGTTCTGGCAGTGTCCGGCGACAATGGCTTGACAGCAGGTACACCGCTTCTTTCTGGAGCTTCTGTAACGGCTAAAGTTGAGAAGCATGGTCAAGGTCAAAAGGTCATCGTATACAAATACAAACCTAAAAAGAACTACCATGTGAAGCAAGGTCATCGTCAACCGTACACGAAAGTGACGATTGAAAAAATCCAAGCGTAAGAGGGTGCGATAATTGATTATCGTGCGTATTATACGACTGGAGGATGGCAGCATACAGGGGTTTTCTGTTAAAGGCCATGCGAATTTTGCTAAATCTGGCGAAGATATCGTATGTGCTGGTGTTTCGGCGGTAACCGTAGGAACTGTCAATTCGATTGTAGCTCTTACGGACGTTGAAATGGAAACGGAAATGGAAAACGGCTTTTTAAGCGCGTATCTATCTCCTGAAAGTTATCATGATGCGAACGCACAGGTTCAACTGTTGTTGGAATCCATGGTGATTATGCTGACAAGCATTGCTGAATCATACGGTAAGTATATTCAAATAGAAAATAAACAAAGAAGGAGGTAGACATCATGTTGAAATTGACATTGGATCTTCAGTTATTCGCATCGAAAAAAGGTGTAGGTTCCACAAAAAACGGACGTGACAGCAGATCGAAACGTCTTGGAGTGAAACGTGCTGACGGTCAAGCAGTTACCGGCGGTAGCATCTTGGTTCGTCAACGCGGAACGAAAATTCACCCGGGCACGAACGTGGGCATCGGTAAGGACGACACTCTGTTCGCGAAAGTGGACGGCGTTGTGAAGTTCGAACGTTGGGGCCGTGATCGCAAAAAGGTGAGCATCTACCCGATCGACGTTGCTCCAGTAGCAGCTACTGTAGAAGCTTAATAGCGGCTTAGACACGCTGAAAAGCCTCCGGCACTTTTGTCGGAGGCTTTTTTGCATGATGGTAATGAACTGGAAAGTTAGTCTGTGCTATACTGGATTAAGGTTGTTGACTAGTCCATTTAATTATCGCAGAACGGAGAGAAGCCATGTTCCAGCGGATAAGAGCGCCTTATCTGGCGTTGGGTTCCATTCTGATTCCTTTGGTTTTTTCACTGCTCTATCCCAAAGCATTAACGATTATCATACTAGCTGTGTGGGCTGTAGCTGCTGCTTGTTTTGGTATGTGGTATACCCATAGACAGGTTGAACTTGAGCGGAAAGCTGCTTTGCGTTCTTTTGAGCGTACAGCGATAGCGACGCTTAACCATCATCGGCATGACTGGATGAATGATTTACAGGTGCTTTATGGCTATATTCGTATGAATAAGCATGATAAATCAGCTGCTTATGTGGAAACAATAAAAGGGCGGGTGTCGGAAGACAGTAAAATATCTAAGCTGGGTATTCCCTCGCTGGTGTTTTATTTGCAGTCTTTTCGCGTGAACGCCGGAAATTTACAATTGTCGGTAAAGGTTGAGGAAGAGTTAAAGTTAGACGCTGTCATGTCTCCCGAAGACGGCGAGTCGCTTGCCTCGGCCGTCATACAAACGGTGCGTGCGTATCAATATGGCGGGGGCCGGTCGTCCTGGGGAGAAGTGCGCAGATTGACACTTTATTTCGGTATGGATCAGAATGATGTTATCGTCCGTTTTGAAGGAAGTGATATGCCTGCCGACTTAAATATACTAAAGCAGGTCAGATCCGTACTTGGAAGTGAACGCCTTCGAACAGAAAAGCTCCCTACGGGTGATATGCTTCAAATTCGAATGCAGTGCCAGACATAAGGAAGGTGTAACCATGTTTGTAGATAAAGCGAAGATTTTTGTTAAAGGCGGTGACGGTGGAGACGGATTAATTGCGTTTCGCCGTGAGAAATATGTTCCTAATGGTGGCCCAGCTGGTGGTGACGGAGGGAACGGTGGGGATGTGATTTTCCGTGTAGATGAGGGTTTGCGCACCTTGATGGATTTTCGATACCAACGGCATTTTAAAGCCCAGCGTGGAGTAAAAGGTCGCAACAAAAGCCAACACGGAGCCAACGCAGAGCACATGATCGTCCGTATACCACCGGGAACAGTTATCATGGATGATGACACTGGTGAAGTATTGGCAGATATGACACGTCATGGCCAACAGGTCGTTGTAGCTAAAGGAGGACGCGGAGGACGCGGTAATATTCGTTTTGCTACACCGAGCAATCCAGCGCCTGAATTGGCTGAAAACGGTGCGGAGGGGCAAGAACGTTATATTACACTTGAGTTAAAAGTGATGGCTGACGTAGGCTTGGTCGGATTTCCTAGTGTAGGAAAGTCTACCTTGTTGTCAGTTGTAACTTCCGCAAAACCTAAAATTGGCGCATACCACTTTACAACGATTACCCCAAATCTGGGCGTCGTAGATGTGGGGGATCAGCGGAACTTTGTGATGGCCGATTTGCCTGGTTTGATCGAAGGAGCTCATGAAGGCACTGGACTGGGTCATGAATTCCTGCGGCATATTGAGCGGACGCGAATCATTATCCATGTTGTGGATATGGCGGGCTCTGAAGGACGTGACCCGTTTGAAGACTGGACCAAAATAAACGACGAATTAAAGCAATATAATGCAGCTCTGGCTGAGCGTCCACAAATTGTGGCGGCCAATAAAATGGATATGCCGGAAGCTGAAGAAAATCTTGCTCACTTCAAAGAACAAATTGCTGCGATACGTCCTGACCTTGAAATCATGCCTATTTCCTCTCTGACACGTCAGGGGGTAAAGGAACTGCTCTATCGAGCTGCTGATCTGTTGGATCAAATACCGGACGAGCCGGTTGTTGAGGAAGTAGCAGAAGTCAATGAACGTAAGGTATTTAAGTTGGATACGGCCGAAGACGAGGGCTTTACGATCGTACGTGAAAACGACACATTCGTGGTGCACAGCCCCAAAATTGAGCGCATGATGAAGCGTATGCAGATGAACTCACATGATGCTATCTTAAAATTAGCAAGAACGTTGCGTCATATGGGTGTGGATGCTGAGCTACGCAAGCGTGGTGCCACAGATGGTACATCTGTACGCATTGCTGATTTCGAGTTCGAATTTGTAGAAGGTAGCAGCTACTACTAAAAATGAAATAAGGCTTTAAAACCTGAACGGTTACTGCACTATAGGGAATTCTATAGAAGGCAGTAGCCGTTTTTTGTATTGTTAGCTTGCCGATTTTCAAGAGTTTCGATATAATGTCCTCTATACAAAAACATAAGTCTTTGAGGAGAGGACGTTCTTGAAAGAGCGCTATTACTTGGTACGGGAAGATATTTTGCCTGAAGCTATTGTTAAGACCATACAGGTAAAACTGCTGCTGGCTTCGGGAGATGTTAAAACCGTACATGATGCTGTGGAGCAAGTTGGGCTAAGCCGAAGCGCCTTTTATAAATATAAAGATGGCATACATTTGGTTAACCAGTTGGAGCGCGAGCGAATTGTCAATATCTCTATTGATCTAGAGCATCAATCCGGTATGCTGTCCAGGGTGCTCGGTAGAGTGGCAGATTACGGAGGTAATGTGCTGACGATCCAGCAAAGTATTCCACTGCAAGGCAGAGCCAACGTAGTCATCTCAGTAGAAATGTCCAGGCTTAGTGATGAATTGGGTGTTCTGCTGGAGGGCTTGGAGAGCATTTCTGGAGTCAAGCGGGTCCGCCTGATTGGGCAAGGCTGAGGCGATACAGTTCGTTAGATAAAAGTTACCAGGAGGGGAATGAATGAAACCGGTCAAAGTAGGATTGTTAGGCTTGGGGACTGTAGGTACGGGAGTCGTTCGAATCGTTGAGGGTAATCAGGAAGACTTGAGCAGACAAGTCGGTTCACCGATCGTCATTGAAAAAATAGCTGTAAAAAACATAGAAAAGTATCGTTCCATTGAAGTAGACACCGCCAAGCTTACGGAGGACCCGTGGGAAGTCATTCGAGATCCTAAAATTGATGTGATTATCGAAGTCATGGGTGGGATTGATCAGACGAAGGAGTACATTCTCGAAGCGTTAGAGAGAGGCAAGCACATTGTAACGGCCAACAAGGACTTAATGGCATTGCACGGTTCTGAAGTACTGGCAAAGGCACAGGAAAAACAATGTGATATTTTTTATGAGGCTAGCGTAGCAGGTGGTATCCCGATTATTCGTACACTCATTGAAGGTTTCTCCTCTGACCGTATTACCCGCATTATGGGAATCGTGAACGGTACAACAAACTATATTTTAACTAAAATGAGCCAGGAAGGAGCCTCGTATGAGGAGGTTCTTAAGGAAGCCCAAGAGCTTGGATACGCAGAATCTGATCCGACCTCAGATGTCGAAGGATTGGATGCGGCCCGAAAGATGGCGATACTTGGCACCCTTGGTTTCCGTTCCAATGTAGAGCTCAAGGATGTAAGCGTGAGCGGCATTTCCAAGGTAACCAGTGAAGATATTGCTTTTGCTAAAAGATTAGGATATGAAATGAAATTACTTGGCATTGCAGAGCGTCAAGGTGATGAATTTACGATTAATGTTCAGCCAACTATGGTGCGCAAGCAGCATCCATTAGCTTCGGTGAACGGGGTGTTCAACGCAGTTTATGTACATGGTGAAGCGGTGGGTGAAACCATGTTTTATGGTGCAGGTGCAGGTGAAATGCCAACAGCTACATCAGTTGTGGCTGATCTGGTAGCTGTAGTGAAAAACCTCAAACTCGGCGTAAATGGGCTTAAAGCAATCGTACCCTACAATCCTAAAAAAATTAGCAATGACGAAGACGTGTATTTCAAAAATTTCGTGCTTTTGCACGTGGATGATAAAGCGGGGGTATTGGCACAGATTACGCAGGTATTTGCTGAATTCAATGTCAGTTTGGCATCTGTCGTGCAGCAACCGAATGAGACTAATCCCGATGCTGAAATTATTATCGTGACTCATTTAGCTAGCAAAGCAAGTATGAAAAAGGTTTTAGAGCATTTTGAAACTTTGGACGTGATTCGCCGCATCAAGAGTGTATATCGGGTAGAGGGATAGTCAATAAAAGCAGGAGGAATCATTTGTATGACCGTTTTGAAAACAGCAAGAGTGCGCGTGCCTGCGAGTACGGCTAACCTAGGACCTGGCTTTGATACATTGGGCATGGCGTTGTCTCTATACGCATGGATTGAATTAAAAGAGGCCGAGCAGACAGCTTTCCATCTGTACGGAGATCAAATGAATGGCGTTCCCCAAGATAAAACCAATTTGATTTACAAGGTAGCACAAATGGTTTTTCGTGAAGCAGGTGTATCTGTTCCTGAGCTGGAAATTTCGATGTACTCGGATATTCCGCTTACCCGTGGTTTGGGCAGCAGTGCTTCCGCCATTGTAGGTGCCCTGGTGGCTGCTAATACGCTGATTGGCTCGCCTCTGTCGGATTCCAAGCTATTTGACATGGCAAGCGCTATCGAAAAGCATCCGGACAATGTCGGAGCCTCTCTGTTTGGTGGTATTATTACTGCTATGTGGGATGGCGAGCATGCCAAGCACTTACGGATTGAACCGGATGCTAATCTAGAGGTAATGGTAGTTATTCCAGATTTTCAACTGTCTACGTCGAAGGCCAGAGAGGTCCTGCCTACCCACGTATCCTTGAAGGATGCTGTATATAATATAAGTCATGCTTCAATGCTGGTAGCGGCATTGGCATCGGGCCGAACAGATCTAATCGCCGAAGCGATGCGGGATCAGCTTCATCAGCCTTACCGCGCGGCACTAGTGCCGGGTATGACAGAGATCCTACAGGATGCGCACCATTATGGTGCATTGGGTGTGGCCCTTAGTGGTGCTGGACCGACGTTGCTGGCATTGATGGATCAACGGGAAAATCGCAAAGCGGAGCTTGAACAGTATTTAACGGAGACAATGAACAAAGAAGGGATCACTGCGTCTGTTTTGAAATTGCGCCCAGAGGTTGAAGGGGTTAAAGTATATACGGAAGGGAATACACACCCTTTTATGGATATGATTAAAGGGGAACTTACGATATGAAACGAATTGCACTTCTTCCTGAGGGGACTGTTTCTCATGAAGCGATTAAATATTTGTTAGGAGATACACCCTGTGAACTTCTATTTTACAAACATATAGCAGACGTATTTCAGGCAATAGACAAGGGACAGGCAGACTATAGTGTAATTCCTATTGAAAATACGATTGACGGCTCTGTGAGTTTGCATATGGACTGGCTTGTACATGAGGTAGACATTCCAATGCAGGCGGAATGGGTATATCCTTCGATTCAAAATCTTATTGGACATCGTAGTGAATTTCTTGGGGATCAGGACGAGCTGGATTTGAGCAAAGTGGTCAAAATTATGTCCCATCCTGTAGCGCTTCCCCAATGTAAAGAATTCATACAAGCTTTCGCTCCTCAAGCTGAGCTGGAGAGTGCAGGAAGTACGGCAGAAGCCGTCGAAATTGTTAAACATAACCCAGGTAAAGGTTGGACCGCTCTCGGAACCAAGCTTGCGGCTGCCAAACACGGATTGGACATTTTGGCCAGCAAGGTGACGGATCACGATAACAATTTTACCCGCTTTGTCTTGATTGGACATGAACCTGTAAGGTTCCCGCGTACGCCAGAAGGCCAGCGAACCAGTATTTTGGTCACGCCGCCACAGGATTTCCCGGGAGCGCTGCATCAGGTTTTATCTGCATTTGCATGGCGAAGGTTAAACCTGTCTCGTATTGAATCGCGTCCGACCAAAAAGCAATTGGGGAATTATTATTTTTACATTGAAGTTCTGGAATCTCTGCATTCCGTTTTGCTTCCGGCAGCCTTTGCAGAGATCGAGGCTTTGGGGTGCCATGTACGCATTCTTGGCTCTTATCCAAGCTACAAGTATGTTGAAGCAGCGATCGAACCTATTTTGAAGGAACATTAATCGGAGGTGTGGTTGTAATGGCAGAACAATGGATCTATCTGGATGGGCAGCATGTAACTAAGGAGAACGCAAAGGTTTCCGTATATGACCATGGTTTCTTGTACGGAGACGGTATATTTGAGGGTATTCGTATTTATAACGGAAATATTTTTAAATGTAAGGAGCATTTAGAGCGTCTGTATGATTCTGCGAAATCTATTCAGTTGAACATTCCGTTGTCTCCTGATGAAATGTTGGAAGCCATGGCTGAAACGATTCGCCTTAACGAAATGCGTAATGGATATATTCGATTGGTTGTATCCCGTGGTGCTGGAAATCTAGGTTTGGATCCCCTTCGTTGTGCAAAAGCGAGTGTCATCATTATCGTCGAGCAGCTCGCCATTTACCCGGAAGAAGCTTATTTGACAGGCCTGAAGACAATCTCTGTCTCTCAGCGTCGCAACATCCCGGATGCTTTGAATCCAAAGATTAAATCATTGAACTACCTCAACAATATCCTGGTGAAGATCCAGTCTAACTATGCTGGTGTAGGTGAGGCTATTATGCTCAATTCCCAAGGATATGTGACGGAAGGTTCTGCTGACAACATTTTTATTGTCAAAAATGGAGTGTTGTACACACCGCCTTGTTATTTGGGAGCGCTTGAGGGGATTACTCGTAATGCTATCATCGATTTGTGTGCTAAGCTTGGATATTCGCTTAAGGAGCAACCTTTTACATTGCATGATGTATATGTCGCGGACGAGGTGTTTTTTACGGGAACTGCGGCAGAAGTGATTGCAGCTTATGAAGTAGATGGTCGTACGATTGGCTCCGGTGTTGCTGGTCCAGTGACTTTGGAGCTTCTGGCTGAGTTCCGGAAGATTGTGGATCAGGATGGCTATAAAGTGTGGCAGGGCTAAAATAATCGAGATCCTTTTGACTGAATGCTTGTAAGAGTATTCGGTTGAGAGGATTTTTTTGTTTGTAGGGGGTCATTCGCCCGGGAGGTGCATAGGATGTAATAACAGAAGCCGGGCGTTTATCCCGCCCGAACGAAAGTCTAGGAGGTTTGTGACCTGTGAAAATACACATCGTCAAAAAAGGTGACACTCTATACTTACTGGCACAGAAGTATAATGTGACACTAGAGAAAGTTATTGCCGCCAATCCCCAATTGGCAGACCCTAATCAGTTGAGCATCGGTGAGAAAATCAAAATTCCGACAGATCCTGTTACGATGGAAACACAGCCGTCAACGGTTTATCAACACAAGGTTAAGCAAGGTGATACGTTATGGAAGTTGTCCAAGGCGTGGAATGTACCGCTTAAGATAATTATTGATGCCAATTCCCAACTTAAAAACCCGAACGCACTTCTGGTTGGAGAAACAGTTAATATTCCACACTACAAAGAAAACGCATCTGATCTTTCTATGAATAAAAAAAATACCGCAGTGAAAGAAGAGATGACACAGCCTAAAACCGAATCCCCGACCAAGGAAGAACTTACCCAGCCCAAGGCGGAATTAACACAGCCTAAACCGGAGAATATGCCTAGCCCTAAAGAAGAAATGACACAGCCGAAAGAAACAGTGAATCCTCCTAAGCTTCCTGAATTAAAACTGCCTGAAGCTCCTATGGCGCCCGTCAATATGGCACCCGTGAACATGGCACCTGTCAATATGGCGCCCGTAAATCCTGCTCCACCTCAATTGCAGCCCATAATTACTCAACCTGCCCCACCTCAACAAATGCAACCTATAGTCACCCAACCTATAGTCACTCAACCGATTGCACCTAAACCGCAGCTTCCAATTAATATCGAAAAGCAACCTGTAACTGAAAAGTTTTGTGGCTGCACAAGCTCGAAGCCGATGGAAAATTCCTCATGGCCATTACAGCAACCGACATTTGATTACAGTCCGCCAATAAATGCAATGCCGAACTCGTTGTATCCGGGGATTGGGTCTCCTCAGAATTGGGGGAATGCTCCTGTAAATACTTCCTTTGCAGAACATGCCTCTCCTACTGTAGTTGCAGATCAGGGCTATCATCATGACTGTGAGCATCCATGGTGCTGGGGACCTGTGCAGACAGCAGCACCCATACATGCTCATCCCACACCTTATCCTGCCTATTCAGATTGCTGCTGCACCCCTGGATATTATCCGAGTCATGAAGCGTCTGAAAATACATCCTATCCTGTCTATCCTCCATTTATCCACCAAGGGGGTCCGCAGCAGCAACCAGAGAGTGCAGTCCAGGGTAGCCAGTGGGGCAACGCATGGGGAGGACCACAATATAGTATGCCTGCAAGTGGATACGTGTCCGACTTTAGCCAACCAATGGCTCAACACGCCGCGAATCATCCATATCATCCGTTCGCACATGGAAATGCACCTATGTATCCATTAGAGGGATATACAACGCCCTATATGTTTATGCCAGACTGCGGATGCCGGGAAGGAAAGATCGAGTCGGCGTCAGCCTCTCCGGGAACGCAAGAGGTAGGTAACAATCTGACTATTCCATCGCAAAATGAAGATGCTTCTTCAAAAAAAGATGATAGCGCGTCTAAAGGCAAATCAAAAGACAACTCTAGCAGTACATCCAAGGAAGAAACATCTAAAGCCAAGGTTTCAAGTGAACATGCTACTGTTAAGAAGCATAAATCCCGTAAATTGACAGGAGGAAGATCTCGCTCCTCATCCTATAGTGCTCGTGCACGTCAAAATCCATGGATTAATGACTGACGCAGATAAATATAAGAAAGAGGTAAACACTAGTACCGTCCCGATTTGTTAGTCATAAGGTGAAAGGAATAAATGTTAAAGAGGCTGTTATTCTGCTAGTTGAGAATGATAGTCTCTTTTTTTTAATGCAGTAATCCTACACATGAATAATGTCACTAAAAAATATGTTGCTAATTAGCATAGTCATGTGGTATATTATTATAGTTGTCTTTTACAAGATGATTAGCAACATAAAAACAAATTAGAATTAATTGAAAAATTCTCTTAAAAAAAAGTGTTGCAAAGATAAAAGAAACATGATATATTATTTAAGTCGCCGCTGAGATGTGGTGAAGAAATAAAGTGAGTTAAAGTAAAGAGTTACGCAAGTTTGATCTTTGAAAACTGAACAACGAGTGAGTACGGATTTTGTTTACAAAATCCAAAAGAGATATTTTATCTCGTCAGTTTCAAAATGAGCTAATCGCTCTTTCTATATTGTTTCATCTTCGGTTCTTCTCATTGGAGTGGATGAAGATGAAACAGGTTGACGTTACTTTGTAACGTCTTTAATGGAGAGTTTGATCCTGGCTCAGGACGAACGCTGGCGGCGTGCCTAATACATGCAAGTCGAGCGGGGTTGTTTAGAAGCTTGCTTCTAACTAACCTAGCGGCGGACGGGTGAGTAACACGTAGGCAACCTGCCCACAAGACAGGGATAACTACCGGAAACGGTAGCTAATACCCGATACATCTTTTTCCTGCATGGGAGAAGGAGGAAAGGCGGAGCGATCTGTCACTTGTGGATGGGCCTGCGGCGCATTAGCTAGTTGGTGGGGTAATGGCCTACCAAGGCGACGATGCGTAGCCGACCTGAGAGGGTGATCGGCCACACTGGGACTGAGACACGGCCCAGACTCCTACGGGAGGCAGCAGTAGGGAATCTTCCGCAATGGGCGAAAGCCTGACGGAGCAACGCCGCGTGAGTGATGAAGGTTTTCGGATCGTAAAGCTCTGTTGCCAGGGAAGAACGCTTGAGAGAGTAACTGCTCTTGAGGTGACGGTACCTGAGAAGAAAGCCCTGGCTAACTACGTGCCAGCAGCCGCGGTAATACGTAGGGGGCAAGCGTTGTCCGGAATTATTGGGCGTAAAGCGCGCGCAGGCGGCTCTTTAAGTCTGGTGTTTAATCCCGAGGCTCAACTTCGGGTCGCACTGGAAACTGGGGAGCTTGAGTACAGAAGAGGAGAGTGGAATTCCACGTGTAGCGGTGAAATGCGTAGAGATGTGGAGGAACACCAGTGGCGAAGGCGACTCTCTGGGCTGTAACTGACGCTGAGGCGCGAAAGCGTGGGGAGCAAACAGGATTAGATACCCTGGTAGTCCACGCCGTAAACGATGAATGCTAGGTGTTAGGGGTTTCGATACCCTTGGTGCCGAAGTTAACACATTAAGCATTACGCCA